>NCEA01000013.1:14788-69168 GCA_002280515.1 Rhodobacterales bacterium 32-67-9
GCAGGGCCGGCGTTTTCCCGATGGTCAGGTCTCCGCTTTGTCGCTCTGCCGCAGGCATGATGAACCGGACCCGCCTTCACTACCATCCCCGACGCCGCCGCACCAGCGCCTGACGTCCGTCTCCCGTGGCCCCGCCACACCTCTCCCCATCGTTGACACTGCCAGCCCCTTGAGGCACCCCTTGGCCTTCCCTATCGGAGTTCACGCATGATCCCGACCGTCTTGCCGACCTACAACCGCGCCCCGCTGTCCTTCGAGAAGGGCGAGGGCTCCTGGCTCATCGCGGCGGACGGGACCCGATATCTCGACCTCGGCGCCGGGATCGCGGTCAATGCGCTTGGACATGCCAACCCCGATCTCGTCGCGGCCCTGACCAAACAGGCCGGTCGGCTCTGGCATGTCTCGAACCTCTACCAGATCCCAGAACAGCAACGGCTGGCCGACATGATGGTCGAAAAGACCTTCGCCGACACCGTGTTCTTCACCAATTCGGGGACCGAGACGGCCGAACTTGCGATCAAGATGGCGCGGAAATACTGGTACGAGAAGGGCGCGCCGGAGCGGATCGAGATCCTGGCCTTCGAGGGTGCCTTCCACGGGCGGTCCACCGGCGCCATCGCGGCGGCGGGATCGGAGAAGATGGTCAAGGGCTACGGCCCGCTGATGCCCGGCTTCCGGCAGTTGCCCTGGGCCGACATGGCGGCGCTGAAGGCGGCGATCTCGGACAAGACCTGTGCCGTCATGGTGGAAACCATCCAGGGCGAGGGCGGCATCAGGCCCTTGTCGGATGGCGACCTGAAGATGATCCGCGCGCTCTGCGACGAGACCGGCGCGCTCCTGATCCTCGACGAGGTGCAATGCGGCGTCGGCCGCACGGGGCGGCTTTTCGCGCATGAATGGGCCGGTATCACCCCTGACATCATGATGGTCGCCAAGGGCATCGGCGGCGGCTTTCCGCTTGGCGCCGTCCTTGCCACAGAACGCGCCGCCTCCGGCATGGTCGCCGGCACCCACGGGTCGACCTACGGCGGCAATCCCCTCGGCTGCGCGATCGGCGCGCGGGTGCTGGAGATCGTCTCCGATCCCGCCTTCCTCGCCGAAGTGAACCGCAAGGCGGCGCTCTTCCGGCAAAGGCTCGAAGGGCTCGTCGCGGCACATCCGGACGTGTTCGAAGGGGTCCGCGGCCAGGGGTTGATGCTCGGCCTCGTCTGCAAGGTCGCGCCGGCGGATCTCGTCAAGGCAGGCTATGCCCAGCACATCCTGACGGTCCCGGCCGCCCACGAGGCGCTGCGCCTCCTGCCGCCCCTGACCATCACCGACGACGAGATCGCCGAGGCGGTCCGCCGCCTCGACGCCGCCGCGACGGCGCTCGCCCCCGCCTCTTCTTCTGTTTGAAATACCTTCGGGGGGTCCGGGGGGCAGACGGCCCCCCGGCTCCGGCCCCAGAAAGACCTGTGAGATGACCCACTTTCTCGACATCAACAAGACCGACCCGGCCGCACTTCGCGCCATGATCGACACGGCCCATGCGATGAAGACGGCGCGGAACGGCCGGCCCAAGGGCACGCCCGACGACGACCAGCCGCTCGCAGGCCGCATGGTCGCGCTGATCTTCGAAAAACCCTCGACCCGGACCCGGATTTCCTTCGACGTCGGCGTCCGGCAGATGGGCGGGCAGACCATGGTGCTTTCCGGCGCCGACATGCAGCTTGGTCACGGCGAGACCATCGCCGACACCGCGCGGGTGCTCTCGCGCTACGTCGACCTCATCATGATCCGCACCTTCGAGGAGGCGACGCTTCTCGAGATGGCCGAATATTCCGACGTGCCGGTGATCAACGGGCTCACCAACCGCAGCCATCCCTGCCAGATCATGGCCGACGTGATGACCTTCGAGGAGCATCGGGGGCCGATCGCCGGCCGCAAGGTCGTGTGGTCGGGTGACGGCAACAACGTCTGCGCCTCGTTCCTCCATGCCGCCGGGCAGTTCGGCTTCGACCTGACCTTCACCGGGCCCGAAACGCTCGATCCCGAACCGGGCTTCGTCGCCGAGGCGCGCGCCAAGGGCGCGACGATCACCATCGAGCGTGACCCGATGAAAGCGGTGCAGGGCGCTGACCTCGTCGTCACCGACACCTGGGTCTCGATGCACGACCCGCAATCGGCGCGGGAACGGCGGCACAACCAGTTGCGCGGCTACCAGGTCAACGAACGCCTGATGGCCGAGGCGAAGCCCGACGCGCTCTTCATGCACTGCCTGCCGGCGCATCGCGACGACGAGGCGACGAGCGCGGTGATGGACGGGCCGCATTCGGTGATCTGGGACGAGGCGGAAAACCGGCTGCACGCGCAGAAGGCGGTGATGCGCTGGTGTCTCGGCGTCTGACCGCTCGGGGCGCGGGCAGCGCGCCCTAAGTACCGCGCGGCTTGGCCCGAAGGGTGGGGGCATGCGCCGTCGGGTCCTCGGGCCATGGATGCCTGGGATATTGCCCGCGCATGTCCTTCCTCACGTCCGCATAGCTCGTGGCCCAGAAGCCGGGCAGGTCGAGCGTGGTCTGCACCGGGCGCTGGCCGGGTGAAAGCAGCGTGATCCGGAGCGGCAGGCGCTTCGGCCCGACGGTCGGGTGCTCGGTCACGCCGAACATTTCCTGGAGCCTCAGCGTGATCGACGGGTGGTCGCCTTCGTAGTCGATGGCGACATGGCGGCCGAGCGGGGTTTCGAAGCTTGCCGGCGCGAGTCGGTCGAGGAGCCGGAGATCCTCCCACGAGAGCCGCGCCTTCAACGCCTCGGTGAGATCGAGCGCCCTGAGCTCCGCCTCGGTCCGCCCGCCGGCGAGATGCGGCAGGATCCAGTCCACGGCGCTGTCGAGGAGAGCTTCGTCGCCGCAGTCGGGCAGAGCGGCGCCTTCGCGGCGGAGAAGCTCGATCCGCGCTCTAAGCCGCCTCGCCGGCGCGGACCACGGCAGACCGATCTGGCGGAGCCCGTCGAGCGCGGCGCGCGCCAGCGCCGCGGGCGGCGCATCGAACCAGGGCCGGTCGCCGAGGACGAGCGCGCCGAACCGCTCCTGCCGTCGGGCAATCACCTTGCCCTCGCGCCGCGACCATTCGGCGACGTCCTGCCAGCGAATACGGTCGGCGAAGAGCCGGCGCAGCGCGGCCTCGCTGAACACGGTGCCCTGCCGGACCCGCGCCTCGCGTGGATCGCCGTCGAGTTCGGTCGCGACGATCAGCCGCGCGGTGCCGAGCGGGTCGCCCTCGTCAGTCACCGCGCCCTTGCCGCCCGAGAGCACGTAGCGCGGCGCCTCGCCCTTGCGGCGAAGGCCGATCCGGTCGGGATAGGCGAGGGCGGCCATTTCTGCCGGCCCGTGGTCCTCCGCCACCGGGCGCACCATCCGCGCAAGCCGCCGCGCCTCGGTGCGGATGCGTTCGACGCTGCCGCGATCCACCCGGTGCGGGTGGTCGGCCTCATAACCGTTCGGATCGCGGATCGCCGCGAGCCGCAGCGCGAGGTCGGCCGGCGCCCCGCGCAAGGGATCGCGGTCGGCGAGCAGGGCGGCAAGGGTCGCGGCCCCCGGCCCCGCCGTCACCAGCATGTGCCCGAGCCGGGGATGGAGCGGCAGGGCGGCGAGCGCGCGGCCATGGGCGGTGATCCGTCCGTCCGCGTCAAGCGCGCCGAGGTCCGCCAGAAGCACCCGCGCCTCGGCGAGGGCCGGGTCAGGGGGCGGCGTGAGGAAGGCGAGATCGCCGCCCTCCGAGCCCCAGAGCGCCAGTTCCAGCGCAAGGCCGGCGAGGTCGGAGGCGGCGATCTCCGGCGGCGGGAAGGGCGCGAGGCCGCCCTCCTCTCCCTTGGTCCAGAGCCGGTAGCAGGTTCCCGGCGCCACCCGCCCGGCGCGGCCCCTGCGCTGTTCGGCCTCGGCCTTGGTCACCCGCTCGGTCACCAGCCGGGCCATGCCGGAGGCCGGATCGAAGCGGGCGCGGCGCGAGCGGCCAGCGTCGACGACGACGCGGACATCCTCGATCGTCAGCGAGGTTTCGGCGATCGCGGTGGCAAGGACGACCTTGCGGCCGGATCGCGCCGGCGCGATGGCGGCGCGCTGGGCGGCGAAGTCCATCGCGCCGAAGAGCGGCCGGACGGCGCAATCGGCGGGCAGCCGGCCCTTCAGCAGGTTTTCGACGCGGCGGATCTCGCCTTCGCCGGGCAGGAAGACGAGAACGCCGCCTTCGGTCTCCTCGACTGCCTGCGCCACCAGCCCCGCGACGGCCGCCTCGAAGCGGAGCGAGGCGTCGGGCGGGCGGGCAAGCCAGCGCGTCTCGACCGGGTAGGCGCGGCCTTCGGAGGTGATCACCGGCGCCGCATCGAGCATCGCGGCGACCGGTTCGGCATCGAGCGTCGCCGACATCACGACGATCGCGAGATCGGGGCGGAGCGCCTGGCGCACCTCCCAGGCAAGCGCAAGGCCGAGATCGGCGTTGAGGGAGCGTTCGTGAAACTCGTCGAAGATCAGCGCGCCGATCCCGGTGAGTTCGGGATCGGACTGCAACATCCGCGTGAGGATACCTTCGGTCACCACCTCGATCCGTGTCTCCCGCGAGACCTTCGCCTCGCCGCGAATCCGGTAGCCGACGGTCTGGCCCACCGCTTCGCCCAGCGTCTCGGCCATGCGTTCCGCGGCGGCGCGGGCGGCAAGCCGGCGCGGTTCGAGCATGACGATACGGCCCGTGACGATCCCGGCGTCGAGAAGTGCCAACGGCACCCGCGTGGTCTTGCCGGCCCCCGGTGGGGCTTGCAGCACGGCGCGCCCCTCGGCGCGCAGGGCGGCGATCAGCCCCGGCAAGGCCTCGTCTATGGGAAGGCGGTCATGCACATCGGGGTTATCGCCGTTTCAGCCGGCCTTTGCCATAGATCGTATCCATCGAAATCTCCGTCACGCGCATCCGGCCGTCGCCGATGGGGGCGAGCGTCATGGTGAAGGGAAAGCGGCTCTTCTCGGCCATTTCCTTTTCCGAGAACCCTTCGATCCGTCGGTATTCCCCGACGCAGGCAAGCCCGCCGTTCACGGGATTCGGATCGCTCAGCACCACCTGGCTGCGGCGGCGACCGTCGAAGAGGGCGAGTTTCTGGTTGCAGGCCTCGGCCTTTGGCACATCGCGGAGGGCCGCGTAGAGGGCCGTCAGCGGATCGACCGTGCCACCCTGCGTCGCCGGATCGACATCGCCGGGGCGGGGCG
This sequence comes from Rhodobacterales bacterium 32-67-9, assembly GCA_002280515.1. Lineage (GTDB taxonomy): Bacteria > Pseudomonadota > Alphaproteobacteria > Rhodobacterales > Rhodobacteraceae > Albidovulum. The sequence continues at coordinate 20,017 of NCEA01000013.1, forward strand.
ACTTCGGCGGGTTGTAGACCTTCACCTGCGGCACGCCGGCCCTGTAGTCCATCACCGATTGCGACTGGCGCTTGCCGGTATCGGCGTCCTCCTCGTAGCGCGCGGGGGTGAAGCGGCCGTCGGAGACCGTGCCCACTGCGCGGGCGTCGTAGCGGACCTTCCGCACCAGCGCCACGAGGCCGCCGCTTTTCAGGACGCCCGAGACGGCATAGGAATGCCCCTCGATCGCGCCGCTGATCGAGAGGGTTCCGGCATGGATCCCCTTCAGCGTCAGGTCGAAGACGGCGCCGTCCTTCTGGTCGGCACCGGCGGAACCCGCGGCAAGGATCAGGGATATCGCCAGCGGGGCGAGGAAACGCAGGGTGATCGTCATGGCACTGCTCGCTTTTTTCATGCCTCTGCTCTGGACATAGGCTGGCCGGAACAGGCAAGAAAACCGGGCGGAGGTCAACACACAACCCCGTTTGATCAGCGAAAGGCTGCCGGTTGCGTAACATGGAGATGAGCGAGCTTGCAGAGCGTGTTGCGCGGGCCGACCGGCGGGCACTGGCGCGGGCGATCACGCTGGTCGAGAGCGGCCGGGCCGATCACCGGGCTGCGGCCACGGCCCTGCTGGAGGCGCTCGGCACCCGCCGGCAGGCCCTGCGGATCGGCCTGTCCGGCACGCCCGGCGTCGGCAAGTCGAGCTTCATCGAGGCATTCGGGACGATGCTGACCGGGCAGGGGCTGCGCGTCGCGGTGCTGGCGGTCGATCCTTCGTCCGCGCGGTCGGGCGGCTCGATCCTCGGCGACAAGACGCGGATGGAGCGGCTGGCCCGCGATCCGATGGCCTTCATCCGGCCGTCGCCGAGCCAGACCCACCTCGGCGGCGTGGCGCGCCACACCCGCGAGGCGGTGGCCTTGTGCGAGGCGGCGGGGTTCGACGTGGTGCTGGTCGAGACGGTCGGCGTCGGCCAGTCCGAGACGCTGGTTGCCGAGATGACCGACATCTTCGTGCTGCTGCTTGCCCCGGCGGGCGGCGACGAGTTGCAGGGTGTCAAGCGCGGCATCATGGAGATGGCGGACCTCATCCTCGTCAACAAGGCGGATGGCGAGCTGAAATCGACGGCGATGCGAACCTGCGCGGACTACGCCGGGGCGCTGCGGCTGCTTCGGAAGCGGCCGCAGGACCCGGCGGGGTTCCCGAAGGCGATGTGCGTCTCGGCCGTCGAGGCGACCGGCATCGAAACCGCCTGGGCCGAGATTGGATCGCTGGCCGACTGGCGCCGTGAGTCCGGGCATTTCGCCGCACGGCGCGCGGAACAGGCGCGGCACTGGTTCGAGGAGGAGGTGCGGCAGGGCCTTCTGGCCCGCCTGAACGCCGACCCGGCGATCCGGGCGCGGGTCGAGGCGCTGGGCACGGCAGTCGCCGAGGGGCGCACGGCGCCCGGCAAGGCGGCGGCCGAGGTGCTGGCAGAGATCAACGGGACGTAAGGGGCTTTAGATCTTCATCTTCTTGAAGATCGGTTCCGGGATATGGCGGATGATCAGCATGATGTAGCGCCAGAAGAACGGCGTGTAGATCGTGTTCCGCTTCTTCCTGACCGCGTTGAGGATGTCGGACGCCACGGCATCGGGCGCCGCCACCAGGAACATGCCCGGCAGCCCCCAGGTCATTGCGGTATCGACGAAGCCCGGCTTCACCGTCACGACGTGCCCGCCGGCCCGTGTCAGCCGGTTCCTGAGCCCGGAGAGATAGGTCGCGAAACCGGCCTTGGCCGAGCCGTAGACATAGTTGCCGATCCGCCCCCGGTCGCCGGCGACCGAGGCGACACCAACCACCGTGCCGCCGCCGCGCGCCTCCATCACGGGCGCGAGCATCTGCAGGAACCGGGCGGGGCCGGTATGGCTGTCGGTCACGACGCCGTCGATCAGCGATGGGTCGGCGTCGATCGCCGCCTGTTCGGGCATCGAGCCGACGAAGACGGCGGCGTTCAACTCACCCTCCTCCGCTTCCATCCGGGCGATGAGGGCGGCGAAACCCTTGGGCTTGCGCGCGTCGAACTCCACCGCTTCGGCAAGACGCGCGCCGCGCAGGCGGCAATCGGCGGCCAGCGCCGCGAGGTCGTCCTTGTCGCGCCCGGCAAGCAGCACCGCCGCGCCATTGGCGGAAACCGCGCGGGCAAAGGCGCGCGCCATCGCCGAGGTGGCGCCGAGAATGATCCATGTCGAATTCATGCGACGCTCCTGAGGCTGAGGCGGCGGACGAGGTCGGTGATCAGCGCACCGTCCGGGTCGGCCTTGGCGACCTCCGCCTGCCAGGCGGCAAGATCGGGATACATCGCCGGAATATCGGTGCCGCGCGCAAGGCTGTCCTTGGCGAAATAGATCCGCCCGCCGGCATCGACGCATAGCGACTTGAGCCGGCGGATCAGTTCGCGCGCCTCGGCACGGTTGGGAAAATCGACGGCGAGCGTATAGCCCTCCATCGGGAAGCTCAGGAAGCCGGCGCGCCCCGGCCCCATGCGTTTCAGGACGGCGAGCGGCGAGGCGAGGCCGGAGCTTGCGATCTCGTCCAGCATGTCGCGCAGGGCGGGGGCGGAGGATAGCGGCACGACGCACTGGAACTGATGAAAACCGCGCTTGCCGTAAAGCCGGTTCCAGTCGTGGATCTTGTCGAGCGGGAAGAAGAAGTCCGAGATCGGCTTCACCACCGTCCGGCCGCTCGCCGGAACCCGGCGGTAATAGGCGGCGTTGAAGGCGCGGACGATGGGCCCCGCAAGCGCGAATTTCGGCGCGTCGAACGGCACCTTGCGATACCGGACCCGCTTGGGGACAAGGCCGGAGCCGGTCTCTCCCTCTTCCAGGATGCCGCGGCCAAGGGCGGCGCCGGTCGCGGTCGCGTCGATCCAGCCGACGGTATAGGTCGCCTCGGAGGCGTCAAGAAGGGCGATGTGCTCGTCCCAGTCCTCCACCCGGCGCTCGGTCACGACCATCACGTCGCCCTTGCAGGGCAGAAGCCTCAGCCGCGCCGACACGATCACCCCGGTCTGACCGAGCCCGCCGGCGGTGGCACGGAACAGCTCGGGCGTTTTCTCGCGCGAAACCTCGACCGCGCCTTTAGCGGTCAGGAGCGTCAGCGAGACGACGTGCTCGCAGAACGACCCCGCATGGTGGTGGTTCTTGCCGTGGACATCCTGGCCGATGCAGCCGCCGACGGTGGCAAAGCCGGTGCCGGGCATCACCGCCGGAAGCCAGCCTTTCGGCGCGAAAGCGGCGGCGATCTCGCCCACGCGGGCGCCGGCCTCGACATCGAGAATGCCGGTCGCCGGGTCGAAGCCGAGCATCCGGTCGAGCCGGGTCATGTCAATGACCCGGCCGCCATCGTTCAGCGCGGCGTCGCCGTAGCTGCGGCGCATGCCGATGGCGGGCACCAGCCCGTCCTGCAACAGCGCGTCGAGGGCGCTGCGCCGTTCCGGGCGGGCAAGCTCGCCCGTCGCGGTCAGCGCGCGGCCCCAGCCGGCATAATCAGCGGTCTTCCAGAGCATCTTGCCCCCTGAGAGAATGGCGTTCCGCGAAGGGGAAGACGGCCATGCCGATCCCCAGCGCGAACCAGAGTGTGGTGACGCGGATGATCGCAGTGGCGGGCACCGAGACCTCCATGGGTATGCCGTCGAGCGAGAGAAGCGCGATCATCGCCGCCTCGGCCCCGCCGACACCGCCCGGGGCACCGGTCAGGCCGCCCGCGAGGGTGGAGAAGACGAAGATCGCAATGGCCTTCGCAAGGCCGATGTCCGCGCCCATCCAGCCAAGAAGCAGGTGAAAGGCGTAGCCTTCGGCGAACCAGCCGGCGATGCCGAGGCCAAGCGCCGGCAGCATCGCCCCGGCCCCGGAGAAGCGGTCGAGCGAGCGGGCGGCGGCGCGGAGCCGGCCGAAAAGCCTTGGCATACGCCCGGTAAGGCGGTGCACCAGCGTGATCAGCGCGGTCAGGATCGCCGGCCGCGTCGCGACGACCGCGGCGGCAAGCGCCAGCAGCGTCACGGGAACCGCGCCCCGGACCCCGGTCGCGGCGAGCGAGATGGCGCCGCCGAGCAGGAGCGCCATCGCCGCAAGATCGGAGGCGCGGTCGACCAGCGCGAGCGGGGCCGTGCGTTCGAAACTCCACCCGGTCTCGCGCTTCAGCCAGCGCATTCGGACAAGCTCGCCCACCCGGCCCGGCGTCACCACCATCGCGAAACCGCCAAGGAAGTGGCGCAAGTTCTGCGGAAGGCTGGTGTCAAGGCCGAGCCGGCGCGCGAAGAAGTGCCAGCGGAGCCCGCGCAGAAGGTAGTTGGCAAGCGACAGGGCCAGAAGGACCGCCCCTTGCCAGAGCGCCAGCCGGGCGATCTGGGCGCGGGTCTCTTCCCAGCCGGTGGCGGCGGCAAGGCCGAAGAGGCCGGCCACGAACAGCGCCAGAAGTCCGACGATCACGGCCATGTCGCGCACCCGGCGCGACGGCGTCGGGGGAGGGGTCTTCGGAAGGGGCAGGTCTGCACTCATCATTGCCCCGGTCGCTAGCAACGGATTGGGGCAGGAATATGGATTTGTTTCGGAAAAGTCGACAGTCCGGTGTGGCCGGAAAGGGGCAATTCCCCGGCCACACCGGTCTTTTCAGCGCACGCTCAGACGATGGTCGCCTCGGTGGCGGCGCGCAGTTCGGCCTCGGTGACACCCGGGGCGAGATCGACGATGTGGAGGCCCTTGTGACCAACGTCGAGGACGCCGAGATTGGTGATGATCCGGTCGACCACGCCCTTGCCGGTCAAGGGCAGGGTGCAGTCGCGCAACACCTTCGATTCGCCGTGCTTCGATGTGTGGTCCATCACCACCACGACCCGGCCGACGCCGGCGACGAGGTCCATGGCACCCCCCATGCCCTTGACGAGCTTGCCGGGGATCATCCAGTTGGCGAGGTCGCCCTTCTCTGAGACCTCCATCGCGCCGAGGATCGCCATGGCGATCTTGCCGCCGCGGATCATGCCGAAGCTGGTGGAACTGTCGAAATAGGCCGAATGTGGCAGTTCGGTGATCGTCTGCTTGCCGGCGTTGATCAGGTCGGCATCCTCCTCGCCCTCATAGGGGAAGGGGCCCATGCCGAGCATGCCGTTTTCCGATTGCAGCGTCACATGGACGCCCTTGGGGATGTAGTTCGACACCAGCGTCGGAATGCCGATGCCGAGGTTCACATACATCCCGTCCTTCAGTTCCTCGGCCGCACGGGCGGCCATCTGGTTGCGATCCCAGCCCTTCTGTTCTCCGGCCATCACGCATCCTCCCGCTTGCGCACGGTGCGCTGTTCGATCCGCTTTTCGTGTTCGCCCTGGATGATCCGGTGCACGTAGATGCCGGGCAGGTGGATATGGTCGGGATCGAGGCTGCCGGTGGGCACGATCTCCTCGACCTCGACGACGCAGGTGCGCCCGCACATCGCCGCCGGCGGGTTGAAGTTGCGCGCCGTCTTGCGGAAGACGAGGTTTCCGGTCTCGTCCGCCTTCCACGCCTTGACGATGGAAAGATCGGCGAAGATGCCGCGTTCGAGGATATAGGTCTCTCCGTCGAACTCCTTGTGCTCCTTGCCCTCGGCGATAACCGTGCCGACGCCGGTCTTGGTGTAGAAGCCGGGAATGCCGCAGCCACCGGCGCGCATCCGCTCGGCCAGGGTGCCTTGCGGGTTGAATTCCAGCTCCAGCTCGCCTGACAGGTATTGGCGCATGAATTCGGCATTCTCGCCGACATAGGACGACATCATCTTCTTGATCTGACGGGTATCGAGAAGCTTGCCGAGGCCGAACCCGTCCACCCCGCAGTTGTTCGAGGCGATGGTGATGTCCTTCACCCCGCTCTCGACCAGTGCGTCGATCAAAAGCTCCGGAATGCCGCAAAGGCCGAAGCCCCCGGCCGCGATGAACATGCCGTCATGAAGAAGGCCGTCGAGAGCCTCCTTCGCCGAGCCGAATACCTTCTTCATGGTCTCTCCCCACAAAATCTGAGCGATTTGTGGCGCGGGGGCGAGGCGGAGTCAATCGCCGCAGTGCAGCAGAAGGCGTCAGGCCGATTTCTTCGCGGCCGCAGGTTTGGTGGCGGATTTCCGGGCGGCCGGTTTTTTCGCCGCCGGTTTCTTGGTGGCCGCCGTCTTGGCCGCCGGCTTTTTCGCGGCGGATTTCTTCGCCGGCTTGCGTCCACCGCCCTTCTTCGCGGCCTTCTCCGCGATCAGCGCCAGCGCCGCGTCGAGCGTTACCGCCTCCGGGGTCAACTCCTTCGGGAGCGTCGCATTGACCTTGTCCCACTTGACATAAGGCCCGTAGCGGCCGGCCATGACCTGGACCGGGCCGCCATCGGGATGGTCGCCAAGTTCACGCAGCGGGGCGGTCGCCGCAGGGCGGCCGCGCTTGGCCTTTTCGGCCAGCACCTCGACCGCGCGGTTCATGCCGACGGTGAAGACTTCGTCGACATCGGGCAGGTTGGCATAGACCCGGCCATGCTTGATGAAGGGCCCGTAGCGGCCGATCCCGGCCTCGACAGTCTCGCCGTCCTCGGGATGGGGTCCGATCTCGCGCGGCAGGTTCAGGAGCATGAGCGCCTTTTCAAGGTCCATCGTGTCCGGCGCCCAGCCTTTCGGAAGGCTCGCGCGCGGCGGCTTGGGGGTGTCCCCGGTCGCCTCGCCGCGCTGGACGTAAGGCCCGAACCGGCCGGATTTCAACGAGATCTCCTCGCCGCCATCCTCGCCCAGAACCCGGTCAGACGTGCTGGGGTCGTCGCCGTTCATCGCGGAAATGGCGCGCGTGTAGCGGCAATTGGGATAGTTCGAGCAGCCGATGAAGGCGCCGCCCGAGCGCGCGGTCTTGAGGTTCAGCCGTCCCTCGCCGCAGGTCGGACAGACGCGCGGGTCGCTGCCGTCCTCGCGCGGCGGATAGAGATGGGGGGCGAGGAAGTCGTCGATCTTTTCCAGCACTTCGCCGATCCTGAGATCGGCGGTTTCGGCAATCGCGGCGGTGAAGTCGCGCCAGAACCGCGCCAGCACGTCCTTGTAGTTCCGGTCGCCGGCGGAAATCTCGTCCAGCTCGTTCTCGAGATCGGCGGTAAAGTCGTATTCGACGTAGCGGCGGAAGAAGTTCGTCAGGAACGCGGTGACGAGCCGGCCCTTGTCCTCGGGGATCAGGCGGTTCTTGTCCTTCCGGACATAGTCGCGGTCCTGGATCGTGGTGACGATCGAGGCATAGGTGGAGGGGCGGCCGATGCCAAGCTCTTCCATCCGCTTGACCAGAGTCGCCTCGGTGTAGCGCGGGGGTGGTTGGGTGAAATGCTGCTCGGGCGTGATCGTCCGCTTGCCGGCCTTCTCACCTTGCATGATCTGCGGCAGGCGGGCGCCGTCCTCCTCGCCATCATCATCGCGGCTCTCGTCATAGACCTTGAGGAAGCCGTCGAAGAGCACGACCTGGCCGGTGGCGCGAAGCTCCACCTCGCCATCGGCGCTACCAATATCCACGGTGGTGCGTTCGAGCCGCGCGGCCTCCATCTGGCTGGCGATGGTGCGCTTCCAGATCAGGTCGTAAAGCTTCTTCTGCTCGCCCTCGGCACGGAGCTTGTCGGGCGAGAGCGACATGTCGGTCGGCCGGATGCATTCATGCGCTTCCTGCGCGTTCTTGGCCTTGTTCTTGTACATGCGGGGGGAGTCGGGAACATAAGCCGCACCGAAGCGGCGCTTGATCTCGTCGCGCGCGGCCATCACCGCCTCCGGCGCCATGTCGATGCCGTCGGTCCGCATGTAGGTGATGTGGCCGGCCTCGTAGAGACGCTGGGCGGCGGACATCGTCGCCTTCGCGCCCATGCCGAACTTGCGACTCGCCTCCTGCTGGAGGGTCGAGGTCATGAAGGGCGCATAGGGCTTGCGGCTGGCGGGCTTGGCCTCGACCGACTTGACGGTGAGGTCGCGCGAGGTGATGGCCTGCACCGCCAGTTCGGCCGCCGTCTGGTTGGCGAGGTCGAACTTGTCGAGCTTCTTGCCGCCGAGGACGGTCAGCCGCGCCTCGAACTCCTGCCCGCGCGGCGTGACGAGCGTAGCGGTGACGGTCCAGTATTCGCGGGCACGGAAGGCCTCGATCTCCATCTCGCGCTCGACGATGAGCCGCAGGCAGACGGACTGGACCCGGCCCGCCGACTTCGCGCCGGGGAGCTTGCGCCAGAGGACAGGCGAGAGGTTGAAGCCGACGAGGTAGTCGAGCGCGCGGCGGGCGAGATAGGCTTCGACCAGCGCGGTGTCGACATCGCGGGGATGCGCCATCGCCTCGGTCACCGCGGATTTGGTGATCGCGTTGAAGGTGACGCGGCGGACGGTCTTGCCCTTTTTCAGGCTTGCGGCGAGCGCCTCCTGCAGGTGCCAGGAAATCGCCTCGCCCTCGCGGTCGGGGTCGGTGGCGAGAATCAGTGTGTCGTCGGTTTTCAACGCCTCGGTGATGGCGCGGATGTGCTTCCTGCTGTCTGCCGCGACCTCCCATTTCATCTCGAATCCATTGTCGGTATCGACCGATCCGTCTTTCGGCGGCAGGTCGCGAACATGGCCGTAGGAGGCGAGAACGGTGAAGTCGGATCCCAGATACTTGTTGATTGTCTTGGCCTTGGCGGGGGATTCTACAACGACGACGGCCATGACTTCCTCTTGAAAACGGGTCTTTTGCTCTGGGCGCGGAACATGTGGGGCAAGGGCGGCGAATGTCAATGACCGGTCCCGACGCCGGTCGTCAGGGTGCCTGAGCGCCCTGGGGGCGCCGCTGCCCGTGTCCGTTCCGGACGCGTCCCCCGGGATATTTTTAGCAAGATGAAGTGGAAACGGGTCAGCCGGCGCGGGTCAGGAGGCCGCCGGCCTGACGCTCGATCCGGCCGTCGAGTTCGAGGGCGACGAGTTCGGGGGCGATCGCGGCGGCGGGCAGGGCGAGGTCGCGGATCAGCTGATCCTCGGCGACCGGGCTTGGGCCGAGCCGCTCGAGGATTTGGCGGTGGAGAGCCGCCATTTCGCGCCAGTCGCGCGCCGGCGCGGATGCAGTCGGTGGCGGCGCGGCGAGAGGCGGGGCCGGAGCCTTGGCCTCCAGGTCGGCGGCGGCGACCGGGGACAGCGCGGCGAGGACGTCATCAACCCCGCGCACCAGGGTGGCACCGTCGCGGATCAGCATGTTGCAGCCCGCGGCGCGGCCGTCGAACGGGTGGCCGGGGACCGCCAGCACCTCACGCCCCTGATCGAGGGCGGTGCGCGCGGTGATCAGGCTGCCGGAGCGCGCCGCGGCCTCCACCACGACGACGGCGCGGGAAAGACCGGAGATGATCCGGTTGCGCAAGGGAAAGTGTCGGGCGAGCGGGCCAAGGCCCATCGGCTGTTCCGAGAGCCGGAGCCCCTTCACGGCGATTTCGCCGGCGAGGACGGCGTTCTCGGCCGGATAGATCACGTCGACGCCGCCGGCCATCACCGCGACCGTGCCGGTCGGCAGCGCCGCCGCATGGGCGGCAGCATCGACGCCGCGTGCGAGGCCTGAGACGACGGTGATCCCGGCCGCGCCGAGCCCCTCGGCCAGTTTCCGTGCCATGCGGGTGCCAAGCGAGGACGCGCTGCGTGCGCCGACGAGCGCAACCGTCGGCCGCGCGAGGAGCGCGGGCTCCCCGATCGCCCAGAGCACCGGTGGCGCGTCGGAGAGGTCGGCAAGCGGGCGGGGATAGCCGGGTTCCCCCCGGCAGAGAAGCCGCGCGCCTGCGGCTTTGCCCGCCTTGAGTTCCGCGCGCGCCACGCCCTCGGGGCAGGGTTCGTAGGCTTGAACACCGGCGGCCCTCGCGATTTCCGGCAGTGCCTGAAGCGCTGAGCGGGCAGAGCCGTATTCCTCGATGAGCCGGTAGAAGGTCGCAATGCCGACGCGTCGGGAGCGAATGAGGCGGAGCCACGACAGTCTGTCGTCTTCCGTGGTGGGTGGGGTGAAGGGGGTGGGGTAAGAAAACAAACCTTGATCCCTCGTGCCTTCGCCTCATTCGCAAGACTGACATTGCAACCTTAAGGTTAATCAATGGTTACGATTCGCGTCCCGTTGATCTTTTCTCTTCCTTCTCCTGAAGGTGTCCGAGGCGCCGCTTTACCGCAGCCTCGCCGATCTGGCCCGCGAGCAGGGCGAAGACGCCGATTCCCATGAAGATCAGGATCGTCGTGCCGATCTTTCCGATCGCCGTCGCCGGGACCAGATTTCCGTAACCGACCGTCGACACCGTCACCACTGTGAAGAACCAGGCGTCGAGCCAGGCCCATTTCTCGACGAAATGAAAGAAGACGGTGCCGCCGGCAAGGATCGTGACCGCAAGGCCAAGCACGGCCGAGAGCGGCGGTGACTTCACAGTCCGGCTCCACCCACCGTCAGCCCGCCGATCAGCAGCGTCGGCTGGCCGACGCCGACCGGCACCCATTGCCCGGCCTTGCCGCAATTGCCGATGCCGGGGTCGAGCGTCATGTCGTTGCCGATGCTGCGGATGTTCCTGAGCGCCGTCGCCCCGTCGCCAATCAGCGTGGCGCCCTTCACCGGATCGCCGACGACCCCGTTCTTGACCCGGTAGGCTTCGGTGCAACTGAACACGAACTTGCCGTTGGTGATGTCGACCTGCCCGCCGCCGAAGCCGACGGCGTATATCCCGTCCTTCAGGTCGGCCACGATGTCGCCGGGCCGGGCGTCACCCGACAGCATATAGGTGTTGGTCATCCGTGGCATCGGGATATGTGCGAAGCTTTCGCGCCGTCCGTTGCCGGTGGGTTTCACCCCCATCAGGCGGGCGTTCTGCCGGTCCTGCATGAAGCCGACGAGGACCCCGTCCTCGATCAGCACGTTCCGGCCCGAAGGCGTGCCCTCGTCATCGACGGTGATGGAGCCGCGCCGGTCGGGGAGGGTGCCGTCGTCGAGGACGGTCACGCCTTTCGCCGCCACCTGCTGGCCCATGAGGCCGGCGAAGGCGGAGGTCTTCTTGCGGTTGAAGTCGCCTTCAAGCCCGTGGCCGACCGCCTCGTGCAAGAGGATGCCGGGCCAGCCGGCGCCGAGCGCCACGTCCATCACGCCGGCCGGGGCGGCGACGGCGCGCAGGTTGACGAGCGCGACGCGCAACGCCTCCCGCGTCGTTGCCTGCCAGTGGTCGGCGGTCATCAGGCCGGCAAGCCCGGTGCGGCCACCGCCGCCGTGGCCGCCCGACTCGCGCCGGCCGTTCTCCTCGACGATCACCGAGACGTTGAGCCGGGCCATCGGGCGGATGTCGGAGACGAGGCCGCCTTCGGGGCGCAGGATGAAGACCTCCTGGAGCGAGGCAGCGATGGTGGCGGAGACCTGCACGACGCGGGGGTCGAGGGCGCGGGCGAAGGCGTCGATCTCGCGCAGGGTCTCGACCTTCACGCCGAAGGCGGCGTCGGTCATCGGGTCGGCGTCGGTATAGAGCTTTACGTTGGTGCCGGACGGCGCCGGCGCCATCGTGCCGCCGCCGGCACCGACGGCGAGACGCGTGGTCTCGGCGGCGCGCCTCAGCGCCGCCTCGGAAATCTCGGTCGAATGGGCGTAGCCGGCGACCTCACCGCGGATCGCGCGCAGGCCGAACCCTTCGGATGCGTCGTAGCTTGCGTTCCTGAGGCGACCGTCATCGAAGACCAGCGCCTCTGACCGGCGGCGTTCGAGGAAAAGCTCCCCGTCGTCGGCGCCCGACACCGCCTCGCGCAGAATCGAGAGTGCGCCTTCGGGGTCGAGATGCGTCTCGAACGGAGAAAACCGGCCATCTGTCATCGTCATCGCCCCCAGGGTCCTTGATTTGGATCAAAAGCGGCTCTTTGCCGCAATGGTTTCGCTTGTCGCATTCCCTCTAATATGATTTTAGAGTTCCCGGATACAACCGTCCGGCCCGAGGGAGTTTTCCGGGGCGGACGAGACTGAAAGCGGCGGGAAGAAGCCGCGGCAGGAACGGGAACACGATATGCGCTTTGCGACCATTCTTTCCGGCCTCGGGGCCACCTTCACCTCCAGCCTCATCGCCGGCGCCGTCTGGGCGCAGGATGGAATCAGCGGGCTCGAAATCGTTGGCGCGCCGAAAGCCGAGGGCGTCGGTTTCCAGCCGGCGGCAACCAATCTGGCGCATGAACAGCAATGGCTTGACCATATGCTGCTCTATATCGGCATCGGCGTGGTCCTGCTTGTCGTGACACTTCTCGCAATCGTCATCCTGCGCTTCAACAGCCGGGCCAACCCGACGCCGGCGAAGTTCACCCACAACACGCCCGTGGAAATCATGTGGACGCTGATCCCGGTGCTGATCCTCGTGGTGCTCGGCTCATTCTCGCTGCCGATCCTTTTCAATCAGCAGGAGATTCCGAAAGGCGACGTGGTGATCAAGGCCACCGGCAACCAGTGGTTCTGGTCCTATGAATACCCCGACGAGGGGATCTCGTTCGATGCCTTCATGCTGGGGCGCGAGGGGCTGGAGGCGGCGGGCTACAGCCAGGACGAATACCTTCTGGCCACAGACAACGCGGTCGTCGTGCCGGTCGGCAAGGATATCGTCGTGCAGGTCACCGGCGCGGACGTGATCCATTCCTGGGCCATTCCGGCCTTCGCCGTGAAGCAGGACGCGGTGCCGGGCCGGATCGCCGAACTGTGGTTCAACGCCGAGCGCGAGGGCATCTACTTCGGCCAGTGCTCGGAGCTCTGCGGCAAGGATCACTCCTACATGCCGATCACCGTGAAGGTGGTCAGCCAGGAGGTCTATGACGACTGGCTCGCGCGGACCAAGACGGCCGGTCTCGGCACGTCGGCGCCGGTTCGGGTGGCGTCGGCCGACTGACGGCGGTCGGGCGGGCGCGGATTGCTGCGCCTGCCTGTGAGGGAGGGAAATCCATGAGCGATCTGAGCGCCATCGACCACGGGCAGGAGGCGGGCTTCGGCGATTACGTCCAGCTCCTCAAGCCGCGTGTCATGTCGCTCGTGGTCTTTACCGCGATGGTCGGGCTCATCGTCGCACCGGTTCCGGTCCATCCCTTCGTCGCCTTCACCGCGATCCTCTTCATCGCCCTCGGTGGCGGGGCGTCGGGCGCGCTGAACATGTGGTACGATGCCGATATCGACCGGGTGATGCGGCGGACCGCGTCGCGGCCGATCCCGGCGGGCCGGATCAGCGAAGGGGAGGCCCTTGGCCTCGGTCTGGCGCTCTCGGTTCTCTCCTGTCTGATGCTGGGACTGGCGTCCAACTGGTTCGCCGGGGCGTTCCTCGGCTTCACCATCTTCTTCTATGTCGTCGTTTACACGATGTGGCTGAAGCGTTCGACGCCTCAGAACATCGTCATCGGCGGCGCTGCCGGGGCCTTCCCGCCGATGATCGGCTGGGCGGTGGCGACCGGCGGCGTCGCGCCCGAATCGCTTCTCATGTTCGCGCTCATCTTCATGTGGACGCCGCCGCATTTCTGGGCGCTCGCGCTCTTCATGAAGGACGACTATTCCAAGGCCGGCGTACCGATGCTGACCGTCACCCACGGTCGGGCGGCGACGCGCAAGCATATCCTCGTCTACACGATCCTTCTCGCGCCGGTCGCGGTCGCGCTCAGCCTGACCTCGATCGGCGGGCCTGTGACCCTGGTGGCGGCCATCGTGCTCAACGCGCTTTTCATCGCCGGCGCCGTCCGCATCGCCCGCCGCGAAGAGACGGCTGCGGAGGCCGATCATTACAAGGCCGAGAAGGCGTTCTTCCGCTTCTCGCTCGCCTACCTTTTCCTGCATTTCGGCGCGCTTCTGGTCGAGACGAGCTTGGCGCCATTCGGGTTGGGAGGCTGGTAATGGCCATTCACCGCGATCACGAGCTTCACGGTCGCCGCTTCGGTCGCAACCTCGGCCTCGGGCTCGTCCTGGGCGCCTTCGTCGCGTTGATCTTCGGGCTGACGGTCGTCAAGATCTCGCACCTGAAGGAAGGCAAGCTTCCGCAGGCGGAGGCGACGCAATGAAGCGCCTGGACGGCAACAACCGCATCGCCGCAATGCTTGTCGGCATCGTCGTGACCATGGGCGCGCTCGCCTGGGCGGCGGTGCCGTTCTATTCCTGGTTCTGCCGGGTGACAGGCTATGGCGGCACGCCGAGCGTTCGCACCGAAGCCGCGACGGAAATCCTTGATGAACTGGTCACGATCCGGTTCGACGCGAATACCGAACCCGGCATGCCGTGGGAATTCCACCCCGTGCAGCGCGAGATGACGCTGAAGATCGGCGAGACCGGGATGGCCTTCTACGAGGCCTACAATCCGACGGATCATGTCGTCGCTGGGACGGCGAGCTACAATGTCGCCCCCGACCTCGCCGGCTACTACTTCACCAAGATCCAGTGCTTCTGCTTCACCGAACAGGTTCTTCAACCCGGTGAGCGGGTCGAGATGCCGGTCGTCTTCTATGTCGATCCGGAACTGGTGAAGGATCGCGATGCCGGGCGTATCCGCAATATCACGCTCTCCTACACATTCTACGAGACCGAACTGCCGAAAGAGCAGGCGAGCCTTTCGCCGGCAAAGACGGCCGACTATAACTGAGGCCAAATCAGGGAAACCGACATGGCGCACGCAAAGAACCACGACTACCACATCCTCCCGCCCTCGCTCTGGCCGTTCCTGGGTGCGCTCGGCGGCTTCACGATGCTCTTCGGCGCCGTCCTGTGGATGAAGTCGATCACGCCCTTCATCTTCCTGATCGGCCTCGCGCTGGTGCTGTACGTCATGTACGGCTGGTGGTCGGACGTGGTGCACGAGGGCAATACCGGAGATCATACCCCGGTGGTGCGGATCGGCCTGCGCTACGGCTTCATCCTCTTCATCATGTCCGAGGTGATGTTCTTCTCGGCCTGGTTCTGGACCTTCTTCAAGCACGCGCTTTACCCGATGGGACCCGATAGCCCGGCCGTCGACGGCGTCTGGCCGCCGGCGGGGATCGAGACCTTCGATCCCTGGCACCTGCCGCTGATCAACACACTGATCCTTCTCTGCTCGGGCGCCGCCGCGACCTGGGCGCACCATGCCATCGCGCATGAGAACAACCGCAAGGACATGATCAACGGCCTCGCGCTGGCGGTTTTCCTCGGCGTCTGCTTCACAGTGCTGCAGGCCATTGAATACAGCGATGCCGGCTTCGGTTTCGCCGGCAACATCTACGGTGCGTCGTTCTTCATGGCGACCGGGTTCCACGGCGCCCATGTGATCATCGGGACGATCTTCCTTCTGGTCTGCATGATCCGGGCGATGAAGGGCGACTTCACGCCCGAACAGCACGTCGGCTTCGAGGCGGCGGCCTGGTACTGGCACTTCGTCGACGTGGTCTGGCTCTTCCTCTTCGCCGCGATCTATATCTGGGGCAGTGCCTGAGGCCGAACCCGGAGCGAACCTGGAAGCGCGGGGGGAGACCTCCGCGCTTTCTCTTTGAGGTCATTCGATGCGCCGATACTTGTCCGCCCTGATCCTCGGTGCCGGAGGCATCGCGATTCTGGTCTCTCTCGGGGTCTGGCAGGTGCGGCGGCTGGCCTGGAAGGAAGGTATCATCGCCGCGATCGAGGCGAAGATCGGCGACGTGCCGGTCACGTTCGAAAGCCTTGGCAAGCCCGATCCGGTTCGCGATCAGTATCTGCCGGTGACAGTGACGGGACGGATCGGGCAGGATTATCTGCGTGTGCTGTCGGGCCGGCAATTTATCGGCAGCGGCTTTCGGATCATTTCCCCACTGGATACCGGCACTGGCATCGTGCTGATCGACCGGGGCTTCGTCGCCGAGGACGAGGGGCCGCCCCCCTTGCACGACGAGGTGGTGACGGTGACCGGGAACCTGCTCTGGCCCCAGGATGCCGACAGCTACACGCCGCCCCCCGATCTTGGGAAGAACATCTGGTTCGCGCGTGACGTTCCGGCGATGGCGGCGGCTTTGGGCACCGATCCGGTGCTGATCGTGGTGCGCGACGGGCCGAATGACACCCCGATCACCCCGGTGCCCGTCGATACCGCGTCGATTCCGAACGACCACCGCAACTACGCGATCACCTGGTTTTCGCTCGCTGCCGTCTGGGCGGGGATGACAGGGTTTCTTCTCTGGCGTATCAGGCAGCGGACGAACTGAGGAAGCACATGCGTTATGTATCCACCCGGGGGCGGGCCCCGACCTTGAGCTTCGGCGAGACGATGCTGACCGGCCTTGCCCGTGACGGCGGGCTTTATGTTCCCGAAACCGTGCCGGTGATGGCGCCCGACGAGATCGCGGCACTCGCCGGCCTGCCTTACGAGGAGGCAGCCTTCCGGGTGATGCGCCCCTTCGTCGGCGATGCCTTCACCGATGCCGAGTTCCGAAAAGCCATCGACGCGGCATATACCGGCTTCGGCCACACCGCCCGCGCGCCGCTGGTGCAGCTTCAGCCGAACCATTTCCTGCTGGAGCTTTTCCACGGCCCGACGCTCGCCTTCAAGGACTTCGCGATGCAGCTCATCGGCCAGCTTTTCCAGATCGCGCTGGCGCGTGACGGAAAGCGGGTAACGATCGTCGGCGCCACCTCCGGCGACACCGGATCGGCGGCGATCGAGGCTTTCCGCGGCCTTGCCAATGTCGATGTCTTCATCCTCTTTCCTCATGGCCGCGTCTCCGACGTCCAGCGCCGGCAGATGACGACGCCGACCGAGGGCAATGTCCACGCGCTGGCGCTCGACGGCGATTTCGACGATTGCCAGGCCCGGCTGAAGGACATGTTCAACCATTTCGAATTCCGCGACGCGGTGGGCCTTGCCGGGGTCAACTCGATCAACTGGGCGCGGGTTCTGGCGCAGGTGGTCTATTACTTCACCTCGGCCGCATCGCTTGGCGCGCCAGCGCGGGAGGTGAGCTTCACCGTGCCGACCGGCAATTTCGGCGACATTTTCGCCGGCACCATCGCGAAACGCATGGGCCTGCCGGTCGACAGGCTGGTGATCGCGACGAACCAGAACGACATCCTGCACCGTTGCCTGACCACCGGGCGCTACGAAATGGACGGCGTCAAGCCGTCGATCTCGCCGTCGATGGACATCCAGGTCTCGTCCAACTTCGAACGCGCGCTCTTCGATGCCTATGGCCGCGACGGCAAGGCAGTGGCGCAGCTGATGGACGAGATGAAGACGGAAGGCGGGTTCAGCGTCAGCCAGGGCGCGCTCGGGACGCTGCGCGATCTCTACGCATCGGGCCGGGTTTCGGAGGAGGCGACGCTCGCGACCATCGCGCGGCTGCGCAAGACGACGGGGGAGCTTCTCTGCCCGCATTCGGCGGTCGCCGTCGCGGTGGCGGAGGCGCAGCGCGATCCGGCTGTGCCGATGATCACGCTCGCCACCGCGCATCCGGCGAAATTCCCCGACGCGGTCGAGACGGCGAGCGGTCACAGGCCGCCCTTGCCCGATCGCATGGCCGATCTTTTCTCGCGCCCCGAACGTGTTACACGTGTTCCGAACGACCTCGCGGCGCTTGAGGCGCTGGTTCATGAAAGGCGCAGCCGTTGACCACGCAACTGACCACGCTTCCGAACGGGCTCAGGATCGTGACCGAGCGGATGCCGGGCCTTGCCTCGGCCTCCATCGGCGTCTGGCTGACCGCCGGCGGCCGGCATGAGCGGCCCGAGCAGAACGGCATTGCGCATTTCCTCGAACACATGGCGTTCAAGGGTACGGCGCGGCGCTCGGCGCTTCAGATCGCCGAGGAGATCGAGGATGTCGGCGGCTACATCAACGCCTATACTTCGCGCGAGATGACGGCCTATTACGCAAGGGTGCTGGAGGCCGACGTGCCGCTCGCGCTCGACGTGATCGCCGACATCGTCCTCAATCCAGCCTTCGACCCGAAGGAGATCGAGACCGAGCGTCACGTGATCCTTCAGGAGATCGGCCAGGCGCTCGACACGCCCGACGACATCATCTTCGACTGGTTGCAGGAAGCGGCCTTTCCCGACCAGGCGCTCGGCCGCACGATCCTCGGACCGGCCGAGCGGGTCTCGACCTTCGGGCGGCAGGACCTGACCAAATTCGTCGGCGAGCACTACGGGCCCGACCAGATGATCCTGTCCGCCGCCGGCGCGGTCGATCACGACGCCATCGTCCGCGCGGCAGAGGCGACCTTCGGCCATCTGAAGCCGGTCGGACGCGGCCCGCTTCAGCCGGCGCGCTGGTCCGGCGGCGAACGGCGCGAGGTGAAGGACCTTGAACAGGTCCATTTCGCCCTCGGTTTTAAGGGGCCGGGGGTGCGGGATGCCGATTTCTTCACGGCGCAGGTCTATACGACTGCGCTGGGCGGCGGCATGTCCTCGCGCCTCTTCCAGAAGCTTCGCGAGGAGCGTGGGCTCTGCTATTCGATCTACGCCCAGTCCGGCAGCTATGATGACACCGGCATGATCACCATCTATGCCGGCACCTCGGCGGACGAGATCGGCGATCTCTGCGGGCTGACCATCGACGAGATGAAGCGCGCGGCCGCGGACATGACCGAGGCCGAGATCGCGCGGGCGCGGGCACAGATGAAGGCGGGGCTGCTGATGGGGCTTGAAAGTCCGTCGGGCAGGGCCGAACGCATGGCGCGCCATATCGCGATCTGGGGCCGGGTGCAGTCGGCCGAGGAAACCACCGCCGAAATCGAGGCGGTCGGCCGCGCGGCAGTCCTCGGCTTTGCCGAACGGCTGGTCGGCGGGGCGACAACTGCGCTCGCGCTTTACGGCCCGGTCGGGGGGGCGCCGGCGCTGGACACCCTGCGCGACAGGCTCGCCGCCTGATGCTCATCGGCCGGCGCAAGGTCCGGATCGAGACGGAGCGGATGACGCTGCGTCTGCCGCAGCATTCCGATTTTCGGGCCTGGTCGTCGCTCCGCGCCGAAAGCCGCGCCTTTCTGGAGCCGTGGGAGCCGGTCTGGTCGGCCGACCACCTGAGCCGCAAGGCCTTCACCAACCGGGTCTACTGGGCGGCGCGGGCCCATTCCGGGGGCACGGCTCTGCCGCTCTTTCTGATCCGGCGGTCGGATGACAGCCTGCTCGGCGCGGTCACGGTCGACAATATCCGCCGCGGGCCGGCGCAAGCGGCGACGATCGGCTACTGGATCGGCGCGCCCTTCGCCCGGCAGGGCTACATGGCGGAGGCATTGCGCGCCGTCATCCACCATTGCTTCACCACGCTTGACCTTTCCCGGATCGAAAGCGCCTGCCTGCCGGAAAACGCCGCCTCGCGCGGGGTTCTTGAAAAGAGCGGCTACAAGTACGAAGGCGTGGCGCAGAGCTATCTCCAGATCAACGGCCGCTGGCGCAACCACGTGCTTTACGCCAACCTGAGGAGCGACCGGCGCGGGCGGACCGGGGCCGGATGATCACGTAAGCGTGATCCCGCGCCGGCGCGGATTCCGGTGGGGCAGGCGGCACGGCACGGGTTACGCTTTGGGGCGGAGGTGCCGCCGATGATGACCCGTGTTCTGACCGTCGCGCTGCTCATAGCATTCGCTGTGCCGCTACAGGCCCAGACCCGTACGCCAAGCCACTGCATCGCGATCGCCGGGGCGGCGCCCGGGTTGATCTGGCAGGCGGCATGGGGCGATCCGCTGCCAGCCGAAACGGTGCGCCTCTCCTATGTCGGGCATTCGACCTATTTCATCGAGACGGCGGGCGGCCTTTCCGTCGCGACCGATTACACCGGCATTCTCGGTGTGGCCGACCTGGTGCCGGATGTCGTCACGATGAACCACGCCCATTCCTCGCACTGGACGTCGGAGCCTGACGACCGCATCCCGCATGTCCTGCAAGGCTGGGACTATACCGGGGAACCCGCCGATCATTACCTCGACCTCCGTGAGATGCTGATCCGCAATGTGCCGACCGATATTCGCGGGTTCGGCGGAACGGTCGAACCGGCCGGCAATTCGATCTTCGTCTTCGAGGTCGCCGGTCTCTGCATCGGCCATCTTGGCCATCTGCACCACGAACCGACGCCGGAACAATATGCCGCCCTCGGTCGGCTCGACGTGGTCATGGCGCCGGTCGACGGCGGCATGACGCTGGACTTGCCGACGATGATCCGGGTGCTGAAGCGGCTGCGGTCGTCCATCGTGTTGCCGATGCACTGGTTCGGCCCCTCCGGCCTCGCCCGGTTCCTGTCCGGTATGGAGGCGGACTTCGTGATCGACCTGCGCGAGGAGAGCGAGGTCGAAGTCTCGCTGCGGACCTTGCCGGCGCGGCCCACGGTGATCGCGCTTTTGCCCCGACCGCTCGACTGAAGCCTTGCGGCCGGCAGGGTTCCCATGCTTCATCGGGGCATGCTGAACCCTGCCGATACCGCCTTCGCCGAAAACCTCTCCGCTTGCCTGCCCGACGGCGTGATCGGCCTCGCCGAACCGCGCTACCTTGAGGAGCCGCGCGGCCGGGTGGAAACCCCGTCCGCTTTGCTCGCGCGCCCCCGTTCGACCGGTGAGGTGGTGCGGATCGTGCGCGCCTGCGCCGAAGCGCGGGTCGGCCTCGTACCCTGGGGCGGCGGCACCGGGCTGGTGCTTGGCCAGATCGTGCCGGAGGGGCCCACGCCGCTGATCCTGTCGCTGGAGCGGATGGCCGCGCTGCGCGGAGTCTGGCCCGAGGAAGGGCTGATGGTGGTCGAATCCGGCATGACCCTGGCCGAGGTGCAGGCGGCGGCCGAGGTGGCGGGGCGGCTCTTCCCGCTGTCGATCGGTTCGGAAGGTACGGCGCGGATCGGCGGCAACCTTGCCACCAACGCGGGCGGCACGGCGGTCCTGCGTTACGGCAATGCCCGCGACCTTTGCCTCGGGGTCGAGGCGGTGCTGGCCGACGGGTCGGTATTCAACGGGCTGAAGCGGCTCAGGAAGGACAATACCGGCTACGACCTGAAGGACCTCCTGATCGGCTCGGAAGGCACGCTTGGCGTGATTACCGCCGCGACCCTGAGGCTGTTCCCGCAACCGGCAAGCGTGGCAACGGCGATGCTGGCAGTCGCCAGCCCCGAGGCGGCGCTGCGGCTCCTGTCCCTGGCGCAGGAGCAGACCGGCGGCGCGGTCACGAGCTTCGAGCTGATGCACCGGCAGGGGATGCTCTTTCTCGACGAGGTGATGCCAGAACGGCGCCAGCCCTTCGCCGAGGCCCCGGAATGGTCGGTGCTGGCCGAGATTGGCCTGCCGCCCGGCCTCGACCCCGAAACGGTTCTGGCCGAGATCTACGAGGCGGGCGAAGCCGAGGCGCTCATCGCTGACGCGGTGGTGGCCTCGGGCGAGGGCCAGCGCCAGGCGCTCTGGGATCTGCGCGAGAACCTGCCGGAGGCGAACCGGCGCATTGGCGCGATCGTTTCGCACGACATCTCGCTGCCCCTGGGCGAGATCGCGCGGTTCCTCGACCGCGCCGGGCCGGCGATTGCCGCGCTCGGGCCGTTCCGGATCAACTGCTTCGGCCATCTCGGCGACGGCAACCTGCATTACAACGTCTTTCCGCCCAAGGGCGGGCGGGCCGCCGACCATGCCGGTAAGGCCGGCGCAATCAAGCGGACGGTGCACGATCTGGTGCATGAATTCGGCGGGTCGGTCAGCGCCGAACACGGGATCGGCAGGGCCAAGGTCGACGACCTTGAGCGCTATGGCGATCCGGGCAAGCTGGCCGCGATGCGGGCGGTGAAGGCGGCGCTCGACCCCTTGGGCATTCTCAATCCCGGCGCGGTTCTCCGCGCTTGAACGGGAGACCCCGCCGGTGGAGCGACCGGCGGGGCTGGAGCAATGAACCGTCATGTGGTGCAAGCAAGGTCCGGTCGAACCGGACAGCTATTGATCTAGCGGCGAATCTTTACCGCTTCGTTAAGCCCGCGCCTCACGCGCCCTCGAATTCGCAAAGAACGTGAACATTCATGCCGAGCGATTCCAGCAGCTTGCGCCCGCCAAGCTCCGGCAGGTCGATGACAAAGGCGCAGCCGACGACCTCGGCGCCAAGACGTTCGCAGAGCCGGATGCCCGCCTCGCAGGTGCCCCCGGTCGCCAGGAGGTCGTCGACGATCAGCACCTTCTCTGCCGGTTGAAGCGCATCTTCGTGGATCTCCATGATCGCCTCACCGTATTCGAGCTTGTAGCCCTGCGAAATCGTCTGGCCGGGCAGCTTGCCCTTCTTCCGGATCGGGACGAACCCCTTGGTCAACTGATGCGCGATCGCCCCACCAAGGATGAACCCGCGCGCCTCGAGCCCGACGACCTTGTCGATCCGCTCGCCGGCATAGGGATGCAGGAGCTGGTCGATCGCCATCCGGAACCCGCGCGCATCGGCGAAAAGCGTGGTCACGTCGCGAAAGAGTATTCCCTCGTGCGGGAAGTCGGCGATGGTGCGGATATAGTCCTTGACGGTCTTCTTCATGGCTCCCCCGGGACGGTCCCGAACATGCCCTTCCTAGCACGCCCGGGCGCACCCCGGAAGCGGCGGGGCGGCACCGGGCAGCGGGGCGGTCGCCCGGACCGACAGGCACAGGCCGCGCGCCTCGTCCGAAGCGGGCCCGGAGGCGCCCTTCGATTCTACAGTCCCGTTTCTTGGAAGAACTCGCAGCGATCCGTCGAGGCCGCGAACGCACATCAAAACCCTTGCGGGGTTCGCGCTATCTGCCAGATATTTTTTGTAAATTTGGTGGAGCCAAGGGGGGTCGAACCCCTGACCTCTTGAATGCCATTCAAGCGCTCTCCCAACTGAGCTATGGCCCCACCGGAGGTCCGGGCGCAGGGCCCGTGTGACGGGCGATATAGGCAAGCGGGAAGGGGGGCGCAAGCGAAAAGTGGGGGGCGCGGAAAGATCGGGACCAGCGGGAGCACCGGCTTGAAACCAAACGGGCGCGGCATGAACCGCGCCCGCTGATGGCTTGGGTCGAGGTCGGCGCTGCGGCCGCTCAGACTTCGTCTTCGCCGGTTGCGACGTCGGCGATCTCGTCGAGCGAGACGTCGTCGTCGTCGTCATCCTCGAGCAGATCATCGTCGAGGTCGTCGTCGCCGGTATCGCCGTCGAGATCCTCGTCATCGGTCAGATCGTCGGCATCCACCACAATGTCCTTCGCAGGCGACTTTTCGGCGATCATCGTCCGTCCGCGCCCGGCGACGAGGCTTTCGGCGGTGAATGTATGACCGCATTCGGGGCAGGTCATCGGGTCGCGCTGCAGGTCGTAGAACCGGCTGGCGCAATGCGGGCAAAGGCGCTTGACGCCCCATTCGTCCTTGGGCATGGGACACTCCTTCCGTGCACGTCTATTCGAGAGTCGCAGCCAACTGCCACAAGAGGGCGGGGCTGTCAAAGGCTTTCGGCCGCATTTCGCGCGGGGGCTCGTTTCGGGCTTTTCGCGGCCGGCGGGGCGGGTATTCTGGCCCCTGTCGGAAGGAGGTTCCATGACCCGGCACATGCTTCCGGGCGAA
This sequence comes from Rhodobacterales bacterium 32-67-9, assembly GCA_002280515.1. Classification (GTDB taxonomy): domain Bacteria; phylum Pseudomonadota; class Alphaproteobacteria; order Rhodobacterales; family Rhodobacteraceae; genus Albidovulum. The sequence goes on from NCEA01000013.1 coordinate 43,460, forward strand.
CCGCCCGTCGAGATCACCTTGCGCCGCTCGGCTCGGGCGCGGCGGTTCTCGCTGCGCGTCTCGCGGCTGGATGGCCGGGTGACGCTGTCGATGCCGGCGCGGGCGCGCGAAGCGGAGGCGCTGAGCTTCGCCGAGGCCAAGGCCGGTTGGCTGCGCGCGGTCCTGAGCGGCACCGCGGTGCGGCAGGGCGTGGATTTCGGGGCGACGATTGCCTTCGAGGGCCAGGCGCTGGTCGTCACGCCGGCGCCGGTGCGTGCGGTCCGGATATCAGGGGCTGCGCTCCTCGTGCCGGCGGACCCCGAGCGGCTGGGCGCCCGGGTCTCGGCCTTCCTGAAGCTTGCCGCCCGGCAGCGGTTGCAGGCGGCCTGCGAGACCCACGCGACTGCGCTCGGCCGCCGCTTCACCCGGATCACGCTCCGCGATACCCGCTCGCGCTGGGGGTCGTGCACGGCGGACGGCGGGCTGATGTTCTCGTGGCGACTGATCATGGCGCCACCGGAGGTTCTCGACTACGTCGCCGCGCACGAGGTCGCGCATCTGGCCGAGATGAACCACTCGCCGGCGTTCTGGGCCATCGTGGCGCGGCTGATGCCGGGGTATCAGCGGCACCGGCGCTGGCTGCGCGAACATGGCGGCGGGTTGCACCGGCTGGACTTCGCCGCCGAACCGATTGGCGCGCTTGCGGGAGATTGACGGCGGCGGTGATTTTGTGATCACATTCCGCCATGCTGAGCCAGACCCGCCCTTCCGACCCCGGAATCGCGGCGCATGACCGGATCTACCGGTCGTTGCGCCAGCAGATCATGCATGGTGAATTGGCACCGGGACAGGCGCTGACCCTGCGGGGGCTGGCCAAGAGCTACGGCGTGTCGATGACGCCGGCGCGCGAGGCGTTGCGGCGGCTGGCGGCCGAAGGGGCGCTGACACTCTCGTCCTCGGGCCGGGTGGCGACGCCCGACCTCTCGAACGACCGGATCGAGGAATTGGCGACGCTCCGGGCGCTGATCGAGACGGAGCTAGCCAGCCGGGCGCTGCCGCGGGCGCATCTGGCGCTGATCGAACGCTTGCAGGCGATCAACATGGCCAATGCCGAGGCGGCGGTGAAGCGCGACGCGGTGGCGTATATCCGCACCAACCTAGAGTTCCACCGCACACTTTACCTGCGCGCCCAGGCGCCGGCGATGCTGGCGATGGCCGAGACGGTTTGGCTGCAACTCGGCCCGACGATGCGGGCGCTTTACGGCCGCCTCTCGCGGTCAGAGCCGCCGCAGCATCACCGCATGATCATCGCCGCGCTGAAGGCCGGCGACGAGCCCGCGCTGCGGCTCGCGGTGCGCACCGACGTGACGCAGGGCCTGCGCCACATCGCCGGCTGACGCGGCCCCGGTCAGGCGTGGATCGGCCCGTCGCCGCAGGCGAGCGCCGCCTCGCGCACCGCTTCCGAGAAGGTCGGGTGGGCGTGGCATGTCAGCGCGATGTCCTCGGCCGAGGCCCCGAATTCCATACCGACGCAGATCTCGTGGATCAGCTCGCCCGCCGAGGGGCCGATGATATGGGCGCCGAGGATGCGGTCGGTCTCCTTGTCGGCGAGGAGCTTGACGAAACCCTCGCCCTGGAACACCGCCTTGGCCCGGCCGTTGCCCATGAAGGCGAACTTGCCGATCTTGTAGGCGCGGCCCTCTTCCTTCAACTGCTCCTCGGTCTTGCCGACCGAGGCGACTTCGGGCGTGGTGTAGATCACGCCGGGGATCACGCCGTAGTTCACATGGCCCACCTTGCCGGCGAGGATTTCGGCCAGCGCCATGCCCTCGTCCTCGGCCTTGTGGGCCAGCATCGGGCCGGTGATCGCGTCGCCGATCGCGTAGATGCCCTTGATATTCGTGGCGAAATGGCCGTCGGTCTTGACCTGCCCGCGCTTTTCCATCGCGATGCCGAGCGCCTCGAGCCCGAGACCCTCGGTATAGGGTTTGCGCCCGGTCGCGACGAGGACGACCTCCGCCTCGAGGCTCGCCTCGCTGTCGTCCTTGCGCAGTTTGTAGCTGACCGTCGCCTTGCCGCGCTTGACCTCGGCGCCCTGCACGGCGGCGCCAAGAATGAACTTGAGGCCCTGGCGGGAGAGGATCCGCTGGAAGGTCTTGGCGGTGTCGCCGTCCATGCCGGGGGTGATCGCGTCGAGATACTCGACCACCGTCACCGCGGTTCCGAGCCGGGCATAGACCGATCCCATCTCGAGCCCAATGACGCCGGCGCCGATCACTACCATCGACTTCGGCACCTTGGGCAGCGTCAGTGCCCCGGTCGAGGTGACGATGGTCTTCTCGTCCACCGTCACGCCAGGCAGGCTGGACGGTTCGGAGCCTGTGGCGATGACGATGTTCTTCGCGGAATGGACCTCGTCCCCGACCTTGACCTTGCCGGGTTCCGGGATCGTGCCCCAGCCCTTCAGCCAGGTGATCTTGTTCTTCTTGAAGAGGAACTCGATGCCCTTGGTGTTCTGGCCGATGACATCGTCCTTGTAGGCGAGCATCGCTGGCCAGTCGACGGAAGGGGATTTGCCCTTCAGCCCCATCTTGGCGAAGTTGTGCTCGGCCTCATGCAGCATGTGGCTCGCGTGGAGAAGCGCCTTCGAGGGGATGCAGCCGACGTTGAGGCAGGTGCCGCCAAGCGTATCGCGGCCCTCGACCACGGCGGTCTTGAGCCCGAGCTGGGCGCAGCGGATGGCAGAGACATAGCCGCCGGGACCGGCACCGATGAGGATCACGTCGAACTCAGCCATTGGGTACTCCTTTGATGGTCGGTGTCTGCCATGTGTCGGCAAACCGGATGGCTCGGGGTGGCTGGCGTCGGACGGGGGGCTGTCTGCCCCCCGCCGCGGCCCGGGGGCCGCGCCCCCCGAAGGTATTTCGGAACAGAAGAGGTCATGAGGCCATCAGCGCCATGAGGTAGAGGATCACCGTCGCCGCGAAGCCTACGAGCCAGAGCAAAGTGCGGATGCCGGTGATGCCGAGCCCGTAGGCCGGGACGTAGAGCACCCTGGCGACGAGGAACGCCTGGGCGGCGGTGAGGGTCGTGCCGCTGAAGCCATCCTTCAGGGCAAGAATCAGGATCGCGGGGGCGAAGAGCGCCATGGCGGTGACCGAGTTCGAGAGCGCCCGGTCGAGGCGGGCGGTGATGCCGGTGAGCGTGCGCTGCTCGTCGCGGGAAGACAGGAGGTAGCCCATGCCGAGCTGGCCGGTGGCGCCCGTCACCTTCAGGATCAGGATGAGGGCGGTGTAGAGCCCGTAAAGCGCGAGGATATTCAGTTCACTGGACATTGTTCTCTCCCCGTTGCCGCGTCTGGATAAGGTGGGGTCGACCCACCTCATCGGATTGCACGGAATCTGCCGGTTGCCGGCTGTCGCCCACTCTAGCCTGAATCACGAGGTGGGTTTCAACCCACGTTTAGAGGTCCATCAACAGCCGTCTCGGATCCTCCAGCGCTTCCTTCACCCGGACGAGGAACGTCACCGCCCCCTTGCCGTCGACGATGCGGTGGTCGTAGGAAAGCGCCAGGTACATCATCGGGCGGATGACGATCTGGCCGTTTACCACCACTGGCCGGTCCTGGATTTTGTGCATGCCGAGGATGCCCGATTGCGGCGGGTTGAGGATCGGCGAGGACATCAAGGAGCCATAGACGCCACCGTTCGAGATGGTGAAGCTGCCGCCCTGCATCTCGGCCATCGAGAGCTTGCCGTCGCGGGCGCGGACACCGAGTTCGCCGATCTTCTTCTCGATCGCGGCGAAGCCCATCTGGTCGGCGTCGCGGACGACCGGAACCACAAGGCCGGTCGGCGTGCCGACGGCGACGCCCATGTGGACGAAGTTCTTGTAGACCACGTCGCCGCCGTCGATCTCGGCGTTGACCTCGGGCACCTCTTTCAGTGCGTGGCAGCAGGCCTTCACGAAGAAGGACATGAAGCCGAGCTTGACGCCGTGCTTCTTCTCGAACTGGTCCTTGTATTCGTTGCGCAAGCCCATGACGCCGGACATGTCGACCTCGTTGTAGGTCGTGAGCATCGCGGCGGTGTTCTGCGCGTCCTTGAGGCGGCGGGCGATGGTGGCGCGAAGGCGCGTCATCTTCACCCGCTCCTCGCGGGCGGCATCCTCGGCCGGGATCGGCGCGCGGGGGGCGGCGGCGGCGGCCGGCACGGCGGAGGCGACGGCGGGGGCCGCGGCGGCTGTGCCGGCGGCGGCCTTGGCGACATCCTCCTTCATGATCCGGCCGTCGCGGCCCGATCCGGTGACCTGATCGGCGGACAGCCCGGCCTCGGCCATCGCCTTCTTGGCCGAGGGCGCGTCTTCGACATCCTTGCCCTTGGCGGCGGCGGCAGCAGGGGCGGCGTCCGCCTGGGCCGGGGCGGGCACGGCGGCAGCGCCGGCGGCGGCCCCTTCGGTCACGACCGCGAGGCGGGCCTTGGCGTCGACGGTCGCGCCTTCCGGCGCGATGATCTCGGCCAGAACGCCGGCGACGGGCGAGGGGACCTCGACCGAGACCTTGTCGGTCTCAAGCTCGCAGAGCATCTCGTCGACGGCGACGGCATCGCCGACCTTCTTGAACCAGGTGGAGACGGTCGCCTCGGTGACGCTTTCGCCGAGGGTCGGAACCATTACATCGGTATTCTTGCCAGACATCTTGCCCTCTTCGGCTTTCGGCGCGGCATCGGCGCCCTTGCTGGGTGACGGTTTTTGCGGTGCGGCGGCGCCGGTTTCGGCGATCTGCGCCAGAAGCGCGTTGACGCCGACGGTGGTGCCTTCGGCGGCGACGATCTCGGCAAGCGTGCCGGCAACCGGCGCGGGCACCTCCACGGTGACCTTGTCGGTCTCAAGCTCGCAGAGCATTTCATCGACCTGAACGGCGTCGCCGGGTTTCTTGAACCAGGTGGCGACGGTCGCCTCGGTCACGCTTTCGCCAAGCGTGGGGACGCGGACCTCGATGCTCATCGGGCGGGTTCTCCAAGTGTCAGGGCTTCGTTCACAAGCGCCTCCTGCTCGGCCTTGTGACGCGAGGCGAGGCCGGTCGCGGGCGAGGCGGAGGCGGCGCGGCCGACATAGCGCGGCCGCTGGGTCTTGGCGCCGATCCGGCCGAGCACCCATTCGAGGTTGGGTTCGACAAAGGTCCAGCCACCCTGGTTTTTCGGCTCTTCCTGGCACCAGATGACCTCGGCCCCCTTGAAGCGCTCCAGTTCCTGCACCAGTGACTGGGCAGGGAACGGATAGAACTGTTCGAGCCTGAGGAGATAGACATCGTCGATGCCGCGCGCGTCGCGTTCGGCCAGAAGGTCGAAATAGACCTTTCCCGACGAGATCACCACGCGCTTGATCTTCTTGTCGGCCACCAGCCTGGTGTCGGAATGGCCCTTCTGCGCGTCGTCCCAGAGGACGCGGTGGAAGGTCGATCCGGTGGTGAAATCCTCAGCGTCCGAAACGCACATCGGGTGACGCAGAAGCGATTTCGGCGTCATCAGGATCAGCGGCTTGCGGAACGAACGGTGCACCTGCCGGCGCAGGATGTGGAAGTAGTTCGCCGGCGTCGAGCAGTTGGCGACGATCCAGTTGTCCTGCGCGCATTGCTGGAGGAAGCGTTCCAGCCGGCCGGACGAGTGTTCGGGCCCCTGGCCTTCGAAGCCGTGCGGCAGGAGACAGACGAGGCCCGACATGCGCAGCCACTTGGATTCACCCGAGGAGATGAACTGGTCGAACATGATCTGGGCGCCGTTGGCGAAGTCACCGAACTGGGCTTCCCACATGACGAGCGCGTTCGGTTCGGCCAGCGAATAGCCGTATTCGAAGCCGAGCACCGCGTATTCGGAGAGCATCGAGTCGATGACCTCATAGCGTGCCTGACCGGCCCTGACGTGGTTCAGCGGATAGTAGCGTTCCTCGGTCATCTGGTCGATGAAGGCGGAATGGCGCTGCGAGAAGGTGCCACGGGTGCAGTCCTGCCCGGCGAGCCGGACCGGGAAGCCCTCGGTCACGAGGCTGCCAAAGGCGAGCGCCTCGGCGGTGGCCCAGTCGAAGCCCTGTCCCGACTTGAACATCTGCGCCTTGGTCTCGAGTTGACGCGCGACGGTCTTGTGGATGTCGAAGCCTTCGGGCGCGCGGGTCAGTGCGGTGCCGATCTCGGTCATCGTCTTCTTGGTGATCGCGGTCTTGCCGGGCGTGTATTCGCCATCCTCGCGGCTCATGTGCGACCAGCGTCCGTCGAGCCAGTCGGCCTTGTTGGGCTTGTAGGTCTTGCCGGTCTCGAATTCCTCGTTCAGATGGGCCTGGAAGGCGGCCTTCATATCCTCGATCTCGCCTTCCGGGATCAGGCCGTCGCGGACGAGGCGCTCGGTGTAAAGCTGGAGCGTGGTCTTGTGGGTTTTGATGGTCTTGTACATCGCCGGGTTGGTGAACATCGGCTCGTCGCCTTCGTTGTGACCGAAGCGGCGGTAGCAGAACATGTCGATGACCACGTCCTTGTGGAACTTCTGCCGGAACTCGGTCGCGACCTTGGCGGCGTGGACCACGGCCTCCGGATCGTCACCGTTGACGTGGAAGATCGGCGCCTCGACCATCAGCGCGATATCGGTCGGATAGGGCGAGGAGCGCGAGAAATGTGGCGCGGTGGTGAAACCGATCTGGTTGTTGACGACGATGTGCATCGTCCCGCCCGTGCGATGGCCGACGAGGCCGGAAAGGCCGAAGCATTCGGCCACTACGCCCTGGCCGGCAAAGGCGGCATCGCCGTGCAGAAGGATCGGAAGCACCATGGTGCGGTCGGTGTCGTTCAACTGTGCCTGCTTGGCGCGCACCTTGCCGAGCACCACCGGGTTCACCGCCTCGAGGTGCGAGGGATTGGCGGTCAGGCTGAGGTGCACGGTATTGCCGTCGAAGGTCCGGTCGGACGAGGCGCCGAGGTGGTATTTCACGTCACCCGAACCATCCACGTCCTCGGGCTTGAAGCTGCCGCCCTGGAATTCATTGAAGATCGCCCGGTAGGGCTTGGCCATCACGTTGGCGAGCACGCTGAGCCGGCCGCGATGCGGCATGCCGATCACGATGTCGCGCACGCCGAGGTTGCCACCGCGCTTGACGATCTGTTCCATCGCCGGGATCAGCGCTTCGCCGCCGTCAAGGCCGAAGCGCTTGGTGCCCATGTATTTCACATGCAGGAACTTCTCGAACCCCTCGGCCTCCACGAGCTTGTTGAGGATCGCCTTGCGGCCCTCGCGGGTGAACTGGATTTCCTTGCCGAAGCCTTCGATCCGCTCCTTCAGCCAGCCGGCCTGTTCGGGATCGGAGATGTGCATGTATTGAAGCGCGAAGGTGCCGCAATAGGTCCGCTTCACGATGTCGAGGATCTGCCGCATCGACGCGTGTTCGAGGCCGAGCACCTTGTCGATGAAGATCGGCCGGTCCATGTCGGCCTCGGAAAAACCGTAGGAACGGGGATCAAGCTCCGGATGCGGCTTTTCGGCATTCATGCCGAGCGGGTCGAGGTCGGCGACGAGGTGGCCGCGGATCCGGTAGGCGCGAATGATCATCAGCGCGCGGATACTGTCGAGGACCGCCCGCTTGATCTGGTCGTCGGTGACGGCGACGCCCGCCTCGGCAGCCTTCGCCTTGATCTTGTCGCCTGCCCCGTTCATCTCCTTCGCCGCGATCGGCCATTCGCCGGTCAGCGCGGCAGTCAGGTCGTCGGCAGGCACCGGCGGCCAGTCGGGCCGTTCCCACGAGGCGCCCTGCGCTTCGCGGCGGACATCCGTCTCGGTATCGCCGAGCGAGCGGAAGAAGGCGGCCCAGGTCGCATCCACCGCGGCCGGGTCATTGGCGAACCGCGCGTAAAGCTGTTCGACATATTCGGCATTCGCGCCTTGCAGGAAGGAAGAGGCGTGGAACTGGTCGTTGGGGGATTGCTCTGTCATGATCTCTCTCGGCGGGGTTCAGACCCGGCCGCTCCTGTCATCATGGTTAAGACCGCGCGGCGTCCGCATGGTCGGGCGAAGGCGGGGGGCTTTCATGCGCGCCTCCCGGAAAGGGCGCCGGTGAGGCGGCCGACAAGGCTTTTCGGTTTTACTGCCTTGGCTTTCGGCGGGGTGGCCTTGTCGTAGCCGAAGCGGGCGAAATCCTCGGCATAGAACTCGGCGATGCGGGCGAGGGTTTCCACCGAAGGCTTCAGCCGCTCGGCATCGGGCGACATGCCCTTCTTGCGGACGTTCTCGGCCGGGATCGCGCGCGGCCCGTCCGCGTTGCCGGCAAGCGCGTCGAGATGGGGCACGATGGCGTCAAGCCCGTCTTCGAGCCGGAAGACAGTGGCACCCGCCGGCACGATGGCCGATTGCGGGCACAGGTGGTTGTCGTAGAGGAACGGCTCCCCCTCAGCCCGCTTCAGCCAGTCGTCGAACCATTCGTCGATCGACCAGAGCGGCGCCACCGTGCCCTCGACCTCCACCTGATACTGGAAGGCGCTGACCAGCCGCTTGACCGGATGGCGGACGACAGCGAAGGAGGAGGCGATCCAGTCCTCCGGGATCAGCCGGGAGAAGGCCGCATGAGGCAGGTGCTGCGGCGAGGACTTGGTCCAGCGAAACGCCTCGGGCGTATCGAGGAACCGGGTGTCGAGAAAACCGAGGGTGCCGAAGCGGGCCTTCAGATAGGCCTCGACCGACGAGCCGCCGCATTTCGGCACATGCGCGTAGTAGTGGAGTGTGTCACTGATACGAAAAACCGGCATTCCTACCCTCCCAGGTTTCGCCCCGGTCCGGCCGGGGCGAAATGATGATCAGCCGATCGCCTTCAATACCGCCTCGCCGAGCGTTGCCGGGCTGTCGGCGACGACGATGCCGGCGCGCTTCATCGCTTCGATCTTCGATTCCGCATCGCCCTTGCCACCGGCGACGATGGCGCCGGCATGGCCCATGCGGCGGCCCTTCGGCGCGGTGCGACCGGCGATGAAGCCTGCGACCGGCTTCCAGCGGCCCTTCTTCTTCTGCGCGGCGAGGAATTCCGCCGCCTCTTCCTCGGCGCTGCCGCCAATCTCGCCGATCATGATGATCGACTGCGTTTCGGGATCGTCGAGGAACATGGCGAGGACGTCGATATGCTCGGTGCCCTTGATCGGGTCGCCGCCGATGCCGACGGCCGAGGACTGGCCGAGGCCGAGGTCGGTCGTCTGCTTCACCGCCTCGTAGGTCAGCGTGCCCGAGCGCGAGACGACGCCGCAGGAGCCCTTCATGTGGATATGGCCAGGCATGATGCCGATCTTGCATTCGCCGGGGGTGATGACACCGGGGCAGTTCGGCCCGACGAGGCGGCTTTTCGTGCCTTCGATGGCGCGCTTGACCTTCATCATGTCGAGAACCGGGATGCCCTCGGTGATGCAGACGATCAGCTCCATTTCAGCGTCGATCGCCTCGAGGATGCTGTCGGCCGCGAAGGGCGGCGGCACATAGATGACCGACGCATTCGCCTCGGTCGCGCGCTTCGCCTCGTGGACCGAGTTGAAGACCGGCAGGCCGATATGGGTCTGCCCGCCCTTTCCCGGCGTCACGCCGCCGACCATCTTGGTGCCGTAGGCGATGGCCTGTTCGGTGTGGAACGTGCCTTGGCTGCCGGTGAGACCCTGGCAGATGACGCGGGTGTTGGTGTTGACGAGTACGGCCATGAATGCGGTCCTTTTCGTTCAGGCTTTGGTCAGCAGGGCTAGGATGTTGTCGTCGAACCAGAGGTTCGCGCGGTTGATCAGGCGCATCGAGAACCCTGCGCGTTCGCTCATGTGCCGCAACGAGGCGGCGGTGAAGTAGTTGACGTGGTCGGGGTGGCGGAACTTCGCTTCACCGATTTATTCCTCGTCGTCGCACGCGCGCACGCGCGCATCGGCCGCTTCCAGCGCGCGATCGAAACCGACTTGACGGACTAGCTTGATGAATTCTGCGATGGAGCGATCCAGCGTGCCTTGGAGCCAATTTGCAAACTCCGCCCGTTGCGTTTCTGGCAGTTCGAGGTAGTGCTGATGCAAGCTCGCAATAAAGTGTGCCCGAATCTTGTCATAACGCTCCTTACTATCCCCGGGATAGTCGATTCCCCTCTTGGCTTGAGTCTCTATGAGACTGCTGGCATTCATCGCTTGGGCAGCGCATTCGGCAGATTTCTCGACGGTGGTAGCGCTGGCTGACGAAGCCGTTGCAATGCCGCCGATACCAGCAAAACAGCAACCAAGCGCAAAGGCTGCAAAGCGCCCTACTCCAGCCGGCTCCGACCTGATGCAGCGCAAGCGCAACACGTCTACCCCTTCACCGCCTTCACGATCTTCTGCGCGCCGTCCTTCAGGTCGTCCGCCGCAATCACGTCGAGGCCGGAATTCTGGATGATCTCCTTGCCCTTCTCGACATTGGTGCCTTCGAGCCGCACCACCAGCGGCACCTGAAGGCCCACTTCCTTCACCGCGGCGATGATGCCCTCGGCGATGATGTCGCAGCGCATGATGCCGCCGAAGATGTTGACGAGGATGCCTTTGACGTTGGGGTCGGAGGTGATGATCTTGAAGGCTTCCGTCACCTTCTCTTTCGTCGCCCCGCCGCCGACGTCGAGGAAGTTGGCAGGTTCCGCCCCGTAAAGCTTGATGATGTCCATCGTCGCCATGGCAAGGCCGGCGCCGTTGACCATGCAGCCGATCTCGCCGTCGAGCGCGATGTAGTTGAGGTCGAACTTCGAGGCGGCAAGCTCCTTCGGGTCTTCCTCGGTCTCGTCGCGCAGCGCGGCGATGTCGGGGTGGCGGTAGATCGCGTTGCCGTCGAAGCCCATCTTGGCGTCGAGGCATTTGAGGTTGCCGTCGGTGCCGACGATCAGGGGGTTGATCTCAAGCATCTCCATGTCCTTCTCGACGAAGAGCTTGTAGAGCGTCTTGATCAGGCCGACGCATTGCTTGACCTGATTGCCTTCGAGGCCAAGCGCGAAGGCGATGCGGCGGCCGTGGAAATCGGAAAGGCCCGAGGCCGGATCGACGGAGAAGGAGAGGATTTTTTCCGGCCGATTCGCCGCGACTTCCTCGATATCCATGCCGCCTTCGGTCGAGCAGACGAAGGAGATGCGGCTGGTCTGGCGGTCGACCAGCACCGCAAGGTAAAGCTCGCGCGCGATGTCGGAACCGTCCTCGATATAGATGCGGTTGACCTGCTTGCCGGCGGGGCCGGTCTGGTGCGTGACGAGGGTGCGGCCCAGCATCTGCTTGGCGAGCGACGCAGCCTCCTCGACCGACTTCGCCAGCCGGACGCCGCCCTTTTCGCCGGCCTCGGCCTCCTTGAAGTGGCCCTTGCCGCGGCCGCCGGCATGGATCTGCGCCTTCACGACCCAGAGCGGGCCGTCCATCTCGCCCGCCGCAGTCTTGGCCTCTTCGGCCCTGAGGACGGGGCGGCCGTCGGAAACCGGAGCGCCATAGCTGCGCAGGAGGGCCTTGGCCTGGTATTCATGGATGTTCATCGCTTGTCCCCGTGTCCGTTCGGTTTGGAGCAGGTGATGGCACAAGCGGAGCGGGCAGCGAAATGATAATTGCGCGAAATGCACAGGATCGGCAGAAAACCGTAAATTTGTGATCACGGCAAGATTTTGTGTGATCACAAAGTCCGGCAGCCTGGCGGGACTGGCTGTGGAACGGGGGATTCGGGACGGCGGGAACCGGACGTCCGCGCGGGGACGGGGGCGCCGCTGGGCGCCCCCGAAAGGGTCAAGCGAGCGAGGGGTCGATGCCCTTGCAGGCTGCGACAAGGCCCTTCACCGCATCGACCGACTTGTCGAACATCGCCTGTTCGTCCTTGTTGAGCTTGATGTCGACGATCCGCTCGACGCCGCCGGCGCCGAGGATGGTCGGGACGCCGACATACATGCCCTTGAGTCCGAAGGCGCCGTCGACCCAGGCCGCGCAGGGCAGGAGCCGCTTCTGGTCCTTGAGATAGGCCTCGGCCATCTCGATCGCGGAGGCCGCCGGGGCATAGAAGGCCGAGCCGGTCTTCAGAAGGCCGACGATCTCGGCGCCGCCGTCGCGGGTGCGCTGGATGATGGCGTCCATCTTCTCCTGCGTGGTCCAGCCCATCTCGATGAGGTCCGGCAGCGGAATGCCGGCAACGGTTGAATAGCGGGCGAGCGGCACCATCGTGTCGCCGTGACCACCGAGCACGAAGGCGGTGACGTCCTTCATCGAGACGTTGAATTCGAGGCTGAGGAAGTGCCGGAAGCGCGCCGAATCGAGCACGCCGGCCATGCCGACGACCTTGGCATGCGGCAGGCCGGAAAATTCGCGCAGCGCCCAGACCATCGCGTCGAGCGGGTTGGTGATGCAGATCACGAAGGCGTCGGGCGCGTGGGCGGCAATGCCCTCGCCGACCGATTTCATCACCTTGAGGTTGATGCCGAGAAGGTCGTCGCGACTCATCCCGGGCTTCCTCGGCACACCGGCGGTGACGATGCAGACATCGGCTCCGGCGATGTCGGAATAGTCGTTGGCCCCCTTCAGCGAGGCGTCGAATTTCTCGACCGGTCCCGACTGCGCGATGTCGAGCGCCTTGCCCTGTGGCGTGCCTTCCGCGATGTCGAAGAGGATGACGTCGCCGAGTTCCTTGATCGCGGCGAGATGGGCGAGCGTGCCGCCGATCTGCCCCGCGCCGATGAGGGCAATCTTGGGTCTGGCCATGATGAGTCTCCGGGTCCAGGTGAATGGGATGTCAGTTCCGGGGCATTGGGTAATCGCTTGAAGCTCGCCGCGCAAGCCTGCTGCGGCGCGGCATAGGCGGCCCTTTCCTCGCGGTGCCGCGGTCGCTAGAGCTTGCCGGAGCCTGCCGGAACCGGTCGGCGCCGGATCGGCAGGGGCAGGGCGGAGGCGGATCAGGGCATGAGGATGCGGGCAGCAGGGGGGCCGACCGGCGCAATCCTGGCGGGTGTTGCGCGACGATTTCCGGCGCGGCGCGGTCGCGCAGGCCGGCGCTGGCCAGTGCCTGCCGAGGCTGCGTCATGATCGGAGGGGCGGACTTCTGGACCCTTGCCGTCATCGCGGCGATTTTTGTCGGCCTGTCGAAGGGCGGGCTGCCGGTCATCGGCATGCTTGCCGTGCCTGTCCTGGCGCTGGCGATGTCGCCGGTCGCGGCGGCCGGGCTTTTGCTGCCTGTCTATGTCGCCTCCGACATGGTCGGGCTTTACGCCTATCGGCGGGCCTATGACCGGCGGGTGCTGGCGATCCTCGCGCCGGCCGCGTTGATCGGCATCGGTCTCGGTTGGCTGACGGCGGCGATTGTGCCGGAGTGGCTGGTGACCGGCATCGTCGGCGCGATCGGCGTGGCCTTCGCGCTGACGCTGCTCTTGCGGCTTCGGCCGGAAGGCGCGGGACGGACGGCGCGGCTGGGGCCGGGTCTTTTCTGGGGCGCGGTCACCGGCTACACGAGCTTTGTCAGCCATGCCGGAGCGCCACCCTATCAGGTCTACGTCCTGCCGCTCCGCCTCGAAAAGACCGTCTATGCCGGGACGACGACGGTGCTCTTCGCCTTCGTGAACGCCGTGAAGCTCGTCCCCTATTGGGCGCTGGGACAATTGTCGGCATCGAATCTGAAGGCCGCCGCGATTCTCGGCTTGCCGGCAATCCTCGCGGTTCTGGCGGGGGTGCGGCTGGTGCGGATATTGCCAGAGGCGCTCTTCTTCCGGCTGGTGACCTGGGCGCTGTTCCTGGTCTCGGCCAAGCATCTTTGGGACGCGGCGGCGGGGGCATAAGGGCCGTACCGCGCGTCGCCGTTTCGGTCAGGCCCCTTTGCCGGCGGCCGGAAGATCATCCGCGAGAAGTTCGAAATTCTCACCCGAGGCGATGAGGCAGGTCATGCCGCTGGCGAGCGTGATGGTGATCGTCCAGGTCCCGGTCGTGTCCGAGGCGAAGAGTTCCATCACCGCATTGTTCGCGGCAAGGCCGATCCCATGCCGGCTTTCGCCGTAGCGGGAGGCGAGCTCTTCGATCACCGTGTCGCGCGCCGCGCATTGCGGCGGGGTATCGGCAAAGGCGTGGTGCGTGGCGAGAATCACCCCGCCGAATCCGAGCGACAAGGCGAAAAGCTGGTGTTTCATGGTTGAGATCCACTGAAGGCCGGAGATGGGCCAATGCTGCGCCCTGATCGGCAAAAACCGGTTAACCGAGGGTGCGCGCACCCGGTGACCGACGCTTGGGGCCGGCTCCGGGCGCTGGTCACGGTCGGTTTTTCTGCAATGCGGCATTTTCGGACTTGCCGAATGTGCCGAGGGTGTGGTCTTTGACGCAATAATATTGCGAGGAGACTCCCATGCCCCTGGCTGACGACCGCCCGCGCCCGTATCGTTCGGTGCTCTACATCCCCGGCTCGAAGGAGCGGGCGCTGGAAAAGGCGCAAGGACTGGACTGTGACGCGATCATCTTCGATCTCGAGGATGCCGTCGCGGCCGAGGAGAAGGCCGCCGCCCGCGCCTTGCTGACGCGGGTGCTGGCCGAGGCCGATTTCGGCGGCCGTGCGCGCATCGTCCGGGCGAACGGGCTGGATACGGCATGGGGACGCGACGACGTGCTGGCATTCGCCAAGGCGATCGCCGCCGGGGCGAAGGTCGACGCGATCCTGATCCCCAAGGTCTCGTCGCCGGCCGATCTCGACGCGGTGGCGGCCCTGATCGCCGGAGTTCCGCTCTGGGCGATGATGGAGACGGCGGCGGGCATGCTGAACGCCGCCGCCATTGCCGCGCATCCCCGGCTTCAGGGCATGGTCATGGGCACCAACGATCTCGCCAAGGAACTCGGGAGCCGGTTCCGGCCCGACCGCTTGCCGATGCAGGCGGGGCTTGGTCTGTGCCTGCTGGCGGCGAAGGCCCATGGCCGGATCATCGTCGACGGTGTCTACAACGCCTTCAAGGACGACGAAGGGCTTCGTGCCGAATGCGCGCAAGGCCGTGACATGGGCTTTGACGGCAAGACCCTGATCCACCCGGCCCAGCTTGCGGTCGCCAACGAGGCCTTCGCCCCCTCGGAGGCCGAGATCGACCTCGCCCGCCGCCAGATCGCCGCCTTCGATGACGCCGCGCGGGCCGGGCAGGGTGTTGCCGTCGTCGACGGAAAGATCGTCGAGAACCTCCATGTCGTTACGGCAAGGCAGATCCTCGCGCGCGCGGAGGCTATTGCGGAGCGCGCGAATTAGGGAAAGTCTGGCGCGTCGTTAAAAGTCAGGAGGTTTGATATGCAGGTGATGGTCCTCGGGCTGGTGCTTTGGATCGTGTCGCATCTGTTCAAGCGGGTGCTGCCGGGGCCGCGCGCGAAACTGGGCGAACTGCCGGGAAAGATGGTGGTCACGGTGCTGTCTCTGGCCGCTGTCGTGCTGATGGTGATCGGCTACCGGCGGGCGGAGATCGAGCCGGTCTATACGCCGCTGCCGGGAATGGGGCATCTGACCGACCTCCTGATGCTGATCGCGGTCTTTTTGCTCGGCGTGCCGCATACAAAGGGGCTGGTGAAGGCGCGGCTCCGTCATCCGATGCTGCTCGGCGTCATCCTCTGGGCTTTCGCGCACCTTCTGGTCAATGGCGACCTCGCCTCCATCGTCCTCTTCGGCGGGCTTGGCGTCTGGGCCGTCGTCTCGATCCTTCTCATCAATGCGCAGGAGCGGTGGGAGCGGCCGGCGCCGGGGGGCCTCCGCAGCGACGCGATCGGCGTGGTGATCGCGCTGGTTCTCTATGGGCTGATCGCCGGCGTCCATATCTGGCTTGGCCACAACCCGTTCCTCGGGACCTACGGCTAGGGCCGCACGATGTGCTGAAAGGACCAAGATGAAGACCAATCCGGGCCGTTTCTTCGAGGATTACCGGCTGGGCGACGTGATTGCCCACGCCGTGCCCCGTACGCTTTCGGGGGGGGAACGTGCGCTCTATCACGCGCTCTATCCCGCCCGCCATGCGCTTTGTTCTTCCGACGCCTTTGCCCGCGCCTGCGGCTTGCCCGCCGCGCCGATGGACGACCTGATTGCCTTCCACACGGTCTTCGGCAAGACCGTGCCCGACATCTCGCTCAATGCCATCGCCAATCTCGGCTATGCCGAGGGGCGCTGGCACCGGCCGGTCTGGGCGGGCGACACGTTGCGGTCGGAAAGCCAGGTCATCGGGTTGAAGGAAAACTCCAACGGCACGTCGGGTGTCGTCTGGGTCCGCACGCGCGGCCTGAACCAGAGGGACGAGGTCGTTCTGGAATATGTACGCTGGGTCATGGTCCGCAAGCGGGACGTATCGCTACCAGCGCCGAAGACGGTTGTGCCGGATCTGGTCGGAGCGGTGGCCGCCACCGACCTGATCGTGCCGGAAGGGCTCGATTTCAGCCGCTACGACTTCACGCTCGCCGGAGAGCCGCACCGCTGGGGCGACTACGCCGTTGGAGAGACGATCGACCATGTCGACGGGGTGACGGTCGAGGAGGCGGAGCACATGCTCGCCACGCGCCTCTGGCAGAATACCGCCAAGGTGCATTTCGACGCCACCAACCGCGAGGACGGGCGGCGGCTGATCTATGGTGGCCACGTCATCTCGCTCGCCCGCGCGCTCAGCTTCAACGGATTGGCCAATGCGCAGTTGATCGTGGCGCTGAACGCCGGTGCTCATGCCAACCCCTGCTTCTCGGGCGATACGGTGCGGGCCTGGTCGGAAGTGCTCGACAAGGCCGAGACCACGGCACCTGGCGTCGGCGCGATCCGGCTGAGGCTGGCGGCGGTGAAACACGGCGCCGAGCCCTTCGCGCTGAAGGGCGCAGACGGGAAATACCTGCCCGATGTGCTTCTGGACCTCGATTACTGGGCGCTGATGCCTTTGTGATCGCGCGGCGGGGCGCGAGGCGCTAATCTTTGTCCCATGCGTGGGATCGCCGCCGCATCGCTTCTGGTATCCACCCTCGCCGTTCCCGCGGCGGGGTGCGAGCTTGCGCTTCTTTTCGCGGTCGATGTCTCTGGCTCGGTCGACCGGGGGGAATACGAGGTACAGATGCGGGGGCTGTCCGAGGGCCTGCGCGACGGGGTCGTGGCCGAGGCGCTGGTGCGGGGCGAGGCGGCGCTGGCGCTGATGCAATGGACCGGATCATCGCGGCAGGACCTCTCGGTGCCCTGGACCCGGATCGGCAGTGCCGCCGATCTGGAGGCTTTCGCCGCGCGGATCGAGACGCTGCCAAGGGTCTGGACCGAATATTCCACCGCCATCGGGCAGGCGATGACTTTCGGTCTCGGTGTGTTCGACGCGGCCCCGGCCTGCCGGCGCCGGGTAATGGATATCTCGTCGGACGGCAGGAACAACGAAGGGTCGGAGCCCGCTGACCTCAAGGCCGAGATGGACAGCCTGGCCATCACCGTCAACGCTCTGGTGATCCGCGGCGATGACGACGGGTTGCCGCAGTATTTCGCCGAGAACGTGATGACCGGGGGTAATGCCTTCGTGGTGACTGCCGAGGACTACGGCCAATACCCCGACCGGATGCGGCGCAAGCTTCGCCGCGAGACGGAGCGGCAGATTTCGGCCCTGACGGAACAGGCGATTCTCAGGCGTTGACCGGGGCGGTCCGGGTGGCGGGGATTTGCGATCACAAAAATTTTCCCCGTGATCACAAAATTGAAGTTTATCGCTAACGACGGCGGATTCTACAGATTTTGGCCACTGGTAGCGTGACATGAGCGAGATTTGCGCTATTGAGGGTGGCGAAAGCGCCTCGCCGCCCTCCGGCCGGGCGCGGCAAGAGAGGGACCGAACATGGCTGACGTGAACCGGGGCAAGCGCCCGTTATCGCCCTTTATGATCGGGCCGTACTACCGGCCGCAGTTGACCTCCATCACCTCGATCCTGACGCGGATCACCGGCAATGCGCTGATCGTGGCGGCGTTCCTGATTGTCTGGTGGCTTCTGGCCGCGTCGACCAGCGCGGAGTATTTCGCCGTCGCCGACGGCGTTGTGCGGTCGTGGTTCGGCAAGCTGATCTTCACCGGCTCGATCTGGGCGGTTTGGTATCACTTCCTCGCCGGCCTGCGGCACCTCTACTTCGACAGCGGGCGCGGGCTCGACATTCCGACGGCCGAGAAGCTGGGCTGGGGGATCATCTTCGGGTCGGTTGTTCTGACCCTCTTCACCATCACAATTCTCTGAGAGGGGGCGGGCATGAGATATCTGACCGACCGCAAGCGCGCCGAGGGCCTTGGCTCCGCCAAGTCCGGAACCGAGCATTTCTGGCACATGCAGGTGAGTGCCGTGGGCCTCGCCATTCTGGTGCCGGTCTTCATTCTGACCTTCGGCCGCATCGTCGGCGCGCCCTACGAGGATGTCGTCGCCTATTACGGCCGGCCGTTCCCCGCCATCGTCGCGGGTCTGACGCTGGTCGTCGCCATGACCCATTTCAAGAACGGCGCGCAGGTGATGATCGAGGATTACGCCCACGGATTCACCCGCAAGGCGCTGATCATCAGCACCGTCTGCCTGTCCTACGCGCTGATCGCCACCGGGCTTTACGCGTTGATCCGGCTCGCGCTTTGAAGGACTGACACCATGACCGCTTATCCATATGAGATCCACGAATACGATGTGGTGGTCGTCGGTGCCGGCGGCGCCGGCCTGCGCGCCACGCTCGGCATGGCCGAACAGGGGTTGCGCACCGCCTGCGTGACCAAGGTCTTCCCGACCCGCAGCCACACCGTCGCGGCGCAGGGCGGCATCGCCGCGTCGCTCTCGAACATGGGCCCCGACCACTGGCAGTGGCACATGTACGACACCGTCAAGGGCTCCGACTGGCTCGGCGATACCGACGCGATGGAATACCTCGCCCGCGAGGCGCCGAAGGCGGTCTACGAGCTGGAGCATTACGGCGTGCCCTTCAGCCGCACCGAGGAGGGCATGATCTATCAGCGCCCGTTCGGCGGCCATACGACCGAGTTCGGCGAAGGCCCCCCGGTGCAGCGCACCTGTGCCGCCGCCGACCGCACCGGCCACGCGATCCTGCACACGCTCTACGGCCAGTCGCTGAAGCACAATGCCGAGTTCTACATCGAGTATTTCGCCATCGACCTGATCATGACCGACGGCGCCTGCACCGGCGTCGTGGCGTGGAAGCTCGATGACGGCACGATCCATGTTTTCAACGCCAAGATGGTGGTGCTGGCGACCGGCGGCTACGGCCGGGCCTTCTTCAGCGCGACAGGCGCCCATACCTGTACCGGCGACGGCGGCGGCATGGTGGCGCGCGCCGGGCTGCCGCTTCAGGACATGGAGTTCGTGCAGTTCCACCCGACCGGGGTCTACGGCGCCGGGGTGCTGATCACCGAGGGCGCACGCGGCGAGGGTGGATATCTCACCAATTCCGAGGGCGAGCGCTTCATGGAGCGTTACGCGCCGACCTACAAGGATCTGGCGAGCCGCGACGTGGTGTCGCGCTGCATGACGATCGAGATCCGCGAAGGTCGTGGCGTCGGCCCGAACAAGGACCACATCCACCTGCATCTCAACCACCTGCCGCCCGAGACGCTGGCCCTGCGCCTGCCTGGCATCTCTGAAAGCGCCCGCATCTTCGCCGGTGTCGACCTGACCAAGGAACCGATCCCGGTGCTGCCGACCGTGCATTACAACATGGGCGGCATTCCGACCAACTATAAGGGCGAGGTGCTGAACCCGACCAAGGCCAACCCGGATGCGATCGTTCCGGGCCTGATGGCGGTGGGCGAGGCCGGCTGCGCATCGGTTCACGGCGCCAACCGGCTCGGTTCAAACTCGCTGATCGACCTCGTGGTCTTCGGCCGGGCAGCGGCCATCCGCGCCGGAGAGATCGTCGATCCGAAGGAGCGCAACCAGCCGGTGAACACGGTGTCGGTCGATGCCGCACTCGACCGGTTCGACAGGCTCCGCTACGCCAAGGGCAGCATCTCCACCGCCGATCTCAGGCTTGAGATGCAAAAGACCATGCAGTCCGACGCCGCCGTCTTCCGCACCGACAAGACGCTGGCCGAAGGGGTCGAGAAGATGAAGGCCGTGGCGGCGAAGATGGACGACCTCAAGGTCACCGACCGCAGCCTCGTCTGGAACTCCGACCTGATGGAGACGCTGGAACTGACCAACCTCATGCCGAACGCGCTTGCCACCATCGTCGCCGCCGAGGCGCGCAAGGAAAGCCGCGGCGCCCATGCGCACGAGGATTACCCGAACCGTGACGACAAGAACTGGCGGGTGCATTCGCTGGCGACGGTCGATGGCAACAAGGTGACGTTGACCACCCGGCCGGTGCATCTCGACCCCCTGACGCCGCAGGCGGAGGGCGGGATCGACCTGAAGAAGATCGCGCCGAAGGCAAGGGTCTACTGATGCTGCGCGGCCCGGTCCTTTGTGTCGCGGCGACGGCCGTGCTGGCCGGCTGTTCGGCGGGCGCCGGTGTCGGGCACCGCTCGGTCAAGGACTGCAGCGACCGGGTCGGTTTCAATCAGCGCGCCGCCGCGGCGCGGGCTGCCGGCGTGACCGGCAACATCCATGCGACGCCCGAGGAACTGGCGGCAATCAACGCCTGCGTGGCTGGTGGCCGGGGGACGGCCGCCGCGCCGGTTAGCGCCCGGACGCCTGTCGTGGCCGTGTCAACGCCGTCGTCGACCTTGGCAAGGCCGGTCCCAACCGTCGCAAAACCTGCCCCGGCTACCGCGCAACCGGCTCCACCTGTCGCGCAACCGGTCCCGGTCACACCGGCGCCCCGGCAGCAAACTGTTCGCGGCAATCTGCCACTGCCCACCCAATACCCGCTCATGCCGGGGGATGCGGACCTCTGGCCGACGCTGACACTCGCCGAGCAGCAACGGGCGCTCCTCTACCTCAAGGACGGATCCACCATCCGGTCGTCGCTGGGGGCAAACTGATGCGGTTCGCGCTTCCCGCACTTGTCGTCCTGCCGCTTGTGGCCGCCTGCGGCCCGATGAGCATCGAGCGGGCGGAGCGCGAATGCTTCCAGCGCGCGCGCCTCGCCGAACATCCGCGCGGCATGGTCGCGGTCGGTACCGGTTCCGGTGGTCCGAAGGTGAAGGGGGAAATCGCCATCTCCTCCGACTTCCTCCAGGGCAAGGACCCCTCGGCCCTCTATGATGCCTGCGTCTACCAGAAATCCGGCCAGCCGCCACGGCGGCCGCTTTACACCCGCTCCGATTGGACGGGGTGATGTTGTCGCGAAAGGAAGAGTGAATTGAAAATGCGTCTTGCCCCGACCCTTCTGGCCCTGACCTTCCTGCCGGGTTGCGCCGGCGTCGTGGCCATCGATGCGACGCGCAAGGAATCGCGCGCCGCGATCCTCAAGACGCTGACCGCCGAGCGTCCTGGCCTGCCCGAAGCGGCGGCCGACTGCGTTCTTAGGGCGATGACCGTCGGTGAGACGCTAAAACTCGGCCTTGCGGACAACAGCCACGCAATTACCGCCGAAAACCGCGCAAGCATCCTGACCTATGCCGACCGTCCGGAGGCCGCCGACTGCATCGGAGCGCTCAGCACCGGGTCTGCCGGATGAGCCCTGCCCACACCCGCGAGAAAAGGGGATAAATCATGGTCCAGTTCACGCTTCCCAAGAATTCGAAGATCCGCGTCGGCAAGACCTGGCCGAAACCCGAGGGCAGGAATGTCCGCAAGTTCCAGATCTACCGCTGGAACCCCGACGACGGCGAAAACCCGCGGGTCGACACCTATTTCATCGACATGGACCAGTGCGGCCCGATGGTTCTGGATGCGCTGATCAAGATCAAGAACGAGATCGACCCGACGCTGACCTTCCGCCGGTCGTGCCGCGAGGGCATCTGCGGCTCCTGCGCGATGAACATCGACGGGATCAACACGCTGGCCTGCATCTACGGGTTGGATGAAATCAAGGGCGACGTGAAGATCTATCCGCTGCCGCACATGCCGGTGGTGAAGGACCTGATCCCCGACCTCACGCATTTCTACGCCCAGCACGCGAGCATCATGCCGTGGCTTGAGACCAAGACGAACCGCCCCGCGAAGGAATGGCGCCAGTCGATCGAGGATCGCAGCAAGCTCGACGGGCTTTACGAATGCGTCATGTGCGCCTCGTGCTCCACCTCCTGCCCGAGCTACTGGTGGAACGGTGACCGCTACCTTGGCCCGGCCGCGCTTCTGCATGCCTACCGCTGGATCATCGACAGCCGCGACGAGGCGACGGGCGAGCGGCTGGACCAGCTTGAGGACCCGTTCAAGCTGTATCGCTGCCATACGATCATGAACTGCGCGAAGACCTGTCCGAAGGGGCTGAACCCGGCGAAGGCGATCGCCGAGATCAAGAAGATGATGGTCGAGCGGGTGGTCTAGGCGTCCCGGTCCCGGAACCGATGACAGGCGGGCCGGCGGCCCGCCTTTTCATTTCCCTGACCGACGCCATCGCTTCGCCGTCGGCGCGGGGAACGCCCGGCCCGGATCTCCTCTCTGCCCAAGGATTGAGCGAGGCGCCCGTCCATTGTGCGCCTCATCGGGTTCCGGGTCCTGACACGCGCCAGCCGCGGGCGCTCCGGTTGCCTTCCCGCCGCGCCGCGCCGGACAGTGCCCCGAACCATCCCGGGGATCAGCGTGTCGACAGAAGTTCGCCAGATCGTCCACCAGCGCAGCCACGGCGCCGCCGCGGCGGGGCTCGTCCTCGTGGACGGGCGGGCCCGGCTGAAGGAGTTGCGCCAGGAAGGCTCGGCGAAGGTGTTGCTGCCGCATGTCGGCGGCGCCGTGCCAGAGATGGTGTTTCTCAACACGTCGGGCGGGCTCGCTTCGGGCGACCGGCTGTCCTACCGGCTCGACCTCGGCCCGGGTGTGCGCGCGGTGGCGACGACCCAGACCGCCGAGCGCGCCTACCGCGCGACGGGTTCCCCGGCCGAGGTCGCGGCCGAGGTCAGGGTCGGCGCGGGCGGCTGGCTCGACTGGTTGCCGCAGGAGACGATCCTCTTCGACGGCGCGCGGCTAGACCGGCGGACGCGGATCGAGCTGGGTGAAGGCGCCGGCTGCCTTTTGCTCGAAACCGTAATTCTCGGCCGCGCGGCGATGGGCGAGACGGTGGCGAGGGTGGCGCTGAGCGATCTGCGCCTCATTTCACGCGCTGGCCGCCCGGTCTTCATGGAGCGGCTCAGGCTCGATGACGCGACGCTCGGCCGCGGCGCGGCGGTTCTCGGTACTGCGCGCGCTTTCGCCTCCGTCGTGCTGGTCGATGCGCGGGCCGAGGACCGGCTTGGTGCTGTCCGGGCCGTGGCTGGGGAACCGGGGGTCGACTGGGCGGCCTCGGCCTTTTCCGGGAAACTCGTTGTCCGGGCGATGGCTGCGGATGCGTTTCATCTCCGCCGGCAGGTCATGCGGCTTCTCGTCGCGCTGCGCGACGGGCCGTTGCCCCGCGTCTGGCAGAACTGACGAGGACGGCATGAACCTTACCCCGCGTGAAAAGGACAAACTCTTGATCAGCCTCGCCGCCATGGTGGCACGGGCGCGGCTGACGCGCGGGGTCAAGCTCAACCATCCCGAAGCGGTGGCGCTCATCACCGATTTCGTCGTCGAGGGCGCGCGCGATGGCCGTTCGGTCGCCGACCTGATGGAAGCGGGCGCCCACGTCATCACCGCAGAGCAGTGCATGGACGGCGTGCCCGAGATGATCAACGCGATCCAGGCCGAGGCGACCTTTCCCGACGGCACCAAGCTCGTCACCGTCCACCATCCGATCCGATAGGAGACCGCCATGAGACACGCACTGACCGCTGCCGCGCTGCTGATGCCGACGCTTGCCCTTGCCCATGCCGGCGATCACGGCGCGCCGGGCATCGGCAGCCTCATCACCCATGCGCTCTCCGAACCCGACCATGCGCTGACCCTCGCGGTCGTCGTCGGCGTGCCATGCGCGATCTGGGCCGTCTCAAGGCGGCGCGGATGATCCCCGGAGAGGTCATCCCCGCGCCGGGCGAGATCGTGCTGAACGCTGGCGCCGAGGTCACGGTGCTGACCGTCGCCAATACCGGCGACCGGCCGGTGCAGGTCGGCAGCCACTATCACTTCGCCGAGGCCAACCCCGGCCTTGCCTTCGACCGCGCCGCCGCGCGCGGCAGACGGCTGGATATTCCCGCCGGCACCGCGATCCGGTTCGAACCGGGCCAGAGCCGCGAGGTGCGGCTGGTGCCACTGAGTGGCGCGCGGGCGGTTTTCGGGTTCAATGCCAAGGTGATGGGAACGCTCTGATGCGACGCCACGGTCCGATCCAGGTTTCGATGGAGATGGCCCAGCTCATGGGTCAGTGGTGGATGACCCTGGCCGAGGCGCAGATGGTTATCTCGGTCCGGCTTTGCGGGCTGGCGGGCGTCTGGAACGTGGCCCCGTTAGAGAACCAGCGCATCATGCGCGAAAAGGCTGCTACGGCGCAGGCGGCCGTCCTATCCGCCGGACGGGCCGCTATGACTGGCGCCTCCCCCGCCGCCGTCACCCACGCGGCGCTGAAGCCGGTCGACCACTTCACCACGTCCAACGTCCGTCGCCCGTCGCGGCGCGGCCCCGGCCCCAACCAGAGATAAGCCCATGCCCGCCACCATTACCCGTGCCGCCTATGCCGACATGTATGGCCCGACCGTGGGGGACAAGCTGCGCCTCGGGGATACCGAAATCATCATCGAGGTCGAGCGTGACCTGATCGCTGAACGGTCCTCGGTCAGGGCGAACGCGCTGCGCTACGGCGAAGAGGTGAAATTCGGCGGCGGCAAGGTGATCCGCGACGGGATGGGGCAATCGCAGCGGAGCCGGGCCGAGGGGGCGATGGACACCGTCATCACCAACGCGCTGATCCTCGACTGGACGGGTATCTACAAGGCCGACGTAGGGTTGCGTGACGGCCGGATCGCGAAGATCGGCAAGGCCGGGAACCCCGACACCCAGCCGGGCGTTGACGTGGTGATCGGACCGGGGACGGAGATCATCGCCGGCGAGGGGCGCATCCTGACCGCCGGCGGCTTCGACGCGCACATCCATTTCATCTGCCCGCAGCAGATCGACGACGCCCTGCATTCCGGCATCACCACGATGCTCGGCGGCGGCACCGGGCCGGCGCACGGTACGCTGGCCACGACCTGCACGCCGGGGCCTTGGCATATCGGGCGGATGCTCCAGTCCGCCGATGCCTTCCCGATGAACCTCGCCTTCGCGGGCAAGGGCAATGCCTCGCTCCCCGCCGCGCTGGAGGAACAGGTGCGGGCCGGCGCCTGCGCGCTGAAGCTCCACGAAGACTGGGGCACCACGCCCGCCGCCATCGACTGCTGCCTCTCGGTTGCCGACGCGATGGACGTGCAGGTGATGATCCACACCGATACGCTGAACGAGAGCGGCTTCGTCGAGAATACGCTGGCCGCTATCAAAGGCCGTACAATCCACGCCTTCCACACCGAGGGCGCGGGCGGCGGGCATGCGCCCGACATCATCAAGGTCGTGTCGAGCGCGAACGTCATCCCGTCCTCGACCAACCCGACGATGCCCTACACGGTCAACACGATCGAGGAACACCTCGACATGCTGATGGTCTGCCATCACCTCGACCGCCGGGTGCCTGAGGATGTGGCCTTCGCTGAAAGCCGCATCCGGCGCGAGACGATCGCGGCCGAGGACATCCTGCATGACATGGGTGCCTTCTCGATCATCTCGTCCGA
>NCEA01000013.1:69193-115010 GCA_002280515.1 Rhodobacterales bacterium 32-67-9
CAGCGCGGGCGGCTGGCCGGAGAGTCGGGCGCCAACGATAACCTGCGCGCGCGCCGCTACATCGCGAAATACACGATCAATCCGGCCATCGCGCACGGGGTCTCCGCCCATACCGGCTCGGTCGAGGAGGGCAAGCGCGCCGATCTGGTGCTCTGGTCGCCCGCCTTCTTCGGTGCCAAGCCCGAGATGGTACTACTGGGCGGGGTTATCGTGGTTGCGCAGATGGGCGATCCCAACGCCTCGATCCCGACGCCGCAGCCGGTCTACACGCGGCCGATGTTCGGTGCCTATGGCCGCTCGGTCGAACGCAACGCGGTGACCTTCGTCTCCGGGGTGGCGGATGTCTCGCGACTGGGGCTGGCGAAGCAGGTGCTGGCGGTCGAAAACACCCGCGGCATCGGCAAGGCCGACATGCGCCTCAACGACGCGACACCTGCCATCGAGGTCGATCCCGAGACCTATGAGGTTCGCGCCGACGGCGAGTTGCTGACCTGCGAACCGGCCGCCGAACTGCCGCTCGCCCAACGCTATTTTCTGTATTGAGGACCCGAGATGACCGTTCTGCCCGCCGCCCGCTCAATCCGCCGCAATGGCACGCTTGCCGCGCAGCCCGAGGTGACGATCACGCTCGACTACGAGGCGCGGATGCTGCGCCGCAAGCGGCTGGTGACGGATGACGGGGTCGCGATCTTCGTGGACCTGGCAGAGACCGTGAGCCTTGATGAAGGCGATTGCCTCGTTCTGGAGGATGGCCGGCTTGTCGGTGTCGTCGCGGCGCGCGAGCCTGTGCTTGCGGTGACGGGAGACCTGCCGCGCCTGGCCTGGCATATCGGCAACCGCCACACACCCTGCCAGATCGCGGCCGACCGTCTTTTGATCCGCGAGGACCACGTGCTGGAGGCGATGCTGCGACAGCTTGGCGCCCGGGTGGAGCGAGCGACGTTGTCCTTCAGCCCCGAGGGCGGCGCCTATGGTCACGGCAGGACGATGGGGCACGATCACGGGCCGGCGCATGTGCATGATCACAGCCAAGGGCAAAGTCATGGGCACAGCCACGGGCACGGGTCGGCCTGACATGTCCGATCCCGTCGCCCGGCTGTCGCTGATCCAGTGGCTGTCGCCGGCCTTTCCGACCGGGGGGTTCGCTTACTCGCACGGGCTCGAATGGGCGATCTCCGCCGGTCAGGTGACAACGGCGCGGGCGCTGGCGGAATGGCTGGCGGATATTCTCGACTGCGGCGCGGGCTGGCAAGACGCAGTGCTCCTGTCGCTGTCGCTGCGTCCGGGGGCCGATCACGCCGCCCTCGACGATCTTGCCCGCGCGCTCCAACCCTCGGCGGAGCGGCTGGCCGAAACGCTCGATCAGGGTCGGGCTTTCGCCGTGACGGTCGCCGCGCTGACCGGGCACGACCTGCCGACCCGGGCGCTGCCCGTCGCGGTCGGCGCGGCGGCGCGGCCGCTCGGCCTCGACCCTTCTGAGGTCATCGGCCATTATCTGCACACCTTCGTTGGCAATCTCGTCTCGGTCGCCACGCGCTTCGTGCCGCTTGGTCAGACCGAAGGGCAGGCAGTGCTGCATGGGTTGCACAGTCAGATCGTCAGCCTCGCCCGGCGGGCGGCCACAGCCGAGGAAGGCGATCTCGGTAACGCGGCGCTTGGCGCCGACCTCGCCGCCTTCCGGCACGAGACCATGGAGACAAGGATATTCCGGACATGAACATGAACGGCCCCCTGCGCGTCGGTATCGGCGGCCCGGTCGGCGCCGGCAAGACCAGCTTGACCGAAGAGCTTGCCCGTGCGCTCGCGCCGCGCTGTTCGATGGCGGTGATCACCAACGACATCTACACGCGCGAGGATGCCGATTACCTCGTGCGCGCGCAGGTGCTGCCCGAGGCGCGTATAAGGGGCGTCGAGACCGGCGGCTGCCCGCATACCGCGATCCGCGAGGATGCCTCGATCAACCTCGCCGCCGTCGCCGACCTGCGGACGGCCTTCCCCGACCTCGACCTGATCCTGATCGAGAGCGGGGGCGACAACCTCGCCGCGACCTTCAGCCCAGAGCTTGCCGACCTCACGATCTATGTCATCGACACGGCCGCCGGGCAGGACATCCCGAGGAAACGCGGGCCCGGCCTCACGCGCTCCGACCTTCTCGTCGTCAACAAGACCGATCTTGCGCCCCATGTCGGCGTCGACCTGGCCTTGCTGGAGAGCGACACCAAGGCCGCCCGCGGTGCGCGCCCCTTCGTCCTGGCCGAGGTCCGGCGTGGGGTCGGGATCGCCGAGGTGATCGGCTTTCTGGAGAGAGAAGGCGGACTGACGCTGCGCTGAGGGGGGCGCTCTGGCCGTTGCGCGTGGGTTTCCGGCTGGTCGGACCCGGGCCGAATCGTCGGTGCATCCCCGGTTGGGCGGTTCGGCCATGGCGAGAGCGGGACGTGGCGGCAGACGGGCGCTGCACAGAATTCGGGCAGCGTCCCGGTTTTCGCAAATACATTGCGCTGCGCCGCAGAAAGTGCGCCGGAATCGTCACCGCAACGTTGCGATCCGGGGGCGCGCGCAAATGATCGGCATGTGCCCAATTCTTGGGCCGAACCGAACGCCGCGCGGGGCGCAATCCTGGCAGATCAACTTCCCCGCGCGACGGCAGCAACATGGCTGCGGCCCTGTCGTAGCGGCTCCGACGGCACTTGCCCATCCGGCAAATGCGCGCGGGCGCCGGTCGCGGACGCTGTGGCGCAGAACAGGGGAATAGGACGAATGATCAGAAAACTCTCGGTGCCCACACTCCCGGCCGTGGCGCTTCTGGCCGCCGCCGGCGCGGCTTTGGCGCAGGACTGCCCGATCAAGGTGGGGGTTCTGCACTCGCTCTCCGGCACGATGGCGATCTCGGAGACCACGCTCAAGGACACGATGTTGATGCTCGTGGCCGAACAGAATGCCAAGGGCGGACTTCTCGGCTGTGACCTGGAAGCGGTCGTGGTCGACCCGGCCTCGGACTGGCCGCTCTTTGCTGAGAAGGCGCGCGAGCTTCTCACCGTGCATGAGGTCGACGTGATCTTCGGCAACTGGACCAGCGTCAGCCGCAAGTCGGTCCTGCCGGTGATTGAGGAACTGAACGGGCTTCTCTTCTACCCGGTCCAGTACGAGGGCGAGGAATCGTCGAAGAACGTCTTTTATACCGGCGCCGCGCCGAACCAGCAGGCGATCCCGGCCGTGGATTATTTCATCGAGGAACTCGGGGTCGAGAAATTCGCGCTTCTTGGCACCGACTACGTATATCCGCGCACCACCAACAACATCCTGCAATCGTACCTGCAGCAGAAGGGCATCGCGGCGGAGGATATCTTCGTCAACTACACGCCCTTCGGCCATTCCGACTGGGCGACCATTGTCGCCGATGTGAAGGCGCTCGGCGCCGACGGCAAGCAGGTTGGGGTGATCTCCACCATCAACGGCGAC
This sequence comes from Rhodobacterales bacterium 32-67-9, assembly GCA_002280515.1. GTDB lineage: Bacteria > Pseudomonadota > Alphaproteobacteria > Rhodobacterales > Rhodobacteraceae > Albidovulum. The sequence goes on from NCEA01000013.1 coordinate 72,653, forward strand.
GCCAATATCGGCTTCTACAAGGAGCTTGCCGCCGCCGGAGTTTCGGCCGACGACATCCCGGTCGTGGCATTTTCGGTCGGGGAAGAGGAACTGTCGGGTCTGGATACCTCGAACCTCGTCGGCCACCTTGCGGCCTGGAACTACTTCATGTCCGCCGAAACCCCGGAAAACACCGCCTTCATCGCGGCTTGGCACAAGTATATCGGAGACGAAAAGCGCGTCACCAACGACCCGATGGAGGCGCATTACATCGGCTTCAACATGTGGGTGAACGCGGTGACCTCGGCGGGATCGACCGATGTCGATGCGGTGCGCACAGCGATGTATGGCCAGACCTTCCCGAACCTGACCGGCGGCACCGCCGAGATGCTGACCAACCATCACCTCAAGAAGCCGGTGCTCATCGGCGAGATCCGCGCCGACGGCCAGTTCGACATCATTAGCAAGACCGAACCGGTGCCGGGTGACGCCTGGACCGACTTCCTGCCGGACTCCGCGGTTCTGACTTCGGACTGGAAGGACCTCGGCTGCGGTATGTTCAACACCGAGACGAAGACCTGCGTGCAGATCAAGTCGAACTACTGACGACCCCGGCGGCGCGGGGATCGTCCCCCGCGCCGTTCTTTCCCGGACAGGATTTCATGATGCTTCGCGCCGTCCTCCTCGCGCTCGCGGCCCTCGTGTGGTTGCCCGCTGCCGCCGTTGCAGAGGATCTCCAGACCCTGCTTCAGGCCCACAAGGCCGAGATCGAGGCCCCGTCGCGCCGTTCGGTGGGCGAGGTTCTCGACAGGCTCGTCGCCTCCGGCTTGCCGGGAGTGCCGCTGTTCCTCGAACGCTGGCAGGACAAGCGCGTTTTCCTGCGTGCCTCGGACGGGCTCTTCTACTATGCGACGCCGGAGGGCGACGGCTACCTGCTGACCGCGGTCAGCGACGACAGGGCGGCGGGCACCGCATCGCGCGCCGAGATGACGGAGCTGCGCCCGAACGGCGGGGTGCGCAAGGCGATCGCCGATGCACTGGTGGAGTTCCAGCTGTCCGATCCCGACATCGGTCGGCGCCGGAGCGCCGTCGACGCCATCGCCCGCAGCGGATCGGCCAATCAGCTCGCTCCCTTGCGGGCCTCGATCCCGACGGAACCGAACCCGGCCCTGAAAGCCGCGAAGGAGCGGCTCGCCGACATTCTCGCCGCCCGCTTCGCCCCGACCGCCGATGCGCGGGTGGAGGCCATCGCGAACCTCGGCGACGACGTCTCGGTCGATGTGCGCGCGGTCCTGAACCAGATCCTCGCCACCACAACGGGTGTCGCGCGGGTGCTGCCCGAGGGCGCCAACATCGCGCGTGTGCTGACACCCGGGTCCGAAGCGCTGCCCGTCGGCACCGCCTACGGCTTGCTGGTCGAGGCCGGCCTTGTCCCGCCGGTCGTTGGCCGAGATGACATCAAGGCGGCGCTTGTCGCCCATATCGAGGGCGGTCGGGTCGGGGGCGTGGCGGTCGAAGACCTCGGAAGCGACGCCGCCCGCCTCTTCGCCTATGCCGCTTTGGCCGACGCGGGCGTCGTGCCGCCGACCCTGGCGCCGAACGAACAGGACGCCGCGCTCGCCGCGCATGTCTTCTACGAGGAATATGTCGAGCCCGATCCGGCCATCTCCGATGCCGCAGGCGACGCCCTGCGCGCCATCGAGACGCGGGTCGGCGCCTACCAGGTCGCCGACATCATCCTCGACGCGCTGTCGCTCGCCTCGATCTACTTTCTCGCCGCCATCGGTCTTGCGATCACCTTCGGGGTGATGGGTGTCATCAACATGGCGCATGGCGAGTTCATCATGATGGGCGCCTATACCGGCTATGTCGTCCAACAATTCGTGCCGGGCTACACGCTTTCGATCCTCGTGGCGCTGCCCGCCGCCTTCGCCGTCACCTTCACGGCCGGTGTGGCGATGGAGCGGCTGGTGATCCGCCACCTGTACCACCGGCCGCTGGAGACGCTTCTCGCGACCTTCGGCATTTCCATCGGGCTGCAACAACTGGCCAAGAACATCTTCGGCACCCAGGCCCGGCCGCTGACCTCGCCGGCGTGGCTCGACGGGGCGCTGAGCATCAACGATGTCGTCTCGATCAGCTATATCCGCATTGCGATCTTCGGGCTGGCGCTGATGTTTCTCGGCCTCATCCTCTTCATCCTGAAGCGCACGCGGCTCGGGCTCGAGATGCGGGCTGTGACGCAGAACCCCGGCATGGCGGCCTCGGTCGGGATCAACCCGGACCGGATCAACATGCTGACCTTCGGCCTCGGCTCCGGCATCGCCGGGATCGCCGGTGTGGCGATCGGCCTCTATGCCAAGGTCACGTCGGAAATGGGCGCCGACTATATCGTGCAAAGCTTCATGACCGTGGTTGTCGGAGGGGTCGGGAATGTCTGGGGGGCACTCGCCGGGGCAGCGCTGATCGGCTTCCTCCAGAAGCTGATCGAATGGGTGAACCCGTCGAACACGCTGGCCGCGCAGACCTACATGATCCTTTTCATCATTCTTTTCATCCAGTTCCGGCCGAAGGGCATTGTTGCCCTCAAGGGCCGTGCCGCGGGAGACTGAGCCGATGCGACGCACCTTTCTCTCCGCCAATCCGTCGGTCCTGTGGTTCCTGCTCGCCCTGGCGCTCGTGACGCTTGGCGTGACCGTGATGGCCGAGGCCGGGACGATCTCCACCTCCTTCGTCAAGACCCTGGGCAAGACGCTCTGCCTTTGCCTGATCGCGGTCGCGATGGATGTGGTCTGGGGCTATTGCGGCATCCTCTCGCTTGGCCATTTCGCCTTCTTCGGGATTGGTGGCTATGCCATCGGCATGTGGCTGATGTATGCCCGCACGGAGGAGATCGTCGCCCTGTCGCTCGCCGCGCAGGCGCTGCCTCCGACCGCAGAAGAGATCCGGAGCGCCATTGGCACGCAGATCTTCGGCGTCGTCGGATCTTCGGAATTCCCCTTGATCTGGGCCCTTGCCGACCGGCCCTGGCTGCAACTCCCGATGATCGTGCTGCTGCCCGGCCTTCTGGCGCTTGTCTTCGGCTGGCTCGCGTTCCGCAGCCGGGTTACCGGCGTCTACCTCTCGATCCTGACGCAGGCGATGACGCTGGCGCTGTCGCTCTATCTCTTCCAGAACGACAGCGGTCTCAGGGGCAACAACGGCCTGTCGGGGTTGCAGAACATCCCGGGCCTCAAGGGCGTCGGACAGGACCGGATTTCGATCTGGTTCTTCTGGGGATCCGCGGCCGCGCTTGCCGTGGGCTATGTCTTCTTCGCCTGGATCGTCTCGGGCAAGATGGGCAGCGTCATCCGCGCGATCCGAGACGACGAGGCGCGGGTGCGGTTCCTCGGTTACCATGTCGAGAGCTTCAAGCTCTTCGTTTTCACGGTCACCGCGATGGTCGCGGGCGTCGCCGGCGCGCTCTACTACCCGCAGGCGGGCATTATCAATCCGGCCGAGATCGCGCCGATCGCCTCGATCTACCTTGCAGTCTGGGTCGCCATCGGCGGGCGTGGACGACTTTATGGCGCGGTGATCGGCGCTGCCTTCGTGTCGCTCCTGTCGTCGTGGTTCACTGGCGGCGGGGCGCCCCCGGTGCCGATCGGGTTCTACACGATCCACTGGACGGACTGGTGGCTGGTGCTGCTCGGCCTCTCCTTCGTCGCCGTCACGCTCTTTTTCCCGAAGGGGATCGGTGGCCTCTTCGACCTCGTCCAGCCCCGCCCCGTGGCCGACCGGCAGGGCGACTACGGCCCCGATGCCGGCGCCTGGCGGCGCGAGGAGGGCGAGCCATGACCACACTTCTCGAGGTTTCGGGCGTCTCGGTCAGCTTCGACGGCTTTCGCGCCATCAACAACCTGTCGCTGACCATCGGAGAGCCGGAACTGCGCGCCGTGATCGGCCCGAACGGGGCTGGCAAGACCACCTTCATGGACATCATCACCGGCAAGACGCGGCCGGACGAGGGCCATGTCCTCTGGGGGGAACTCAGCACCTCGCTCGTCGGGAAAAGCGAAAGCGCCATCGCCCGGCTCGGCATCGGCCGCAAGTTCCAGCGGCCCACGGTGTTCGAGGCGCAGACGGTGCGTGAGAACCTGGCGCTTGCGCTGAGGAACCGGCCCGGACCCTTTGACGTGCTCGTCTACCGCAAGACCGGGCAGGGCGCGGCGCGGATCGGGGAAATCGCCGAGGAAATAGGCCTGTCCGACAGCCTGACGCGTGCCGCCGGCGAACTCAGCCACGGCCAGAAGCAATGGCTCGAGATCGGCATGCTGCTGGCGCAGGACCCGCGGCTGCTTCTCGTCGATGAACCCGCTGCCGGGATGACGCCGGCGGAGCGGGAGCATACGACCGACCTTCTGAAACGCGCCGCCGAGACGCGGGCGGTGATCGTCGTGGAGCACGACATGGACTTCGTGCGCCGTCTCGATTGCCGCGTCACCGTGCTGCACGAGGGTTCGGTCCTCGCCGAAGGCAGCCTTGCCCATGTCACGCAGAACCAGGACGTCATCGACGTCTATCTTGGACGGTAGGCCATGCTGGAAATCAGGGGACTGACACTGAAATACGGCCAGAGCCAGATCCTGCGGGGGATCGACCTCACCGCGCGGGCAGGCGAGGTGACGGTGGTGATGGGCACCAACGGCGTGGGCAAGACCAGCCTTCTGAAGGCAATCGCCGGACGACACCCTTACGGGAAGGGCACGATCATGCTCGACGGCAAGCCGCTCGATCATCTCTCGGCCCATGCTGCCGCGCAGGCGGGAATCGCCTATGTGCCGCAGGGGAGGGAGATCTTTCCGCTGCTGACGGTGGCCGAGAACCTCGAATGCGGCTTCGCCGGTCTGCCGCGCGCCGACCGGACCATGCCGGAACGCATCTTCGAGCTTTTCCCGGTCCTGCATGAGATGCGCCACCGCCGGGGCGGGGACCTTTCCGGTGGGCAGCAACAGCAACTTGCCATCGCCCGCGCCCTGATCCTTCGGCCAAAGCTCCTGCTGCTCGATGAGCCGACCGAAGGCATCCAGCCCAACATCATCCAGCAGATCGGCCGCGTCATCGCGCGGCTGCGCGAGGAGGGCGGGATGGCGATCCTGCTGGTGGAGCAGTACTTCGACTTCGCCTATGACCTCGCCGACGAATTCTTCGCCATGCAGCCCGGCCGCGTCTCGCTCAACGTCCGTAAGGCAGAGGCGCGGCGCGAAGACCTGCTCGGCCATGTGTCGATCTGACCCGCCGGTGCTTTCGGCATTCTGATTGACGTACCTCAGAAACCTGCCCTACCGTGCGTCAGGAGATCACGCATGGGCAAGCCGACCGTCCACGACATCGCCAAGGAAGCCGGCGTCAGCCTTGCCACGGTGGACCGGGTCCTGAACGCGCGGCCCGGCGTGCGCGACAAGACGGTGGAGCGTGTGCAGGCCGCCGTGCAGCGGCTCGGCTATGTGCGCGACACCTTCGCCGCGAACCTCGCCCGCCAGCGCCAGTACCGGTTCGCCTTCGTGCTGCCCGAGGGCGAAAGCCAGTTTGTCGGCACCCTGAAGGACGCACTTCTCGAAGCGACCGAGGCGCAGATGGCCGAGCGGGTTTCGGTTCGCGTGGTGCCGGTGCCCTCCTACGATCCGCATTCGGTGGTTCGGGCGCTCAATGCCCTTCCGGTTCCGCTCCTCGACGGGGTCGCGATCATGACGCCCGAGACACCGCAGGTCCGCGACGCGGTGGCGCGGCTCAAGGCGGCGGGTGTGCCGGTGGTGGCGCTCGTCTCCGACCTGCCGAATTCCGGGCGCGACCATTTCGTCGGCATCAACAACCTGTCTGCCGGCAGCACCGCTGGAGTGCTCATGGGCCGGTTCATCGGCGCCGCGCAGGGCAAGGTGATGGTCGTCACCAATTCCATCCTCGCCCGCGACAGCATCGAGCGGCGGCTTGGATTCGATGCGGTCATGGCCGAATCCTTTCCCGGTCTCACGGTGCTGCCCTCGATCGAATCGCGCGATGATCCCGAACGGATGGTCGCGGTCATCCGTCATGCCGTCACCGCTCATCCCGACCTCGCCGGGGTCTATTCGATGGGGTCGGGGAACCGGGGGCTATTGCAGGCCCTGCGCGAGACCGGCCGGATCGGGGATCTGACCGTCATCGCCCACGAACTCACGCCTCTGACCCGGGTCGCGCTTCAGGAGCGGGAGATTGACGCGGTGATCACCCAGAATGTCGGCCATCTCGTCCGCAGTGCCCTGCGGGTCCTGCGCGCCAAATGCGACGGTGTCGGCATCTTCGAGGCGCAGGAACGTATCCGCATCGACATCGTCATCCGCGAAAACCTGCCCTGACCTCAGGGCAACCGAGGGAGGAATGCCATGAGGACGATCAAGGGGCCGGCGCTGTTCCTGGCGCAGTTCGCAGGCGATGAGGCGCCGTTCAGTGACTGGGCGTCGATTACGAAATGGGCCGCCGACTGCGGCTATGTCGGAGTTCAGGTGCCAAGCTGGGACGCCCGGCTCTTCGACCTCGCCAAGGCCGCGACGTCTAAGGACTATTGCGACACGTTCAGGGGCGTGGCGGCCGAAAACGGCGTTGCGGTGACGGAGCTGTCAACCCACCTCCAGGGCCAGCTCGTCGCCGTGCATCCGGCTTACGAAGAGGCGTTCGACGGCTTCGCCACGCCGGGTGTTCGGGGCAACCCGACGGCTCGGCAGCACTGGGCGGTGGAGCAGGTCAAGATGGCGCTGACGGCCAGCCGCAACCTTGGCATCACCGCCCATGCGACCTTCTCCGGTGCGCTCGCCTGGCCCTTCGTCTATCCTTGGCCGCAGCGCCCGGCGGGGCTGATCGAGGCGGCGTTCGACGAACTGGCGAAGCGTTGGCGGCCGATCCTCGACCATGCGGGCGAGATGGGCGTGGATGTCTGCTACGAGATTCATCCCGGCGAGGATCTGCATGATGGCGTGAGTTACGAGATGTTCCTCGATCGCGTCGTTCCGCTCTCTCGGTGACGGGCACGTCGATTTCGGTGCGGTCTTTTCCAAGCTCACCCAGTACGATTTCGACGGCTGGGCGGTGGTCGAATGGGAATGCGCGATGAAGCATCCCGAGGATGGCGCCCGCGAGGGTGCGGCCTTCGTGCGGGACCATATCATCCGCGTGACGGAACGCGCCTTCGACGATTTCGCGGGGAGCGGTGCGGACGACGCGGCGAACCGGCGTATGCTGGGGATCGGGGGCTGACATGGCGATCGAGGGAAAATCCGAGGATCACGGACGCCGCATCCGGCTCGGCATGGTCGGTGGCGGGCGGGATGCTTTTATCGGTGCCGTGCACCGCATCGCCGCGCGGCTTGACGATCAGTTCGAGCTGGTTGCAGGGTGTTTCAGTTCAACGGCCGAGAAATCGCAGGCGTCCGGTTCCGATCTCGGCCTACCGCCCGACCGGGTCTACGACGATTTCGCGGCGATGGCTCGGCATGAGGCGCGGCTGAAGGACGGCATCGAGGCGGTCGCGATCGTCACGCCGAACCACGTTCACTTCGCCGCCGCCAAACCTTTCCTGCAACGCGGCATCCACGTGATCTGCGACAAGCCCCTGACCGCAACTCTACCCGAGGCGCGGAAACTCGCCGTCCTTGCGGAGAAGTCCGACGCGCTTTTCGTGCTGACCCACAACTACACCGGCTACCCCATGGTCCGGCAGGCGCACGAGATGGTGGCCTCGGGCGCCCTGGGTGAGATCCGCGTGGTGCAGGTCGAATATCCCCAGGATTGGCTCACCGAGGCAACGGAGGCGACGGGCCAGAAGCAGGCGGCATGGCGGACCGACCCTGCGCAATCCGGAGCTGGGGGCTGCATCGGAGATATTGGCACCCATGCGTTCAACCTTGCCTCTTTCGTGACCGGGCTGACGCTCGAAGCGCTGGCCGCCGATCTTCACCGCTTCGTCGCTGGCCGCCGCCTTGATGACAATTCGCATGTGATGCTGCGCTTCGAGGGCGGCGCGAAGGGCATGCTCTGGTCAAGCCAGGTGGCGCCTGGAAACGAGAACGCGCTGAAGCTTCGGGTCTACGGCACTACCGGCGGGATTGAATGGTCACAGGAAGAACCGAACACGCTTTGGCATTCGCCGTTCGGCGAACCCCGGCGGCGGCTGACCCGTGCCGGCGCCGGCACTGGCCCCGCGGCGGCACGAATGAGCCGGATACCGCCCGGCCATCCCGAGGGTTATCTCGAAGGCTTCGCCAATATCTACGCCGAGGCGGCCCGGGCGATTCGCGCCCGCCGGGCCGGAGAGGCCATGCCGGCGGAGGTCGTCTTTCCGACCGTCCGGGACGGGTTGATCGGCGTTGCCTTCGTCGATGCCTGCGTTCGCTCCTCCGCCCGCAACTCTGCCTGGGTCCGGCTCGCCTTGTGAATTCAATGCCTTGCCGGGACCACGTCGGTTCTGCGGAGCGGAGGCAGTGGCCATATTGGTCAATGCGGCAGGGGGTTCTGAGGTACGCACCTCAAGTATTTTCTTTACTTGAGGTGCGTACCTCAACTACGCTTTGCAGCATGCCCCAACCGGTGCGGGATACGGCAGTCTGCCGATCGGGGTTGCTAAAGGGAGGAATGGACCAATGAAGACCAAGGGACTCTTGGCGGCCACCACCGTGGTCGCGATGTCGGGCTTCGCGGTGACCGGCGCTCAGGCGGAAGACCTGACGCTGTGCTGGGCGGCCTGGGACCCGGCCAATGCGCTCGTCGAACTTTCCAAGGAATTCGAGGCGCAGTCCGGCAACACGATGCATTTCGAGTTCGTGCCCTGGCCGAACTTCGCCGACCGGATGCTGAACGAGCTGAATTCCGGCGGCAAGCTCTGCGATCTCCTGATCGGCGACAGCCAGTGGATCGGCGGTGGCGCCGAGAACGGCCATTATGTCAAGCTCAACGAGTTCTTCGACGCCGAAGGCATCAGCATGGACGATTTCGCGCCCGCGACGGTCTATGCCTATTCGACCTGGCCGAAGGGGACGCCGAACTACTACGCGCTGCCGGCGATGGGCGATGCGAACGGCTGGTTCTACCGCCGCGACTGGTTCGAGAACCCCGAGATCATGGCCGCCTACAAGGAGGCCACGGGGCAGGACCTGCGCGAGCCGGAGACCCAGAAGGAACTTCTTCAGATCGCGCAGTTCTTCCAGGGCCGCGAGATCGACGGCCAGACCCGCTACGGCGCGGCGATCTTTACCGAGCGCGGCTCCGAAGGCATCACGATGGGGGCGACCGGCGCGCTCTATGCCTGGGGCTTCAAGTACGAGAACACGCCCGGTTCATACGACATGGAAGGTGCCGTGAACTCGCCAGAGGCCGTGGAAGCTCTTGAATTCTATAAGGAATTCTACAAGACCGCGACGCCGCCGGGCTATACCGACAGCTACATGGAACAAGGCCTCGACGCCTTCAAGTCGGGGCAGGTGGCGATGGCGATGAACTGGTTCGCCTTCTTCCCCGGCCTTTATGCCGACCCCGATGTCGGCGGCGACAAGATCGGTTTCTTCCCAAATCCGGGCCAGAACGTCGAGGCCTCGACCTTGGGAGGGCAGGGCATTTCCGTCGTCTCCTATTCCGACCACAAGGAGGCGGCCCTCGACTACGTCAAGTGGTTCGCCCAGCCCGAGGTTCAGGCGAAATGGTGGAAGCTCGGCGGCTATTCCTGCCGTAACTCGGTGCTGAACGACCCCACCTTCAAGGACAGCCAGCCCTTCGCGGCCGACTTTCTGAGCGCGATGGGCAATGTGCAGGACTTCTGGCAGGAACCGGCCTATGCTGAACTCCTGCTCGCCATGCAGAAGCGGCTCCACGACTACGTGGTCGCCGATCAGGGCACCGCGCAGGAGGCGCTCGACCTTCTGATCGCGGACTGGACCGAGACCTTCGAGGACGAAGGCAAGCTCTGACACCCTTCGGACCCGCCCCGAGCGGGCGGGTCCCTGAACCGCGAGGGGCCGGGCCGTGGTCGGTCCTCTCGCATTCGCCACGCTGTCGCGGGGAACCCTCATGTCCGACACTCCGATAGAGCGCGTCGCCAAGGCAACGCCGCCCACCGTCGGGCGGTGGATCCGGGGCCTCTCCGACCGGACGATCGCCTGGCTTTTCGTCGCGCCGACGATCTTCCTTCTGCTGGCGATCAACATCTTTCCGCTGATCTGGACGGTGAACCTCAGCTTCACGAATTTCCGCGCCAACCGGCCGAACAAGGAAATCGAGTATATCGGGCTGCAGAATTACGAGCGCATCCTGACCGATGGCGACATCTGGCTGACGATGCAGGCCACGGCGCATTTCCTGTTCTGGACACTCTTCTTCCAGGTGCTGATCGGCTTCACTCTCGCCTGGCTTATCAACCGGAAGTTCAGGGGCAACGATCTCTGGACCACGATCATCGTGCTGCCGATGATGCTGTCGCCCGCTGTCGTGGGCAATTTCTGGACCTTCCTCTATCAGCCGCAGATCGGGCTTTTCAACTACGTGGTGGAGTTCTTTACCGGCACCCCGGCCTCGTCCTTCCAGATGATCGGCGACGTGTCGCTGGCACCCTGGTCGATCGTCATTGTCGACACCTGGATGTGGACGCCGTTCGTGATGCTGATCTGCCTTGCCGGCCTGAGGTCGATCCCTGATTATATCTACGAGGCCGCCGCGATCGACCGAGCCTCGAAGTGGCGGCAGTTCTGGACGATCACCCTCCCGATGGTGCTGCCGTTCCTGATGCTCGCGGTCCTCTTCCGCGGCATCGAGAACTTCAAGATGTTCGACCTCGTCGTGCAGCTGACCGGCGGCGGGCCGGGATCGGTGACCGAACTCACCTCGATCAACCTCAAGCGCGAGGCGTTCGAGAAGTGGCGCACCGGCTATGCCTCGGCCTATGCGATCATCCTGTTCGTCACGGTCTTCGGCCTTGCCTCGATCTACGTGAAGGCACTGAACAAGGTGAAAGAGAGATGAGCGACTATTCCGTTACCGAACCCTCTCTCCGGCAGAAATGGGTCGCCGGCGCCCTTGTCGTCACCTATGCGCTGATCACGATACTGCCGCTGATCTGGATCCTGACCACCGGCTTCAAAACCCCGACCGACGCGATTTCCTATCCGCCGAAGGTGATCTTCGAACCCTCGCTCGAAGGCTATGTGAACCTCTTCACCACCCGCACCCGCGTGTCGCCCGAGGCGCTCGCCGCCCTGCCGCCGCCCGAAACCTGGTACGAGGAGATCGTCCGCAACCGCGACATGGTGATCGCGGGGCCAAGCCGGTACGGCGAACGGTTCCTCAACTCGATCATCATCGGCTTCGGCTCGACCTTCCTCTCGATCTTCCTCGGCACGCTGGCGGCCTATGCGTTCTCTCGCTTCAAGGTGCCTCTGAAGGACGACCTGCTCTTCTTCATCCTCTCGACAAGGATGATGCCGCCCATCGCCGTTGCGATCCCGATCTTCCTGATGTTCCGAACGCTCGGGCTGTCGGACACCCATCTCGGGATGATCCTGCTCTACACGGCGGTGAACATCTCGCTCGCCGTCTGGCTCCTCAAGGGGTTCATCGACGAGATCCCGCGCGAGTATGAGGAGGCGGCGCTGATCGACGGCTATACGAGGTTTCAGGCGTTCCGGAAGGTCGTGCTGCCGCAGGCTGCGACGGGCATCGCATCGACCGCGATCTTCTGCCTGATCTTCGCCTGGAACGAATACGCCTTCGCGGTGCTTCTCACCTCCGGCACCGCGCAGACCGCACCGCCCTTCATTCCGACGATCATCGGCGTCGGCGGCCAGGACTGGCCCGCCGTCGCGGCCGGCGCCAGCCTCTTCCTGCTGCCGGTGATGATCTTCACCATCCTGCTCAGGAAGCACCTCCTGCGCGGCATCACCTTCGGAGCGGTGCGGAAATGAGCGAGTTCATCCACGGTCTTCTTCACCTCCGCCGCGGCGCGTGGGAGCTGGTCGCCTCTCTGCTGATCGCCCTCGGTGTAGTGATGCTGATGCAGCCCTATCTGCTCTGGCTCTACACCTGGTCCTTCATCGTGACGCTGGTCGGCACCGTCATGTTCATCATCGTCAGTCATTTCCCGGAGTGAGCATGGCCGAGATCGTCATCAACAACCTCCGCAAGGAATTCGGCAGTTTCACCGCCGTCCGGTCCTCGTCCTTCAAGATCGAGGATGGCGAGTTCTTCATGCTCCTCGGCCCCTCGGGCTGCGGCAAGACGACGACGCTTCGCATGATCGCCGGGCTTGAACTGCCGACCAGCGGAGAAATCTACATCGACGGCGAGGAGGTGAGCCGCAAGCCCGCCTCGGAGCGCGACATCGCCTTCGTCTTCCAGATGTTCGCCCTCTACCCGCACATGAACGTGCGGAAGAACATTTCATACCCGTTGATAAGCCAGGGAATGCCGCGCGCGGCGGTGCGGGCGAAGGTGGCCGAGGTCGCGAGGATCCTCGGGATCGAGGGCATCCTCGACCGTCCGGTGGGCGGCCTTTCGGGCGGCGACCGTCAGCGCGTGGCCCTGGGCCGCGCCATCGTTCGCGATCCGAAGGCCTTCATGATGGACGAACCGCTCGGCGCGCTCGATGCCGAGTTCCGCGAGCATATGGCCGAGGAGTTGCGCGCGCTGCACGACCGGATGGGGGCGACGACGGTCTATGTCACGCATGATCAGCTTGAGGCGATGCAGATGGGTGACAAGATCGTCGTTATGAATCATGGGGTTATCGAACAGTTCGGCGCGCCGCAGGACATTTACGACAAGCCCGCGACGATGTTCGTCGCCGATTTCATCGGCTCGCCCGCGATGAATTTCCTGCATTTCCACGGTGCGGTGGAACAGGGCGCGACGTCGGTCAAGCTGCACCATCAGGCACTGCCGATGCCCGAGGCGCGCGAACCCTTCGACGGCGATCTCGTCTACGGGATCCGTCCCGAACATGTGCGCCTTTCGGATGCCGCGCCCTATCGTGGAAAGGTTCTGGCGGCGGAGTATCTCGGTACCACCCAGATCGTCACGCTCGACACGCCGAACGGCACGCTGAAAGCGCGCATCGCCTCCGACCAGCCGGCAAGGGCGGGTGAGGCGGTCGGGCTCGATTTCAACGGCGCGACGGTGACGCTCTTTGACAACCAGAGCGGCCGGGCGCTGCGTTCCGACCTCAACGAGGGGGTGCTGTCGCATGGCTGAAGTTGCCCTCCACGGCATTTCGAAACGCTTCGGCCGCGAGATCGCGGTCCACGACGTGACGATGACCATCCCCGACGGCGCCTTTGTCGTGCTGCTTGGACCCACCGGCGCCGGCAAGACCACTACATTGCGCCTCATTTCCGGGCTCGAACGGCCGGACAAGGGCGAGATTCTCATCGACGGCCGCCCGGTCGTCGACGAGACGCCGGCGCAGCGCAACGTGGCGATGGTCTTTCAGCAATACTCGCTCTACCCGCACATGACGGTGCGCGAGAACCTCGCCTTCCCGCTCCGCTCGCCGATCCTGAAAACGCCCGAGGAGGTGATCGCCCGCAAGGTCTCCGAGGTCGCCGAGGTGCTGCGTATCTCCCACAAGCTCGACAACCGCGCGACGGCGCTGTCAGGCGGCGAGATGCAGCGTGTCTCGATCGGCCGGGCGCTCGTCCGCGATCCGGCGGTCCACCTGATGGACGAGCCTTTGAGTTCGCTCGACGCCAAGCTCCGCGCCGAGCTCAGGATCGAGTTGAAGCGCATCCAGGCCGACCTTGGGGCCACGCTTCTCTACGTGACTCATGACCAGATCGAGGCGATGACGATGGCGACCCATGTCGGCGTGCTCGATCACGGTCGGCTGGCGCAGTTCGGTTCGCCGCGCGAGATCTACGAAAATCCCGTCAGCCTCTATGCCGCGGGCCGGCTCGGCTTGCCGCGCATCAACGCGTTGCCCGCCAGGCTCTTTCCCGGGGCGCATTCGGGGGCGGCGACCATCGGGCTTCGTCCCGAACATATCGCACAAGGCCAGGGCAGGCCGGCGAAGGTCATGCGGGTCGAGCATCTGGGCGACCAGACCCGGCTGCATCTGAGGCTTGATGGCCACGACATCGTCACCCTGACCGATGCGCGCAGCGGCATCGAGCCGGGCGACAGTGTTGCGATCGAACCGCGCAATCCGCTCTTTTTCGCTGCTAACGGCGCCCGCATCGCCTGAGGAGACGTGCCATGAAGCAATTCATCAACACCAAAGAAACGCTGGTCACCGAGGCGATCGACGGCACGCTCCGGACGGCGGAGGGGAGGCTCGCGCGGCTCGACGGCTATCCGCATATCAAGGTCGTCGTGCGCGCCGACTGGGACAAGTCGAAGGTCGCGCTGGTCTCCGGCGGCGGCTCGGGGCACGAACCGTCGCATGCGGGCTTCGTCGGGCAGGGGATGCTGACGGCGGCGGTCTGTGGCGATGTCTTCGCCTCGCCCTCGGTCGACGCGGTGCTTGCCGGCATCCTCGCCGTGACCGGCAAGGCCGGCTGCCTGCTGATCGTCAAGAACTATACCGGCGACCGGCTGAACTTCGGGCTTGCCGCCGAACGGGCGCGGGCCTTCGGGCTCAAGGTCAACATGGTGATCGTCGATGACGATGTGGCCTTGCCGGACCTGCCGCAGGCGCGGGGCGTCGCGGGCACTCTCTTCGTCCACAAGATCGCCGGTGCGCTCGCGGATCAAGGCGCAGTTCTCGACGCCGTGACGCGGGCGGCGCAGCGGGTGATCGCCGGTGTCGTCTCCATCGGCATGTCGCTCGATACCTGCACGGTGCCCGGCTCGCCCAAGGAGGACCGGATCGAGCCGGGCAAGGCCGAGCTTGGTCTTGGCATCCACGGTGAGGCAGGGATCGAGCAGGTCGATTTCCGCTCCGCCCGCGAGGCGATGGAGATGGTCGTGGACCGGCTCGCGCCGAATATCGCGCCGGGTCCGCACGCGGCTCTTCTGAACAATCTCGGCGGCGCGACACCCCTTGAGATGGCGGTGCTCGCCGAAGAACTGGTGACGTCGCGGATCGGCGAGCAGATCCGCTGGCTGGTGGGGCCGGCGCCGCTGATGACGTCACTCGACATGCAGGGCTTTTCGGTATCGCTCCTGCCGGTCGGCAAGGCGGACGAGGCGGCCTTGTCCGCGCCCGTCGCGCCCTGGGCCTGGCCCGGCTGCCTCGCCGTCGGGTCGGTCGCGGTGCTGCCCTTGCCGGACGGGCTGGCGCCGATCCAGCCGCTGCCTTCGAAGAACGCGGCGACGCGGGCCTTCATCGAGCGTTGTTGCCGGATCCTCATCGCGGCCGAGACCGACCTCAACGCGCTCGACGCCAAATCCGGCGATGGCGATACCGGCAGCACGCTTGCCTCCGCCGCACGCGCGCTCATCGACGCGCTCGACCGGTTGCCGCTCGCCGACCTCACCCAGCTTTATCGCGCCATCGGGCAGGAACTCAGCCAGACGATGGGTGGCTCATCTGGGGTGCTGCTCGCGATCTTCTTTGCGGCGGCGGGCGATGCCTCGGCCAGCGGCGAGGAGGCGCTGGGCGCGCTGAAATCCGGCCTCGACCGGGTCCAGCAGGTCGGCGGGGCGCGGCCCGGCGACCGGACGATGATCGACGCGCTCTTCCCGGCGCTGGAGGCGCTACAAGCCGGCTTGCCGGCCGCGGCGGAGGCGGCGCGCGCGGGCGCGGACCTGACCGCAACGATCACCCGGGCCAAGGCGGGGCGAGCGAGCTATATCGCCGCGTCGAAGCTTGCCGGGCATAACGATCCGGGCGCCGAGGCGGTGGCGCGGCTATTCGAGAAGCTCGCCGAGGGCTGAAGCTCAGCCGAGCCGCACGCGCGGATCCGCCCGCCCGGTGACGCCGGGTTCGGCAACGAAGGTCTGTCCAGCCAGCGGATCGGCGGCGAGGGCCTCCGCGTCCATCCCCTGGCGCGCGGTGGTGAGGTAGAGCCGGTCAAGCATCGGACCGCCGAAGGCCGGGCAGGACACCTGCCGCGCCGGAACCGCGATGGCCCGGTCGAACCGGCCGTCGGCGGTGTAGCGCGCGACCCGCCTGGCACCCCACTGGGCGTTCCAGAGACAGCCTTCGTTGTCGATGACGGCCCCGTCCGGGTGAAGCCCCTCCGATCTCAGGTCGACGAAGACCTCCGGCGCGCCGGTGGGCCAGCCTTCGGTATCGAGCGCCTGAACCATGATCCGCTGCACTGCCGTATCGGCGAAATAGGCGCTCCGCCCGTCCTTCGCGAAAGAGATCGCGTTGGGGATGGTGATGGCGGGGTAGAGCAGTTCCACCCGGCCCCGGTAGAAGCGGTAGATGGCACCCGCGCCTGGCTCCGCCTTTTTGCCCATCGTGCCGATCCAGAAACCGCCGAACGGGTCGGCGCGGCCGTCGTTCGACCGGGTTTCGGGCTTGTCGGCTTCGAGGGGCGCGATCGGGTCGCGGCGACCGGTGACGAGATCGAAGGCAAAGAGGCCGATTTCGGAGGCGAAGAGCAGGGTGTCGCGGTCGATCCAGCCCGCCGCCGAGGCGCACTCGCCCATCGCCCAGTCGCGCGGGCCGCCCTCGTCGCGGGACAGGAGCCGGTGGCCGATAATGTCGAACCAGAAAAGCTGGGCGCGTTCGGGATGCCAGAAGATGCCTTCGCCAAGTTCGCAAGGCCGGTTGTCGTAAACCTCCGTCGTCATGACGCGAAGGCCCGGTCATAGGCCGCGACGATGCCGGCGGCCTTTCTTGCGACCTCTGCGGCGTTGTCTCCCGGCCGGTAAAGCGCCGTGCCGAGGCCGAAGCCCCTGGCTCCCGCTGCCCGCCAGTCGGCCATGTTCGCGGCGCTTACGCCGCCGACGGCAAGCACATTCGTATCTGGCGGCAGGACCGCGCCAAGCGCCCTGAGCCCGGCCGGCCCGACGAGTTCGGCCGGAAAGATCTTCAGCCCGTCCGCCCCGGCGCGCAGGGCGGCGAAGCAGTCCGTCGGCGTCATCACGCCGGGGTAGGAGAGAAGGCCCGCCGCCTTTGTTGCCGAGATGACCTCGGGGTTGCAGTCGGGCGAGACAACCAGCGCGCCACCCGCCTCCTTCACCCGCCGGACATCCGCGGTCGAAAGCACGGTCCCCGCACCGATCAGCGCCGCGTCGCCGAAGCGGCGGGCCATCCGTTCGATGCTGACGAAAGGTTCGGGCGAATTGAGCGGCACCTCGACCTTGGGGATTCCGGCGGCAATCAGCGCCCCGGTGACGGCCTCCGCCTCGTCCGGCCGGATACCGCGCAGGATCGCGACGATGTTGCGTGTCGTCATGGACGGCCCCTTTCCACAAGCGTAGCCCGGGCGGCGCGCAGCCCGGCCAGCGTGATCTCGGTCGCGTCGGCCTTGCGGGGGGCGGCACCCTGCGCCCTCAGCGCCTCGGCGTAACGGTTGGAAAGCGAACCTTCGCCAATCAGGACGATGTCCTGCCCAAGCCAGTAAGGCCGGCTCGCCGCAAGGTCCAATCCGATGAGAAGGCCCGACAGCCGCGCCCGCGCGCTTTCCGGCGCGAGACCGGACAGCAGCGCCTCGGCCCGAAGCCCGAAGAGCCGGGCGGCGAACCTCTGCGGGGCCGATATGGCGTCGGCCACGGCCTCGGCGAAGGCCTCTGCGTCCCAGCCCGTATTGCCGACCGAGTGACGCAATACCGATTGGCCGGAAAGCAGCGCGAAAAGCTCGCCCGTCATGCAGGTCTGGAACCCGACGACCTCGCCGGCGCTGAGACGGGCCCACTTGGTATGGGTTCCGGGCAGGCAGGCGATCCCGTCGAAGCCGGGTGCCACGGCAAGAAGGCCGGCGATCTGCGTCTCCTCCCCGCGCATCACGTCGGCGGGTCTGGCCTGGCTGAGACCGGGGACGATGGTAACCTGTAGCCTCGGGTCCGTGCCGGCGAAGCTCAGCATCTCTGGCCCGAGCGGCGGGCACGGCACCGGCCGGTAGGGCGCCTCGCGCCAGCCCTGCCGGGCGCCGGCCATGCCGCAGATCACCACCGGAACCGGCGCGGGGCCGGACAGCCAGGGCGCCACCAGCCGCAAAAATGCAGCCTCGAACGCCTCGGGCGCGAGGCGGGACATGCCGTCCTCCGACCGGGCTTCGGCCAGGGGTCGGCCATCCGGCGCCATTGCCCAGACCCTGAGGCTGCTGGTGCCCCAGTCGACGGCGATCCAGTCGGGCTGGGGCGCGTCGCCGCTCACCCGCGCAGGTCCTCGGGCAGGAGAGCGTCCGGCATGTTCTGGTAGCAGACCGGGCGCAGGAAGCGGCGGATGGACAACGTGCCGACCGAGGTCGCGCCGAAATTGGTCGAAGCCGGGTAGGGGCCGCCATGCACCATCGCGTCCGCGACCTCGACACCGGTCGGAAAGCCGTTGGCCAGCACCCGGCCGGCCTTGCGTTCAAGCACCGGCATCAGCCGCCGGCCGAGCGCCGTGTCGCCCGCGTCAAGGTGCAGCGTGCAGGTGAGCTGGCCCTGCAGGCTTTGCGCGATCTCCTCCATCTCGTCCGCGTCGGCGGCACGCACGATCAGGCCGAGGGGTCCGAAGACCTCTTCGCCGAGCGCGTGGTTGGCGAGCCATTCAAGGCCGGTCGTGGCGTAAAGGTAGGGCGTGGCATTGCGGCGGTCGCACATCGAGGTCAAGACCTCCTGCACACCCGTGCTGCCGGCTATCCGGTCTCGGCCCTGCCGGTAGGCGGAGGCGATGCCGTCGGTCAGCATGACCTGCGCCCCGACGGGTTTCAGAGCCTCGGTCGCGGCGCGGGTGAAGGCGTCGGCGTCGGGGCCGTCGAGGACCACCGCGATGCCGGGGTTGGTGCAGAACTGCCCGGCGCCCATGGTCAGCGATCCGGCCCAGCCCTTCGCGATCTCGGCGCCGCGCGCCTTCAGCGCCTCGGGCAGGAGGAACATCGGATTGACGCTGCCCAGCTCGCCGAAGAACGGGATCGGGTCGGGCCGCCGGGCGCAGAGGTCGAAAAGGGCGCGGCCCCCGGCGAGCGAGCCGGTGAAGCCGACCGCGCGAATGCGCGGGTCGGTCACCAGCGCCTCGCCCACGTCGCGCCGGCCGCCCTGGATGAGGGAGAAGACGCCCGGATGGATGTTGCAGGACATGATCGCCGCATGGACCGCTTCGGCGACGATCTCGCCGGTGCCGGGGTGGGCCGAATGGCCCTTGACCACAACCGGACAGCCGGCGGCGAGTGCCGCGGCCGTGTCGCCGCCCGCCGTGGAAAAGGCAAGCGGGAAGTTCGAGGCGCCGAATACCGCGACCGGGCCGATCGGGCGCTGGATCATCCGCAGGTCGGGGCGGGGCAGGGGCGCGCGGTCGGGCAGCGCCGGATCGTGCCGGCGGTCGAGGTAGTCGCCCTCGAGGATATGGCTCGCGAAAAGCCTGAGCTGCCCGGTCGTCCGCCCGCGCTCGCCCTGAAGGCGCGCCTCGGGAAGGCCGGTTTCCTCCGTCCCGATCCTGGTGATCGCCCAGGCCCGCGCCTCGATCTCGTCGGCGATGGCATTGAGAAATGCGGCGCGTTCGGCGCGGGTGGTGGAACCGTAGGACCAGAACGCCGCCTCGGCCGCCGCGCAGGCCGTGGCGACGAGCGCGGGCGTGCCCACGGCGAAGGCGCGCGCGGGTCCGTGGGCGGGGGAAGACGCGAAGGACTCCCCGCCACCGGTCCATTCGCCCGCGATCAGGTGCTGTCCGCGAAGGGCGAGGTCGGTCGTGTCAGGCATGGGATAGGGTCCGTTCAGTCGTGGAAAGGGTCGGTGACAATGCGTTCGCCAAGTGTAAAGGCATCCGCCACGAGTGTCATGGGGGCAAGGTCCATGTCGATCCCACCGGATGCGACAAGGGCGGCCATCCTCGCATAAAGCCTGGGATATTCGCCACCAAGCGGGGCGCCTTCGGCCGCCGCGACCGGCTGTTCCGCCCCGTCGATCGATAGCCGCGCGCCGCCATCGGCGAGGAGAAGCGCGCCCTCGTCGGTGGCGATGTCGATGGTCCAGGTCTGGTCGCCCTCCTGGCGCCAGTCGAAGACCGCCGAGACGTCGGCGCCACCGGGATGGACGAAGGCGAGGTCGGCCGCGATCGGCGTCTGGCGGTTCGCGGGGAAGGCCAGCCGCGCACGGGTGAGGTGCACGGGATCGGGCAGGATCTCGGTCAGGATCGACAGGGCGTTGATGCCGGGATCGAAGACGCCGAGCCCGCCGGGCTGCCAGATCCAGTCCTGACCGGGGTGCCAGCGCCGCACGTCTTCCTTCCAGTTGACCGTCACGCGGCGGATCGCCTTGCCGGCAAGCCAGGCCTTTGCCGGCGCCACCTGCGCCGCTTCGCGCGAATGCCACGTGGCGA
Source organism: Rhodobacterales bacterium 32-67-9 (assembly GCA_002280515.1). Classification (GTDB taxonomy): domain Bacteria; phylum Pseudomonadota; class Alphaproteobacteria; order Rhodobacterales; family Rhodobacteraceae; genus Albidovulum. The sequence goes on from NCEA01000013.1 coordinate 93,036, forward strand.
AAAGCGACAAGCCCCTGGCGCGGGCCATCGCGGTGAGCGCATGGCATTCCGACAGCGTCGCACCGGGCGGCTTTTCCAGCATCACGTGCCGGCCCGCCGCGAGCGCCGCCGCCGCATAGGCGAAGCGCGGCACCGGCGGCAGGCAGAGCGAGACGACGGGAATGTCGGGCCGCGCGGCGAGCATCGTGGCGAGGTCGGCGAAGGTCTCCACCCCGTCCACGGCGCCGTGGCGCGAGACGGCGGCGGCAAGTTCCCAGTCGGGCGAGGCGGCGACTGCTGGAATATGCTGGTCGCGGGCGATCTTGCCGATGCCGACGAGGGCAATTTTCATCAGTGCGAGTCCCTTCCTACCGGTGCGCCCCGGCATCCTTTCAGGAAATCGAGGTCGGCGCCGGTATCGGCCCCTTCGACATGCGCGTGATGCAGCCAGGCATAGCCCGATGCCGGCTTGTCCGGCGGCGGCGTCCAGTCGGCGAGCCGCGCGGCCAGTTCCGCTTCGGGGATGTCGAGATGCAGGCGCCGGTTCGGCACGTCCAACTCGATCATGTCGCCGTCACGCACCACGGCCAGCGGCCCGCCGGCGGCGGCTTCGGGCGAGGTATGGAGGACCACTGTGCCATAGGCGGTGCCCGACATGCGCGCGTCGGAGATGCGGACCATGTCGGTGATGCCCTTCCTCAACACCTTCGGCGGCAGTCCCATGTTGCCGACCTCGGCCATGCCGGGATAGCCCTTCGGCCCGCAGTTCTTCAGCACCATCACGCAGGTCTCGTCGATGTCGAGCGCCTCGTCGTTGATCTTGCGCTTGTAGTCGTCGATGTCCTCGAAGACGACGGCGCGGCCGCGATGCGTCAGAAGATGCGCGCTGGCGGCGGAGGGTTTCAGCACCGCCCCCTTCGGCGCGAGGTTGCCTTTCAGGACGGCAATCCCGCCGTGCTGTGTCAGCGCCTTTTCAACCGGCAGGATCACGTCCTCGTTGTGGTTGACGACGTCCTTCACCTGATCCCACATCGTCTCGCCCGCGACGGTCAGGGCGTCCTTGTTGAGAAGCCCCGCCTCGCCCAGCCTCTTAAGAACGACCGGCAAGCCGCCGGCGTAGAAGAACTCCTCCATCAGGTACTTGCCCGAGGGCATCAGGTTGACGATGGTCGCCACGTCGCGGCCCAAGGCGTCCCAGTCGTCGAGCGTCAGGTCGACGCCGACCCGGCCGGCGATGGCCAGAAGGTGGACGACGGCATTGGTGGAGCCGCCGATGGCGCCGTTGGTACGGATGGCATTCTCGAAAGCCGCCCTTGTCATCACGTCCGAGGGCTTCAGGTCGTCCTTGACCATCTGCACGATGCGCCGGCCTGTAAGCTGCGCCATCACCCGGCGCCGGCTGTCCACCGCCGGGATCGCCGCGTTGCCCGACAACGCCATGCCGAGCGCTTCGGCCATGCTCGCCATGGTGGAGGCGGTTCCCATCGTGTTGCACGACCCGGGCGACCGGGACATCGACGCCTCGGCCTCAAGAAAGTCTGCGGCGGTCATCTCGCCCGCCTTCACCGCCTCCGAGAACTTCCAGAGATGCGTGCCGGAGCCGACGCGCTCGCCCCGGAAATATCCGTTCAGCATCGGCCCGCCGGTGACGACGATTGACGGCAGGTCGGTGGAGGCCGCCGCCATCAGGAGCGAGGGCGTGGTCTTGTCGCAGCCGACCATGAGGACGCAACCATCCATCGGCTGGCCGCGCATCGCCTCCTCGACCGCCATCGCGGCGAGGTTGCGGAACATCATCGCGGTCGGGCGGAAACCGCTTTCCGAGGTCGAAAAGACCGGAACTTCGACGGGCAGGCCGCCGGCTTCGTAGATGCCGTGCTTCACGCGCTGGGCAAGGTCATTCAGATGCGCGTTGCATGGGGTCAGCTCCGACCAGGTGTTGAGGATGCCGATGACCGGGCGGCCATCGAACAGGTCGTGCGGCAGGCCCTGGTTCTTCATCCAGCCGCGATGATAGATCGCGTCGCGCGAGGTGCCGCCGAACCATTTCTGGGAGCGGAGTTTCCGGGGCCATTTCGCCGGTTTGAAAGTCATCGGATATCCTCAGAGCGGTTGCACGGCGACCGCGCGGCTGTTCGGCGCGGCGACGGCAAGAGGGTTGCGGAGCGGCAGGCCGAAACCGGGCGCCTCGATCTCGAACACGTCCCCCGGCTCGGCGCGGATACCGTCGGCGAATGACAGCGTCGCGGTGCCGAAGAAGTGGACGTGCAGATCGCCGGGCTGGCGGAAAAGGCCGTATTTGAAATGGTGGTGTTCGAGGTTGGCGAGGCTGTGCGACATGTTCGCCTCGCCCGAGAGGAACGGTTTTTCCCAGATGACATTGCCGCCGCGCCGGATGCGGCTCTGGCCCCGGATGTCGGCGGGAAGGTCGCCGACCAGCAGTTCGGGCCCGTAGGAGGCGGGGCGAAGCTTCGAATGGGCGAGCCAGAGGTAATTGCCGCGCTCCGTGACATGGTCGGAGAACTCGTTGCCAAGCGCGAAGCCCAAGCGGAAGGGCGTGCCGTCGGGGCCGATGAGGTAGAGGCCGGCGATTTCCGGCTCCTCTCCCGCATCCTTGGCGAAACCGGGCGAGAGGAGGGGCTGGCCGGGGGCGGTGGCGGCGTGGCCGTTGCCCTTGTAGAACCATTCCGGCTCTGCCCCGACGGTGCCCGCCGCTGGCCTGCCTCCGTCGAGGCCCATGCGGAACATCTTCATGCTGTCGGTCATCTCGACCGGGTCGGCCTTGGCATGCATCGCATCGCGGGTCGCGGCACTGCCGAGATGGGTGAGGCCGGTCCCGGTCAGATGGAGATGCGCGGGGTCGGGGTGATCGACGGGCAACAGCATCCGCCCCTCGGCGTAAGCCGCCGCAAGATCAACCTGCGCGCCGATCCCCTGCGACGCCACCGCGTCGGCGAGGCTTTCGCCGCGCCCGATGGCGCCTTGGGCCAACGCCAGCACGCTGTCGGCGCCATCGACAAGGTGGGTGCCGCCGGCATTTCGGCAGGCGACGGCGCGCCGGCCGTCCGGAAGGATGATCTGTGAGAGGAGCATCGGGTCAGGCCTGCTTGTGCTTGTTGTAGACGTCGAAGAACACGGCGGCGAGCAGGACGAGGCCCTTGATCACCTGCTGGTAGTCGATGCCGATCCCCATGATCGACATGCCGTTGTTCATCACCCCCATGATGAAGGCGCCGACGACCGCGCCGACGATCTTGCCGACCCCGCCCGACATCGACGCACCGCCTATGAAGACCGCCGCGATCACGTCAAGCTCCACCGCGAAGCCGGCCTTCGGCGTCGCCGTGTTGAGTCGCGCGGCGAAGATGAGGCCGGCAAGGGCGGCCAGCATCCCCATGTTGACGAAGGCGAGGAAGGTGAGACGCTCGGTCTTGATCCCCGACAGTTTCGCCGCCTTCTCGTTGCCGCCAAGCGCGTAGATGCGCCGGCCAAGCGTCGTGTTCTCGGTCAGGAAGGCATAGACGATGGTCAGGACCGCCATCGAGATCAGCACGTTCGGCAGGCCCCGGAAGGTGGAGAGCTTGTAGGTCACGAACAGAAGCGCGCCGGCGACGATCAGGTTGCGGGTGACGAAAAAGGCGGCCGGCTCGTCCTCGATCCCGTACTGGCGGTTGCGGGCCCGCGCCTTCAGCCCCATCCAGACGATCGCGGCGACGGCGAGCGCACCGGCGGCCAGCGCCGTTCCGTTCGGCTTGCCGATACCGAAGATGTCAGGAACGAAACCGGTGGAGAGTAGCTGGAAGCTTTTCGGAAATGGTCCGACCGACTGGCCCTCAAGAAGCCAGAGCGACAGGCCGCGGAAGACGAGCATCCCGGCGAGCGTCACGATGAATGAGGGGATCTTCCAGTAGGCGACCCAGTAACCCTGCGCCGCGCCAATGACGATGCCGACGACGAGGCAGGCCGGGATCGTCAGCGCCACGGGCCAGCCCCATTCGACGATCATCACCGCCGCCAGTGCGCCGACGAAACCCATCACCGAGCCGACCGAGAGGTCGATGTTGCCCGAGACGATGACCACCAGCATGCCAAGCGCCATGATGATGATGTAGCTGTTCTGCAGGAAGAGGTTGGTGATGTTCACCGGCTTCAAGAGCGTTCCCTCCGTCACGATCTGGAAGAAAACCATGATCGCGATCAGCGCGAAAAGAAGCCCGTATTCCCTGAGATGGCTCAGGAGATATCTTCCGATTCCTCCAGCCGTTGTGCCGTCGCCGCGATCCGCAAGATCCATCCTGTCCCCTCCTAATCCGTCACGATGAGCGACATGATCCGCTCCTGGCTCGCCTCGGCGGCCGTCAGCTCGCCCACCAGCGCGCCTTCGTTCATCACGTAGATGCGGTCGCACATGCCCAGAAGCTCGGGCATCTCGGACGAGATCATGATCACGCCCTTGCCCTCTGCGCTCAGGCCGTTGATGATGCCGTAGATCTCGAATTTCGCGCCCACGTCGATACCGCGCGTCGGCTCGTCGAGGATCAGCACCTCCGGCCCAGCGAAGAGCCATTTCGACAGCACGACCTTCTGCTGGTTGCCGCCCGACAGGTTCATCACCTTCTGGAACACGCTCGGCGTGCGAATGTTCATCGCGGCGCGGTATTTCTCGGCGACCTGGGTTTCCCTGGCTTCGGTGATGACGCCGTTCGACGACACCGCCGGCAGGTTCGTCAGCGTGATGTTGCGCTGGATCGTCTCGTCAAGGATGAGGCCCAGCGACTTGCGGTCCTCGGTGACGTAGGCGAGGCCGGCGGCGATGGCCTTCGGCACCGTCGAGACGTCGACGGTTCGCCCGTGGATCGCCACCTCGCCCGAGATGTTGCGGCCGTAGCTGCGCCCGAAGAGGCTCATCGCAAGCTCGGTCCGGCCCGAGCCCATCAGCCCGGCGATGCCCACGACCTCGCCCTTGCGGACGGTCAGGTTGGCCGATTTGATCACCTGCCGTCCGGCATGTTCGGGGTGCCAGACATTCCAGTCGCGCAGGTCGAGGATCACCTCGCCGGCGCGGCGGTCGCGTTCGGGATAGCGGTGCGCCATGTCGCGGCCGACCATGTCGCGCACGATGCGGGCCTCGGTGATGTCCTCGGTCCGCGCATCCATGGTCGAGACGGTCGTGCCGTCGCGGATCACCGTCACCGTGTCGGCGACGCGGCGCACCTCGTTCAGCTTGTGGCTGATGATGATCGAGGTGACGCCGTGGGCCTTCAGGTCGAGTAGCAGGTCGAGCAACGCCTGGCTGTCGGCTTCGGACAGGGCGGCGGTCGGCTCGTCGAGGATCAGGAGCCGCACGTCCTTCGACAGCGCCTTCGCGATCTCCACGAGCTGCTGCTTGCCGACCCCGAGGCTGTCGACGAGCGTCGCCGGTGTTTCCGAAAGCCCGACCTTCTTCAGCAGATCCTCGGTGCGGCGGAAGGTGTCGCGCCAGTCGATGATGCCGCCCTTCGCACGTTCGTTGCCGAGAAAGAGGTTCTCGGCGATCGACAGGAGCGGCACCAGCGCGAGTTCCTGGTGAATGATGATGATGCCCTTCGCCTCGCTGTCGGCGATGCCGGCAAAGGCGATGGGTCGGCCGTCGTAAAGGATGTCGCCGTCGTAGCTGCCGGCGGGATAGACGCCCGAGAGCACCTTCATCAGCGTCGACTTTCCGGCGCCGTTCTCGCCGACAAGCGCGTGGATCTCGCCCTCTCGGACCGAAAGGCTCACGCGGTCGAGCGCCTTGACGCCGGGAAACGTCTTGGTGATGGCGCGCATCTCCAACAGTGGCGTCATTGTCCTGCCTCGAGCTTTCGGGAAAGGGCCGCCCGACCCGTGATGCGGGCGGCCCTCCTGTCGCAAACGCGGGGTTGCGCTTACTGGATCTGGTCCTTGGTATAGTAACCGGACCCGATCAGGATTTCTTCCCAGTTCGACGCATCGACCGAAACCGGTTCGAGCAGGTAGGACGGCACGACCTTCACGCCGTTGTCATAGGTCGAGGTGTCGTTGATCTCGGGCTCGCCGCCCTTCAGCATCGCATCGACCATGCCGACGGTCACGCGCGCCAGTTCGCGGGTGTCCTTGAAGACGGTCGAATACTGTTCGCCGGCAAGGATCGACTTGACCGACGGCACTTCGGCGTCCTGCCCCGAGACGATCGGCATCTTTAGGTCGCCCGAGCCGTAGCCGACGCCCTTCAGGGACGACAGGATGCCGATGGACAGTCCGTCATAGGGGCTGAGCACGCCCTGCACCTGCTTGTCGGTGTAGTTGGCCGAAAGAAGGTTATCCATCCGCGCCTGCGCCACCGCGCCGTCCCAGCGCAGGGTGCCGACGGTGTCCATGCCCATCTGCCCCGAACCGATGACGACGGTGCCGGCGTCGATCATGGGCTGAAGCACGCTCATCGCGCCGTCGTAGAAGAAATAGGCGTTGTTGTCGTCGGGCGAGCCGCCGAAAAGCTCGACGTTGTACGGCCCGTCGCCGAACCTCTCCTTCAGCCCGTTCACGAGGCTGGTGGCCTGCTGGACGCCAACCTTGAAGTTGTCGAAGGTGGCGTAGTAGTCGACATTGCCGCTGTCGCGGATCAGCCGGTCATAGGCGATGACCTTGATGCCCGAGGCGGCGGCGTTTTCCAGCGCGTTCGAGAGCGTGGTGCCGTCGATGGCGGCGATCACCAGCACGTCGACGCCCTTGGTGATCATGTTCTCGATCTGGGCAAGCTGGTTCGGAATGTCGTCTTCGGCATACTGAAGATCGGTCTCGTAACCGGCGGCGGAGAACTGCTCCACCATCGAGTTTCCGTCCGAGATCCAGCGGGCCGAGGATTTCGTCGGCATCGAAATGCCAACCGTGCCCTCTGCGGCGGCCTCGAAGGCGAATACCGAGGCGCACATCGCCATTGCGATGGCGAAAGGTCTGAATGTCATGGCTCTCTCCCTGAATGGAGGCCCGCCATGTTTGGTCAGGCCCCGCTCCTCCTGTTGGCAAGTCGATTCGACTGTGAAGGATTTCTAGATTGCATCGACATATCCGTAAAATTACATTGAGGCTTACTTAGATAACATAAGTGGTATGCAATGCAGCCGGAATTGAGCCTCAGGCCCGCCCAGTTGCGGCTGGTGGCCGAGATCGCCGAACACGGCCAGCTTCAACTTGCCGCCGCGGAGATCGCGGTGACCCAGCCGGCCGCGTCGCGGATGCTGTCGGAGATTGAACGGGTGGTTGGCACGGCGCTCTTCCTGCGCCACCCGAAAGGGATGGAGCCGACTGCGGTCGGCCATGCGGTTGCCAAGCGAGCGCGGGCGATGCTGCGCGAGATGCGGGACCTTGGCCACGAAGTGCAGATCCTGCGCGCCGGGCGCGGCGGCTCGGTCCATGTCGGAGCGGTCACCGGTCCGGCGGTCGGCTACCTCGTCCCGGCGATCCAGAGCATCAAGGCAAACGCCCCCGAAGCTGACATCACCGTCGATGTCGCTCCCTCGCGCCAGCTTCTGCGCGACCTTGCCTCGGGCCGGCTCGACTTCGCGCTGGCGCGGTTCCTGCCGGATTTCGACAGCCGCGACTTCGATGTCGAACCGGTGCGGGACGAAAAGGTCTCGCTCCTGGTGCGGTGCGATCATCCGCTGTCTTCGGCGCTATCGGTCGCGCTCGCCGATCTTGCCGGGTTCGAGTGGGTGATGCAGGAAAGCGGCGCGCCGATCCGCGAGGCGATGAACAACGCCTTCGGATCGTCCGGGCTGCGGGCGCCGGGCAACATCGTCAACAGCTCTTCACTTCTGCTGATGATCGCCTATCTCTCGCGCACCGAGGCGATCGCCCCGGTCTCGGAAGAGGTCGTGCAACTGCTGGTCGGCGAACCGGTCAATGCCGGGTTCACGACGCTGAGCCTCGACCAGCAGATCCGGGTGTCGCCCTATTTCCTGCTCAGCCTGCGCGACCGGCCGCTGTCGCCGCTGGCGCAACGGCTGAAGGATGTCGTGCTTCTGGAATCGCGCGGGCCGCGCTAACCCGTCGGCTAACGCCGCCACAGCGCCGTCTGATTGCCGCCGAGCTTGGTGTAGATCAGCGGCCGCAGATCCGCCGCCAGCGCCTCAAGCACATCCGATCTACGCAGGATCTGATATTGCTCGATCCACGCGAGCTGGAACGCTGTCAGCTGCTCGGACCCGTCGAAGAGGCTCTGCTCGACGCCGGTGATCGCCCGCGTCCGGGCACCGTCAGAGAGGTCCGAGACGGCAAAGTCGACGATCCGGTGAATGGCGCCGCCGCAGTGCCGGCTCGCGGGAATGCCCTGCCGCTCCAGAAGGACCACGGCGGTCACAAGGGGCGCGATGGCGTGCAACTGGTAGTGCAGCGCGAACGCCCCGCGGCTCATCTCCTGCGGCAGGCTGCCGTCAGGATTGGCCGAACAGAGAACCTCGGTGATCCCGGCATCGGCCCAGTCGCGCAAGTCCGCGCTGTCGGTCTGCACCGACACGGCGGCGGCGGCGAGTCCGGCCCAGGCGCGCAGGTTTCCCCTTTGTGCGCCCGACGGTGCTTCGGGCCAGAACGCCATCTGCGCCCGCATGCGGCGGTCTAGCCAGTCGAGGATCCCGGCACGGCTCGGATTGTCGGGGGCGTAGGGCAGGGTTTGCCACAGGATCAGCGCGAAGGCCGCGTAGCGCGATCCGATCGTCAGCCGGACCGTCTCGGTCCCGAGATCGGAGAGCGCATCGGCTTCGGCCCAGCCTCCAAGTTGTTCGAGGACGCAGGTGGCGGCCCGTTGCCGGTCCCTGACGCGGCCCGAATAAAGGGCCTCGGTCCGGTCGGCGAGCTGATCGATGAAGCGATCGAGCGGTTTCAATGCGTCTTCGGCTTCGGCCTCGCGGGCGGGGTCTACGGTCGCACGGGACGCGTCATCTTCGGCATAGCGGCTGGCGAAGGACAGCGAGATGATCGGGGAAGGAGCGGTGCCGCAGGTCGCGTCATCCTGCGCCAGGGCCATGCCGGCCATGAAGGCCGCCGCCGGCAGTCCGGCCATCAAATGCGCGGCCCTCGCAATGAGGTGGCGGCAAATCATTTCCGCACCGTCGCGGCCAGAAGCGTCATCATGTCCCTTGCCCCTGGATTGCCGAGGTTTTCGGCCTCTTGCAGCCAGGTGCCGGCATATTGCGGATCGGCCGGGATGCCGAGGCCAAAGGCCAGCGCGAAGGCGTATTCGACCATCGCATCGCTGTGCCCGGCTTCGGCCGCCCGCAGCAGCCACTGGGCCGAGGCGTTCAGATCGGCGTCGCCGGACGCATCGGTCCGCAGCAGCATCCCAAGCTCGAACTGCGCCGCGCTGTCGCCGGCGTCCGTGACGCGGTCCGCGATGATGCCGATATCGACGCGCGCCGCGATCGCCGCCCGCAGCCGGCGATCGGCGCGCCGGTACTGCGCGAGCACCCAGGAGAGGGCGGCGGGATCGCCCGCCCTGAGGATGGTTTCGAGATGCCCTGCCGCAGTGTCGGGATCATAGCCAGGATCATCCGGATCGGTCAGTTGCAGAAACAGCCGCCGCGCGGCGTCCACGTCGCTCCTGGCCAGCGACACGGCGCCGAGCGTCGCCACCGGGACCGGCTTGCCCCGGTCGAAATCGGATATCTGCCGGTCGGACAGGCCAAGCTTCGCCAGGACGTGCCCGGTTTCCATCGCCAGCCCGACCCGGAGCCAGTGCAGGGCTTGATCGGGCCGGTTTCGGGCCGCATAGGTATCGGCAAGCTCGGCGGTATCCTTTGTGCCGCAGGTCATGATCGAAATCGCGCGGTCCATGTAATCGTCGAACCTGTCGTCCGGAACATAGGGCGCGGCATACATCAGCGCGAGGAAATCGCCCCGCGCCCCGATCGTCTCGGCATAGGTCTGGTAGACCGCTTCGCCATCCCTGCCGGTCAGGCGTTGCAGGAGCCGGATCGCCGCGCCTTCGCCGCGCTCCGCCGACTGGGTCAGAAGTGCTTCGATCTCTTCCGCGACCTCCGGATAGCGCCCTGCATGTTCGACCAGCACCACGGCGAGGTCGAGAGAGATTGACGGGCCGATATCGAGATAGGCGCGGCGAAAGACCTCGATCGCACTATTGCGCTCGCCGCTTGTCAGGGCGAGTTCGAATTCCTGTTTCACGTAGTCCTCGAGCGCCTGATCGCTCCGGCTGACCCGGTCGGCCCAGAACCGCAAGGCTGCATCCGACGCGACCGGATCGGACTGGATGAGTTGCAACTGGTCCGCCGTCGAACTTCCGTGGCCGAGAAGCGCGAGGCTTTGAATCTTGGCGATCGCCTCGGGTTCCATCGCGGTGTCGTACTTGGCGAGGTCGGTGGGCGACACGCCGACCGGCGCAATGTCGGCCGCGCGGTAGTTGCCGGCCCAGAACCGCGCCTCTGACAGCATTGGCGCTGCGGGCAATTGGCAGCGATAGAGCGCGTCGAGAGCGTCCATCGCCTCGCCCTTTCCAAGCCGCGACACCGCGTCGATCAACAAAGTCTCGGCGCGGCTCGCCTTTGCCGCCTCGTCGCGGTAGCGCAGCAGGATTTCCGCCAGGAGCAGGATCGCTTCCGGGTCGTCGCGCGCTGCGGCGCGTTCCAGAAGGGCCGTCGCCTCGTCCTCGGCTGCCCATCGTCCCCGATGCTGGAGGATTTCCTGCGCAAGCTGTGTCAGGACCGAGGCCGGCGCCCCCGGCAGAGCCGCGATTTCGCGCAGATAGAGAAGGCGGTCGTTCTCCGCGGCCGACAGTTCGCCCGTCAGGCGGGCTTCCAGTTGGAGATAGGGCACCGCCGTCCGCCGGCGCACCGCGCCGACACGGTTGAAGTTGTGGCCGAGAATCCTGCGGATTTCTGCCTCCGTCGCGGCGCCGCTGTCGACCACGGCCGAAACCGCCTCCGGTCCGACCGCATAGCCGTTCCTGACGGCGAGCCGGAGGTAGTGCAGCAACGCCGCGTTGTCCTTGTCCGGCGCGGTCGCGGCGAGGTGGTGTTCCACCACCCGCCACGCGGCCTCGGCCCCGCCCATGTCGGCCGCGAACTTGCGCCAGGCATAGGCGAGGTCCGGGTTCGGCGTCAGGATGTCGCCATCCTCGTATTCTCGGGCCATCCGTTCGGCACGGTCGCAGATCCCCCTGTTCATCTGCCCGACCATGCCGCCGAAGGCGAGCGTCGCGGTTTCGTCGATGGAAAGGTCCCATGTCTCGACACTCTCGCCGGCGAGCATGAGGCGCAGCACCTCCATCAGGGCGTCCGCGTTGCCGGCAAAGGCGGCCGTCGTGATCAGGCTCTGCGCGAGTTCGGGGTTCTGCGCGACACCGATACCGCCCTGGTAAAGCCGCGCCAACCGGACCCTCTGACTGTTCGAAAGCTCGTCGGCCCGGCGGGCGAGGCCGTCGATCGCCCCGAGGTCTTGCAATGCAACGAGGCGACCGGCGGCGATGTAAAGGTCGATGCGGGCGAAGGCCTCCTCGACGCCCGCGAAACCGGGGTCAAGCTCAGCCCGACGGGTGATGAGGAGCATGATGAAGTCGAACCAGCGGTCCGCATCGTCATTGGTGAACTGCCGGATGTCGCGGATCAGGTAGCCGACAAAGGCCGCCTCCTGCACTGCGCTTGCCTGCTGCTCCCCGTCTTGCGCGCCGTCCTGTATCTCCGTCGCCTCGCGCTCTTCCGGCTCGGCGTTGCAGACGTCGCTGCCCGGAAGGACAGGCGGCATGAAGTTGAGCGTCAGCCGTTCCGCCTGTGCCGGCTGCGTCGCAAGCAGCGTGGCGCAGATCGCCAAGAGGAGGAGGTTTCGCATGCGGCCTATCCTCGACACAGGGAGACGCGGGGAAGGTCGTCCGGATCGACCTCGGCCTCAATCTCGACATGGGCGATGCCGTCGGGCCAGAGGCCGGTCAGCGGCATGTAGAACCGGCCGGTCAGCGGCTGGCCCTCGGCCCGCACGACCGGCCGCGTCCGCTCCTGCCCGGTCTTCGAGAAGAAATGAAATTCGGCGCGGGCCGGTAACGTGGCACGCGTGTCGAAGAGAAGGTTCAGCGCAGGCTCCTGCGGCTGGCCGGACAGATCGACGGTAATGCGGTTCTCTCCGGCCGGCGCCACGGCCAGGTCCGCGACGCAGTCGTTGCGCGCGGCGGCGACAAGTTCGCGGAACGGCTGGTCGCCATGCAGACCCAGGTTGAGCCAGACCGGCACCTCCCAAACCAGCGTGTCGGGCGGGGTCTGGCGGAAGGCGTCAGAGGTCAGATAGGCCGAAAGTGCCGCGACCGGATCGTGGGGAACGCTGCCCATGGTGACCTCGCGCCCGGACAGTTCCGAGAGAAAGCCGGCGAAGTTGAGCGCCGGATCACCGGTCATCTCGGTGCCCGCGACGATCACGGGCGCCGCGCTTTCGGTCACCTCGGGGGGCTGTCGGGTGGTCTTGAACCCCATCGTCGTGACCTCGGGCAAGGATGTCAGGCAGTGCATCTGCAGGTGCAGCCGATCCAGCGACGGCAAGATCGTGGTGCCTGTCGGGTCGGTCCTGTATTCGGCCGGCGCCGGGCCATCGCGCAACTGGTCGGCGATCCCGCTCGCCAGCGCAAAGAGACCGGTATTGGTCAGCCGGGGGTCGGCCCCGAAGAACACCGACTCTCCCGAGACCGCCGTGCTCAAGGCGCGCCGCGCGTCGACGGTTTTAACGCCCGCCGCCCTGAGGCGCGCCAGCGTATCTTGGTAGATCGCGAGCGCGAGAGCCGGGTCGTAGCCATAGGCGACACTGTCGGGGCCGAGATACTGCGGCATCGCCAGTGCCTTGGTCGGCACCGGAACCACGATGAACGTCGTGCCCCGCTCCGCGAGGATGTGCGACAGGGTGCCGATGGCGGTGACCACCTCGTCGGAAAAGCGGTTGTAGGTCAGAAGGTCCGGGTCGACCCGGAAGAAGACCCCCTGACGGCCCTCGACCGAGGGCGTCGGCGCGGCGGACAGGTCGCGGCAGCCATAAAGCGTTTGTGCGGCGAGGGGCGCGGGCGCCATGGTGGCAATGGCAAGGCCGACGACCCAAGCCGCAGATGTCGGCGCGGCCGCTCGCAGCAGGGAGCGCACCGTGCGACCTGCCCGTAACCACGCAGTGCTGCTTGGTGTCATCGGCACGTTTCCATTGCCCGTATGCGCGGCGTCTGCGCCGTCGTTTTCTGCCTTGTGCGGTTTTACAGCATGGACCGGCGCTTCGCCAAGCACTTCGCGCCCGGCGGTGCGGCGGCAGCGCTAGAGCGCGCAGGCCGGCGGGGCGAGGCGGTCGGTCGGACTCGCGCCGCCGGCGTCGAGCAGGATCGGCGTCTGCCCTCTCAGATCCGCGATGATGGCCCGGAACTGCTGTGTGATGTCACCGTCCAGAAGCCGGGGAAACTGATTGGACAGGTCATTGCCCTTCAGCGTTATCGCCGCGCCCGCCGCCGTGGCCAGCCCGGAGCCGTTTTCGCGCAGCAGGTTGTCGGTGATATAGGTTACCTCGCCCTTTTTCTGGCCAGACACCCACACGCCGGCATTCTTGTTGCCGATGATCTTGTTGCGATGCACGAAGGCGTCGGTACTGTTGCGCACCTCGACGCCCTTCTGCCGGTCGTCGAGGATCACGTTCTCCTCGACCCGGCCACAGGTAACGCCCTGCAACTTCACCCCGCCACCGTTGCGCCGCCAAATCAGGTTGCCGTTGACCGAGACATTGTCGCTTCCCGAAGATATCAGGAGCCCGGCGCGCGACCCTTCGAGGATGATGTTGCCGGTGACCCGCGTCCCGCCCGATCCGTTCGAGACCCGGACGGCATTCGTCGGCGAATTCCCGGTGAAGAGGTTGCCGGCGACGACGGCGTTCGGCGCGTGCGACAGCAGCAGGGGATTGCGCCGCATGTCGAAGAACCGGTTGTCGCGCAATATCGCGTTCGGCACGCCGACGACGGTCACGGTGACCATGTCCTCGAAGCGCGTGTTTTCGATCACGGTCCCCCTGGCGGGCCGCATCGTCGGATAGGCCACGATCGACAGCCCCGAGAACTTCTCGGTGCTGCCGAAGCCGAGATGCTTCAGCGTCGCTTCGGAGAAATGGACCGAACCGGACCCGACGGAAGCGATGAAGGGCGCGAATTCCTCGTTCGCGCCGCTCGGCTCGGCGGTCGCCGAAATCTCGGCGCCGAAGATTTCGATCCGGCCGTAGCTGACGATGAACGCGCCGTCGCTGCGGCTGAGCTTCAGCACGTCGCCAGGGCCGAGGCGCAGGGTCGCATCCGCGCCGATGACCAGCGGGACGCGCAAGAGGTCGGCGCCGGAGTCGATCTCACGCCCGACGAAGCGGTTGGTCATAAGGCTTCGCAGCTGCGAAAGCGTCAGGACACCGGATTCGACCTCGATCGCGTCGGTGCCGTTGACTGCGCTGGCCTGAAGGACCGCGAGGTTGCTCTTGCCCCCGTAGACCTGCGACAGGGACGCGAGGGCAAAACGGCTGTCGGTCCAGCCGATCTTTGCGGGCTCGTCGGGGGCGGCATATTCGGCCGTCGAATGCCAGGGCTCGCGCAGGACATGCCCGGCCAGCCCCACGGCCAGCGTGCTGACCGGCAGGGACCGCGCCCCGTCGTCGGTCTTGAGCGCCTTCGACAGCGCCGTGAGTTCGGCGCGCAGCTCCATCAGCTTCCAGTCGGGTGCCGCCGCCGCCGACCCCGCAAAGAGGAAAAGACCGAGGCCGGCGGCCACGGTCGTTTTCCAGATTGCGGCGATGCGTCGGCCTACATCAGCCATGGCTCGTCATGGACAGGGACTTCGGCGACTCGACCGGGATATCGAAGGTCATGAACAGAAGCTCCGTCTCGATATCGGCGCAGTTGGTGATGCGGATCGGACCATCCGGGTCGGAATAGATCCGGCCGCCTTCGCGAACGGTCTTCTGCCAGGTCGGGCCTTGCGCATGAACCATGCCCTTCACCACGATGACTTGGCGGCCATGCCCGGATTCGAGGTCGATGCAGGCGCCGATCGGGATCTGGCTGGTGCCAAGCTGGAAGCAGTCGGTCTGGTGGATCTGCTCCAGCCCGCGCGGCATCGAGAACGGCACCATCGTCGGCGCCGCGCCGGCGTAATGTTCGGCTTCGGGGCGCCCGCGCGCCTTGAGATTGTCGACCACGTCCTTGACGCTCTGCGATGTGGAGCGGCGGGTGACGAGAACCGCGTCGGTGGTGTCGACGACGATGATATCCGACAGGCCGACGATGCTGACCAGCCGGGTTTCTGAGCGGACCATCGTGTTCTTGCTGTCCACCACGATGACGTCGCCTTGCAGCACGTTGCCGTTGCTGTCGGGCTTGGAGACGTCGAACATCGCCGACCAGCTTCCGACATCGCTCCAGATCACGTTCAGGGGAACCGTAGCGATCCGGTCAGTTTTCTCGAAGACCGCCTTTTCGGTGGGCTCGGCCTTCGTCTGGCTGAAGGCGTCGGCCTCGAGGTAAAGCGCCTCGGGGAAGGGGCTCGCCCCCATGACCGAACGTTTCACCGCGACGGCGGTCTCGGGGTCGAGCTTCTGGTATTCCTCGATGATCGTTCGGGCCGAGAACATCGAGATACCGGATGCCCAGAGCGCCGACTTGCCGTCAACAAGCTCCTTCGCCTTGGCCAGTGGCGGCTTCTCGATGAAGCTCTCGACGCTGTGCAGGCCGGGGAAGTCGGCGAGCTCGGCGCCCTTGGAAATGTAGCCGAACCCGGTTTCCGGTCCGCGCGGTTCTATCCCGAAGGTGATGATCCGGCCTGCGGCGGCGGCATCGATCTGGCGGATGATCGTCTCGTTGATCTCACCTTCGATGACGTGATCGGCGGGGATGACCAGGATGATCGCATTGGGGTCGCGCCCGAAGAGCGTCTGCGACGCGGCGAGGACGGCCGGTCCGGTATTGCGGCCCATCGGTTCGCAGATGATGCGCGATCCCGACTGGATTTCGCGCAACTGGCTGACGACCGTACCGCGGTGACGCAGATTGGTCACGATGACCGGGTCGTGGAAATACTCGCCGCGATGGCGCTGGATCGCGGACTGGAAGAAGGTCAGCGAATCCTTGCCGCCGATCTTCTGGAACTGTTTCGGGCTGCGGGTGCGCGAAATGGGCCAGAGCCGGGTTCCGCTTCCTCCGCAAAGGATCAGTGGATAAATCTTTCTCACGTCACGCCGCCTCTCTGCCCCTAGTTCCAAAGGAAGGATTTCGTCAGCCGCACCTGCGCGAACTTGCCGATATCCTCCTCCGTCAGAGCCCCCTCGGGTGCGATCAACTGGACCGGGACGAAGAGCTCTCCGCTCATGGCCGCGGTGTTGGCGGACTTGCCTGCCACCGCTTCGACCGGGATGGACCTGCCGTCTGCCAGATCCAGGTAGACCCGATCGCCCTTCATCGCCCGTGCCAACCCTTCCACACTCATCAAGGCCTGAACACTGAGGTCAAAGTTATTAACCAAAATTGTCAATATTACGTCGGTTGGAAGGACTGTAAGACCCTCCGCAACCCCTTGATTTACAATGGCTTCACAGTCGCATGGCATCTGGAAATTCAAAACATCGCCACTATTTGCGTTAACGGAAAAAAGCACCTCGCCCTTCTTTGCTTCGGGGTTGAGGTAGGACACCTGACCGGCCGTCGTCGCCTGCATAGGCTGGCCGGCGCGTTCGATCAGGACCGGGTGCATCTCGTAGCCGGTCGTGTAGCGGACATAGAGCGCGCTCGCCGCGGCAAGTGCGAGGACCCCCGAGAGGAGGGCCACCGCGATACTGCGGTAGCGTTCGGTCCATTTCTGCTCGACGACCTTCTTCTCTTCCTTGGGCTTGACCGGGCCGGAATAGCTCATCACCGCGCCGAGGGTCACGAAGTCCCCGGCGATGAAACTGTTGAGCACGAACCGCAACTGCGCGACGTGATCGCCGGTCGGGTCGGCGAATTTCAGGACCAGTTCGTCCCGCTCCTCTCCGACGACGACCACCTCGGGATAGATCGAGAGCGAAAAGTTCTGGAACTCGAACTGCAGCCGGACGGCGTGGCGCGTGCCCTTGACGAGGAATATCTCGTCCTGCGCCGCAAGCTGGATCGTCGTCAGCGAGATCTTCCTGCCGGCGAACTTCTGCCCGTAGACATGCAGCGTGAAGGGCAGCGACACCGACGGGTGTTCGTTCTCGAAGCCGAACTCGTAGGGCACCGGCACGCTGCCGCCGCCGAGGTTCAGGTCTCTCAGTTCCGCCGTGATCATGCCCACCGCGATCGCCTCAGATTATGCTCAGGTACATGACCGCAAGCGTCAGCCAGCAGATCGTCAATGCGTGATGTGCCGCCGATTCCGCGGCTTTCAGCCGATCGAACAGCCCCGCCGTCGCCCCGCCGCCGGTCGAGGCCTGGCGGGTCCATTTCTGCTTGTCGAGGCGGAAGAGGACGAAGGTCTTGATCGCCGCGCCGACGATCTGGGAGAAGTAGAGGATCGGCGGATGCGTGACCGGGAACCAGACACCGTTGAAGAGCGCGATGAAGGCGCAGAAGATGTAGCGCGTGGCCAGCACCCAGCCAATGTAGAGCGGGACCACGTAGGGCGTGACGAACAGCGCCGTCACGAGGACCGAGATCGGACCGACGAGCGTCGTGAACATGCTGACCCGCTGGTCGAGGATCGACCACCAGGTGAAGAACCCCATCGTCCTCGGGCTGAGCCGCAGGGCGCGTCCGTTCGTGCGCATCATGTTGCCGAACCAGCGTACCATCAGCGTCTTGGCGCTGTCGTAGAACGTCGCGCGCGGTTGGGTCTCGACCGAGGCCGACATCATGTCGGGCAGGTAGAGCATCTTGTAGCCGTTGCGCAGCAGCCAGAACCAGGTCGACTTGTCGTCGCCGGTCAGGAAGGTGACGCGGCCGAGACGCCAGTGGTTGAGATAGTCGTGCCCGACGCCCTTCACGAACCCCGGATCGGTGGCGAGGCAGGCGCGGAAGACCGACATGCGGCCCGTCAATGTCAGCACCCGCTGCGACAGGCCCATCGAGCACATCATCATCTGGCGCTGGTTGAAGCGCAGGACGAACCAGTCCTTGAAGAGGTTGTCCTTGTCGACGAGCGCCGCCTCGTGCGTGGTCAGCGCCCCGACATGGGGATCGTTGAACCACGGTGCGGATTGTTCGACCACGTCGAGCGGCACGACCGTGTCGCCGTCGACGAAGATCATGATGTCGTGTGGCGTGGGCGAGAAGCTCGCGAGAATACGCAGCGCCCGCGCCATCGCGTCGCGCTTGCCGTTGGACTTGATACGGTCCATCACCAACTTCACCGACGACATGTCGATCGGCATCGTGGCGTAGATCTCGCGGATCAGCCGCTCGTCCGCGCCATCGACGACGGAGGACACGATGGTCGCTCCGTCCCGCGCCGCCGCCGCCGCGCGAAACAGCCGGCGGTAGACCATCAGCGTCGTGTCTTGGTCGACCATGTAGGAGGTCACCATGAAGAAGGCGTGCCGGCGCCGGCCGCTTTCGCGGTCGGCCTTGAACGCGGCGGCCTTGCGGCGCGGATAGACGAACCGCCGGAAGAGGATCGCCCGGCAGAGGTTCAGCATCGCCCAGGAATAGCGCCAGGCACCAAGGAAGCCGATCACGATGATCGCGTGCTTCGCCGCCCTCGGGTCGCCGACGAACGCCGCCGGCACCACCAGGGTGAGAAGCGCGATGACCGCGAAATAGGCGATGTGGGTGAGGGCACGGACCACGGCAGGATTACCAGCAGATACCGGCGTAGGTTCCGTTGCTGACCATGTCGCGGTGCAGGCGGGTGAGGTCGACGACAGGCCGCTTCCCGGCTGCGGCCTTCAGCTTGTCGACCGCCTCCTTGTAGTAGTTGCCGACCAGAACCGCGCCCGACCCTTCGATCAGCCGGTCGAGGTCATCGACCATCCGCTCCTTCAGGTCGGGAATGCCGTCGTTGCCGCGTCCGGCGCCGGGGGTGCCGGCGTCGAACGCCTCCTGCACGAAGGGGTCGTAGATGTCGACCTCGATCCCCTTGGTGATCAGCCGCGCTGCGAGTGCGACGAGCGGGCTTTCCCTCAGATCGTCGGTGCCGGGTTTGAAGCTGATGCCGACAAAGCCGATCCGCTTCGCGCCCGATGCCTCGACCATTCGCTCGGCCCGCGCGATCTGGGCATCGTTCGCCTCAAGCACCGCCTCGAGCATATGCGCTTTGGTGTCGGTGCTCCGCGCGAGGAAGCGCAGCGCCCGCACGTCCTTCGGCAGGCACGATCCGCCGAAGGCGAAGCCGGGCCGCATGAAGTAGGGCGACATCGCGACCTTGTCGTCAGAACAGAGGATCTCCATCACCGTCTGGCCGTCGATGCCGGAGGCCTTGGCGATGTTGCCGATCTCGTTGGCGAAGGTCACCTTGACCGCGCGCCAGGCGTTGGAGGTGTATTTCACCAGTTCGGCGGTGCCGATGTCGACCTTGTGGATCTTGCAGGGCAGCGCTTCGTTGAGCGCGGTCAGCACGTCTTCGGTCGGCTTGTCCATCGTGCCGAAGACGATCAGGCCGGGGTCGTAGTAATCCCGGATCGCCGTGCTTTCGCGCAGGAATTCCGGATAGTAACCAAGCCCGAAGCCTTCGCCGGCGGTCTTGCCCGATGTCTCTTCGAGCGCCGGGATGCAGCAACGCATCGTGCTGCCCGGCACGATGGTGGAGCGCATGACGACCGAGTGATAGCCCGGCTTGTCTTTGAGCGCCGCGCCGATGTTCCGACAGACCGCCTCGACATAGGTCAGTCCGACCGATCCGTCAGGGGCGGAGGGCGTTCCGACGCAGATGAACGAGGCGTCGGTGTTCCTGATGGCGAAACCGGTATCCGACGTCGCGGTCAGCTTGCCCGCCGCCACAACTTCTCGAACCAGTTCGTCGATGCCTTCCTCGACGATCGGCGAGACGCCGTCATTGATCGACTTGACCTTTCCGGGGTCGATGTCGACGGCAATCACGTCGTGGCCGTCCCTGGCCAGACAGGCCGCCGAAACGACGCCAACATAACCGATACCGAATACGCTGATCTTCATGTTTGTTACCCCAGCAAACTTTTGTCTGAGGAGCCGTATCGCGGACGATTTGGTGGAATTTTTGTCTAAATTGAGGACGACACGGGTCAAATTGTCTCTACTGTCGCGGCAAACGTAACGATCCTCGAGCTGCGGCAGGCGGTGTAGCGTGGCCGAATTCGCACCCGTTACCTTGAATCTATGGGATAATCACCTTGCGTGACCTGGGCCATTTCGTCCCCGCAGCGAATTGTGTCGCCATTTGGATCGGCACCGGGGAACGCGCCGCGCTTGCTACTTCAGACGAAGCGGCCGGGGTGCCCCCGATTTCGGTGCCGACAACCGGCCGGCAGAGCCGCCGTCGCGCGCTTTGTCGGCCGCCGGGCGCAGATGCGTCGCGACCCGGCCGATGCGCTCCAGCATGGGCTCGTCCCGCGCCATGAACGCGATGTCGAGCGCGATCTTCCTGCCGGAATAGGTTGCCAGGGCTGAATTCACGGCGGCGGTCACCGCGCCCTGATCGCCGTCGTCGACGGCCGAGAACGCCACCAGAAATCCCGACTGCCCGTCATCGTATTCGGCACGCAGCAACAGCGCCCTGTCGTAAAGCTCTGCCACCGCTCCGAGCTTCTCGGTCAGCGCCAGTTGCAGCGTGTCGGGGAAGGAGTGCGGCGTAAGCAGCGCCTTGAACCGCCCCGGAGCCGCAGCCGGTGTCTTGACCTGTGCCGCGTCTTCCAGCGTGTCGCAGATCCAGTCGATGGCATCGCCGGGGATCAGCATCGCCGACGGCGCTTCGCCCATGTTGAGCGCGATCCCGATGTCGCGGCCGCGCATGAGGTTGAACACGTCGCGGCCAGTGGCGCGGGAGGTTGGCGCGTCGTAGCCCGTCAGTTCCATGACGCGTTCCGCCAGGTCGAAGACCAGCACGAATTGCCCGCCCTCGATCGGGATGATCTTCGGTTCCGGAACCTCGTCCTCGCCGGTCACATCGAGGAGGATGAAGAGATCGGACGCGGCCAGAACCTGATAGAAGCGAAGAAGCTCGGCCTCTCCGCCGCTCATCATCCCCGAATAGGCGCGATCAATGGCCGTCACTTCCTTGTCCGTCATCTCGGGTTTGTCGGCATCATCCGCTGGTACGCCCGCGACGGTGTCGACAAGGGACGGCTCCGTTTCCAGCTCGTACTGGACCTTTCGCCGCGACCGGAAGGCCACCTTGTCACCGTTCGGAAGCCGAATTCGCACCTGCCTCATCGCGGTTCCTTAACGTCTCAACCAGTCTGCAACTCGATGAACGATGGAAGTATTCCAAGGATTACGCGGTTCGCACCAAAACTGTGAACCAAGAGTGCGCTACAACCACACGGTATTGCCAGTCCTGCCACCAACTTACAATATATCCCGTGGTGTCACCTCCCGTTTTCTCGTGAAAGCTGTGGTAGCCCTGCCAAGGCCGTCTGTGCTTTCCGCCGTGTCACCGCGAACCGGGCGTCGCACAAAGGAAGCCGTTAGCGGGACAATCTGGCTTATGGAGGGGGGATGGTGCTGCGAGAGAGGATTGAACTCGGTGAGGTTATCATTTCGTCATTGATTTTATTAAGAAAACAGGCGGCGGTGTCAATGCCTGTGTACCTCCCTTGTGTACAAGGGCGCTGGCCAGTCTGCTTCGGCACACAGAACACGGCCCCTGTGTAAGTCGCCCCTATAAGTTGAGCGCGACCGCCCATAGCGGAAAGGGGGTCAGCGGGGCTGCCACGACGCAGACGTGCGGGCTGCGGGGTGATCCATGTCTAGCAGGCCGCTGAAATAACCCCGCCTCGACAGCGGTTTGAGAACATGATTCACCCTCGGCACGATAACGGCGGGGGTGAAGATGCGCGGGACGGAAGAGACGAGCGGGTCGTTGTTCA
>NCEA01000052.1 GCA_002280515.1 Rhodobacterales bacterium 32-67-9
TCATCAGCCTGCCCGTCGTGGCGCGCTGATCAAGCAGGCCCGCGCCCGAAATGGCGGCGATCTTCATGGCCAGCTACACCACGCCGTGGGACACGATCGGACCGGCTTCTCGCGCGCGCTGCTCGTGGCGCACAGGCCCTGAAATCGGCTGTCGCGAACAACGATCTCAGGCGGCTGCGCCGGATGGATTTGACCCTGCATGTCGTATCGATGCTGGGCGCCAGCCACTCAGCGTCAGTCATCTCCGCGAACGGGCGCGAAAGGATGATCGCGCTCGCCGCGGTCGGTGTCGGCATGACCCGTCCCTTGTTGGGTGCCGCCATCATCCTGCGAGGAAACGACCGGGTGCTCCGGGAATTGCGCCGTGTCTTTCCGCGGCATCGTCAGGTGATCGAGCGGATCCGTAGAATCTGATTTATTAGGGTACAGTGACACCGAACGTCACGAGGAACTGCTCAGTCGTGACAAAGGTATAGGGCGCGCCGCGTCGCGGCGAGCGCGGTCCGGTGCCGATCAGCCCGCGCGCATGCAGCCGCCTGATCAGCCCGCGGCTGATGTCACGCCCGAAGGCCGCGGAAACCCTGGGCGCGAGCCGGAGGCAAATCTTCACGACCGTCATCTTGCCGCTGATCTGGCCTTATGTCTTTTCCGGCTTGGTCTTCGTCGTCGACTCGATGAACGAGTTCGTGATCTCGTTCTTCCTCGGCCAGTTCAAGACCGTGACGCTGCCGGTCAAGATCGTGACCCAGCTCAGGTCCGGCTATTCGCCCGTTGTCGCGTCTGCCGCGATGTTCTTTCTCATGATGTCTGTTGTCAGTTTCGCGCTTGTCGCCAGATTCGGCGATCTGCCAAAGCTTCCGGGGGCCAGATCATTGAAAGAATAGATGTTTGCAAGGGAATAGGCGGGATCGGACCTGCCTCAGATGCCAGTTTGCAGCCCTGCGTCCCGTTCCAAGATCCACTCAACCTCCGGCGCGAGGACAAAGCGCCACGCACGGCGGGGGCCGGCCATCACGTTGAGATAGTACATCTCGAACCCATAGGGTGCGCCACAGGGGTGGTGGCCTCGGGGGACGAGGACGACGTCGCCGTCGGAGACGGCCATGGTTTCGTCGAGCGTGCCGTCATCGGTATAGACGCGCTGGATGCCGAAGCCCGAGGCGGGGTTGAGGCGGTGGTAGTAGGTTTCCTCGAGGTAGGTGATGCGCGGGAAGTCGTCCTCGTCATGGCGGTGGCTGGGATAGGACGACCAGTGGCCGGCAGGCGTGAAGACCTCGGTCACGAGAAGGCTGTCGGCGTAATCCTCGTTCTCCATCGCGATGTTGTTGATGTAACGGGTGTTGGTGCCCTTGCCGCGCGCGGTCAGGGAGATGCCGTCCGGCCCGATGCGGCGCGCTTTGTGGCGGCCCTTGCCCGGGGCGCTGCACACGCCGATCACGCAATCGGTGGTCGCGGTCGCGGTCCAGTTGGTGCCGTTCGGGACGTAAAGGCAGTGCGGCGGGGTCTGTTCGAACACGCTCATCCGCTCGCCCAGCTCCCCCCAGTCCTGCCCGGCGGCCGTTACCCTCGCCTTGCCCTCGACCATGACGAGGATGACTTCCCGGTCCCCCGTCGCCTCGGATGCGCTCTCCCCCGCCCGCAGGCGGTAGAGCGAGAAGCCGACGTAGCGCCATCCGGCGTCGGCGGGCGTGATCGCATGGACCTTGCCATGGACGCCGAAGGGTTTGCGCAAAAGATCAGGCATCGTGCTTCCTTTCGTCGTCCAGCTTCGGATCCCATGCCACGAAGAACTGGTATGCGGCCCAAAGTCCCGCCGCCGCGAACAGTATGGCCCAGCCGGGCGATCCAGAGACCATCTCCATCCCGGCCCAGCCCAGACAAACGGCCACCACGGCGAGCCGGAGCCAGAGCGGTCGGAAGAAGGGCAGCTGAAGGTCGAACATACCGTTAGCCTGCGATCAATCCAGTTTCCCGTGCGATCCGCTTCAGCGTGTGCAGGCCGAGCGTCTGGTAGAGGAGCGGGTTGCGTTGATCGGGGTCCTGTTCGGCCTCGATCACGATCCAGCCGTCATAGCGGTTCTCGGCGAGAACCTTGAGGAGCGGCGCGAAGTCGATCGCACCTTCCTGGTCGCCGGGCACGGTAAAGACGCCGCCGCGGACGCCATCCATGAAGGACCATCCCTCGGCCTCAACGCGCGCGCGCACCGCCGGACGGACGTTCTTGGCGTGGAAGTGGCGGACGCGGCCGATGTGCTTTCTTAGCACTGTCTCGGGGTCGCCACCGCCGAAGTAGCAGTGCCCGGCATCGAAGAGGAGCTTCGTCGCCGGCCCCGTGGCGGCCATGAAGGCATTAATATCCTCGGGGCTTTGCACGACGGTGCCCATGTGGTGATGATAGACAAGGTCAATCCCCTGCTCCGCGCAATAAGCAGCGATCTCTTCCACCTTCGCGCCGAAGTCCCGCATTCCGGCGGCGTCCAGCACGGAGCGCGACGACAGCGGCTGCGCCAGCCCCTGGACCGAGTTCGAGGTCTCGCAAGCGATCGCGACCTTGCAGCCATTGTGCTTCAGCTTGTCGAGATGCGGCTGGATCGCGCGTTTCTCATCCGCGACCGAATGCGCGAGCAGGTTCAGCGAATGCCAGCCCGAGATGAACTTCAGCCCGTATTTGGCGAGAAGCGCGCGCAGCGCCTCCGGGTCGTCCTGCGGCCAGCGGTGGCCGTTCTCGATCCCGTCGAAGCCGATCAGTTCACCCGCCTCGTGCAAGATGCGTGCGGTCGGGATGTCCGCGCCGAGCGTCTGGTCGTCGTCATTGGCCCAGGCGATGGGGTTGGTGCCGAACTGGATCATCTCTGTCTCTCCGAAGGGGCGTCAGTTCACAAGCCGCGCTTTGGCGATTTGCTCGAGGTATTCCTTATAGCGATCGCGCTGCTTCTGGCGGTCCGAGACTTCCGGCACGGCGACGTCCCAGAAAAAGCCATGCGCGCCCGCCGTGGTCTTGAGCCCGGTGCCAGGGAAATCGCGGGCCACGGTCTCGATCACGATGACGGTCGGGATATCGCGGGCGCGCGCGGCCCTGATCTCGGCCTCAAGCTGATCGGTGTCGCGGGCCTTCACCGCATGCGCCCCCATCGCGGCGGCATGGGCGACATAGTCGATCTCGGGCTGCGCCTCGACGTTGCAGTCGGTGTACATGTTATTGAAGGGCTCGCCGCCGCAACCCAGCGTCTGCAAGCGGTTGATGCAGCCGAAGCCGCGGTTGTCGGTCAGCACCACGGTGAAGGGGATGCGGCGCATCACGGCGGTTGCCAGTTCAGAGTTTGCCATCATGTAGGAGCCGTCGCCGACGAAGCAGATCACCTCGCGGTCCGGGGACGCCAGCTTGATCCCCATCGCGCCCGCGATCTCGTAGCCCATGCAAGAATAGCCGTATTCCATGTGATAGCCGCCCTGGCTCGGCTGCCACAGCAGCTTCAGCGCGCCGGGCATGGTGCCGGCGGCGCACATGGCAATGGCGCGCTCACCGGCCGCGCGCTGAACGGCGCCGATCACCTGCGCGTCAGTGGGCTTCGCGGCTTGGTCGCCGGGGCGCCCGCAATAGGCGTCGACCGCGCGCAGCCAGTCCTTGCGGGACCCGGCGTCCGGCTCCCCGGCCTTGTAATCGCCCAGAACCCCGGTCAGTTGCTCCAGCGCGACCTTGGCATCGGCGACAAGGCTTTCGGCGGCGTGTTTGGCTGCGTCATAGCCGTGGACGTTGATGCTTACCAGCTTCGCTGCCGCGCCGAACAGCGTGCGCGAGCCGGTGGTGAAGTCCTGGAACCGGGTGCCCACCCCGATCACCAGATCGGCCGCAACCAAGGCCGCGTTGGCCGCCGCAGAGCCGTCGACCCCGGAGGCGCCGAAGTTCATCGGATGGCTCTGCGCGAGGCTCGACTTTCCCGCCTGCGTCTCGGCCACCGGGATGGTGTGCTTCAGCGCGAAGTCGGCAAGCGCCGTCTCGGCCTGGCTATAGATCACCCCGCCGCCGGCGATGATGACCGGGGTCTTCGCCGCCTTGAGAAGCCCCGCGACGCGCGCCAGTTCACCCGCATCCGGGGCCGGACGGCGGATGTGCCAGACGCGCGGCGCGAAGAACGCCTCCGGATAGTCATAGGCCTCGGTCTGCACGTCCTGGCAGAAGGCCAGCACCGCGGGTCCGCAGTTCGCCGGGTCGGTCATCACCCGCAGCGCGCGCGGCAGGGCCGAGAGGATCTGCTCGGGCCGGGTGATGCGGTCGAAGTAGCGGCTGACGGGACGGAAGCAGTCGTTCGCGCTCACCGTGCCGTCGTCGAAGTCCTCGACCTGCTGCAGAACCGGATCGGGGCGGCGGTTCGCGAAGACGTCGCCCGCGACGATGAGGACCGGCAGGCGGTTCACATGCGCGAGTGCGGCAGCCGTCACGAGGTTCGTCGAGCCGGGCCCGATAGAGGAGGTCACGGCCATCGCGCGAGTGCGCTTCTTGCCCTTGGCATAGGCGATCGCGGCATGGGCCATGGTCTGTTCGTTCTGGCCGCGCCAGGTCGGGAAGGTGTCGCGATAGGCATGCAGCGCCTCGCCGATCCCGGCCACGTTGCCATGGCCGAAGATCGCCCACATGCCCGCGATGTAACGCTCCCCCTCCTCGGTCATCTGGACCGAGAGCCATTTGATCATCGCCTGCGCGGCGGTCAGCCGGATCGTCTTCGTCATGCCGCCTTCTCCTTCGCCGCGGCGCGCGCCCTGTCCCAGATCGCGCACAATTGCCCGTAGCGCCGGGCCATCTCGGTCACGGCCGCCGCATCGTCCATCTCGCCCGTCATCCAGCCCCGCGCGACGTCGCCGAAGATCGTCCGGCCGACCGCGAAGCCCTTCACGAGCGGGAAGCCCGCCGCGACCTCGAAGCTCGCCGCGAGCTCGGCCTCCGGCGCATCAAGACCCAGGACGACGATGCCGCGGGTGTGGCGGTCGTTCTCCTCGATCGCGGCGATGGCCCGTTTCCAGGCGGCCGCCGTCTTCATCGGCTCCAGCTTCCACCAGTCGGGGAAGACGCCGATCGCGTAGAACTGCCGGATCAGCGTCGCCGTCGTCGTGTCGTCCACCGGACCGACCTTGGAGGGGATGATCTCCAGAAGGAACTCCAGCCCGTTGCGGCGCGCGGCCTCGAAGAGGCGCTTGACGGTGGCTTCCTGATCCGCCCGCGTCGCCGCGTCGTCGTCCGGGTGGCAGAAGCACAGCACCTTGACCACGTTCTCGCGCGCCCACTGGTTCAGCCCGCCATAGTCGGCGCCAAGCTCCGGCTCCAGCGTCAGCGGGCGCGCGCCCGGCCATTCGCAGGGCCGCCCGATCCAGAGGCCCGTGCCGGAGGCCGCGTGCAGCGCCGACCTGCCGATCCGGTTGTCGCAGAGGATGCCATATCCGGGCCGGCCGTCCTGCACCTGACGCGCTGCCGCCAGACAGAGTTCCTTGAACGCGCCGCCCTTCTCGAGCGTGTAGCCCGCCATCTCCTCAAGCTGCATCCGGTGGTCGAAGGCGAAGATCCGGTATTCCGACCAGTCCGGCAGGCCGCGCCTCTGGCGGTTCGTCGCCCAGTGGATCTGCTCAAGCTCCGGGTCATTGCGTAGATCGGGCTGCTTGACGCCGCGCTTCAGGAAGAACCGAAGCTCCTCCCAGCTTGGGTAGGCCGGGGTGCAGCCGTGCCTGCTGACTGCGAAGGCGCCGCAGGCATTGGCGTATTCCAGCGCCTTCGGCCAGCTCTCTCCGTCCAGCCAGCCCTTCATCAGGCCGGAGAAGAACCCGTCCCCTGCCCCCAGCACGTTGAAGACCTCGATCGGGAAGCCGGGTCCGGTCTGGCCGTTATCGAGACTGTCGGGAATGTCCCCTTCGAAGGCCACCGCGCCCGCGGCCCCCCGTTTGCACACGAGCACCGCACCGGAGACCTCGCGCACCGCACGCAGCGCCTTGATCGTGTTGGTCGAGCCGCCGGCGATGTGGAATTCCTCTTCGGTGCCCACGATCAGGTCGAACAGATGCAGCGTGGAGAGAAGTTTCGCCGTGACCTTCGCGCTTTCGACGAACCGGCTTTCACCCGCGCCATGCCCCGCCACGCCCCAGAGGTTCGGGCGGTAGTCGATATCCAGTGCCGTCTTCGCCCCGTGCTTGCGCGCGAGCTCAAGCGCCTTGAGCACCGCCGCTTCGGTGTTCGGATGGCTCAGATGCGTCCCCGTTGCCAGAACCGACCGCGTCCGGGCGATGAAACCCTCGTCCACGTCGTCTTCGCACAGCGCCATGTCGGCGCAATTCTCGCGGTAGAAGATCAGCGGAAATTGATCCTCGTCGCGGATGCCAAGGATCACCAGCGCGGTCAGACGCTCGGGGTCGGTCTTGACCCCATCGACATTCACGCCTTCGCGCACCAGCTGTTCGCGGATGAAGCGCCCCATATGTTCGTCGCCCACCCGGCTCAGAAGCGCCGACTTCAGCCCCAGCCGCGCCGTCCCGCAGGCGATGTTCGTCGGCGAGCCACCGATATATTTGTCGAACGACCCCATATCCTCCAAACGACCGCCAATTTGCGTACCGTAAAGGTCGACGCCCGCGCGTCCAATCGTGATAACGTCCAGATCCTTAGTCATCGGTACACCCCGCGGATAGGCAAATCCAAATTTGCGATCGGCCGGGGCAAAGGAGGAAATGCCCCGGCCGACGCGAGAGGCTCAGGTCCGAGCCGTCGCATCAGTCGCACCTGACATATCGAAGAACGCATCCCCAGGGTGCTTTCGCGCCGCATTGCGAGGCATTTCGATACGCATGGCAGGCCTCAGCTATAAAGGCCCGGGCGGGCCGGGCTCGTGACCGGTATGGCCGCGCCCTCGACCTCTTGTGCCGCGACGCAGGCATCCGAAGTGACGGCGGCCATATAGCCGTCCCAAGACGACGGTCCAGAAGCCGTACCCACGGCTGCGGCCTTGATGAAGTCCTGAAGCTCCACATCGTAAGAGGCGACGAAGCGATCCTTCCAGTCGGTCAGGATTGCGTTCTGCAGCTTCGCTCCAAGACGCATCTGAACCGCCATCGGTTCCGGCAACCGGGCAACGCCCGCTTCACCGACAACCTCGCATTGGATGTCGTAGCCGTACTGGCAGTTCACGAAGATCTCGGTGTTGATGACCACCCCCTTGGCCGTGGTCAACGTCACGATCTGCGGATCCCGCAGCTTCGCGTGGCTTTTCGCGCAGGTCCTCGGGAAAGTCACGCGGGCCGAAACATAGTCATCGTCAAGCAGCCAGCGGAATACGTCGATCTCGTGGATCAGCGTGTCGTGGATCGCCATCGGGGTGACGTACTGTTCAGGCACCGAGGGGTTGCGGTGGGCGGCGTGAACCATGATCGGCGCGCCGGTATGCTCCGTCACCGCCCGCTTCAGCGCGACGTAGCCGGCGTCATAGCGGCGCATGAACCCCACCTGTACCAGACGCTTGCCAGACGCGACCTCGGCATCGACGATACGCTTCGCGCCCTCGGCCGTGGTCGCCAACGGTTTTTCGCAAAAGCACGGCTTGCACGCGGCAATGGCGGCGAGAACATATGCCTCATGGGTTGAGCCCGTAGAGCAGACGAGCACGGCATCCACTTCGCTCGCCGCGATCAATTCTTCTCCGGTTTCGTAAACCCTGGCATTCGGGGCAAGATCCCTCTGCACGGCTTTCGCCGCCTCCGCACTGTAATCGCTTAATGCGACCACTTCTGCGCCGGAAAGCACCTGTTGAATCCGCCGCGTATGATCGCGCCCGATCTTCCCGGTGCCGATAACCCCAATTCTGACAGTCATCCCTTGACCCTCATTTCCAGTATTTGTCGATGTACCGCTGCATTTCGGCGCGCATGAAGGTGCCGGATTCGTCAGCCTTCTCCTCCCAGGCGAAGACGCAGGCGGTCATGATGCCGTCGAAGCCGATCTCGTGAAGCGTGCGGTAGAAATCATCCCAAGGCACTTCACCCTGTCCGATGTTCAGGTGCTGGTGAACGCGCGCGGACGAGCCCGGCGGGTTGATGATATAGCGAAGGCCTGACGAGGCCTTGTGATTGAAGGTGTCGGCGATGTGCACATGGGCCAGTACGTCGGCGCATTCCTTGAGCATCGCCACCGTGTCATCGCCGAAATAGAAGGTGTGCGGCGTGCAATAGAGGAACTTGACCCGTGGGCTGTTCACCGTGCGGATCAGGTCGACCGACGGTTGCAGCGTTTCGGTCCAGTCCTCGGGATGCGGCTCAATGTGCAGATTGATCCCCTCACGCTCGAAGATCGGCACAAGTTCCTCCATCGAGCGCCACCAGGCGTCCTCGCAGGCCTCGATCATCGAGCCGGTGTGGCAGCAATAGCAGGTGCCCTTGTCCGGGTGCGGGCCGCGGCCGAACTCGGAGTTCATCGTGTCGACTTCCATCTCGACGGCGATCTCGATGGCGCGCTTCCAGTGGCGGACAGCCGCCTTGCGCTCTTCCTCGTCGTTCGAAGCCCACCGATACATCGGCAGGAGCGTGGCAATGCCGACATCCGCGTCGCGCAGCGCCTTCTTGAACCCCTTGATCCGGTCCGGAAAGACGCGTGGCGCCTTGAACCATTCGAGAAAGTCCCCGCGTGGGCTGAGCTCGATCCAATCATAGCCGAGTTCCTTGACCTTGCCGGGAAGCGCCTCGAGCGACAGATGGCGGTGCATGAACGGGTCGAGCGCGATTTTCATGAGTATTCTCCGA
This sequence comes from Rhodobacterales bacterium 32-67-9, assembly GCA_002280515.1. GTDB lineage: Bacteria > Pseudomonadota > Alphaproteobacteria > Rhodobacterales > Rhodobacteraceae > Albidovulum. Next base: position 8,770 of record NCEA01000052.1, read on the forward strand.
TCTCTGGCGGATGACCGCCTTCTCTATTGGGCGACGTTTACTGCGCACCCGGTCTCCACCGATTGCAGGGCGGCGTCGGCCAGAACCAGGGCCATCAGGCCATCTTCGCCTGTCGTCGGCGTGGTGGTCCCATTGGTGACCGCAGCGATGAACCCGGCGATCTCGTTGGCATAGGCCGCGACATAACGTGTCATGAAGAAGTTCAGGAGCGGCGGTCGCCGGAAACCGTCCGAGGTGGCAACCTCGATATTTGCCTCGGCCATATTGAGGGCCGCCACTGACCCTTTGGACCCCAGAACCTCGATCCTCTGGTCGTAGCCATAGGTGGCCCGGCGGGAATTGGTGATCACGGCCTGGCGCCCCGACTTCGTGCGAAGGATCACATTGACGGAATCATAGTCGCCGAGCTCGCCGATCTTCTTGTCTACCAGCACCGAGGCGGCCGCCTGCACGGTTTCCACCTCTTCCCCGAGCAACCAGCGGGCCATATCAAAGTCGTGGATCGTCATGTCGCGAAATATGCCGCCCGAGCGGCTGATGTAGTCATAGGGAGGCGCGCCAGGGTCGCGGGACGAGATGGTGACCATTTCGACCTCGCCGACGGTGCCCTCGTTGATGGCCGCTTTAACCGCCATGAAGTCCGGGTCGAAGCGCCGGTTGAAGCCGACCATCAGGGTGCCCTTCTCGGCCGCGACGACCTTGAGGACCTCGCGCACACGCTTCGCATCGAGATCGATAGGTTTTTCACAGAATACGGCCTTGCCTACCGTTACCGCCGCTTCGATCAGGTCTGCGTGGGTATCGGTCGGCGTGCAGATGACCACTGCGTCAATGTCGGCTGCCCCGATGATCGCGTCGATGGACCGGACATCGCAGCCATAAGCGTCTGCGATGGCCTCGGCTGCGGCCGGAATTACGTCGGCCACAGCCACAAGCCTGGCACCGCCATCGCCCGCAAGCGCGCGCGCATGGACCTTCCCGATCCGGCCCGCTCCTAGAATTCCAAAACGAAGTGGCACCTTGTTGGCCCTCTGATTGTGCCGCAACTCGGCACTGGGTTGCTACGTTCCCACCGTGATAGCGAGGTGGGAGCAAGGTCGGTTGGGTTTGGGCGCTCCCGGCATCCGGTTCGCTCGACGTTGCCGGATGTAGCGAACGGTCTTCGAGACGACGCCTCAGGCAAACTCCTGCTCAAATTCCGGCTGCGTCTTCGCGCCGGTGATATATGCAACTACATCCTGACCGTCGGTTTCTTCCTTTTTCAGGTTGGCGCAGATGCGGCCCCGCCGGAAGACGACGATGCGGTCGCAGAGGTCCATCACCTGGCGCATGTTGTGGCTGATGAGGATCAGGGGCTCGCCCTGCTCCTTCAGGGTACGGACGATATTCTCGACTTGCGCGGTCTCTTGCACACCCAGTGCCGCCGTGGGTTCGTCCATGATCGTCAGCTTGGAATGGAAGGTGGCCGTCCGCGCGATGGCTACGCATTGCCGCTGGCCGCCCGACATCCGCTCGATCGTGTTGTGGATGTTGGGGATCTTCACGCCGGTCTTCTGCAGGGCGGCGAGCGTCGCCTCGCGCATCGCCTTGTAGTCAAGGATCGAGAACGGGCCGAGTTTGAATCGGATCTTCTCGCGGCCAAGGAAGAGGTTGTCGGCGACGTCGAGATGGTCGGCCAGCGCGAGCGTCTGGAACACCGTCTCGACTCCCGCCTCGCGCGCATCAAGCGGTCCGGCGAACTGCACCGGCTGACCATTGAAGATAATCTCGCCACGCGTGCGCTGCTCTACCCCGGTGATCTGACGCACGAAGGTGGACTTACCCGCCCCATTGTCGCCCATGATCGCCACATGTTCGCCCTTGCGAAGGATAAAGTTGGCGCCTTCCAGGGCGTGAACGCCCCCATAATGCTTGGTCAGATCGCGCGTTTCGAGGATCACGTCGCCAAGTGGCCGGGCCGAATGCGGCGCCTCGGAACCCGAGAGATTGGTTTGCACGTCGCTCATGATCTAGCCTCCTTACATTCCTGCCGCGTTGCGGCGCTGGCGCCACTGGTCAAGGACGACCGCGCCGACGATGATCGCGCCCTTCACCATCTCCTGGTAGTAGGCGTCGAGCTTGAGGAAGGTGAAGCCAGAGATAATGACGCCGAAAATCAGGGCCCCCAAAACGGTGCCCAGGATCGATCCGCGCCCGCCAGCAAGGCTGACTCCGCCGATCACCGACATCGCGATGGCGTCGAGTTCGTACATGACCCCCATCCCCGCCTGTGCGGTCAGGTTCTTTGAACTCAGCACCACGGCCGCGATCGAAGCAAGCATTGCGGCGATCGCGTAGACCAGCACCTTGTGCCGATCGACATTGATCCCCGACATCCGTGCAGCATCCTCGTTTGACCCGATCGCGAACGTGTGCTTGCCGTAGACCGTGTAACGCAGGATCAGGTGAAACAGGATGGCGAGCGCAATGAAATAGACGACCGGCATCATTCCCTTGCCAAGCGCGGCGTAGCTTTCCGTGGGAAACGAAACGGGCTGACCGTTCGACCACCATTTTGCCAAGCCGCGCGCGGATACCATCATGCCGAGCGTGGCGATGAAAGGCGGGATGCGCGTATATGCAACGAACAGCCCGTTGATCGTTCCAGCGATGAGACCACAGGCTAATCCAACCAAAATTGGCAAGAGCACCGGCAGGTCCATTGCCCAGTCCCCGAAGATAGCCTTGGGGTTGGGGTTGCCGTTGACGATCGCGGTCTGCGCGAAGCTCATCACGATCATTGCCGTTGCGCCGACAATCGACCCAGAGGACAAGTCGATGCCGCCCAGGATGATGACCTGGGTGACGCCAATGGCGATGATCCCGATGATGGAGACCTGAAGAATAATAATGTTCAGGCGCGGCCAGTTGAAGATCGCATCCACGTTATCGCGCGTGTTGAACAGAAAGCGGTCGCCCATCCCGATCCGGAATCGCTGTTCACGGACAAGCGACCGGTGGGCGCCTCCACCATCACCCAGCAGGTGGCCAAGAGCCTGATCGGCAACGAGGTGACGCTCAGCCGCAAGTTGCGCGAGGCGATCGTGGCGCGGCGGCTCGAGGCCGTTTTCACCAAGCAGCAGATCCTGGAAATCTACCTCAACCAGATATTCCTCGGCCGTAACTCCTATGGCGTGGAAGCGGCTTCGCGTGCGTATTTCGGCAAGTCCGCCGCCGATCTTGATTTGCCGCAGATGGCCTATCTTGCCATTCTGCCCAAGGCACCTTCCACCTACAGCCCGGTCTCACGGCGCGAGCGTGCCATTGCCCGGCGTGGCTATGTGCTCGAGCAGATGGAGGAAAATGGCTTCATTACCGTTGCCGAGCGTGCCACCGCCAATGCAGCGCCGCTGGTTGCCGTGCCCAACCGCGGCAGCAGCAGCGGCCGGCCGGGCGACTACTTCATCGAGGATGTGCGTCGCACGCTGATCGAGAAGTTCGGCGAGGACGCCGAGGATAGCCGTAACAGCGTTTATGGTGGGGGCTTGTGGATTCGCACGTCCGTCAACCCGATGATGCAGGAAGCGGCCGAGACGGCGATGCGTGATGGCTTCCAGCGCTATGAATATGCGCGGCCGTGGCGCGGCCTGCCGGCGCGC
>NCEA01000053.1:0-20557 GCA_002280515.1 Rhodobacterales bacterium 32-67-9
GGCAGCTTGACGACATTGGCCACCGGGCGCTTCACCAGTTCGCCAAGAACGGCGAGGTCGTTTTCCTGACGCTGCGCTGCGCTCAGCCGCTCGGGGAAGGCCGCGATGATCCGCCCGGCAAGCGAGATGTCGCGGGTGCCGACAGTTATGCCCGCGACGCCCGCGAAGGCCCGCACGACCGGCAGGAGCGAGGCCGAGGCCAGTTCGGGCGCTTCGTCCACCTTGGTGTAGATGATGTCGGGGGTCGCATTTTCGGCCGTCATGTCGCCTCGTCCTTACAGATGATCGAGAGGGGTTCCGCATTGTGCACGACGGTATACACTGTCTCGCGCCGCACGCCAATGCGTCACGCAGTAGCGGGCAGAAAACACTCGAATGCAAGGTCCGGAGCGTTCGCCCGGCGCTTTGTCGCGCGATCTGGCCGGCCTCAGACGACCCTGACCGTCAGCGTTCCAAGCCCGTCGATGCTCGCCTCCATCGAATCGCCCTTCACCACGGGGCCGACCCCTGACGGCGTTCCCGACATGATGATGTCGCCGGGCGCGAGTTCGAAATATTCGGAGAGATACGAGATCATCTCAGGCACCTTCCAGATCATCTGGTTGAGGTCGCCTTCCTGGCGGACATCGCCATTGACCTTCAGCTCGACCCTGCCCTGCGACGGATGGCCGGTTTCGGAGACCGGGCGCAGCGGTCCGACCGGGGCGGAGCGTTCGAATGCCTTGCCGATCTCCCACGGGCGGCCGAGTTTCTTCGCCTCTCCCTGAAGGTCGCGCCGCGTCATGTCGAGACCGATGCCGTAGCCCCAGACGTGATCCAGCGCCTTGCCGAGCGGAATGTTCGTGCCGCCCGATTTCAGCGCCACGACAAGCTCGACCTCGTGGTGCACGTCCGATGTCTTGTCCGGATAGGGAAATTCGCCGGAAGGATCGAGGTTGCTGGAATTCTTCTGGAAGAAGAACGGCGCCTCCCGGTCGGGGTCGTGCCCCATCTCGACGGCATGTGCGGCGTAGTTGCGGCCGATGATAGCCTCCTCAATGCGCAACGACGCGCAACCTGTCGCGAACGGTATTGGTTCGGATCAATACAAGTCAATCGCAATTTCGCTTGCGCAATGGGATTCAATTCGCAATGATCCAACCAATCGAGCGCGAATTGGTCGTGTTTATGCAATATTGGTAAACCAATGAGACTGAGTGTGATAAGCCAGTCGAAACCTAACGGCAGCGAGCAGGCGATCAGCCAGCTGCGGGAGTTCATCGCCGAGGGCGGGTTTGCGCCGGGCGTCCGGCTTCCGCCGGAACGTGAACTTTGCGAGCGGCTTGGCATGACGCGCAACGTCCTCCGGCGGGCGCTTGACGCGCTGGAGCGGGAAGGCGCGTTGTGGCGGCACGTCGGCAAGGGAACATTTGTCTCGGACAGGGAAACCGTGCTTGATCCGACCGCCGAGCTCGGGCGCCAGATCACGCCGTTCCGGATGATGCGGGCGCGGCTCGCGATCGAACCCGCCATCGCCCGCGAGGCCGCGGTCAACGCCTCGGGCAAGGCGCTGATGGCGATGCAGCTTGCGATGGAGCGCGCGCATTCCGCGTCGAACTGGGCGGTCTACGAAAAGCAGGACGACCTTTTTCACCGCGCCATCGCCGAAGCGAGCGACAACCTTTTGCTCCTTGCCCTCTTCGACCAGTTGAACGACGTCCGCCGCGCCGTCGCCTGGGGGAACGTCGTGCGCGACAGCCCGCGCCCGCCCGCAGATCATTCGAGCTTTGCCGAACATGAGGCGATTGCGATGGAGATCGCCGCGCGCCGGCCGGAGGAAGCTTACGAGGCAATGCGCAGGCATCTGAAATCAGTGTCCGAACGCCTGTTCGGAGGCGCGTAGGACTGCAGGAAGACCGGCAACGACCGGACAGAGCCCAGGGCCAGCGGTCGCCACGCCACTTGAACGTGTTTTCTCAGGGAGGAGAAAAATGACTGACATCGTATCGCTGATGAAGCGCTTCGTCTGTGCCGTCCCCCTCGCGGTCGGCCTGACGTTCACCGCCGCGCAAGCCGAACCGATCCGCATCGCGCTTGCCGAAACCCCGTCGGACGAGATGGCCGCCTTCTTCGTGGCGCTCGATCGCGCCAAGGCCAACGGTCTTGACTACGAATGGACCGCCTTCGCGGATGAGGAGCTTGCGATCCAGGCGGTGCTGAGCGGCCAGATGGATATCGGCTTCGGCACGCCCTATTCGATCATGCAGCGCTCGAAGGCGCCGCTACGGATCATCTTCCAGCTTTCCAAGCTGAAGTTCTTCCCGGTGACGACGATGGATTACGCGTCGCTGAAGGACCTCGATGGAGAGCCGATCATGCTCCATTCCCGCGGCGGTGGCACCGACTCCATCGCCAACGTGATCGAGGAGAAGGAGGGCATCAAGTTTGGCGAACGCTCCTACGTTCCGGGCTCCGCCAACCGCGTCGTCGCGATGATGTCCGATCAGGCCAAGGCGACGATCCTCGACCTGTCGAACAAGAACAAGATCATCGCCGAGGCCGGCGACAAGTTCCATGCCCTGCCGATGTTCGACGTCGACGCCAGCGACGAGGCGCTCTTTGCCAACCTCGACTGGATCCAGTCGAACGAGGAACAGGTCGGCATCTTCGTGAACGCGCTCTTGAGCACCTGGCGCGACATGGCAGCGGACCCGACGATCATCCGGAGGGAGACCAATCCCGACGGCCCGATCGGGCAGTTGCCGAAGGAAATCCTCGATGAACTCGACGGGTTCTACACCGAAGCCGTGGCGGGCGGCCTTTACGATCCGGATGGCGGCGGTCGCAAGGCGGCGGCGGCGGACATGGAGTGGTATACCGAGGCCGGCCAGCTCGACGGCGATCCGGCCAGCCTGAACGTCGAGGACTTCTGGTACTTCAAACCGCTCGACGCGGCCAAGCAGTAACGGACAGGACATGGCTGCGGGCCGGTGGCCCGCAGCCTTCTCGCCGCGATGGAAAGGCCTGCATGCACCGTTCCCTTCTTCTCAAGCTTCTGTCCGCGGCGCTGGTCTTCGGCGCCTGGGAAATCGCCGGGCGCATTCCGATCAGCTATGCCTTCCCGACCTTCCTCGAGTCGATGACGGCGCTGGCGCGCATGACTTTCGACGGCACGCTTCTTCAGGCCTATGCCGAGACGCTGAAGCCGCTGGTTCTCGGCGTCGCGATCTCGGCGCTGATCGGGATCGGCTTCGGCCTCTGGATCGGTCTCAGCGCCCGTTCGGAATGGTTCTTTTCACCGATCTTCATCGTGATGCAGGCGGCCCCCCTCGCGGCACTGATCCCGCTTCTGGTGATGGCCTATGGCATCGGCCTGACCTCCAAGGTCTTCGTGGTCTGCATCATGGCGATGCCGGTCATCGTCCTCAACACGGCAAGCGCGGTCCGGAATACGCCGGCATCGCTGAAGGAAATGGGTCAGTCGTTTCTCGCGAACAACCATCAGATCCTTCTCAAGATCGTCATTCCCGCCGCCTCGCCGGTGATCTTCTCGGGCCTCCGCCTCGGCGTCTCGGCCGGCTTCATCGGCGCGATCCTGGCCGAGCTGAAGATCACCCCGACCGGGGTTGGCGACATCATCAGCTACAGCCGCTCCATCGCCGATTATCCCAGCATGTATGCGGCCATCTTCTCCATCATCCTGCTTGCGGTGGTTTTCCTCAATCTGCTGGAAAAGCTGGAAGATTTCTTGTTCGAGGGAAACAACCGTGGCTATGTCTCAGATTGACACCCCCTTTGCCGATGCCTCCATGGCCGCACCCGAAAGCGCGGTTTCGGTGCGCGGTGTTTCAAAGAACTACGGGGCCGTCGAGGCGCTGAAGAACATGTCGCTGGAATTCCCGAAGGGGCAGCTCACGTCGCTCCTTGGTCCGTCGGGATGCGGCAAGACCACGCTCCTGAAGATCATCGCCGGCCTCATCCCCGCCGATAGCGGCACGATCGAGGTGGGCGGCAAGGCGATCACCGGGCCGGGCGACGACCGCGCCTTCGTCTTTCAGGACTTCGCGCTTCTGCCCTGGGCCAACGTCCTGCGCAACGTCGCCTTCGGGCTGGAACTGCGCGGCGTGGCAAAATCCGAACGCGAGGCGATCGCCGAAACCTACATCGCCAATGTGGGGCTGGCGGGGTTCGAGAAGGCTTTCCCGCACGAACTGTCGGGCGGGATGCGCCAGCGCGTCGGCCTCGCCAGGGCGCTTTCGGTCGACTCGCAGGTCCTGCTTCTCGACGAGCCTTTCTCGGCCGTCGACGAACAGACCCGCCGAAAGTTCCAGGAAGACCTGCTCTCCCTCGTCGAGAACGAGAACAAGACCTTCATCTTCGTCACCCATTCGATCGAGGAGGCGGTCTATGTCTCGGACCAGATCGCCATCCTCCTGCCGCGACCGAGCCGCGTGTCGGAAATCATCCGCCCCTCCAGCTTCCGCAACAAGGGCGTGGAAAACATCCGCCGCGACCCGGAATACCTCGACATCGTGGACGAGATCTGGGCCTCGCTGCGCAACTACGTGGAGTAGGCGATGCAAGTCTTCGGCGTGAAACTACCGGCGATGTCCTCGCTTCTGCTCTGGGGACTCCTGTGGGAGATCGTCGGGCAAATGGGCCTGACGTTCTTCGTGCCACCGCTATCGCAGGTCTTCGCGACGCTCTTCGAGATCATCGGCACGCCGCCCTTCCTCAAGGCGCTCTGGGAAACCGGCTATGCCTTCTTCATGGGGGTCTTCTTCGCCATCGTGATCGGGATCCCGGTCGGCATCCTGATGGGCAAGAGCCGGTTTCTCGACGAACTGCTGCTGCCCTGGGTCAACATCTTCGTCTCCGCACCGCTGACCGCGCTCGTTCCCGTCCTTATGGTGCTCTTCGGCTTCGGCCTGACCTCGATTATCATCACGACCACGCTCTTCGCGATCTGGATCATCATCCTGAACGCGCGCGCCGGGGTGCGGCAGATCAACCGTTCGCTCGTCGACATGGCGCGCAGCTTCGGCGCCTCGCCGCTTGACGCCTTCACCAAGATCTACTTCTGGGCCGCCCTGCCGGAAATCCTCGGCGGCGTCCGGATCGGGGTGATCCGCGCGGTCAAGGGCGTGATCATCGGGCAGCTCCTGATCTCCATCGTCGGCTTCGGCGCGCTCTTCGAGCTTTACGCCTCGAACTTCCTGATGGGGCATTTCTGGGCGGTTTTGATCATTCTCTTCGCGCTCGCCTTCTCGATCTCCGAGTTTCTCGGCTATCTTGAACGCAAGGTCGCCTATTATGCGGCAAAGCGATAGGCGCGCCCACGACGAACACCGGGAAGGAACGGACGACGATGACCAAAACCCTGAGGGACCTTGTAGCCCCCCATGACGCCGCGCTGCCTGCAATCGGCGCCCCCGGCCGGGCGTGGATGAGCTATGGCGCATTGCGCGACCTGTCCACGACGGTCAAGGCGGACCTCCGCGACAGCGGCATCGCCGCGACCGATCGCGTCGCCATCGTCCTGCCAAACGGGCCGGAAATGGCGACGGCCTTCGTCACCATCGCGCAGGCCGCAGCGACCGCGCCGCTGAACCCCGCCTACCGGCAGGAGGAGTTCGAATTCTACCTCGGGGATCTGAAGGCCAAGGCGCTGGTCGTCAGCGACAGCTACGACGGCCCCGCCCTCGCGGCGGCGGAGAAGTTCGGACTGCGGATTCTGCGACTTAAGGGCGACGACGGCACTGCCGGGGCCTTCACGCTGCACATGGATGGAACCGCCGACAGGGCACCGGAGGGGAACCCGACGCCGGACGACGTGGCGCTGATCCTTCATACCTCGGGTACCACCTCGCGCCCGAAGATCGTGCCGCTCCTGCATTCGAACATCGCGGCGTCGGCGGAAAATGTACGCCGCGCCCTCGACCTCTCCCCATCCGACCGCTGCCTGAACGTGATGCCGCTTTTCCACATCCACGGCCTGATCGCGGCCGTCTCGGCCTCGCTCGCCGCGGGGGCGTCGATCTCCTGCGCCCCCGGCTTCGACGCGCTCAGGTTCTTCGGCTGGATGAAGGAGGTGCGCCCGACCTGGTACACGGCGGTACCAACGATGCATCAGGCGATCCTCGCCCGCGCCGGGCGCAACCGCGATGTCATCGACGAGGCGAAGCTGCGCTTCATCCGCTCCTCCTCCGCCTCCCTTCCGGCACAGGTCATGGCGGCGCTGACCGAGACCTTCGGCGCCCCGGTGATCGAAGCCTACGGCATGACCGAGGCCACGCATCAGATGACCAGCAATCCCCTGGCCCCCGGCGCGCAGCAGCCAGGTTCGGTCGGGCGCGAGGCGGGGCCGCTCGTGCGCATCGCGCACGAGGTCGAGAACCGGCTGACCGACGGCACCGGAGAGGTCGTCATCTCTGGCCCGAATGTCACGCCGGGCTACGAGGGCAATCCCGAGGCGAATGCGAAGAACTTCTTCATGGCCGAGGGCGCGCGCTGGTTCCGCACCGGCGATCAGGGCGCGTTCGACGCGATGGGCTACCTGCACCTCACCGGGCGCCTGAAGGAGATCATCAATCGGGGCGGCGAGAAGATCAGCCCGCTTGAAGTGGACGGCATCCTGCTTGACCATCCGGCCGTCGCGCAAGCCGTCACCTTCGCCATGCCGCATCCGAAGCTGGGCGAAGAGGTCGCCGCCGCCGTGGTGCTGCGCGAGGACGAACGCGCGACCGAACGCGAAATCCGCGATTTCGCGGCGACGCGGCTTGCCGATTTCAAGGTGCCGCGGCAGATCGTCATCCTGGACGAAATTCCGAAGGGGGCGACCGGCAAGATGCAGCGGATCGGCCTTCTGCATTTTCGGCGCGGGGGCGATCGGCGGTTATCTTGGCGCGAAACTTGCCGGGGCCGGCGCGGATGTCAGCCTCGTCGCGCGCGGCCCGCATCTCGAAGCGATCCGCGCGAAGGGGCTGACGCTGATCGAGGACGGCCGCGAAACCAGCCACCGCATCCGCGCCAGCGACGACCCGGCCGAGCTTGGCCCGCAGGACTACGTGGTCATCACGCTCAAGGCGCATTCGGTGCCGGCCATCGTCGGCCGGCTCGCACCGCTTCTGGGACCGGAGAGCACCGTGGTCAGCGGCGTGAACGGGGTGCCGTGGTGGTATTTCCACAAGATCGGCGGCCCCCTGGAAGGGACGCGGCTGCGGTCGGTCGATCCGGATGATGCACAATGGAACGGGATCGGCCCCGACCGCGTTCTCGGCTGCGTGGTCTATCCCGCCGCCGAGGTCTCCGAACCCGGCACCGTCCGCCATATCGAAGGCAACCGCTTCTCGCTCGGCGAACCCGACGGGTCGAAATCCGACCGCGCGCTGGCCTTGTCGGCAGCCCTGACGGCCGCCGGGCTGAAGGCGCCGGTCCGCCCGAAGCTGCGCGACGAAATCTGGGTGAAGCTCTGGGGCAACCTGTCGTTCAACCCGATTTCGGCGCTGACCCATGCGACGCTCGACGTGCTCTGCACCGATCCCGGCACCCGCGCCATCGCCCGCGCCATGATGGTCGAGTCGCAGGAGATTGCCGAAAGGCTTGGCGTGAGCTTTCCCATCGACGTGGACCGCCGGATTGATGGCGGCGCGGCCGTGGGGGCGCACCGCACCTCGATGCTGCAAGACCTGCAGGCCGGGCGGCCGATGGAGATCGACGCGCTCGTCGGTTCGGTTCAGGAGCTTGGGCGCCTCACGGGGGTACCGACGCCCACCATCGATATCGTTCTGGCCCTGATCCGGCAACGCGCAGCGACGGCGGCGGCCGGTCAGTGACCCGCGCCCGGACGGATAACCTTCCGGTGCCGCCCCTAGCTCGACAGATCGACCTCTAGATCGAGGAACGGCGCGTATTGCTGGGCGCCGAACACGTCGCCGTCGCCAGCGCTGCCGCTCGGGCGGTTCCGCAGGATCGTGAACTTGATCGCATAGGCCGGGTCGTATTCGACGAAATCGGTCAGCCGGGCCGGGTCCACGTTCAACACGTCGCAGACGCTTTCGCGGGTCAGGCTGCGCGAGCGTTTGACCAGTTCATAGGTCTCCTTCTCGCGGAAGATGATGTCGAAGGTGATCTTGTCTGTCCCGGCGTTCTTGGAGCGGATCGTCTTGGCCAGTTCCGAGAGTTTCTTGCGCGTGTTCATGGCGACCTCAGCCGATCGTTGCGGTGTGGGTGGGAAAAAGCTCGAGCGGGTCGTTCACGGCCATCGTGTGGTTCAGTGTCCATCGGTAGGCGGGGCTTGCCGGAAGCACCTCGTCGAGAACGAAGGACACGCCGCCGGCGGTGCCCTTCACGTCCGGAAGCCGCGCGTAGAACAACTGGCGCGTACCCGTCATCGTGAGTTCCTCGGCCATCTCCCGCGTCGGCGCGACACCCTGGACGACGATGCAAAGTTCGTGCCCCGGCTTGTCCTTCAGGGGTTCCATGTCGCCCATTACCCCGTTGCGGCCGAAGACGTTGTAATGCAGTTCCCAGCCCTCTGTGCCAAAGCGCTCCTCGGCCTGGGCGCGGGCCCAGGCGATGACCTCGTCGACATGGGCGATGGTGTAGGGGTCGCGGATCCCGGCCATGCCGACAAAGCGTTCGCCGACCTTGCCGGAACCTTCGAGCTTAACGCGAAAATCCTCGGCTGGAACGAACTCCATCCCGGTGACGCGGGTCGTCTTGTCGGCGACCTGCTGGTAATGGCAGTTGGTCATGTCGAGCATCCCACCCGCCACGAATTCGTGGAACGGGTTGGAGCGTTCGTACATCGCGTGACCGGCGACCGAGGCGATGGTGCAGCGCTGAAACGGCGCCATCGCGGTGACCTCGACGTGGTCATTGGTGATTTCGCCCAGCACGGTTTCCTTGGCGCCGTAGGGCTCGGCGCAGAAGGACGCGCATTCGAGAACCTTGCCGAGGTAGTAGGACTGCGGCTCGGGGTAGCCCTTGAAGAGGGCGGCGGCCGCAAAGATCGCGCTGTCGGACGACCGGCCGCCGATGATGACCTCGCAGCCATCCTCCAGAAGCTTGATGAACGGATGCACTCCAGCCATGGCGACGATGCGGTCGGTCGCGTCAAGTTCGGCCTCGCTCAGATCCTCGCGCGCGTCGAGGCCGCGGATCGGCGAGCCGCCGCGAATTTTCGCGCGGACGAACTCCTTGTCGATCTCGGAATAGAACCAGCCGATCTTGAACGGCGCCAGCTTGTGCCGGGCGGCGATACGGCGGATCGCGTCCACATACATGTCGACCCGGCTGTTGGTGCCGGTGTCGCCGGCCGACCCGATCATCATCGGCACGCCGATCCGGCGCGCGGCGAGCAGCATTTCCTCAAGGTCGTGTTCCTGCCAGGCCTTCGGGCTGGCACAGGTGTCGGAGCCGAGCGGCACCGGGCCGATGTCGTCGCTGCCGGAATCGGCGGCGATGAAATCCGGGCCGGCATCGACGCCGATATGGAAACTGCCGGGTTTCAACGGGGCGAACCCGAGATGCCCGTTCGGGCAGATGATCTTGAGGGACGACATGGGAAACCTCGCGCGGCATATTCTCGTTGCCCTCATATATGCAATTGCCGTGCCAGATTTTGCCGGCGGAGCAAGATGCTGAAAAGCATTGAACTTCCACGCGCCGGCCACCCTAATCCGGGCGTGTCGCGTCGGTCTCACGCAACACGCGCACGTATTGCACGCAGATCAGAGGCCGTGCTTGATCATCTGGTGGCGGAGCGCATGCCGGCTGATCCGGAGCATCTCGGCCGCCTGCTGGACGTTCCCCCCCGCCTCGACCAGCGCACGCGAGATGAGCTTGCGCTGGAAGTCGGCCGTCGCCTCGTGAAACCCCTCCGGCCCGCCGCCCGCCGGCACCACCCCTGCGGGCGAGGCGCCGCCCGAGCGCACCACCCGGATGATCCGGTCGGGAAGGTGGCGTGGCAGGATCACGTCGTCATCCTCGAGGATGAAGATCCGTTCCAGCAGGTTTTCAAGTTCGCGCACGTTTCCCGGCCAGCCGTAGCGCAGGAAGATGTCGGCGGTCTCGTCAGAAAGGCCGCGGATCGACCGCTTGTAGACCGTGTTGTAGCGGTCGATGAAATGCTGTGCGAGGTTCAGCACATCCTCGCCGCGTTCGCGCAGCGTCGGCAGGTTCACGGCGACGACCTGAAGCCGGTAATAAAGATCCTCGCGGAACCGGCCGTCCCGCACCTCGGACAGAAGTACCTTGTTGGTCGCGGCGATGAAGCGGACATCGACCGAGGTGGTCCTGACCGCCCCGACCCGGCGGAACTGGCGGGTGTCGAGCAGGCTGAGAAGCTTCGCCTGAAGCGTCATGTCCATCTCGCGGATCTCGTCGAGAAAGACGGTGCCGTGATTGGCCGCCTCGATCAGGCCGAGCTTGCGCTCGACCGCGCCGGTGAAGGCGCCGCGCTCGTGGCCGAAAAGCTCCGATTCCAGAAGGCTGGCCGGAATCGCCGCGCAGTTGATATCGACGAATTCCTTCTGCGCGCGGCTCGACAGGCGGTGGATCATCCGCGCGACAAGGCCCTTGCCGGTTCCCGTCTCGCCGTAGATGAGCACGGTCTGCGCCGGACTCGTGGCAACGCGGGCAACAAGCCGCTTGAGGGCCTGAATGCTCGGATGGTTGCCGACAAGCTCGTTCTTGTAGTCCGCCATGATCCGTCCCGGTTCGGCGCCTCGGCCTCAGGACGGCATCCGGTACCTGCGCCAATGCCCGGCGCACGGATTGCCTTCGCTGAAGGTCAGCGTGCGGAGCCTACACGAATAAATCGACGTTGAAAGCGTCTGGCTCGCGTCGGCCTCGCCATGCTGGCAAAGCGGGGCTGCACCGGGCGCGGTGTCGCGGTGGGTCCGCATCAGGGCCGCGGCCGCGGCGATGCCGGCTTCAAGGCCCGGCAGCGCGCGCTGAAGATAGGCGCAACGGTCCCCGGAATTGCCGGCGATGCGGTCGCCCTCGGGCAGAAGCGTGTCTCCGGCGTGGTCCGGCAGGAGGTAGTGATTGGTGCGCAGCACGCGCCCACCCCGGCTGACGCCCTGCCCCGTCGCGCCGAGTTCGACCGCAGCCGTATCGCCCGACGCATCCGCCATGACGAGCGTCCCGCCCCCGGCATGCGGCTTGCCGGCAATCAGCGCCAGCGCCTCCGCGACGGTCCCGCAGGTCGCGAGGATGCGGGTCATCAGGAAGTAGCGCAGCCAGCCCACGCGGTGCGTCCGGACCGAAACCTGCGTATCCGCCAGCATCAGCCCCTTCGCGTTCATCCCGCTCGAATAGGCGGCGGGGCTGCCAAGCGAGCCGATGCAGAGCATCGCGCCGGTCGTCACGTCAGGCCCCGTGTGCAACGTCACGCGCTGGATGCCCTTGTGAAGGCCGGAATAGTCGCGGTTCTTCACAACGATCGGCCCGTCCGGCCCATCGGGGACCGCCCAGGCGCTGCAGCCGTCGCTATCAAGTCGCGCGCCGGCCTTGAGATCGTTCAGCGTGCCAAGGTGCAGGTGAGTGAACAGCGCGTCCTCCGGCAGGCCGAAACCGTCGGCGATCCCTGCAAGCTCCGCCATCCCCTCCGGGTCATGCGCGAGATGGAAGGCGCGTTGCCGGGCGAGGTAGTCGGTCGCGGCGGCGTCGATCACGCCGGCCGCACGGGCGTCTTCGACGCGCCCGATCGTCGCTTCGCGGACGCGGGCCGGATCGGCGGCCGGATCGCCGGACTGGCCATGCCCGCGCGCCCGCGCGGTCCCGGTCAGGACCAGCGGCTCGGCCGGTTCGGGGTCAAACGCGTTCATGCCTCCGCCGCCTCAAGCAGCGACAGCTTCTCCGCCAAGCGATGGCAAGCTGCGGTATGGGCTTCGCCGACCGTCTCGGTGACCGGCGCCTTGACCTTGCAGATGTCAATGGCGAGCGGGCAGCGGGTGTGGAACTTGCAGCCCGACGGCGGGTTCAAGGGCGACGGCAGGTCGCCGGTCAGCCGCACACGGGATTTCTGCGCGTGGACGTCCACCTCCGGCACCGCCGACATCAGGCTTTGCGTATAGGGATGGCGTGGGCGCGACAGGACCGCGTCGACCGGCCCCATCTCGACAATCTCGCCGAGATACATCACCGCCACGCGGTCCGAAAGGTAGCCGATCACCGAAATGTCGTGTGAGATGAAGAGGTAGGTCAGCCCAAGCTCCGACTTGAGGTTCAGGAGGAGTTCGATGATCTGCGCCTGGATCGAGACGTCGAGCGCCGAGACCGGCTCGTCGCAGACGATGAACTCCGGGTTGGAGATGAGCGCGCGGGCGATGCCGATCCGCTGGCGCTGGCCGCCCGAGAACTGGTGCGGATAGCGGTCAAGCTGGTTGGCTTTCAGTCCGACCTTCTCGATTATCGCGGCCACCTTCGCGCGCACCTCGTCCTGGGTGGTCGCAAGCCCGTGCAGTTTCAGCGGCAGCCCGACGATCTCGGCCACGGTGCGGCGCGGGTTGAGCGAGGCGTATGGGTCCTGGAAGATGATCTGCATCCGCCGCCGCATGGATTTCAGCGCATCGGCGTCGAGCGCGGTCACATCCTTGCCGTCGAAGACAACCTTGCCCTCCGTCGGTTCATGCAGGCGCAGGATGGCGCGGCCGAGGGTCGATTTCCCGCAACCGCTTTCGCCGATCAGGCCAAGAATCTCGCCGCGCCGGACCGACAGGCTGACATCGTTCACCGCCTTCACCACCGTCTGCGGCACGCCGCCAAGGCGCTGTCCGATGCTGCGGTGGCCGGAATAGTGCTTGGTCAGGCCGGTGACCTGAAGGAGGGGCGCATCGCTCATGGGCGGTCCTTTCCGACAAGCACGCAGCGCGCGCTGTGGCCCGGCGTTGCCTCGCGCATGGAGATCAGCGACTTGCAGACGTCTTGGCGAAGGGTGCAGCGCGAATAGAACCGGCATTGCGCCGGCAGGTCGATGAGGTCGGGCACCTGGCCTTCGATGGGCTTGATCTTCTGACCGCGTAGCGCCAGCCGCGGGATGGAGCCGAGCAAGCCCTTCGTATAGGGGTGTGAAGGGCTTCCTATGACCTCGCGCACCGGTCCTTCCTCGACCACCTGGCCGGCATACATCACCATCACCCGGTCGCAATGTTCGGTCACCACGCCGAGGTCGTGGGTAATGAGCACGACACTCATCCCCAGCTTCGCGCGGATATCGGTGATGAGTTCCAGCACCTGCGCCTGGATCGTCACGTCGAGCGCGGTCGTGGGCTCGTCGGCTATGAGCAGTTTCGGCCGACAGGCGAGCGCGATGGCGATCATGATCCGCTGTCGCATCCCGCCAGAGAATTCGTGGGGGTACTGGCGGAGGCGGCTTTCGGCCGAGGGGATACCGACGAGCGACAGCATCTCCACCGACCGCTCGCGGATCGCCGCGTTCCGTGCGCCCCGGCTAGAGGGCAGTGTTTCGTCATGCGCCTCAAGGACCTCGCCGATCTGCTCGCCCACCGTCAGTGCCGGGTTCAGCGCGGTCAACGCATCCTGCATGGTCATCGCGATATCGCGGCCACGGACCTTGCGCATCTGCTGCGGCGTGAGCGTGCGCAGGTCGCGCCCGTCGAAGATGATCGCCCCGCCGTCGATCCGGCCGGGCGAGCGGACGAGGCCCATGACCGAGGCAAAGGTCACGCTCTTGCCCGAACCGCTTTCCCCCACCACGCCAAGGCATTCGCCGCGCCGCACCTCGACATTCACGCCATCGACGGCACAAACCCGGCCAGCACGCGTGTCGAAGACGGTGCGCAGGTCCGTCACGGAAAGAAGCGGCGCGTTCATTCGTGGAACCTCGGGTCGAAGGCGTCGCGCAGTCCCTGGCTCGCCACGTTGATCGCGAGGACGAGGAGCAGGATCGCGAGGCCGGGGAAGGTGGAGACCCACCACGCCTCGAGGATGAAGGCGCGGCCGTCAGCGACCATCGACCCCCAGGAGGCTGTCGGCGGCTGCACGCCGAGGCCGAGGAACGACAGCGAGGCCTCGAGGATGATGACATGGGCCATGCGGATCGTGGCGACGACGATCACGGGCGAAAGGATGTTCGGCAGGATCTCCCGCAGCATGATGTGGCCGCGCGAGGCGCCGAGTGCGCGCGCCGCCTCGACATATTCCAGTTCCCGCGTCACCAGCGTTTCGCCCCGCACGACCCGGCAGGGGATTACCCATTCCTTGTACGCAAGCGCCAGGATGATGTTGAAAAGACCCGGCCCCATCATCGCCATGAGGCCGATGGCGAAGATCAGGTAGGGAAAGCCGAGGAGGATATCGACGAGGCGCGAGATGACTATGTCGACCCAGCCGCGCAGATAGCCGGAGGCGAGGCCCGCGAGGATGCCGATGGTGGTGGCGACAAGGATCACCGCAGCGCCGATGAAGATCGAGATGCGCGTGCCGTAGATGATCCGTGACAGGATATCGCGGCCAAGCCCGTCGCAGCCGAGAAGATAGCTCCACTCGCCACCCTCGACCCAACCCGGCGGCTGGAGCCGACGGAAAAGGTCGGTCTCGTTCGGATCGTGCGGCGCGACTAGCGGCGCGAAGATCGCCATCAACAGGAAAAGCACGACGACGATGGCGCTTCCGACGGCCAGCCGGTTGTGGCCGAAATTGCGCAGGTTCTGCCGGAAGATGGAGTCCGGCCGCACGGGCATGTCGGCAGCAAGCGTCACAGCTTCACCCTCGGGTTCAGGACGGTGTAGAGGATATCGGCGACGAAGTTCAGCAGGACATAGGTGATCGCGTAGAAGAGCACCGCCGCCTGGACGAGCGGATAGTTCCTGAGAAAGATGCTCTCGACCACCAGCCGACCAAGACCGGGCCAGCCGAATACGGTTTCGACGATCATGTTGCCACCGAGAAGGCTGCCGGTCTCGATGGCCGCGACAGAGACGGTCGGGATCAGCGCGTTCTTCAGCGCGTGGCGGAAGATGACGCGGCGGCGTGACAGGCCCTTGGCCTCGGCAAAGGTCACATAGTCCTGCCGCAGCACCTCGAGCATCGAGGTTCGCGTCACCCGCATCAGGATCGCGGTCATCGGCAGGCCGAGCGTGATCGCCGGCAGGATGATATGGGAAAGCGCATCGAGGAAGGCATCGAACCGGCCGCGCAAAAGCGTGTCGATAAGGAGGAGGTGGGTGATCGGTTCGATCTCCGCCGAGTATCCGATCCGGCCGGATACCGGCAAGAGATGCAGATGCACGGCAAAGAGCATGAGCAGCAGGATGCCGAACCAGAAGCCGGGCAACGAGACCCCGAGGAGCGAGCCCACGGTGGCTATGCGGTCGAAGATGGAGTTCTTGCGGATCGCGGCAAGGACGCCAAGCGGGATCGACGTCAGGAGTGCCACGATCAGAGCGACAAGGCTCAGCTCGATCGTCGCGGGCAGGCGTTCGGCGATGACTTCGGACACCGGCCGCTTGTGGTAGAAGCTGGTGCCGAAATCGCCGGTCACCGCATTGCCGAGGAAGACGAAGAAGCGTTCCACGATCGGCCGGTCAAGCCCGAGGTCGCGGCGCATCGCGGCTTCCTGTTCGGGCGTGACCGCCTGATCGCCGATCATGATCTGCACCGGGTCGCCGGGCGTCAGCGTCATCATCACGAAGACGATGAGGCTGACGCCGAGAAGGACCGGGATAAGCTGGATCAGCCGTTCGATCAGCTTGCCAAGGCTCATGTCCGGTCCCCCCCGGTCAGGCCCGCGTCACTCGACGCAGGCGTCGTGCAGGTTGATGCGGCTGTCGGCGCTGGGCGTCCAGCCCTTCAGGCGCTTGGAGACACCATAGATGTCCTGCGGCACCCAGAGATAGACGTAAGGCAGGTCGGCGTTCACGATCGTTTCGGCCTGGTGGTACATGTCCGCCCGCTTCGCCACGTCAAGCTCCACCGCCGCCTCGTCGAGAAGCGTGTCGACCTCCGGGTTGGAATAGCCGGCCGAGTTGCCGCGGTCGTTGGTCTTGTGGGTCGGCGTGAAGATGTCAAAGGGATCGAGCGAGCCGTTGCCCCAGCTGGTGAAGTACATGTCGCCGGATTTCGGCGCGCCCTTGGTCCGCCACTTGTCGGAAAGCTGCGCCCCTTCGCCGACCGCCACGGTGGTCTTGATCCCGCCTTTGGTCAGAAGCGAGGCGATGGCCTCGGCGGTGTCCTTGAAGGCGCCCTCGGTGTCCATCGTCACCTCGATCCCGTCGGGGAAGCCGGCCTCGGCCAGAAGCTTCTTCGACAGTTCGGGATCGTATTCGTATCGCTTGAGGTCAGGCGAGGCGGCGAAAGCGTCGGGCGACAGGATGCCCTCGATCCGCGCCGCGTTGCCGCCAAGGATCTTGTCGATGATCAGGTCCTTGTCGATGGCGTGGGCGGCGGCCTCGCGCACCTTCGGATCGTCGAAATACTCGCCCTGCATGTTCATCGCGATGAAGAAGCTGCGGGTGCCGTTCACCGTCATCACGTCGGTGCCGGGGTTGTTCTTCACCTGATCGACCGAGAAGGGCGGCAGTTCGTTGATGATGTCGACGTCACCGGCCAGAAGCGCGGCAACGCGGCTGGCGCTTTCGGGGATGATCTTGAAGATCACCCGGTCGACGCAGGCCTTGCCCACCGGCGGGATGTCGGTCGCGCCGCCATAGTAGTCGTCGAACCGCTCCATGATGATCGCGTCGCCCTTGCGCCATTCGACCAGCTTGAAGGGTCCGGCACCGTTTTCCATCGTCGCAAGACCGGCCGAGCCGACCTTTTCGACGAAGGCTTTCGACACGATCTCCTGGAAGGGCAGCATCGCCGGCAGGATCGGCCAGGGCTCCTTCAGGGTGATCCGCACGGTGTCGCCATCCACCACTTCGGCGCTTTCGACCGGGCCCATGAGACTCTGGCGCGGGCTGGTCTGGCCGTCGCCCATCGCGCCTTCCTGGGTGATCCGGTCGATGGTGAACTTCACGTCCTCGGCGGTCAGGTCGCTGCCGTCGTGGAACTTGATGCCCGAGCGGATCTTGAAATCGTAGACCGTGGGCGAGACCTGGGTCATCGATTCCGCGATCTCCGGTACAACCTTCATGTTGGCGTCCCGTGTGAGGATGCCGTCATACATGTTGCGGATGATGGTTTCGGTTTCGCGCTTGCGGTGGTTCGCCGGGTCGAGCGTGTCCGCATCGAGCGTGAAACCGATGGTCAGATCGGCAGCGGAGGCGACGGGCACAGCCAAGAAGAAGGCTGCGGAGGTGGCCAAAACTGCGCGTGCAATGGATGTCATTAGCTTTCTCCCTGTTGTCGTTCGACGGCGATCTGGCGCCGCAGCGGTCCGGTAGGGTGGACATGAAGTGACATGCAAAAATCGTGCCGCTTCACACCAATCCCGAAGTTTCGCTGAAACGGTCGTGTTTACAATTGCTTGCCCCTTGCCCGCTCCCGTCGTCGCCATCGCCCCGCATCCCCATGCGTGCATTCCACGCGGAGCGGGTGTTTTGCGCGCGCCGGCCGAAAGCCGGCGGCGCCGGTCTCATTCGCGGCCCGGCCGGCTGCCACGCCGTCGCGCCGACGCCGTCGGAATGCGCAGCGCATCGCGGTATTTCGCCACGGTGCGCCGGGCAATGCTGACGCCGTCGCCGGACAGCCGCGCTGCGAGGTCCGCATCGGACGCCGGATGCGCGGGATCCTCGGCTTCGATCATGGCGGCAATGCGCGCCCGGACCGCCACGGCGGATACCGGTCGGTCCAGGCCCGAAACCGCGCCACTGAAGAACTCGCGCAGGCCGAGCGGCCCGCGCGGCGTGTCCATCCGAAGACCCGCGACCACCCGGCTTACCGTGCTCACATGAACGCCCACCGCCTCTGCGATCTCGCGGAGGCCGAGCGGCAGTAGCGCCCCCTCTCCTTCGCGCAGGAAGGCGGATTGCCGGAAGACGATCTCGGCCGCGATCTGCAACGTCGCGATGTTCCGGCGTTCGACCGCCCGTGCCACCATCCTCGCGGCGACGAGCATCTGCTGATCGGAGGCGGCCATGCCCGTCGTGCGCCCGACTTTCACCACAGGAAGGCTGGAGCGGTTGAGGTCGACCGCGAAGCCGTCGCCTTCCCGCGTCACCACGAGGTCCGGCGGCACGGCGGCGGGGGTCTCGGCGCCGAACTGCTGCCCCGGTTTGGGATTGAAGCCACGTATGGTCGCGAAATGCGCGAGGAGGTCGGTGCGGCTGCATCCGCAGATCTTCGAGAGCGCGTCGTCGACGGGCCTGCCGAGCCAGCCGGTCGGCTCAAGCTCTTCGATCAGGCGTTCGGCGATCGCGCGTTCCCTCGGGACGAGCGGGACTAGGCCGACTTCGCGCCGGACGTGGTCGTAAAGCCCGGCCGCCGGTCCCGCGAGCGTCTCGACAAACACAGGACGGGTGGCGGCACCGGTCGGCGCGTCGCTGCGCGACACCGGGCGATCCGGCGGGTGGCCTTGAGCGATCAGCGACAGATGCGGGTTCACGGCATCGTGGAACGCGAGAAATGCCGAAAGTTCCTGATTGTTGAACTTGAGGAGACCGATGGCCTGACCGAGCGACCGCGTCATGCCGAGCGCCCGGGTCTGCTGGATGGTATGTGACGCGAAGAGGGCCAAGGTTTCGATACCGCCAGATCGGCCGAAGGGACTGAGGCGCTCAGGATACAGGCTCCTTGCGCGTCAGGCGAGCCTTTCGGTCATGCCGGCGGAGGGGGGCAGCACTACCCCGCTGCGGCGAGGCCCGACAGGCTGCCCTCCACGCGGATGTCGCGCACGATCCGCGCCACTTGACCGAGTTGATCGGACAGGGGATTGGTCCGCCGCCAGATCATGCCGATGGTCCGCGTCGGACGCGGCACCGGAAGCCGCGCCAGCGCGACCGAAGCGGACCGCGTTTCGATCGGCAGCGCCATCTCCGGGATCAGCGTCACGCCGATGCCGGCGCCCACCATCTGCACCAGCGTCGAGAGCGAGCTTCCCTCCATCAGGTCACGCGGCGCGGCGGCCGAGATGTTGCAGAAAGAGAGCGCCTGATCGCGGAAGCAATGCCCCTCTTCGAGCAGCAGAAGCCGCATTTCCTTCAGCATGTCGGCACTCGGCACCGGTTTCGCAGCATCCGTCAGCGGCCGCACCAGCACGAATTCCTCGTCGAAAAGCGGCACTTCGAGCAGCGAGGGTTCCGAGATCGGCAGCGCCAGGATCGCCGCGTCGAGCCGTGCCTCCTGCAAATCCTCGATCAGCTTTCTAGTCACGGATTCGCGCGGCTGAATGTCGAGCCCGGGATAGCGCTGCGCGAGGCTCTGGATCAGTTCGGGCAGGAGATAGGGGGCGATGGTCGGGATGACGCCGATCCGAAGCCGCCCCGCGAAAGGACTGAGCGAGGCCCTGCCAAGGCCTTCAAGCTCGTCGACCGAGCGCAGGATTTCGCGCGCGCGGGCGGCGAGTTCCTCGCCGAGGCCGGTCAGGTGGATCTGCCGGGTGCCCCGTTCGACGAGGGGCGCGCCGATCAGTTCCTCCAGTTCCTTGACCTGTACCGACAGCGCCGGCTGCGAAATCGCGCAGCTGTCCGCGGCCCGGCCGAAATGCCCGTGACGGGCGAGCGCCTCGAAATATCGCAGATGTTTCATCGAAAGTTTTCTCATAGGAAAATATTATTGCAACCTTAGGAAAATGCAATTTCTCTTTATCAATCGATACTGCTAGCTTCGCCGCATCTAAGGCAGGCGACCGCCGCGCCGGTCCGACCCGGGCCGGAGGATTACCTTGCCTTCGCGGTCGTCCGACCGCATCACAACGCTACCGACAAGATGGAGGACACCATGGACGGAAACGACATCACCACAGCCGGCAAATGCCCGGTCATGCATGGCTCGAACACGGCAAGCGGCGTGTCCGTCCTGTCCTGGTGGCCGAAGGCGCTGAACCTCGACATCCTGCACCAGCACGACACCAAGACCAATCCGATGGGCAAGGATTTCAATTACCGGGACGAGGTCAGTAAGCTCGACTTCGCGGCGGTCAAGGCCGATTTGAAGGCGCTGATGACCGAAAGCCAGGACTGGTGGCCGGCCGACTGGGGCCATTACGGCGGACTGATGGTGCGGCTGTCCTGGCACTCCACCGGGACCTACCGGCTGGCCGACGGCCGCGGCGGCGGCGGGGCCGGCAACATCCGCTTCGCGCCGCTGAACTCGTGGCCCGACAATGCCAGCCTCGACAAGGCGCGCCGGCTCCTGTGGCCGATCAAGAAGAAATACGGCAACCGGCTTTCCTGGGCCGACCTGATCGCCCTCGCCGGGACCATGGCCTATGAATCGATGGGTCTGAAGACCTTCGGCTTCGGCTTCGGGCGCGCCGACATCTGGCATCCCGAAACCGACACCTACTGGGGCGCCGAGAAGGAATGGCTTGCGCCGTCCGACACCCGCTACGACGACGTGGGCAACCCCGCGACGATGGAGAACCCGCTGGCAGCGGTGCAGATGGGTCTCATCTACGTCAACCCCGAAGGGGTGAACGGCAAGCCCGATCCGCTGAAGACCGCGGCCC
>NCEA01000053.1:20623-32782 GCA_002280515.1 Rhodobacterales bacterium 32-67-9
GACCTTCGCACGGATGGCGATGAACGACGAGGAAACCGTCGCGCTGACCGCCGGTGGCCATACCGTCGGCAAGGCACATGGCAACGGCGATGCGAGCGTGCTCGGCGCCGCGCCGGAAGGTGCCGGCATCGAGGAACAGGGCCTCGGCTGGTCGAACCCGAACCAGAAGGGCCACGCCAGCAACGCGATGACGAGCGGCATCGAGGGGGCCTGGACCACGCATCCGACCAAGTGGGACAACGGCTTTTTCGACATGCTCCTGAACCATGAATGGGAGCTGAAGAAGAGCCCCGCCGGCGCCTGGCAGTGGCAGCCGGTCGAGATCAGCGAAAAGGACATGCCGGTCGACGTGGAGGATCCCTCGGTCCGCCGCATGCCGATGATGACCGATGCCGACATGGCGATGAAGCTGGACCCGGCCTATCGCGCGATTTCGGAACGCTTCCACGCGGATCCCGCGCTCTTTTCAGACACATTCGCCCGCGCCTGGTTCAAGCTCACCCACCGCGACATGGGGCCGAAAGCGCGCTACATCGGCCCGGACGTTCCGGCCGAGGACCTGATCTGGCAAGACCCGGTTCCCGCCGGCCCGACCGGCTATGACGTAGCGGGCGTGAAGGCCCGGATCGCGGCAAGCGGCCTCAGCCTGTCCGACATGGTCGCGACCGCCTGGGACAGCGCCCGGACCTATCGCGGCTCGGACATGCGGGGCGGCGCCAATGGCGCGCGCATCCGCCTTGCGCCGCAGAAGGATTGGGAGGGCAACGAGCCTGACCGCCTCGCCCGTGTGCTGGCGGTGCTCGGCAGGATCGCGGCCGAGACCGGCGCGAGCGTCGCCGATGTCATCGTGCTCGCCGGGAACCTTGGCGTGGAGCAGGCCGCGAAGGCCGCCGGCTTCGACGTGACGGTGCCCTTCGCGCCGGGGCGCGGCGATGCCACCGACGAGATGACCGACGCGGAGTCCTTCGACGTGCTGGAGCCGCTGGCCGACGGGTACCGCAACTGGCTCAAGAAGGACTATGTCGTCAGCCCCGAGGAACTGATGCTCGACCGGACCCAGCTTCTCGGGTTGACCGCGCACGAGATGACGGTGCTGGTCGGCGGCATGCGGGCGATGGGCACCAACCACGGCGGCACGTCGCACGGCGTGTTCACCGACCGGGTGGGGGCGTTGACGACGGATTTCTTCGTGAACCTCACCGACATGGCCTATAGCTGGCATCCGGTGGACGGCGGCACCTATGAGCTGCGCGACCGCAAGACCGGCAAGGTGAAGTGGACCGCGACCCGGATGGATCTGGTCTTCGGCTCGAACTCGATCCTGCGCGCCTATGCCGAGGTCTATGCCCAGGACGACAACGCGCGGAAATTCGTCGACGATTTCGTCGCCGCATGGACCAAGGTGATGAACGCCGACCGGTTCGACGTCGCGGCCTGAACGAGAACCCGGCGCGGCCGTCATGGCACACCGGGGGCATGAACCATCGCGGGGCGGCGGTCTGTTGATCGCCGCCCCGGCGCATTTCCAGCGTCGCCGGTCGGTCCTGCGCCCGCCAGTCCTGTGCATGGGAGGGCTTACGACATCGCGAAAACTCCAATAAACCGGCAGGAACAGTTAATATCCGGCGGGATCTTCCCCTGTCGGGAAACCCGGTCCGGCTCCGGGGCAGTCGGCGCCAAGGATCGCGCAGCCGGCCCCGCCATCCACTCCCGGATCGCAGTTGGACAGTCCAGGCAATGGGTCTTCGCGACACCTCCCTCAAGGTCAAGCTCGGGTTAGGCGCCGGTCTGATCGCGCTTGTCGCCCTCGCGGCAAGCACGCTCATGGTCTACGGCATTGGCAGAACCGAACGCCCCCTCGGCGCGATCCTGGCGACCGAGACGCGGATCCAGCATTACTCGGCGCTCGCCTCGCAGGTCGGCACCTTTCTCGTCGTAGCCATCGAAGCCGGGCAAACCGGCCTTGCCGCGCCCGACCGCGCAGAGCGTCTCGCTCCGCTTGCCGAAGCGACTCTCCGCACCTTCGCGACGATGCGGTCGGACCTGGAAGCCGCCGTCGCCGACGCCGGGGACCTAGGTCTCGACCAGCAATCCGAACGCGCGACCCGCAGTCTCGGCATCGCGCGGATGGAGGCGCTCTTCCGCTCCGCCGTGACGCGCCTGTCGGACGCGGCGCCCGACGCCCGGCAGGCCCCGGTGCGGGCAATCGTCGACGACTTTTCCCGGCAGTTCGACCAGCTTCTCAACACCGCCGTGAGCGAGGAACTGCGTGCGCGCAACGCCCTTCTGGCCGATATCGCCACCTTGCGCGCCCGGCTGACCGGCTGGGCGGTCGCGATGGGTGCGGCCGCGATATTTCTGGTGCTGGCCTATTATCTCGGCGTCCTGCGCCCCCAGCTTCGCCGCCTCGATCAGCTTCGCGCGGCCTCCGAAGGAATCGGCCGGCGGGATTTCTCGGTCTCGCTGCCCGAAGACAGCAACGACGAAATCGGCCGGCTCTTTCGCCAGACCAACGCGACAGCGGCGGCCCTCGCCGAGCGCGAATCCGAAGTCGAGCGGCAATGGGCACGGCTCACCGACACGATCGCCGAACAGACGCGGGAACTGACCGCGAAGAACCGCCGCCTGGCCGAGATCGACACCGACCGCCGCCGGTTCTTCGCCGATATCGGACACGAGCTGCGCACCCCGCTGACCGTCATCCTGATGGAAGCGGAAATCGGCAAGCGCGGCGGCGCGGGCGCGGCGGCCTTCGAGGCGATCCACAAGCGCGCCCTCGGCCTCAACCGGCGGATGGACGACCTCTTGCGGATCGCGCGGTCCGAAAGCGGGCAACTGTCGCTGAACGAAGAGGCGTTCGACCTGCCGGCCGTGGTGGCCGAAGCGGCCGAGGAAAGCCGCGCGCAGGTGGAACATTCCGGCCTGACGCTGGTGACCGCCCTGCCCCCGGTGCTGCCGGTCCGTGGCGATCCGAACTGGACCCGTCAGGTTGTCGCCGCGCTGATCGGCAACGCGGTTCGCCACGCGTCCGGTGCCACCGGCATCCAGATCACGCTCGACGCGCAGGACGGGATGGCCTGTCTCCATGTCCTCGACGACGGGGCCGGGATGCCGCAGGACGAGATCCCGGATGCGTTTACACGCTTTGCCCAGGGAACGGGAGATAGACGAAGGGAGGGGTTCGGAATCGGGCTTTCTCTGGTCAAATGGGTCATCGAGCGGCAAGGCGGGCAGGTCACGCTGGAGAGCCCGGTCCCGGTGGAGCGGGCGTTCGGATCGGGGCCGGGCGTCGACGTGACGATCCTGCTGCCGAAACACGGGGGCTGATACGGGATGGCCGAGCAACCGGGCCCGATTCTCATCGTCGAGGATGACGCCGACATCGCGTCGGTGCTGGCACGGGGTCTGGCGCTTCACGGTTACGACACGCTCTGCGAAGCGCGGGCGGACCGCGCATTTCACATCATCTGCACCCTGCCCCTGCGCGCCGCCATCGTCGATGTGATGCTCGGGCCCGAAAGTGGCGTCGATCTGGTCCGCAAGTCTCGGGCGCAGGGGTTCCGCAAGCCGGTCCTGATGCTGAGCGCGCTGGCCGAGGTCGGCGACCGCGCCGAAGGGCTGGAGGCCGGTGCTGACGACTACATCGTCAAGCCGTTCTCGTTCGAGGAACTTCTGGCCCGGCTTCAGGTGCAGGAACGCCGGATCGAAGAGCGCGGCGCCATGCCGGGCTTCGATCCCGCCGCCCGGACCCTGCGCGGCCGCGGCGTCCGGGTCGAACTGACCGAGCGGGAGGCGAACCTACTCGCGATGCTCTACCGCAATACCGGCCGCATCCTGCCACGCGGCGTGATCTTCGACACGCTCTGGGCCGGGGAAGGCACGAGTTCCGACAATATCGTCGACGTCTACGTCGGTTACCTGCGCAAAAAGCTCAGCCCGGCCGAGGCGTTCGGCATTGATATCCAGACGGTGCGCAACCGCGGGTTCATGCTGGTCCGGCTGGAAGACCCAGGCACGTAACCCATTGAACCCACAACATTCTTAATTTTTCTTAAAACATCGCGATTGATCGACTCGCCCGCCCGGCCTTTCCTTTCCCCATTCGACCCGGAACCCAATGGAGGAAACGATGGCCTGGACCAAACCCGTTCTTCGCGAAATTGCCTGCGGCATGGAGATCAACATGTACGGACCGGACGGCGACGACGACGGCGTGCTGTTCTGATCCAAGGGCGCGGGGCACGACATGGCGCTCCGCGCACGCATTCTCGGGGCGGCCGCCGGAGGCGGGCTGCCGCAGTGGAACTGCGGTTGCGTTAATTGCCGCCTCGCGCGGGCTGGTGCAATTCCGGCGCAAACGCAATCGTCGCTGGCCTGCACGGCGGATGACCGGACTTGGGTCATCCTCAACGCATCGCCCGACATCCGCCAGCAGATAGCCGCCGCGCTGCCACTGCATCCGACGGGGTTGCGCGAAAGTCCGGTCCGGGCGGTGTTGGTCACCAACGGCGATATCGACCATGTAGCGGGCCTGCTCACCTTGCGCGAAAAGCGGCCCTTCGCGCTCTATGCCACGCGGGAGATTCACGAGGTGATCGCCGCCAACCCGATCTTTGCAGCACTTGACCCCGCGATTGTCGAGCGCATCGCGGTCCGCCTCGATACCCCGGTTGAGATTGTGCCGGGCCTGACGGCCGAGCTGTTCCCCGTGCCCGGCAAGGTGCCGCTTTATCTGGAGGGGGACGAGGTGCAGACCGATCTCGAAGGCGAACAGACCGTCGGCGTCCATCTCAGCTCCGCCAAGAGGAATGCAGTCTACATTCCCGGCTGCGCGACCGTCACCGAGGCTCTGCGCGCCCGGCTTTCCGGTGCCGACCTGGTGTTTTTCGACGGTACGCTCTGGCAGGATGACGAGATGATCCGCGCTGGCCTCGGCCAGAAGACCGGCCGGCGCATGGGGCATATCTCGATGAGCGGGCCGGACGGGTCCATCGCCGCCTTCGAGGGCCTCCCCGTCGGGCGAAAGGTCTTCATACACATGAACAATACCAACCCGGTGCTGCGCCCCGAAGCGCCTGAACGGCGCATCGCCGAGGCCGCGGGCTGGACCATCGGACAGGACGGAATGGAGTTCACTGCATGACCCGATCGCGAGAGGATTTCGAATCCCGGCTGCGCCGTATCGGCGCAGAGCGTTACCACGACAAGCACCCGTTCCATCACCTGCTGCACGGCGGCGGCTGCACCCCGGATCAGGTTCGCGCCTGGGTGATCAACCGCTATTACTACCAGTCCCGCATCCCGCTGAAGGACGCGGCCTTCATGAGCCGGGTCGAGGACCCCGCGCTGCGCCGCGCCTGGAGGAGCCGGATCGAGGATCACGACGGAACGGCAGACAACGAAGGCGGCATCCGCCGCTGGTTGCGGCTGGCCGAGGCGGTCGGGCTCGACCCCGATTATGTCGCCAGCACCCGGGGCGTGCTGCCCGCGACGCGCTTCGCCGTCGATGCCTATGTCCGCTTCGTCCGCGACAAGACGCTTCTTGAGGCGGTCGCGGCCTCTCTGACCGAGTTGTTCGCGCCGAAGATCCACGCCGAGCGGATCGAAGGGCTTCTGAAGAACTACGCCTTCGCCAATGACGCCAGCCTGTCCTATTTCCGCAACCGGTTGAAGGAGGCGCCGAAGGACGTGGCCTTTGGTCTGGCCTGGGTCCTCGACCACGCCGACACCGACGAAAAGCAGGACGCGGCTGCGGCGGCGCTGGAGTTCAAGACCGATGTCCTCTGGGCGCAGCTTGACGCGCTTCACTCGGCCTATGTCGATCCCGCCCGCATTCCGCCCGGCGCCTGGCAACCCGGCGAGGGGCTGGCGCTGCGCGCCGCGTCATGAGCATCACGCCCGCCTCCGTCCCCGTCCTGCCGCGCGGGGTGCGCCTGCACCACGACCGGGTGCGGGACACCTGGGTTCTTCTCGCGCCCGAACGGGCGATCCGCCTCGATCCGGTCGGCCACGCGGTCCTCGCTGAGATCGACGGCACACGCAGCTTCGCAACCATCGTCGCGACTCTCGCCGGGAAATACGATGCGCCGCCGGAACGGATTGCCGAGGACAGTCGCGGGCTTCTGACCGGACTTCTCAACCGGCGCATGCTGGAGCTGACCGAATGACCGCCCGCCCGCCCCTCGCGATGCTGGCCGAGCTGACCCATCGCTGTCCGCTGTCCTGCCCCTATTGCTCGAACCCGCTGGACCTCTTGCGGAAGGAAGCGGAACTGTCGACCGGGGATTGGGCGGACGCCTTCCGGCAGGCCGCCGATCTCGGCGTGCTGCATGTGCATCTCTCGGGCGGCGAGCCGGCGTCGCGCCGCGACCTCGAGGAACTGGTGGTGGCTGCGCGGCAGGCGGGGCTCTACACCAACCTCATCACCTCCGGCATCGGTCTGACCGAGCGGCGGCTGAAGGCGCTGGACGAGGCCGGGCTCGACCACGTGCAGCTTTCGCTTCAGGGCACCGATGCCGCGATGGCCGACCGGATCGGCGGTTATCGGGGCGGGTTCGAGCGCAAGATGCAGGTCGCAGAATGGATCGGCGCCACCGGTTTTCCCTTGACGCTGAACGCCGTTGTCCACCGCCAGAACCTGCACCAGTTGCCCGAGGCTCTCGACATGGCCGTCCGCATCGGCGCCCGCCGGATCGAGGTGGCGATCGTCCAGTTCCACGGCTGGGCGATGCGCAATCGTGCAGCGCTGATGCCGACCCGCGCGCAGGCCGAAGAAGCCAAACGCATCGTCGAGGAGGCCCGCAAGCGGCTTCTCGGCACGCTGGTCATCGACTTCGTGCCGGCCGACTACCATGAGGAGTATCCGAAATCCTGCATGGGCGGCTGGGGGTCGACCGGACTCAACATCGCGCCGGATGGAACGGTGCTGCCCTGCCATGCGGCACAGACGATCCCGCATCTCAGCTTCGACACCGTCCACGACCGGCCGCTGAGGGAGATCTGGTACGACAGCGCGGCGTTCAACGCCTACCGAGGCGACGACTGGATGCCGGAGCTGTGCCGGACTTGCGACCGCAAGCATATCGACCATGGCGGATGCCGGTGCCAGGCACTGGCGCTGGCGGGCGATGCGGGCGCGACCGATCCGGTCTGCGCGAAGTCCCCGCTGCACGCCGGTCTTCGCGCAAAAGCCGAGGCCTTTGCCGCCGGACCGGACGACAACCTGACCTACCGGACGCTCCCGCCGGCGTAGCCGGCCGACCGCGAACCTGCTCCCGGCGCCGCGGACGGAACGCCGGGACCACCCAGCAGTGCGCGCAGCCGGGCAAGGTCGCCGGGCCGCTGGCCGGTGAAGATTTCGAACGCGTCAATGCCCTGATGGAAGAAAAGCTCCCACCCAGAGAGGAACCGCGCGCCGGCGGCAAGTGCCTGGTCGCGGAACGGCGTCTCGGCCGGAGTATAGACCGCGTCGAAGGCCCAGACGCCCTTCGGGAACAGCCCGTCCGGCACCGGAGAACCGGGATAGCCGACCATGCCGAGCGGCGTGCAGTTGATCACCCCGTCGGCGTCCGCGAGCGCGGCAAGGTCGCCAGACGCGCCCTCTGTCCGCCCCTGCCCCGCCGCCGTCACCGCGCGGGCGAGCGCCGCGGCCCTGGCCGCGTCGTGATCGATCACCGTCACCCGGGCGGCGCCAAGCGCAACAAGCCCGAAGGCCACCGCCTTGCCGACGCCGCCGGCGCCGATCATCACCGCGTGACCCGGCGCTGCCTTCCCGTAGGCGGCACGATAGGCGGCGATGAAACCGGAATAATCGGTGTTGTACCCCTTTGGCCCCTCCGGCCCAAAAAGCACCGTATTGACGGCGCCGATCCGGGCGACCATCGGGTCGGTGATCGTGACTTTCGGCACCACCCTCTCCTTGTAGGGCAGCGTCACGTTGATGCCGTGGCAGGTTCGGGCCGCCTCGTCGAAGACGTCGTCGAAGCTCCGGCCCAGAGCGGGCGGGATCAGAAGGTCGTAGGTGATCTCGATCCCCGCGATCCCGCCACAGGACCGGTGCAGCGCGGGGGAGCGTGAGGCGAGGATGTTGTCGCCGACAAGCGCGAGGCGGATCATCCTTCGTAACCCATGAGCCGCGGCAGGAAGAGCACCAGGTCGGGAAAGAGGATCATCATCAGAAGCGCCGCGACGAGGACCGCGAGAAACGGCCAGACCTCCGCGATGATCTCGCGCAAGGATATGCCGGTCACCGCGTTGATGACGAAAAGCAGGATGCCGTAGGGCGGCGTGATCAGGCCGATCATGCAGTTCACCACGGCGACGACGCCGAAATGCACGAGGTCGATGCCAAGGTCCCGGCAGGTCGGCAGGAAGAGCGGGATGATCACGAGGATGATCGTCGTGGCGTCGAGAAAGCAGCCGAGGACGAGGAAGAGAAGGTTCACCGCGAGCATGAAGGCCAGCGGCGAGATGTCGATTGATACGAGGTGCCCGGCCAGCAGCGTGGGGATATTTTCCGACGCGACGATGTAGTTGAGGATCAGCGCCCCGCCGATGACAAGGCCGACTGCGGCCGAGGAGCGGGCGCTTTCGACGAAGATGTGGTAAAGGGTGCGCAGGCTGAGGGCGCGGTAGAATAGGCCGGCGAGGATCAGCGCGTAGAAGGCGGCGACGGCGGCGGCTTCTGTCGGCGTGGTGACGCCACCGTAGATCCCGTAAAGCAGGATCGCCGGCATCAGAAGCGCCGGGAAGGCGTTGGCGGTCTTGCGCGGTAGGTCGCGAAGCGGAACCGGCTCTTCGACCGCGAAGCCGCGCCGGTGCGCCATCCAGATGTTCATCCCCATCAGCACCGCCCCCATGAAGAGGCCGGGAACGATGCCGCCGAGGAAGAGGTAGCCGATCGAGGCGTTCGAGACGAGCGCGTAAAGAACCATCGGGATCGACGGCGGGATGATCGGGCCGATGGTCGCCGAGGCAGCAGTGATCGCCGCTGCATAACCCGCCGGATAGCGGCCGTCCTTTCGCATCACGTCGATGATGATCTTGCCGATGCCGGCCGCGTCGGCGACGGCCGATCCCGACATGCCCGAGAAGATCAGCGAGGCCATGACATTGACATGCCCCAGGCCGCCCCTGAACCGGCCGACGGTCGCCACGCAGAAACTCAGCAGCCGGTCGGTGATCGTGCCGGCGTTCATGATGTTGGCGGCAACGATGAAAAGCGGCACGGCAAGCAGCAGGAAGCTTTGATAGATGCCGTCGAGAAGGTTCTTGCCGATGATGCCGACACTCTGGCCCGCGACGCCGACATAGACCATCGAGGCCAGGAGGATCGCATAGGCCACCGGCACCCCGATCCCGGCGAGAAGGAAGAGCGAGCCGATGCAGAGAAGGAGCTCGACGCTCATTCGTCGGTCACTTCGAGATGGTGATGCGGTTCATCGGGCAGGCCATTGCGCCAGATGTCGACGACGCGCCAGAGGTAGCGCAAGCCGACGACGGCAAGGAAGAGGAAGTAGACCGAATAGATCGGCAGCATCTTCACCGGCAGCGTGGCCGAGGATTTGATCCTGAGGATGCGCATCTTCTCGTAGCTCGGCCCGATCGAGAGGAGAAGTCCGGCCGCGATGGCGAGCGCGCCAAAGATGGCGAACCATTTGCGGATGCCGGGACGGACCCAGAAATAGAAGATGTCGAAGGTCACGTGGTCGCGGTCGCGCACGATGAAGGCATTGCCCCAGAAGACGATCCAGAGCCACATGACGAGGCAGAATTCCAGCGTCCAGCCGAAGCGCGAGGCGTCGACCACATGGCCGAGGCGGGCCGCGAACCACTCTGACCCGACGATGTAGCGGACCGCGATCTGCAGGATGAAGGTGGCGAACATGGCGGCCATCATCAGGGCCGCCACGCCCTCGGTCAGGCGAGAGAAGGGTTTCAGGATGCGCTCCATCACCACGCTCCCACCGCCGACCGATCAGCTGCCGAGCGCGTTGATCTTTTCCAGCACGCCCTCGGGCCAGTCCTTGGCGAAGTCCGAAGTAACGTAGGCGGACTGCACCGCCGAGCGGAACGCCGCGACGTCGGGTTCGTAGATCTCCAGCCCCTTCTCCTGAAGGAAGGAGACCAGTTCCTCTTCCTTCTTGAGCTGGTTCTGGCGGCCGAATTCGGCGGCGGCGTCGGCGGCGGACTGGACCGTCGCCTGCTGCTCCGGCGTCATCGCATCCCAGGCTGCCTTCGACAGCGCGATATAGTTGAGGTCGACGAGGTGCGAGGTCAGGACGATCTGCTTCGTCACCTCGTAGAATTTCGCGTCCACCACGGTCGGCAGCGGGTTGTCCTGTCCGTCGACGGCGCCGGTCTGCAGTGCGGTATAGACCTCGGTGAAGGCCATCGGCGTCGGATTCGCGCCGAGCGCCTTGCCGAGGAACTGCCAGGCATCGGTGCCCGGCATTCGCAGGTTCACCCCGGCCATGTCGGCCGGCGTCATCACGGTGCGCTCCGACTTCGGCATCCGCAGGTTCACCTGACGACGGCCGAGATACATGACGGTCAGAAGCTTCACGCCAAGCTCGTCCTCGACCTTCTGCTTGAAGGGCTCCATCAGCGGGTCGTTGAAGACAGCGACCTGATGCGCGGCGTCCTGATGGACATAGCCGGCGGTGAAGATCGAGAACTCGGGGAAGAAGGTCGCAAGCTCCTGCGCCGAGGTGATCGACATTTCCAGATCGCCCGAGGCGATGGCTTCAAGTTCGGTGCCTTGCGCGAACAAGCTCGCGTTCCAGTGCGCTTCGAAATCCGCGAAATCGGCGACGGCCGGCGCGAACTTTTCCAGGATTGCCACCGCGCGCTGATCGGTCTCCGACGAGACGCCGGACAGGCGGAGCTTGATCTTGTCCTGGGCGGCGGCCGGACCGACACCGGCAACCAGGGTCGAGGCAGCAGCCATCATCAGCGCCGAACGGCGCGAAAGAGTTGCGAACATGTTATCCTCCCATGAGTCCCGTCCGACCTCCCCGGACAGTCAACCGGCTATCAGAATACGTGCATTTTGATTCATATCAACCAATGAATCCGGTTTTGTTGTTGATTACATGCTTCAACAGACGATTTTCGTATAATCGATTATTACTGTAAAACCTGACTCTTGCCGCCGTCAGGCCCGCCGGCGCAGGCTGTCCGCGACGCCGCCCTCGATATGGGTGCGCAGGATCGTCCGGGCTGCCGCGACATCGCGGTCGAGCGCGGCAGAAAGAAGCGCGCGGTGTTCGGCCGCCGCCGTGGCGCCGCGATAGGTCAGGCGCCGCATCTGGTAGCGTAGGTACTTGTCGAAGACCGTGCCGTGCACCTCCAGAAGTGCCCGCGAGCCGCAGGCGAGGATCAGAGCCTGATGAAACTCCCAGTCGTATTGCTTCCAGGTTTCGCGCACCGACGTGTCGCCCGCCTCCATCCGCTCTTCCATCCGGTGCAGCTTGTGATGGGCCGACACGATCGCGCCTTCCCATTCGGTGTCGCCCGCCTCGATCGACAGGCCGAGCGCGTGGCTTTCGACGAGGATGCGCAGGTCGGCGATCTCGCGCAGGTTCTCGTCCGACATCGGCGCGACGGAAAAGCCGCGCTGCCCCTCGGCCTCGACCAGCCCCTCGGTGGTGAGCCGGCTCAGCGCCTCGCGGATGGTCGAGACGCTGGCGCCGTATTCGGCCTTCATCCGTTCGAGCCGCAGCCTGCTGCCTGCGTCGAGACGCCCGAAGATGATGTCGCGGCGGATCGCTTCGTAGACATCGTGGCCGACGAGCCCGGTTCCGGTCTGCGGATGCATGCTCTCCTCCGTTGTGGCGCCGATACTGCATGGTTCGCATGATCAAGTCCATCGTATCATAGCATCTTGCATAAAATCGATTAATCGACCTATCGTGTGGCAAACGGAGGGCGCGATGGCGCAGGCGGGATCAGAGGGCGGGCCAGCGAAGGCGACGCGCGCAAGCCGCGTGGCGGAAGACCTCCGCCGCTCGATCCTGCGCGGCGTTCCGGCGCCGGGCGAAAAGGTCAATCTCGACCGGATGCGCGACCAAAATGAACGCTACATGCGACTTTACGGCCCCCTGACCGGCGCCGGGCGCGACATCGCCGACGAGCATGCCGCCATCGCCGCGGCCGCCG
>NCEA01000014.1:0-141430 GCA_002280515.1 Rhodobacterales bacterium 32-67-9
GATGGAAGAGAAGCTGCGCTTCGCCATCCGCGAAGGCGGCCGCACCGTCGGCGCCGGCGTCGTCTCCAAGATCATCAAGTAAGACGACGGTTCGAAGCAGGCCGGGCAAGAGGCCCGGTCTGCCTCTCAACTCTGAAGCCCGCGAGAGGCAAGACAATGTCCAGTCAGAATATCCGCATCCGGCTCAAGGCCTTCGATTACCGCGTTCTGGATTCCAGCACGCAGGAAATCGTCAACACGGCCAAGCGCACCGGTGCCCAGGTCCGGGGTCCGATCCCGCTCCCGAACAAGATCGAGAAATTCACGGTTCTGCGCGGTCCGCACATCGACAAGAAGTCGCGCGACCAGTGGGAAATCCGTACGCACAAGCGGCTTCTCGACATCGTCGACCCGACCCCGCAAACCGTGGACGCGCTGATGAAGCTCGACCTCGCGGCCGGCGTCGACGTCGAAATCAAGCTGAACTGAGGAGGGCACAGACAATGTTGCGCTCTGGCGTTATCGCAAAGAAGCTGGGCATGACCCGGCTGTTCCTGGAGGACGGCCGGCAGGTTCCGGTGACCGTTCTTCAGCTCGACAACCTGCAGGTCGTGGCGCAGCGCACGGCCGAGAAGGATGGCTATTCCGCCGTCCAGCTCGGTGCGGGCTCGGCCAAGGCCAAGCGGACCACCGCCGCGATGCGCGGCCATTTCGCGGCCGCCAACGTGGCCCCGAAGCGCAAGGTCGCGGAATTCCGGGTTTCCCCGGAAAACCTGATCGGCGTGGGCGAGGAAATCACCGCTGACCACTATTTCGCCGGTCAGTTCGTGGACATCGCCGGCACCTCGATCGGCAAGGGCTTTGCCGGCGCGATGAAGCGGCACAACTTCGGCGGTCTCCGGGCGTCGCACGGTGTGTCGATCTCGCACCGTTCGCACGGCTCGACCGGCCAGTGCCAGGATCCGGGCAAGGTGTTCAAGGGCAAGAAGATGGCTGGCCATCTTGGCGCCGTCCGCGTCACCACGCAGAACCTGCAGGTGGTCCGCACCGACAGCGACCGTGGCCTGATCATGGTCAAGGGCTCGGTTCCGGGTTCCAAGGGTGGCTGGGTGACGATCAAGGACGCGGTGAAGAAGCCGTTCCCGGAAAACGCCATTCTGCCCGCCGGTCTGAAGTCGCTGGGCGAGGCTGCCAAGAAGGCCGCTGAAGAGGCTGCCGCCGCTGCCGCCGCCGAGGAAGAAGCCGCCCGCAAGGCCGCGGCCGAGGCCGAGGCCGCCGCGATCGCCGCCGCCGAAGCGGAAGCCGCCGCGGCACCGCAGCAGGACGCTGGCGACGAGGCCGCGCCCGAAGGAGAGAAAGAATGAAACTCGATGTGATCAAGCTCGACGCCAAGAAGGCTGGCTCGATCGATCTCTCCGACGAGATCTTCGGGCTGGAGCCGCGCGCCGACATCCTGCACCGCGTCGTGCGCTGGCAGCGCGCCAAGGCGCAGGCCGGCACCCACTCGGTGCTGGGCAAGTCGGACGTGTCCTACTCGACCAAGAAGATCTATCGCCAGAAGGGCACCGGCGGCGCACGCCACGGTTCCAAGAAGGCGCCGATCTTCCGTCACGGCGGCACCTACAAGGGCCCGACCCCGCGCAGTCACGCCCATGACCTTCCCAAGAAGTTCCGGGCGCTCGGCCTCAAGCATGCGCTCTCGGCCAAGGCAGGGGCGGGGCAGCTCATCATTCTCGACAGCCTCGATATGAAGGAAGCCAAGACCAAGATCCTCGCCAAGGCGGCGAAAGAGCTTGGCTGGAAGCGCGTCCTGATCATCGACGGCGCCGACGTGAACGAAAACTTCGCCCGCGCGGCCGCCAACATCGAGGGCATCGACGTGCTGCCGTCGATGGGCGCCAATGTCTACGACATCCTCAAGCGTGACACGCTCGTGCTCACCAAGGCAGGTGTCGAGGCGCTGGAGGCCCGTCTTGGCAAAGGGGACCTGAAATGAGCGTGAAGTCGGAACATTACGACGTGATCGTCAAGCCGATCATCACCGAAAAGGCGACGATGGCCTCCGAGGCCGGCGCGGTCGTCTTCCAGGTGGCGAAGACCGCGACCAAGCCGCAGATCAAGGAAGCGGTCGAGGCGGTCTTCGGCGTTAAGGTGAAGGCGGTGAACACCACCATCACCAAGGGCAAGACCAAGCGCTTCCGCGGCCAGCCGGGCGTGCGGAGCGACGTGAAGAAAGCCTACGTCACCCTCGAAGAGGGGAACACTATCGACGTCTCTTCGGGGCTTTGATAGAAGGCGGCGAATCTCGCGGCCCCGGACACCGGGGCCGTGCGTTTTTGACAGTTGGGGACCTACGGGGCCCTAGAACGGAACGGACCGACAGGTCCAAAGCAACGGAAGACAGAAAGCATGGCACTCAAGTCGTATAAGCCGACGACGCCGGGCCAGCGAGGGCTGGTTCTGATCGACCGTTCGGAGCTTTGGAAAGGTCGCCCCGTCAAGTCCCTCACCGAGGGTCTGACGAAGACGGGCGGCCGGAACAATACCGGGCGGGTCACGATGTGGCACAAGGGTGGGGGCGCCAAGCGTCTTTACCGCGTCGTCGATTTCAAGCGTCGCAAGTTCGACATGGCGGCGACGGTCGAGCGGATCGAATACGATCCCAACCGCACCGCCTTCATCGCGCTGGTGAAATACCAGGATGGCGAACAGGCCTATATCCTCGCACCGCAGCGTCTGGCCGTGGGCGACAAGGTGATCGCCGGCGCCAAGACGGACGTGAAGCCCGGCAACGCGATGCCGTTCTCCGGCATGCCGATCGGCACGATCGTCCACAACGTCGAGCTGAAGCCCGGCAAGGGCGGCCAGTTGGCCCGCGCCGCAGGCACCTATGCCCAGTTCGTCGGCCGTGACGGTGGCTACGCGCAGATCCGCCTCTCGTCGGGCGAATTGCGCATGGTCCGCCAGGAATGCATGGCGACGGTCGGTGCGGTCTCGAACTCGGATCACTCGAACCAGAACTTCGGCAAGGCCGGCCGCATGCGTCACAAGGGCGTCCGCCCGACGGTGCGCGGTGTCGCGATGAACCCGATCGACCACCCGCATGGCGGTGGCGAGGGCCGGACCTCCGGTGGCCGTCATCCGGTCACCCCGTGGGGCAAGGGCACCAAGGGGAACAAGACCCGCAAGAACAAGACGACGGACAAGTACATCGTCCGCTCGCGCAATGCGAAGAAAGGGCGGTAATCCATGTCGCGTTCTATTTGGAAAGGCCCGTTCGTCGATTCCTATCTGCTGAAGAAGGCAGAGAAGTCTCAGGCCTCGGGCAAGTCGGAAGTGATCAAGATCTGGTCGCGCCGCTCCACCATCCTGCCGCAGTTCGTCGGCCTCACCTTCGGGGTCTACAACGGGCACAAGCACATCCCGGTCAACGTGACCGAGGAGATGATCGGCCAGAAGTTCGGGGAATATTCGCCGACGCGGACCTATTACGGTCACGCCGCCGATAAGAAAGCCAAGAGGAAATAAGCCATGAGCAAGGAAAAAAATCCGCGCCGCGTGGCCGATAACGAAGCGATGGCCAAGTCCAAGATGCTTCGTACCTCGCCGCAGAAGCTGAACCTCGTTGCCGCGATGATCCGTGGCAAGAAGGTCGAAAAGGCGCTTGCCGACCTGACCTTCTCGAAGAAGCGGATCGCCGAGGACGTGCGCAAGTGCCTGCAGTCGGCCATCGCCAACGCCGAGAACAACCATGGTCTCGACGTTGACGGCCTCGTCGTCGCCGAAGCCTATGTCGGCAAGAACATCACGCTGAAGCGCGGTCGCCCGCGGGCCCGTGGCCGGTTCGGCAAGATCATGAAACCGTTCAGCGAGCTGACCATCAAGGTGCGGCAAGTCGAGGAGCAAGCGTAATGGGACAGAAGGTCAACCCGATCGGCATGCGCCTCCAGGTCAACCGCACCTGGGACAGCCGCTGGTACGCCGACAGCAAGGACTACGGCAACCTGCTTCTTGAAGACCTCAAGATGCGCGAGTTCATCCACGACTACGCCAAGCAGGCCGGTGTCTCGAAGGTCATCATCGAGCGTCCGCACAAGAAGTGCCGCGTGACGATCCACACGGCGCGTCCGGGTGTCATCATCGGCAAGAAAGGCGCGGACATCGAGACGCTGCGCAAGAAGCTGGCGAACTTCACCGCGTCGGAACTGCACCTAAACATCGTCGAGGTCCGCAAGCCTGAACTGGACGCCGCCCTGGTCGCGGAATCGATCGCCCAGCAGCTCGAGCGTCGGGTCTCGTTCCGCCGCGCGATGAAGCGTGGCGTGCAGAACGCGATGCGGATGGGCGCCCTTGGCATCCGGGTCAACGTCGCCGGCCGTCTCGGCGGCGCGGAAATCGCCCGGACCGAGTGGTACCGCGAAGGCCGCGTGCCTCTGCACACCCTGCGTGCCGACATCGACTATGCTCTGGCCGAGGCGACGACCCCCTACGGGATCATCGGCATCAAGGTCTGGATCTTCAAAGGCGAGATCATGGAGCATGACCCCCAGGCTCGCGACCGCAAGGCCGCCGAGGCCCAGGACGGTCCGGCACCCCGCGGCCCGCGCCGCGACGCCCGGTAAGGAGTAGGAAAGATGCTGCAACCGAAACGGACCAAGTTCCGTAAACAGTTCAAGGGCAAGATCAGCGGCGAGGCCAAGGGCGGCTTCGAGTTGAGCTTCGGCGGCTTCGGCCTGAAGGCGACCGAGCCCGAGCGCATCACCGCGCG
Organism: Rhodobacterales bacterium 32-67-9; assembly: GCA_002280515.1. GTDB lineage: Bacteria > Pseudomonadota > Alphaproteobacteria > Rhodobacterales > Rhodobacteraceae > Albidovulum. Next base: position 4,748 of record NCEA01000014.1, read on the forward strand.
GCAGATCGAGGCGGCCCGCCGCGCGATCACCCGCCACATGAAGCGTCAGGGCCGGGTGTGGATCCGCGTGTTCCCGGACGTTCCGGTCTCGTCGAAACCGACCGAGGTGCGTATGGGTAAGGGCAAGGGCTCCGTCGATTACTGGGCGGCCAAGGTCAAGCCCGGCCGCGTGATGTTCGAGATCGACGGCGTCAACGAGGTCATCGCCCGCGAGGCGCTCCGCCTCGGCGCGATGAAGCTGCCGATCAAGACCCGCGTCGTGGTCCGCGAAGACTGGTAAGCTGATAAGCGGATGGGCATATTGCCCATCCTACGGGATTGGCCCCCGCCGGAAACGGTGGGGGCTTTTTCGTTGCATTCCGTCCGTGTATGCCGGGCCAAGCGCAAAGGAACCCCGTCATGGCCGACATCACCTCTCTCTTCGTCACCCGCCTCTACCGCGCCGCTCTGAACGATCTGGCGAGGCCCAGGATCGACGGCGATGAACTGCGGGCCACGTGCGAGTTGATCGCCGAGGAGGACGAGGCGGGCCAGATGTGGTGCGAGGAGAACGGCTATCCCGGCTATACCTCCTATGCCTCGCTGAACGATCTGCCCTTGCGCGCACCGGTCTTTGCCGATCTCAGGAAGGCGCTCGACAAGCACGTCGCGGCCTTCGTGACAGACCTCGGCTTCGATCTCGGCGCGGGCAAGCTCAAGTGCGACAGCCTCTGGATCAACATCCTGCCCGAGGGCGGCACCCATGCGAGCCATATCCACACCCATTCGGTGATCTCCGGCACCACCTATGTCGCGATGCCCGAAGGCACCTCGGCGCTGAAGCTCGAAGACCCCCGCCTGCCGATGATGATGCACGCGCCCCTGCGCCGGAAGGATGCGGGGCGGGAGCTGCAACCCTTCGTCTACGTGAAGCCCGAGGTCGGGGACGTCCTCTTGTGGGAAAGCTGGCTCCGCCACGAAGTGCCGATGAACATGGCCGAAGACGAGCGGATTTCGGTGAGTTTCAACTACAACTGGGCGTAGCTGGCTCGCGTGGCGTTCGAGATCGACGGCGAAGCTGCCGATCACAACTCGCATCGTGGTTCGCGAGGACTGGCAAATGGGTTGGGCTGAAGTCCGGCCTACGGATTTGGCCCCTGCCGAAAACGGCGTGGGTCTTTGCTTTTTGGGCTGACTTCGTTCTATGGTCGCGCCGCACTCCTACAGAGACGCAGGTGCGTTTTTATGAACTTGCTACACGCCTTCAATTGCTTGCTCCTACCGTGTCGTGACAACGCCGATGAGCACCATTGGATGAGCCAATGGGAGGCGGCGCTGCCGAACTTGACCCGCGTCGTTCAGGACGAATGGGTCGACCCGAAACTGGGGCCTTGGGCCGCGCGTCTGGACGAATATGTCGCCCGATGCACCCGGCCGGTTGTTCTGATCGCCCACAGCTTAGGGACGTCCTTGATCATGCACCGGGCGCACCATTCGTTGGCGTCGCGCGTTGCGGGCGCCTTCATGGTTGCGCCATCGGATCGCGGCCCTGCTGACATCTGGCCGAATGCCGACAGAAATGGCTTTGCGCCGATGATACTGAAACGGTTTCCGTTTCCCTCAATGGTGCTGGCCAGCCGCAATGATCCCTACGTCGCTTATCACCGCGCCCAGACATTCGCCGAAGCCTGGGGGTCCGATCTGGTCGACATGGGCCAGTCAGGGCACATGGGGAACGCAGATCGCCTTGGGCTTTGGCCTCAGGGTCTAGAGCACTTTGGGGCGTTTCTCTCTCGGATTGCGGTTGAGCGGAAACTTCTCACCAGCCAATAGCGCTGGGAGAACATGGGAATGGCAACACCCCACCTTTCCCCTTGCCCCCCGCCCGCACCTCCCTTATAGGGACGCATCCTGCGATTCCGGGGTTCCGGGATTCGCATGTCCATCATTGACTCCACCAGATCAAGGGTGACCCGCAAGGGCCCTCTGGTGATGTGAGAAGGAAGAGGCGCATGAACGCCACCGAACTGAAAGCGAAGACGCCCGACCAGCTCCGCGATGAGCTTGTCGCGCTGAAGAAGGAGGCCTTCAACCTCCGCTTCCAGCAGGCCACCGGCCAGCTTGAGAACACCGCCCGCATGCGCGCCGTCCGCCGCGACGTTGCCCGCATCCAGACCGTTCTGAACCAGAAAGCCGCTGCGGCGGCGGCGAACTGAGGACCACGCACATGCCCAAACGTATCCTGCAAGGCGTCGTGACCTCGGACAAGAACGAGCAGACGATCACCGTCCTCGTCGAGCGTCGCTTCAAGCACCCGCTGCTGCACAAGACCGTGCGGAAGTCGAAGAAATACCGCGCCCATGACGCGGAGAACAAGTTCAAGGTCGGCGATACCGTGCGCATCGAAGAATGCGCGCCGATCTCGAAGACGAAACGCTGGACGGTGGTGAGCGACGCAACTGCGTAAGCGCCCCTGAAAGCTCAATCGAAACCCTGGGGAATGATCCCCAAAGGTCGGGAGAAACCAAATGATCCAGATGCAGACCAATCTGGATGTTGCTGACAACAGCGGCGCTCGCCGTGTTCAGTGCATCAAGGTCCTGGGTGGTTCCCATCGCCGTTACGCCTCTGTGGGCGACATCATCGTGGTGTCGGTGAAAGAAGCCATCCCGCGCGGCCGCGTGAAGAAGGGCGACGTCCGCAAGGCCGTCGTCGTGCGCACCGCCAAGGAAGTCCGCCGTGAAGACGGCACCGCAATCCGCTTTGACCGAAACGCCGCCGTCATCCTGAACAACCAGGGCGAACCGGTCGGCACCCGTATCTTCGGGCCGGTCGTGCGCGAACTGCGCGCCAAGAACTTCATGAAGATCATCTCGCTGGCTCCGGAGGTGCTCTGATGGCTGCGAAACTCAAAAAAGGCGACACGGTCGTCGTCCTTGCCGGCAAGGACAAGGGCAAGAAGGGTGACATCCAGTCCGTCGATCCGAAGGCCAACAAGGCCGTGGTCGAGGGCATCAACGTCGCCATCCGTCACACCCGCCAGTCCCAGTCGAACCAGGGCGGCCGCCAGCCGAAGGCGATGCCGGTCGACCTGTCGAACCTGGCGCTGATGGACAAGAACGGCAAGGCAACCCGCGTCGGCTTCCGCATGGAAGAGGGCAAGAAGGTGCGCTTCGCCAAGACCACGGGGGATGTGATCTGATGCTCGACCAAGCAACCTACACCCCGCGCCTCAAGGCCGCCTACCAGAGCAAGATCCGTGCCGCGCTGAAGGAGGAATTCTCCTACAAGAACGACATGCAGATCCCGCGGCTCGACAAGATCGTCCTGAACATGGGCGTCGGCGAGGCCGTCAAGGATACCAAGAAGGTCAAGCAGGCCGCGGACGAACTGAGCCTGATCGCCGGTCAGAAGGCGGTGATCAACAAGGCGAAGAAGTCGATCGCCGGCTTCCGCGTGCGTGAAGAGATGCCGCTCGGCACCAAGGTCACGCTGCGCGGCGACCGGATGTACGAATTCCTCGACCGCCTGATCACCATCGCGCTCCCGCGCGTCCGCGACTTCCGCGGCGTCAAGGGTTCCTCGTTCGATGGTCGTGGCAACTACGCGATGGGCCTGAAGGAACACATCGTGTTCCCCGAGATCGACTTCGACAAGGTCGACGAAGTTCTCGGCATGGACATCATCATCTGCACCACCGCGAAAACCGACGCGGAAGCGAAGGCGCTGTTGAAGCAATTCAACATGCCCTTCACCAGCTGATCGCGGGAGGAAAGAGACAATGGCGAAGAAATCCATGGTGAACCGCGAAACGAAGCGCGCCAAGCTGGTCAAGCAGTATGCGGCCAAGCGCGCAGGCCTCAAGGCGGTGATCGAAGACCAGTCGCTGCCGATGGAAGAGCGTTTCAAGGCGACGATGAAACTGGCGAAGCTGCCGCGCAACTCGTCGGCGACGCGAATCCACAACCGCTGCCAGCTCACGGGGCGTCCGCACGCCTATTATCGCAAACTCAAGCTCAGCCGCATCATGCTGCGCGATCTCGCCTCGATGGGCCAGATCCCGGGCATGGTGAAGTCGAGCTGGTAAGGAGGAACGGGAAATGTCGATGAACGATCCTCTCGGCGATATGCTGACCCGCATCCGCAACTCGCAGATGCGCGGCAAGTCCACCGTCCGCACGCCGGCCTCCAAGCTTCGCGCCTGGGTGCTCGATGTGCTGGCCGGCGAGGGCTATATTCGCGGCTATGAGAAGGTGACGGGGCCGACCGGGCTGCCGGAGCTGGAAATCAGCCTGAAATACTTCGAAGGCACTCCGGTGATCCGCGAAATCAAGCGCGTGTCGAAGCCGGGCCGCCGGGTCTACGCGAGCGTGAAGGACATTCCGTCCGTTCGCAACGGCCTGGGTGTCTCGATCGTCTCCACGCCGAAGGGCGTGATGTCGGATGCAAGCGCACGAACCGCCAATGTCGGCGGCGAAGTGCTCTGCACCGTCTTCTGAGGAGGGCAAGATGTCTCGTATTGGAAAAAGACCGGTCGAGCTGCCCAAGGGGGTGACTGCCTCCGTCTCGGGCCAGACCGTCGAAGTGAAGGGGCCGAAGGGCACCCGCAGCTTTTCGGCAACCGACGACGTGACCATCGCCATCGACGGCGATGCGATCACCGTGACGCCGCGCGGCACCTCGAAGCGGGCGCGCCAACAGTGGGGCATGTCCCGCTCGATGGTCGCGAACCTCGTCGAGGGCGTGTCGAGCGGCTTCAAGAAGGAGCTTGAGATCAACGGCGTCGGCTACCGCGCGAACATGCAGGGCAATGTCCTGAAACTGTCGCTCGGCTACAGCCACGAAGTGAATTTCGACGTGCCGCAGGGCGTGACCGTCACGACCCCGAAGCAGACCGAAATCGTTGTGGAAGGGATCGACCAGCAGCTTGTGGGTCAGGTCGCGGCGAATATCCGCGAATGGCGCGCGCCGGAGCCCTACAAGGGCAAGGGCATCAAGTACAAGGACGAGTACATCTTCCGCAAGGAAGGCAAGAAGAAGTAAGGACGCACATCATGGCAAACAGCAAACGGGATCTGTTCCTCAAGCGCCGCCTGCGCGTCCGGAACAAGCTTCGCAAGATGGCCGACGGGCGCGCGCGCCTCTCGGTTCATCGCTCCTCCAAGAACATCAGCGTGCAGCTGATCGACGACGTCAAAGGCGTGACCCTCGCCTCGGCCTCCAGCCTCGAGAAGGATCTGGGTGTCGTCGGCAAGAACAACGTCGAAGCGGCGGCGAAGATCGGCAAGGCGATTGCCGAGCGCGCCAAGAAGGCCGGGATCGACACCTGCTATTTCGATCGCGGCGGCTTCCTCTTCCACGGCAAGATCAAGGCCCTGGCGGATGCGGCCCGCGAAGGCGGTCTGAAGTTCTGAGAACGGCGGGTGGCGTTCGCCGCGAGCGGCGCGTCACCCCGATGATCCGGGTCTCCGATCCAGTCGGGACACCAGGATTGGCCCAAACGGCGCGAGGCTCGCGCTACCATGCAAGGAATGCCTGATGGCAAGAGAAGACAACCGCAGGGACCGTCGCGAGCGCGACGAGAACCCGGAATTCGCCGATCGCCTCGTCGCGATCAACCGTGTGTCGAAGACGGTGAAGGGCGGCAAGCGCTTCGGCTTCGCGGCTCTCGTGGTGGTCGGTGACCAGCGCGGCCGCGTCGGCTTCGGCAAGGGCAAGGCCAAGGAAGTGCCGGAAGCGATCCGCAAGGCGACCGAACAGGCGAAGCGCAGCCTCGTCCGGGTGCCGCTGCGCGACGGTCGGACGCTTCACCACGACATCGAGGGCCGCCACGGCGCCGGCCGCGTCGTGATGCGCACCGCCCCCGCCGGTACCGGCATCATCGCCGGTGGTCCGATGCGTGCGGTGTTCGAGATGCTCGGCGTTGCGGACGTGGTTGCGAAGTCGATGGGCAGCCAGAACCCCTACAACATGATCCGCGCCACGATCGACGGCCTCAAGCTGGAATCGAGCCCCCGGATGGTCGCGCAGCGTCGCGGCAAGAAGGTGGCCGACATCCTGAAGAAACCGGAAGCTGAGGCCTCGGCCGAAGCCGCCGAAGCGTAAGGAGCGAGAGACATGGCCAAGAAAACCATCGTCGTGAAGCAGATCGCTTCCGCCGCCCGTCGTCCGGACATCCAGCGCCGCACCCTGATCGGGCTCGGCCTGAACAAGATCAACCGCACGCGCGAGCTTGAGGACACGCCCTCGATCCGCGGCATGGTCAACAAGATCCCGCATCTTGTGACCATCGTCGAAGAGCGCGGCTGAGTTCAAAGTAATATCCTCGAACGAGGTTTCAGGCGCCCCGGAGAAACCGGGGCGTTTTCGCTTTTACTCCCGCGATTGTTGTGCCGAGGGCTGTTCCTATCGGCTCACGAAGGCTTGAAAACCCGTGATGGCCATCCAATGTGGAAGTCATGGAGCAACTCAAGGGGGATGGTGCAATGCGTGGTGTCAAGGTGCTGCTGCCTTCGTTTGCTGTCATCAGCGCGCTCGCTGGTAACGCAAGCGCTGGCGTGTGTGATTATCGGCTCAGCCACTTGGTCAATCCGCCAGCAGCCACCACCGTGGTCAGTCTCGGCTGAGGCACAGCGGCAACTGGCGCTTTGTTCCATGCTGCCGGCTTCTATATCATCACCCATTCCACTTCGGGCGCAGCGATGATCGGATCGACGGCTGTGGGATCATCCGCTGCCGGCACCGTTGGAATCATGGGCGGAACTGCAGGCGTAGCTGGAACAGTCGCCTCCATAATCAGCGCACCTGTAACCATCGTCGCCGGCGCTGTGACGGCGGTTGGCGTCAGCGTTGTCGAGGGCGGATGTTATTTTACTGATGAGCGGATCACCGACTTTGGTCAGGTTCTCGCCGTGCTCGAGAAGGTTGATGAGAAAGCCGAAAAACAACACTTCGAGTTGGTGCGAACGACCGCTGCCCCCGCCTACATTCTGATCAACTTTGACGGCAGTGGTCTTGCGCGATTCGAGGTGGCGGACCTCTACATCGTCAACGGCGAGTTGCTGCACCGCGACTGGTTCCTCAACACCAGTCTGGGGTACATCGCAGCAACTATCGAGGAGGAGCAGGCTTCAGTTCCGTGAAACTCGCTATTGACCGTCCAGGCCGCACCCTGATCGGGCTCGGCCTGAACAAGGTCAACCGCACGCGCGAGCTTGAGGACACGCCCTCGATCCGCGGCATGGTCAACAAGATCCCGCATCTTGTGACCATCGTCGAAGAGCGCGGCTGACCGCGTGGCGGGGCAAGCCCCCGCCGTCCACCCCGGCCGTGTACGGGGCGTTCACATTAAAAGGACTTGGGTCCGACCAGCCTGCCGGCAGAAATGCCGGCAGGCTTCTGCTTTCAGGGTGTGGTGTCACCTGAACCGACGCGCGGTGCGGAACGCGGGGCGCAGCTTCGGCCCGGCGGCCTCGGCCGCGCATCAGCCCTTGTTGATCCGCTCGATATAGGCGCGCAGTTCTTCCGCTTCGTGACGGGCGTCGCGCAACCCGTCCATCGCGGCGCGAAGCTCCGCATCGCTCTGCCGGATCTGGTTCGTCAGCTCCGCTTCCCTGCTCTCAAGGAAGTTGACCGCCGCGTCGCGGGTCTCTTCCGCGTCGTGCAGGTCGCGCGCCATCTTCTCCAGTTCGCCCATTTCGGCCTGGGTGACGCGGCTCAGCCTGTGCAGAAGCCAGCAGGCGAACCAGCCGAGTCCGAAGGCCACGAAGAGGATGATCGCCGTCGCGATGATGAATTCGGTTCTGTTCATGGCCCTGCTTTGGCCTCTCCCTCGTTTCCGGTCAAGTGCCGGTGCCGCCGGTGTCTCCGGCGTTCAGTTGTCGGCTGGCTGGTCCGGCCGGGCTTTCGGTTTCGGCGTGGTGTCGTCGGGCGTCTGGACGGCGATCGCGACGTCGCCTCCGGCAACCTCCCCTCCGGTAACCTCCCCGCCGGTGGCATCTTCTCCGGCGGCCGTGGGCGTCGTCGTCTCCTGCGGCTTCAGCAGCCGGAACTCGATCCGCCGGTTCGCCTCGCGCCCTTCCTCTGTGTCGTTGTCGGCGATCGGCACGGTTTCGCCGTAGCCTTCCGCGACGAGGTTGCCGGTCAGCACCCGCCGGTTCATCAGCGCGGTGATGATCGCCCCGGCGCGGTCCTGGCTGAGCGAGAGGTTCATCTCCTCGCGGCCCTGGCTGTCGGTATGGCCGCCGACTTCCATCGGAAAGTCGGAGCAGTCCTTCATCCGCTCGGCGATCTTGTCGAGCGTGTCACGCCCGTCAGCGGTGATCTGGGCGGAGCCAGGTTCGAAGTTGATCTTGTGCGCGGTGAGGATCGCGTTGATCTCGGCGACGCATTCCTCATCCGTCGGCAGGCCGAGCAGGGGATCGAGCTTTTCGTCGTAGCGGATCGAAAGCTCGTAATTCGCGCCCTCGCCAAGCCGGTCGGAGAGCAGCCGCGCGACAGTGTCGCTGGCATCTGTGGAGCCGGTGACGCCGGTGATGCGGATGATCTCGGGCCGCACATGGGCCGTGCCGTTGTCCAGTTCCCCGAGCGCTTCGAGGGCCGCCAGAACCCGGATCGGCCAGCCCGGCGGCATATCGGGCGCGAGCCGCGTCGCGGCATGAACAGAGGCCGAACCGAAGCGCGACCGGGCAAAGCTTTCGACCGCCCCACGCGACAACTCGTCGCCCAGCCGGCCGCGCATGTCGACCCGTCCGTCCGACGAAAGGGTCGCGGTGAATTCCGGGATCGTCGGGCTGCCGGCCTGCGCCACCGTCTTCGGCGTCAGCACGGCATGGAGGGAGAAGACCTCGGGCAGGTTCGATTCCAGCTCTCCTACGACGCGGTCGAAGACTTCCTGGCTGACCGTTTCCGCCGCGATCAGCGAAATGTCGGCATCCGAATAGGTGATCGAGCCGGAGCCAAGCTCCTTCATCGCGGCAAGCCCCATCGTCACCGCGTCTGCCCAGGCCGGGGTCGGGACGCCAAGGCCGATGGTGCAGGCGTTCTTGCGGGTGGCGCCGGCGTCGGTCGCGGCGGCGAGGATGCGGTCGCGGGCGCGCTCGTTGTCGGCCGAGCAGGCATCGAACCGCGCGCCGTTGCCGTCGATGAGGAACCGCAAGGTGAAGGGCGTGATCACCGGGCGCGGCGCCGAAATGTCGAGCGCGAGCCGAAGCCCCTTCGGCGCCTTGCGGCTCAGATCGGCCTCAAGCCGGGCCTTTTCGGCCGGGCTGTCGGAGATCGCGGTGATCGACACGCGGTCGGCGGCGATCGAGATCTTCGCGCGCGGCAGGCCGGCGAGCGCCTTGATGCCGTAGTCGAGCGCCTCGCGCCAGCCGGCAGGCACCGGGTGGTCGGCGGTCTCCAGCATGTCCGTCACGCTGCCGTCGCCGGCAAGCCCGTTGAGGTCGGCAACGATCTTTTCGCGCCCCGCGCCGGCCGGCACCAGCCCGATGAGAGAGATGCCGTCTCCGTTGCGCAGGATCTCGATGGTGAAATCCGGGGCTTTCAGGGCGGCGGGGTCGAGCACGTCCATCGCGTCGATCACCCGGTCGGCGTCGACCACGGTGGCCGCGACAGAGAGGGCGCGGAACCGTGCCGCCTCGGTCGGAGCGGTGCCGGCGAGCGCCACCTGAAGCCCGTCGGTCGTTACCTCGGCCCAGGTGTGGCCCGCCTCGGCCAGCGCCGCGGCGACGCCTTCGGCCGACCGCCGTTCCACCACTCCGGCGGCCCAGGTCGCGGTGAAGAGGCTGAGCGCGCCGGCCACCACGAAGGCGACAGGGGCGATCGCCTTGACCGGGACGGTCCGAGGCAGGCGGAGGGACTTCAGAAAGGGCAGAGACATAAGGCAGCGGACTTTCGCCGAAAATGGAACGCGCCCTTCCTAAGCGCCCCGGCCGGATGGATCAATCAGAGGAACGCAGCTGCGGCAAGAAACAGCGCAGCGAGAAGCCCGGTCTCGCGGTTGGCGCGGAAAACCGCGAGACAGCCGGCCGGATCGTCGATGTCGAGCCGCCGCATCTGCCACAGAAGATGCCAGCCCACCGCCCAGGGCGCCGCCAGCGCCACGGCAAGCTTGAGCGGCCCCGCCACCGAAAGAAGCGCCACGAGAATCGCCGCCGACATCAGCGTCACGGTGAGGATCAGGAAGAGGCCGAGCCATTTCCCGGTCGCCGCCCCGAAGAGCCGCGCAGTGGACTTCACGCCGATCAGCACGTCGTCCTCCTTGTCCTGATGGGCGTAGATCGTGTCGTAGAAGAGCGTCCAGGCGATCCCCGAGGCATAAAGTAGAAGGCTCGCCACAGTGACGGTGCCGGAATGGGCGGCATAGGCGAGGATCGCGCCCCAGTTGAAGGCCAGCCCGAGGAAGACCTGCGGCCACCAGGTGAAGCGCTTGGCGAAGGGATAGATCGCCACGAGCCCAAGCGAGGAGACACCAAGAAGGACCGTCACTCCGTTGTAGGAGAGAAGCACGAGGCCGGCGAGCGCCACCTGCGCCGCCATCCAGATCAAGGCCTGCCGCACCGTGACCTGCCCCGAGGGGATCGGCCGCGACCGGGTGCGGGCGACAGCCGCGTCGAAGTCGCGGTCGGTGATGTCGTTCCAGGTGCAGCCCGCCCCGCGCATCAACCAGGCGCCGGCCGCACAGCCGAACCAGATCCAGACGTCCCAGCCGCGCCAGCCATCGACGGCGGCGGCCAGCGCCACGCCCCACCAGCAGGGCAGGAGCAGGAGCCAGGTCCCGATCGGCCGGTCGGCGCGGCTGAGCCTCAGAAAGGGCCGCGTGGCTTCCGGCGCGAAACGGTCCACCCAGTTTCCCGTCACCGCGTCGGCGACCCGGTTCTCGGGCTCTGGCGTTCCGACGTTCGGGCTCATAAGTTCGGCCTCATGGCAATGGCGAAGATCAGGCTCTGTGTAGACCATGCGCTCGGGGCGGGGCAATCGCTTCCCCTGTCCGAGGCGCAGGCGCATTACCTTTTCGGGGTGATGCGCGAAGGGGTGGGCAGCCGGGTTCTGGTCTTCAACGGACGCGACGGCGAATGGCTGGCCGAGGTGGTCGACGCCGGCAAGCGCAAGGGCCTCGTGTCCTGCATCGAGCGGACGAAGGCGCAATCGGCGCCCGCCGACATCTGGCTTGTCTTCGCGCCGGTCAAGAAGGCGCGCACCGATTTCATCGTCGAAAAGGCGGTGGAGCTTGGCGTGGCGCGCCTGGTGCCGGTTTCGACCGAGTTCACCAACTCCGAACGGCTGCGCCGCGACAAGGCCGAGGCGCATGTGCGCGAGGCGGCCGAGCAATGCGGCGCGCTGTACCTGCCGGAGGTGGACGAGGTGATGCCGCTGCCGAAGCTGCTTTCCGGCTGGGACACGGCCCGTGGCCTGCTCTGGGCCGACGAGGCGCAGGCCGGGGCGGGCGCATCGCCGGCGGCAGTCCTTCGCGATCTGGCGCCCGGTCCCTGGGCGATCCTGATCGGCCCCGAAGGCGGCTTCTCGGAGGTCGAGCGCGACCGGCTGCGCGCCCTGCCGTTCGTCCGGTCATTGCCGCTCGGCCCCCGCATCCTCAGGGCGGAAACGGCCGCGCTCGCGGCGCTGACACTCTGGCAGGCGCATCTCGGGGACTGGCGGTGAGCGTGGGTTTCCTGCGCCCCGAGGTCGCGGCCGGCCTGGTCCGCTGGCGCGAGGTGATCGCCTCGGTGGCGGCGCTGGCCATCGGGGGCTGGCTGGTCTGGCTCGGCGGGTGGTTGCTGATGCCGCTCGGCGCGGCGGTCGCCGTCCTCGCCGTCGCCTGGGGCCTGATCGCGCTCCGGCGACTGCGGTTCCTGCGCGGCGTCGCGGCGCCGGGGGTGGTCGAGGTTGACGAAGGCCAGATCGGCTATTTCGGCCCGACCTTCGGCGGCTTCGTGGCACTCTCCGATCTGGCGGAGGTCCGGCTCGCAGTCTTCTACGGCGCCCGGCACTGGCGGTTGAAGACGACGGCGGGAGAGGTGCTTCTGGTGCCGGTGGACGCCGCCGGGGCCGAGAAGCTCTATGACGCGTTCGCCGCCCTGCCGGGGATCGACATGGCCCGGCTCGCCGCCGCCATCGACCGGGGGGTGGAGACGCTGCCGCTCTGGCGCCGCGAGACTACAGCGCTGGCGCGCGACTGACCGATCACGAAATGTCATGACGATGGGCCGTCATTCCCGGCGCCGCGGGCTTGACTTGCGCCGGCCGGCGTTTCAGGTCTAACCCTTCCAAGGCGGCACAGATCGAGGTCCTTCATGTCCATTCCCCAGTCCGGCGGCGGCCCGATCGAGCGGTTCGAGCAGCTTGCCGAATACATGGAAAGCGGCTGCAAGCCGACGAGCGACTGGCGCATCGGCACCGAGCACGAGAAGTTCGGCTACTGCAAGGACACGCTTCTGCCGCTGCCCTATGACGGGCCGCGCTCGATCCGGGCAATGCTGGAGGGAATGCAGCAGCGCTTCGGCTGGGAGCCGGTTTATGAGCAGGGCCATATCATCGGCCTCACCCAGGACGGCGCCAATATCAGCCTAGAGCCGGGCGGCCAGCTTGAGCTGTCCGGCGCGCCGCTGGAGACGATTCACCAGACCTGCGACGAGGTGAACGAGCACCTGCGCGAAGTGCAGGAGGTCGCGGACCGGATCGGCGCGCGGTTCATCGGGCTCGGCGCGGCGCCGATCTGGACGCATGAGCAGATGCCGCTGATGCCGAAGGGCCGCTACAAGCTGATGAACGACTACATGGCCAAGGTCGGCACGCACGGCACCCAGATGATGCGCCGGACCTGCACGGTTCAAGTCAACCTCGACTTCGCGTCAGAGGCGGACATGGTCAAGAAGATGCGTGTCGCCTTGGCGTTGCAGCCGGTGGCAACGGCGTTGTTCGCCAATTCGCCCTTCTTCGAGGGCAAGCCGAACGGCATGAAAAGCTGGCGCAGCCGGATCTGGCGCGGGCTCGACGACAGCCGGACCGGGATGCTGCCCTTCGTCTTCGAGGACGGCATGGGGTTCCAGCGCTACGTCGACTACGTGCTCGATGTGCCGATGTATTTCGTCTACCGCGACGGCAAGTACATCGACGCGCTGGGCCAGAGCTTCCGCGACTTTCTCAAGGGCGAATTGCCGGCGCTGCCGGGCGAAAAGCCGACGCTGTCGGACTGGGCCGATCACATGACCACGGTTTTCCCCGAGGCGCGGGTGAAGAAATACATCGAGATGCGAGGCGCCGACGGCGGCCCGTGGCGGCGGCTCTGCGCGCTGCCGGCGTTCTGGGTCGGCCTGCTCTACGATCAGTCGGCGCTCGATGCCGCCTGGGATCTGGTGAAGGGCTGGGATGCCGAAACCCGCGAGGCGCTGCGCGTCGCCGCTTCGATCGACGCGCTTCAGGCCGAGACCCACGGCGTGAACATGCTGTCGCTTGCGCGCGAGACGGTGAAGATCGCCAACGCCGGTCTCAAGGCCCGCGCGCGGCCCGGTGCCGGTGGCATGGTTCCGGACGAGACGCATTTCCTCAACGCGCTTCAGGACAGCGTCGAGAGCGGCATGACGCCGGCCGACGAGCTTCTGGCGAAGTATCGCGGCGAGTGGAACGGTGATCTGACCCGCATCTACGGCGAATACAGCTACTGACCGTCAGCGCCGGGGAACCCGCGGGACCGTGGTCGCGGTGAAGTCCTCGCCGGCGATCGGGTCCGGCCCGTAGTCGTTCGGCCCTTCGTCACTGGCGGTCGCGTACCACCAGATCAGGACGACGAAACCGACCAGCGGGATCAGGATCAGCAGGATCCACCAGCCGGATTTCCCGGTGTCGTGCAGCCGTCGCGCCGTGACCGCCAGCGACGGCAGCAGGACGGCAAGCGAGAAGAGCCCCGACAGCGGTTGGCCACCGCCCATCATGCCGTGGCCGAGGCCGAAGAAGATCAGGTCGACGAAGCTCAAGGCGAAACTGGCGGCGAAGTTGAACAGCACGAACCACCAGAATTCGGCGCGGCGGGCACGCCCGCTGAAGGTGGCGTAATTCGAGAAACACCTGCGAACGGCGGTTGCGAAATTCATGGCCGGCGCCTCGCGATTGGTCATTTCCTGCCGCCGATCTTCGGTTCCGTCCCGGCCTTGATCCGCTCGATGTTCGGCAGGTGCCGCCAGAAGACCAGCGTGGCAAGGGTCACGATCAGGATCACCATGTCGCCGTGACCAAGAAAACCGGCCCAGATCGCCGCGAGTGCCGCCGAGACCAGCGCCGAAAGCGACGAGATACGACTGATGAGCGCGGTGACGAGCCAGGTCGCGCAGGCCGCAAGCCCGACCGGGAAGGAAAGCGCAAGGAGCGTGCCGAGGAAGGTCGCGACGCCCTTGCCACCCCTGAACCCGAGCCAGACGGGGAAGAGGTGGCCGAGAAACGCGCTCAGCCCGGCAAGTTGCGCCGCGTCCTCGCCCGCCAGCGCCCGGGCGATCAGCACCGCCGCCGCCCCCTTGCCGCCGTCAAGAACCAGCGTCGCGAAGGCCGCCGCCTTGTTCCCACGTTCGTCGCCCCGATATTGCCCGAGCCGATCTGCCTGAGGTCGCCAAGACCCATGAGTTTTGTGATCACGACGCCGAAGGGAATCGATCCGAGCAGGTAGCCCAGGACCGCCGTCAGGATCAGGACCGTGGCCCCGCTTGCAAGCTCCGGCATCTACGCCTCCGCGCTGAAAACTTGGGTTCCGCCCACGAAGGTCGCGAGCACCCTGCCCTCCATCCGCTGCCCGTCGAAGGGCGTGTTCTTCGACTTCGAGTGCAGTTTGAAGCGGTCGAGAACGAAGGGCGCATGGGGATCGAAAAGCACGAGGTCGGCCGGGGCGCCCACTGCCATCCGCCCCTGCGGCAGGCCGAGCCGATTGGCGGGGTTGAGCGCCATGGCGCGGAAAAGCTGCGGCAGGGTCAGCTGGCCCGCGTGGTAGAGCCGCATCGCGGCGGGCAGGAAGGTCTCCAGCGCCACCGCGCCCGAGGCCGCATCCTCGAACGGCAGGCGCTTCGATTCCTCGTCCTGCGGCGTGTGCATGGAGGAGATGATGTCGATGACGCCGGAGGCCACCGCCTCGACCACCGCGACCCGGTCATCCTCGCTGCGTAGCGGTGGCTTTACCTTGAAGAAGGTGCGGTAGTCGCCGACGTCGAATTCGTTGAGCGTGAGGTGGTGGATCGAGGTGCCGGCCGTCACGTCGAAGCCGTTGCGCTTGGCGCGTTCAAGGGGCGGCAGGGCGCGGGCGGTGGTGATCTGGTCGAAGTGGTACTTCGCCCCGGTCATCTCGACCATTCCCATGTCGCGGTCGAAGCCGATGCGCTCGGCCATTGGCGACACCCCCGGCAGGCCGCGCAGCGAGGCGAACTTGCCGGAGGTCGTGGCGGCGCCGGCCGAGAGGACCGGCTCCTGCGGGTGGCCCATGACGAGCGCGCCGAGAGATTTCGCGTAGGTGAGCGCGCGGGCCAGTACCTTGGTGTCGGTGACGACATGGTCGCAGTCGGTGAAGGCGATGGCGCCGGCGTCGAGCAAAAAACCGATCTCGGTCATCTCGCGCCCCTCGCGGCCCTTGGTCAGCGCCGCCATGTGGCGGATGCGGACCGGCGAGGCTTCGGCGGCGCGGCGGGTGACGAATTCGAGCGTCTCGGGCGTGTCGATGGCAGGGTTGGTATCGGGCCGGGCGATGATCGTCGTGACGCCGCCGGCGGCAGCGGCAAGCCCGGCGGAGCGGAACGACTCCTTGTGCCGCTCGCCCGGCTCGCCGATCTTGACACCGAGATCGACGATGCCGGGGGCGAGGTATTTGCCTTGACAGTCGAGGACCTTCCCCGCGGGGAAGGTATCAGCCTTTTCAAGGGGTTGCGTTAAGACTTCGGTAATCTTTCCGTCGGTGATGACGAGCGCGCCGAGGGTCTCGGTCAAGGCCTCTGGGTCGATCAGGCGGGCGTTGGTGAGGAGGGTGGTCATCTCGCGTGCTCTCCCGCCCTGCCCGGTCCGCTTGCGGACCGGACCGCGTCCGCCCGCCCCCAGGCGGGCGCGGTTCCCGCCCCCGCCTCGGTCGGTCGCGGTCCTTTGTCGTGACGCGGCCCGCTCACACCATCACCCCGACCGCCTGCCGGCCCCGCTCGGCGCGCAGGTTCCGCGCCAAGAGGTCCATGCAGGCCATGCGGACGGCCACTCCCATCTCCACCTGGTCCTGGATGACGGAACGGTTGATGTCGTCGGCAAGTTCGCCGTCGATCTCCACGCCCCGGTTCATCGGGCCGGGGTGCATGACGATGGCATCCTCCTTCGCGAAGCCCAGCTTTTCGGCGTCGAGCCCGTAGCGGTGGTAATACTCGCGCTCGGATGGGATGAAGCCGCCGTCCATGCGTTCCTTCTGCAAGCGCAGCATCATCACAACGTCGCAGCCCTTCAGCCCCTCGCGCATGTCCTCGTAGACCTCGCAGCCAAGCTCCGCGACGCCCGAGGGCATCAGCGTCGGCGGCGCGATCAGGCGGATGCGGTTTTCCATCTTGCCCAGAAGGATCAGGTTCGACCGGGCCACGCGGGAATGCGCGATGTCGCCGCAGATCGCGACCGTCAGGCGCTGGATGCGGCCCTTGGCGCGGCGGATGGTGAGGGCATCGAGCAGGGCCTGCGTCGGGTGTTCGTGCCGCCCGTCGCCGGCGTTCAGGACGGCGCAGTTGACCTTCTGGGCCAGAAGATCGACAGCACCGGAAGCCGGGTGGCGCACGACCAAGAGGTCGGGGTGCATCGCGTTCAGCGTCAGCGCGGTGTCGATCAGCGTCTCGCCCTTTTTCACTGACGAGTGCTGCATCGCCATGTTCATCACGTCGGCGCCAAGCCGCTTGCCAGCGAGTTCGAACGAGGCCTGCGTGCGGGTCGAGGCCTCGAAGAACATGTTGATCTGGGTCATGCCCTCGAGCGCGTCGGAATGCTTCACGGTGCGCTGGTTCAACTCGACGTATTTCTCGGACAGGTCGAGGACGCTGCGAATCTCTTCCGGGGCCAGATGTTCGATCCCCAGAAGGTGACGCGCGCGGAATGTCATTCAGGCCTCCGGTCCCCGTTTCGCACGCTTATGGCAAATGGACGCGGCGCGGGCAACGAAGAATGCGGGCGCTTGCCCCGGCGCGGGCGGGGGCCTAGCTTGGCGGGCATGGACTCAGGCCTCGCACAGATGGATTTCCGCGCCGCCAAGGCCCTTCTGGAATGGCAGATGGAGCTTGGCGCCGACGAGCCCATGGGCGAGGTGCCGGTCAACCGCTACGAGGTGGCGGCGGAGGCGCCGAAACCGGCTGCCGGGGCGGTGGTGACGACCGTTGCCGAAGCGCCCGCCGACCCGGTCGAGGCGGCAAAGGCCGCCGCCGCGACGGCGACCGCGCTCGACACGCTCGCGGCCGTCCAGTCGGCCTACGAGTTCTGCGAGTTGAAGAAGGGCGCGCGCAACTTCGTCTTCGCCGACGGCAACCCGCAAGCGCGGGTGTTGATCCTCGGCGAGGCACCGGGGCGCGACGAGGATCTGGAGGGGCGGCCCTTCGTCGGCCGGGCGGGGCAGCTTCTCGAACGGATGTTCGCGGCCATCGGCCTCGCGCGGACGGCGCATCACGCCGATGAGGCGCTCTACATCACCAACGTGATGCCCTGGCGCCCGCCGCAGAACCGCGACCCGGAGCCGGACGAGATCGCGATGATGCTGCCCTTCGTGGCGCGGCATGTGGAGCTGGTGAACCCCGATGTCGTCGTATTGATGGGCAACACGCCCTGCGCCGCGGCGCTGGGCAAGCGCGGCATCCTCAGGCTGCGCGGCAACTGGACCGAGGCGTTCGGGCGTCCGGCCATGCCGATGACGCATCCGGCCTACCTTCTGCGCAACCCGGCCGCGAAGCGCGAGGCCTGGGCGGATCTGCTGGAGATCAAGGCGAGGTTGAAGGGCCGGACATGAGCCGTATTGACGAGAGCAAGGAGTTCATCCCTGTCCGCATCGCGGTTCTGACCGTGTCGGATACCCGGTCGCTGGCGGAAGACCGCTCCGGCGACACGCTGGTGGCGCGGCTGACCGACGCGGGCCATATCCTTGCCGACCGCAGGATCGTTCAGGACGAGCGTGCCGATATCGCGGCGCAACTGCGGGCCTGGGTGGCCGATCCCGAGGTCGATGTCGTCCTCTCGACCGGCGGCACCGGGCTCACCGGGCGCGACGTGACGGTCGAGGCGCACCGCGATGTCTACGAGAAGGAGATCGAGGCCTTCGCCACTGTCTTCACCATCGTCTCGATGCAGAAGATCGGCACCTCGGCGGTGCAAAGCCGTGCCACGGGCGGTGTTGCAGGGGGAACCTACCTGTTCGCGCTGCCCGGCAGTCCCGGTGCCTGCAAGGACGCCTGGGACGAAATCCTGAAATGGCAGTTCGACTACCGCCACAGGCCCTGCAATTTCGTCGAGATCATGCCCCGCCTTGATGAGCATCTGCGGCGGAAGTAACGCCCTCGTGCGGTGCTGTGGATTGCGCTTGGCGGTTTGAGCGGCGAGGTCTAAAATCCCACCCGAGCCTCTAAATGATCGGATTACATGCGTTTTCTTTCCCACAGCCTCCTCGGCCTCTTTCTGCTGGCGCTGACGCTGGCGCTTCTGGCTGTGGCGGGGGTGACGCTGAAGCAGGCGTTCGATATCCGCAACGCCGATAGCGGGCCGTCGCGGCCGGCCGAGGAGCGCGCCTTCACCGCCCGGGTGGTGACGCTGGCGCCCGACCGGATCGCGCCGGTCATGACCGCGTTCGGCGAGGTGCGGAGCCGCCGCCACCTGGAACTGCGCGCCGCCGCGGCCGGCCCGATCGTCGAGCTTGCGACCGAATTCGCCGACGGAACCTTCGTTACCGCGGGCCAGTTGCTGGTCCGGATCGACCCGGCCGACGCGCAATCCGCCCTCGACGCCGCCCGCACCGGGATGCGCGAGGCCGAGGCCGAGGCGCGCGATGCCGAACGGGCGCTCGGCCTTGCCAATGACGACCTTGCCGCCGCCGAGGTGCAGGAGACGCTGCGCGCCCAGGCGGTGGAACGGCAGAAGGGCATCGCCGGGCGCGGCCTTGGCACGGCGGCCGACCTTGAGGCGGCGGAACTCGCGATGTCGAACGCCAGCCAGGGCGTGGTCTCGCGCCGGCAGGCGCTGGCGCTGGCCGAGGCGCGGGCCGAAAAGGCGCTGACCGCGCTCGACCGGCAGCGGCTGACCGTCGCGGATGCCGAGCGGCGGCTGGCCGAAACCGAGCTGCGGGCGGAATTTTCCGGTGCTTTGTCAGGGGTTACGGCAGTTGCCGGCGGGCTTGTCGGCAAGACCGAGAAGCTGGGCGAACTGATCGACACCGAAGCGCTCGAAGTCGCGTTCCGCGTCTCGACGGCGCAATATGCGCGGCTGATCGACCGCGAGGGGCGGCTGAAACCATTGCCGGTCACCGCCGCGCTCGACGTGCTCGGTGCCGAATTGACGGCGCGGGGCAGCCTTGCAAGGGTCGATGCGGCGGTGACCGAGGGGCTGAGCGGGAGGCTGATCTTCGCGACGCTCGACACCGCGCGCGGATTCCGGCCGGGTGACTTCGTGACCCTCGCCATCGCCGAGCCGCCGCTTGACGGGGTGGCGCTGATCCCGGCGCAGGCGGTCGGGTCGGACGGAACCCTTCTGCTTCTCGGCTCCGGCGAGCGGTTGGAATCGGTGCCGGCCGAGGTGCTGCGGCGGCAGGGCGACGACGTGATCGTGCGGGTCGGCGCGCTGGCCGGGCGCGAGGTCGTGGTCGAGCGTACATCGCTTCTCGGCGCAGGCATCCTTGTCCGGCCGGTGCGCGGCAACGGCGCGGCACTGGCGGGCGGCGCGGACGATCAGACCGCCCTCATCGACCTGACGCCGGAACGCCGCGCCGCGCTGATTGCCTTTGTCGAGGACAGCGGCGCGATGCCGGCCGAGGCGAAAAGCCGGGTTCTGGCGCAGTTGCGCGAAGGCCGGGTGCCGGCCGAGGTCGTCAACCGGATCGAAGCCCGGATGGGGGGTTAGGCAATGGCCAGGCGGCGCGACCGATTCGCGGCGGCGGGGGGCGTCCTGTCCTACTTCACCCGCCATGCGACGGCGGCCAACCTCGTCCTTGTGCTGTTCATCGCGGCGGGCCTTGCCGTCCTGCCCCGGATGCGGGCGCAGTATTTTCCCGACGTGGTCATCCAGGAGATCAACGTCTCGGTCACATGGGAAGGGGCCGGCGCCGAGGATGTCGACCGCGGCATCGTCCAGCTTCTCGAACCCGGGCTGATCGCTGTCGAGGGGGTCGAGACCACGACCTCCACCGCGCGCGAGGGGCGGGCCAACATTTCGCTCGAATTCGAGCCGGGCTGGGACATGGGCCGCGCCGTCGACGAGGTCGAGGCCGCCGTCGCCGCCGTGACCAACCTGCCCGAGGATGCCGACCCGCCGGAGGTGGTCCGCCGCGCCTGGCGCGACCGGGTGACCGACATGATCATCACCGGCCCGGTCGCCCCCGAACAGCTGATCCGGATCGCCGACGAATTCCTCGCCCGGCTCTTCCAGGCCGGCGTCACACGGGCGACGATCGAGGGGTTGACCGCGCCCGAGATCGTCGTCGAGGTGTCGATGGTCGAACTGATGCGCCACGACCTGACGCTGGCCGACATCGCCGACCGCATCGCGGCCGAGGCCCGGGCCGATCCGGCAGGCGAGGTCGCCGACGGCTCCGCCCGCCTGCGGACCGGCAGCGAGCGGCGCAGTCCCGATGCGCTCTCCCGGATCGTCCTCAGGTCCGAACCGGACGGCACCTCGCTGACACTCGGCGACGTGGCCCGGATCACCGATAGCGGCGGGACCGGGGAACACAGCATTTCGTCGGCGACAACCCCGCCATCGCGCTGCGAGCCGACCGTTCGGCAGAAGGCGACGCCATCGCCATCCAGCGCAAGGTCGAGGCCGTCGCCGACGAGATGCGCCCCTCGCTGCCGGCGGGCGTCAGCATCGACATGATCCGGGTCCGTTCGGCCGACATCACGGCGCGGCTCGACATCCTGCTGGTGAACGGGGCGATGGGCCTCGGCCTTGTCCTTGCACTGCTCTTTCTGTTCCTGAATGCCCGCACGGCATTCTGGGTCGCGGCGGGCATCCCGGTGGCGATGCTCGCCGCCGTCGCGCTGATGCATGCCTTCGGGCTTACCTTCAACATGATCTCGCTCTTCGCGCTGATCCTGACGCTCGGCATCGTCGTCGACGACGCGATCGTCGTGGGCGAACACACCGATTTCCGGGTCCGCAAACTCGGCGAGCCGCCGTTCACGGCAGCCGAGACCGCGGTGCGCCACATGGCGGCGCCGGTGTTTTCGTCGACCATCACGACGATCATCGCCTTTCTCGGGCTGATGACGATCACCGGGCGGTTCGGCGACATGATCCAGGACATTCCCTTCACCGTGACCGTGGTTCTCGCCGCCTCGCTGCTCGAATGCTTCCTGATCCTGCCCAACCACATGGCGCATGCGCTGTCGAAGACCGCGCGGGGCCATTGGTACGACGCGCCGAGCCGGGTGATGAACCGCGGCCTCGGCTGGGTCCGCGACCGGTTGGTGCGGCCGCTGACCGGCTGGGTGATCGCGGCGCGCTATCCGGTTCTGGCCGGGGTGCTGGCGCTTCTGGCCTACGAGGCGGGGCTTTTCATTCGTGGCGACGTACAGTGGCGCTTCTTCAACTCGCCAGAACAGGCCTCCGTCACCGGCAATTTCACCATGCTGGCCGGGGCCACGCGCGCCGATACGGTCGAGGTGATGAAGGGGCTTCAGGACGCCGCCGAAAAGGTCGCGGACCGGTTCCGCGACGACTACGGGGTGGAGCCGCTGTCCTATGTCATCACCGAGGTCGGCGCGAATGCCTTCCGGCCGCTGGCGAGCGCGGAAGGCAAGGACGGCGATCTTCTGGGCGCGATCTCGATCGAGCTGACCGACCCCGATCTCAGGCCCTGGTCCAGTTCCGAATTCGTGACGGCCTTGCAGGAGGCCGCCCCCAACCACCCCTTTCTCGAAGAGCTGTCGTTTCGGGGTTGGCGGCACGGGCCGGCCGGCGAAACCCTCGACGTGCAGCTTTCCGGCGCCGAGGCGGCAAAGCTGAAGGCCGCGGCCGAGGCGCTGAAACGAGCGCTGGCCCCGTTCCCCGAGGTTTCGGCGCTGGAGGACAGCCTGCCCTATGACAAGGACGAGCTGATGCTCGACCTCACGCCGCAGGGCCGCGCGCTGGGCTTCACGGTCGAGGCGCTTGGCCGCGAGCTTCGGGCGCGGCTGAACGGCATCAAGGCGGCGAGCTTTCCCGATGGCACCCGCACGGTGGATGTACGGGTGGAGATGCCGGCCTCCGACCTCACCGCCGATTTCCTCGACCGGATGCTGATGCGGACGGCGTCTGGCGGCTACGTGCCCCTGTCGGATATCGTCACGGTTTCTTCGCGGAGCGGCTTTTCGACGATCCGGCGCGAGAACGGATTGCGGGTCGTTTCGGTCACCGGCGATGTCGCCGAGGACGATCCCGACCGGGCGGCGGCGATCCTCGATACGCTCGACCGCGACATCCTGCCCCGCATCGCCGAGGAGTACGGCGTCGGCTACCACCTTGCCGGCCTCAGCGAGCAGGAAAACACTTTCCTCAGCGACGCCCTGATCGGGCTCATGGCGGCGCTGGCCGGCATCTACGCGGTGCTGGCCTGGATCTTTTCAAGCTGGACGCGGCCGGTCGTCGTCATGGCGGTCATCCCCTTCGGCCTGATCGGCGCGATCCACGGCCATGCGGCCTGGGATGTACCCCTGTCGATGTTCTCGGTGGTCGGGCTGATCGGCATGTCGGGGATCATCATCAACGATGCCATCGTGCTGATCAGCACGGTGGACGACTACGCCGCCCGGCGCGCCCGGATTCCGGCGATCATCGACGCGGTGGCCGACCGGCTGCGACCGGTGATGCTGACGACGGCGACGACCGTGCTTGGCCTCGCGCCGCTTCTCTATGAAGGCTCGCGCCAGGCGCAGTTCCTGAAGCCGACGGTGATCACGCTCTGCTACGGGCTCGGGTTCGGGATGGTTCTGGTACTTCTGGTGGTGCCGGCGCTTCTGGTTGTGCAGACCGATGTGGCGCGGCATCTATCCGCCTTCCGTCGCGCCCGGCGGCGGGGCCGTCTGCGGCCGCTGGTCCGGGGCGCCGCGCTGGCGCTGGCGCTGCTCTTCGCCGTTATCCTCGGGCCGGCGCTCGTTTCGGGCGAGGGGCTAGGCATGGCGCTTGGATGGTTCGCCCTAGGAGCGGCGCTATTGCTGCTGGCGGTCCGGGCCGTCGCGGCGATCGTGATCGGACGGAAGTCGCGGTCTCAGCCAGTGCAGCCCTGAACCTCGACCACCCGGCCCGAGCCGCCGAAGACGGTGATCCGGACCGAAGCCCGGTCAAGCGCGAAGGGCTTCGCGTTCGCCGGCACCAGATCGGCGGTGGCGCTGAGGTCGAAGCCGGTGCGGAGGGTGTCGGCCTGCGAAATCCAGATGCTCTGATCGGCCAGTTCGACGACCGCGAATTCATCCGGCCCGACCGGCGGCAGGGTGAGGAGCGAGGTCAGTCTCAGCCCGTCGCGGATCGGCTCGGCCGAGCAGCGCGACGCCGACAGCCCGGCCTCAGCCCCCGTCTCCGGCATCCGGTCGAGCGAGGCAAGGATCACCGGGTCGGGGCGGGTGCTCTCATCGAAGGCGGCGCGGATAGCCACCGTCACCGGCACGCAGATCTGTTCGCATACCCCGAGGTCGACGCGGGCCACCGCCGAAATCGGCCGGTTCGCGTCAGCGGGGCTGATCTCGATCGGCAGGACAAGTTCGTGGTAATAGCCGATGGTGCGCAGCCCGTTCAGGTCGAAGACTTCCGGCCTAGGCCAGTGGAAGGTCACGCCGCCAATGTTCTTGGACCCGCTCCAGTCGAAGCGCGGCGGGATTCCGCCTTCGCCCGGCGCGCGCCAGTAGGTCTTCCACCCCGGCGCGAGGTCGAGCCTGAGCGCAGCCATCTGGGTTCCGCTCTCGGTGCGCCAGCCTTCGAGCAGGGTCGCGCGCACGATATTGTCGGGCAAACCCTGATTGTCGGGCAAACCCTGGGCGGCGGCGGGAACGGCCACGCCGAGGGCGAGTATCGCGCCGATCACGGCGTGTGTTGGGGTTCGGGTGCTCATTCCCGTGAAACTAGGCGGTCAGACGCCGAATGGAAGTCACAACCGTGCCACTCACGAAGAGTTTTGTCGCGACCGGCCCTTGCACCTCCGGCCGGCACGGCCGATCTTGGCAGGAGGAGGTGCCAAGATGAATCTCAGTGGCAAGCTTCTGATCGCGATGCCCGGAATGGGCGATCCCCGCTTCGATCACAGCGTGATCTTTCTCTGCGCGCATTCCGATGACGGGGCGATGGGCCTGATCGTCAACAAGCCGGCGCCGGACCTGTCGTTCGACCAGCTTCAGGAACAGCTCGGCATCGCAAGGACCGACCGGGCGCAGCAGATCCGGGTGCATTTTGGCGGGCCGGTCGAACATTCGCGCGGTTTCGTGCTGCATTCGGCCGACTACGGCGGCGCGGGGACGACCCTGAAGGTCGACGACCGCTTCGGCATGACCGCGACCATCGACATACTGGAGGCGATATCGCAGGGGCGCGGGCCGCAATCCTCGCTCCTGGCACTCGGCTATGCCGGCTGGGGACCCGGGCAGCTCGAGGATGAGATCCTCAGGAACGGCTGGCTGACCTGCGAGGCGGCGCCCGACCTGGTCTTCTCCGACCAGAACGACCGGAAATGGAGCCGCGCGCTGAAGACGCTGGGCGTCGATCCCCTGACCCTGTCGGCGGCGGCGGGACGGGCCTGACGTGGGGGTCGCTCAGTCCGGCGGCCGTGGGGCCGCAGCGCGGCGCAAGCGGTCGTTGATCGCGCGGCCGAGGCCCTTGTCGGGGATCGGCGACACGCAGATCGGGCCGGCCGCCCGCGAATCGGCCTCCCGGAGATAGTGAAAGAGGTTGGCCGCCGCCTCCACCAGATCGCCGGAGGGCGACAGGTTGAGATCGGCCGACGATGCGCCGGGGCCGAAGCCGAGCCAGAAGGCGCCGGGTTCGGGGGTCGCGACACCGAGCCGCACCGGCGCCGAAGGCGCGTAGTGCGAGGCAAGCTGTCCGGGCGCGTTCGGGCGCGCCGCGTCGCCGCCGGCCTCCAGCCTCTGCCCGAGGCAATCCTCAAGCGCCTCTGCCGGGATGCCGCCGGGGCGCAGCAGCGCCGGGCCGTCGGTGAGGCCGAGGATCGTCGATTCGACCCCGACCGCGCAGGCGCCACCATCGACCACCGCCGCGATCCGCCCCGCAAGTCCCGCCATCACATGTTCCGCCCGCGTCGGGCTGACCTTGCCGGAAGGGTTGGCCGAAGGTGCCGCGAGCGGCCCGCCGAAGGCGCGAAAGAGCGCCTGCGCCACCGGATGCGCCGGCACCCGCACCGCGACCGACGGCAGGTCGGCGGTCACGAGAGGCGAGAGCCGCGCCGAGGGCCGGAGCGGGAGTACCAGCGTCAGCGGCCCCGGCCAGAAGGCGGTGGCCACCCGTTCGGCCCTCTCATCGAAGACCGCCACGGCGCGGGCCGCGTCCAGATCGGCCACATGGACGATCAGCGGGTTGAAGCGCGGCCGCCCCTTCGCCTCGAAGATCCGCGCCACGGCAATGTCCGAGCGCGCGTCGCCGCCAAGGCCGTAGACCGTCTCGGTCGGAAAGGCGACCAACGCGCCTTCCGACAGAAGCCGCGCGGCCGTTGCGATGCCGGTTTCGGTGGGGTTCAGCAGATCGGTCACACGTCCTCCGCATTCGTGACGCAGCGTTTGGGTTGAAGGGGGCTGACCTTGCGGCAATTCTGCCAACCAGACTATGTGAATACGCGCCGGGGCGGATTTTGCCAAGGCGACGTGGAGGAAAGAACATGCCCTATCGCGCCCCCCTTGCCGACATCCGCTTCATTCTCGACGAGGTGGTTCCTCTCGGCACAGTCGCCGCGACCGAGCGTTTCGCCGAAGCGACACCGGATCTGACCGAAGCCGTGCTGACCGAGGCCGCGAAGCTGTGCGATACGGTGATGGCGCCGGTGCAGCGCGCGGGCGACC
The DNA here is from genome assembly GCA_002280515.1 of Rhodobacterales bacterium 32-67-9. Taxonomy (GTDB): domain Bacteria; phylum Pseudomonadota; class Alphaproteobacteria; order Rhodobacterales; family Rhodobacteraceae; genus Albidovulum. Next base: position 30,937 of record NCEA01000014.1, read on the forward strand.
TGACGCCGGCGCGGCTGGAAAACGGCGTGGTCCGCGCCTCGCCGGGTTTCGCCGAGGGGTTCCGGGCAATTGCCGATGGCGGCTGGGTCGCCGTCTCTGCCCCGGTCGAGCATGGCGGCATGGGCCTGCCGCAGACGCTCAACATGGCGATCAACGACATGATGTCGGGTGCCTGCCTTGCCCTTCAGCTCAACCCGCTGCTGACACAGGGCCAGATCGAGGCGCTCGACCATCATGCGAGCGCGGACCTGAAAGCGCTCTACCTGCCGAAGCTGATTTCCGGCGACTGGTCCGGCACGATGAACCTGACCGAGCCGCAGGCGGGCAGCGATGTCGGCGCGCTCCGCACCAGGGCGGAGCCGAACGGCGACGGCACCTATGCGGTTTCGGGCCAGAAGATCTTCATCTCCTGGGGCGACAGCGACGTGACCGGCAATATCTGCCACCTCGTCCTTGCCCGTCTGCCGGGCGCGGCGGCCGGCACCAAGGGGATCAGCCTCTTCCTCGTGCCGAAGTTCATTCCAGATGCGGATGGCAATCCCGGCCGCCGCAACGGGGTCAATGTCGTCAGCCTTGAACACAAGCTTGGCCTTCATGGCTCGCCCACCTGCGTGATGGAATACGACAAGGCGACCGGCTGGCTCGTCGGGGCGGAGCACAAGGGCATGGCAGCGATGTTCACCATGATGAACAACGCCCGTCTCGGCGTCGCGATGCAGGGCATCGGCGTGGCCGAGGCCGCCTGCCAGGCCGCCGTCGAATACGCCGCCGAGCGGAGCCAGATGGGCAGGATCATCGACCATGCCGATGTGCGCCGGATGCTGGCGACGATGAAGGCCGAGGTCTTCGCCGCACGCGCCATCGCGCTCGCCTGCGCCGTCGCGACCGACATGACGACCGCGACCGGAGAGGACGACTGGCGCGCCCGCGCCGCGTTCCTCACGCCGATTGCCAAGGCCTATGGCACCGATACCGGCTGCTCGGTGTCCGAAACCGCGATGCAGGTGCATGGCGGCATGGGCTATGTCGAGGAAACCGGCGTCGCCCAGTTCTACCGCGACGTCCGCGTGACGGCGATCTACGAGGGCACCAACGGCATTCAGGCGATGGACCTTGTCGGCCGCAAGATGGCCGATGGCGGCGAGGCGGCGTTCCGCCTGCTTGAGGAGGTCGAGGCGGGCGCCGAGGCGGCGCGCGCCGCCCTGCCGCAGCTTGCCGGCGATGTCTGGTCGGCGGCCGAGACGCTGCGCGAGACGACCGAATGGATGGTCGGGCAGGGCACCCAGGACCGCTTCGCCGGCGCCGTGCCCTATCTGCGCGCCTTCGCCCGCGTCCTCGGCGCGCATTACCACCTGCGCGCGGCCCTGGCCGAGGGCGGCGCGGGGCCGCGCACGGCGCTGGCGCGGGTCCATATCCGCCGGCTCCTGCCGCAATACGCGGGCCATCTGGCCGAAGCGCGGGAGGGGGCCGAGGATGTCTTTGCCCTGACGCCCGAGTCGCTGGCCTCGTGATGGACGCGCCGGCGCCCGAAGGCGGCATCCGCTACCCCTCCGCCGTGCCGCCGGAGCCGGGCAAGGCCATCGAGATCGCCGAGGGCGTGCTCTGGCTGCGGCTGCCGTTGCCGATGGCGCTCGATCACGTCAATGTCTACGCGCTTGACGATGGCGAGGGCTGGACGCTGGTCGATACCGGGCTCGATACCAGACGGACGCGGGCGCTCTGGGAGGCGATCCTGAGCCGGCCGCTGGCGGGAAAGCCGGTGCGGCGGGTTGTCGTGACCCATTACCACCCCGATCACATCGGCCTTGCCGGCTGGTTCCAGCGGCAGGGGGCGGAGCTGGTGACGACCCGCACATCGTGGCTGTTCGCGCGGATGTTGGTGCTTGACGAACAGCCCTTGCCGGTGGCCGAGACGCTGGACTTCTGGCGCCGGGCGGGGATGGAGCCCGCGCTTTTCGCCAAGCGCGCGGCCGAACGGCCGTTCAACTTCTGCGATGTGGTGGCGCCCCTGCCGCTTGGCTACACCCGGATCGGCGAAGGCGACCGGCTCCGCATCGGCGGTCGCGACTGGCTGGTGCGGATCGGCGACGGCCACGCGCCGGAACACGCGACGCTCTGGCAGGAGGGCGGCGATCTGGTGCTGGGCGGCGATCAGCTTCTGCCGTCGATCTCGGCCAATCTCGGGGTCTACGCGACCGAACCCGGCGCCGATCCGGTGCGCGACTGGATCGAGAGTTGCGAAGGCTTCCTTCACCATGCCAACGAGGCGCAACTGGTCCTGCCCGGCCACAAATTGCCCTTCACGGGGCTGCCGCTGCGGCTCGGCCAGATGATCGAGAACCATACCGGCGCACTCATTCGGCTGGAGGCGCATCTGGCGCGCCCGCGCACGGCGGCGGAATGCTTCACGCCGCTTTTCAAACGCCCGATCGGTGAGGCGGAATACGGCCTCGCGCTGGTCGAGGCGGTTGCGCATCTCAACCATCTTCTCCATCTTGGACGTGTGGCGCGCGAGCGTCGGGAGGATGGAGCCTGGCTTTGGCGGACAAGGAACTGACCGACCTGATCCAGACATCAGCGGAGGTGCACGAAGCTTCGGCGATGCCCTGCGCGCGGGTGACCCACGCCGATCCGGACGCGCCGCGGACGGCGGAGATGGAGCCGCTGCCCGAAGGCATATCGGGCGAACCGATCGACGCGAAGAGCCCGGCGCAATGGGCCTATGAGCGCCTGATCCTCTACATCCGGAACTTCGAAAGCCAGCTCGACAACGAACACGAGGTCGCGATGGGGTTCACCGGCGGCGACGCCGGTGTGCTGCGGATCGAGGGCATCGGCTATTTCGATCCCGACATCGTCACCTTCTACGGTCGCGACGAGGACGACGCCCGGACCCAGCTTATCCAGCATGTGACGCAGCTCAACGTCATGTTGCGGGCGCTGCCCAAGGCGCCGGAGATTGAAGAGCCACGCCGGATCGGCTTCCGCCTTGCCGCCGATCTGGATCGGAAGTGACGGGGCGGCGGCGCAGGCCGTCGCAAATCGATCACCGGTTCGCGATCAATGATGCCCCGGGGCGTGACAGGGCAGGATGAATCGGCTATTCGGGCAGAAACGCAGGATCTGGAGCGCAAAGATGGCCGAACACAAGCACGGAAGCATGGATGTCAGGGTTCAGGAGAGAACCTTCGGCAGCTTCGTCCGCATGGTGACCTGGGGCGCGATCATCGCGATCGGGGTTCTTGTTTTCCTGGCGCTCGCCAACGCCTGACTGTCCCCGGGAGACGAAGTGACATGCGCCGGCTTGCTTTCAGTCTTGCCCTGACACTTGCGCTGGCCGCCTGTGGCGCCGAGCCGGTCTGGGCCCCCGACGACGCGGTCGCCCGGGCGCGCTATGTCACCGGCGAACAGCCGTCGATCACGCTTTTCACCGTGGTCCGCAAGCGCGGCAACGAAGGCGCGCATTCCGGCCTGATGATCGACGGCAGCCAGCGGGTGATGTTCGATCCTGCCGGAACCTGGCGCCACCCTGCGGCGCCCGAGCGGAACGACCTGCATTACGGCATCACCGAGCGGATGCGGAAGTTCTACATCGACTACCACGCGCGCGAGACCTACGACGTGATCGAGCACAAGGTCTTCGTCAGCCCCGAGGTCGCCGAACTGGCGATCCGCCGGGCCGAGGCCTACGGCGCGGTCAACAAGGCCTTCTGCGGCAATTCGGTGAGCGATATCCTGAAGGGCCTGCCGGGCTTCGAATCCGTGCCGCGCACCTTCTTCCCGAACGCGATCATGCGCGCCTTCGCGGAACTGCCCGGCGTCACCACCAAGATCCACCACGACGGCGACCCGGACAACAATTCCGGCGTCCTCCTGATCCAGAACAGCTCGGTCAGCCAGAGCGGTTACTGAGGCGTCAGTCGAAGATTCCCGTCACCCGCCCGAGCAGCATGAAGGCACGTGCCGTGCGCGTCTCGGCCAGGGCCGCGATGTCCTGGTCGCTGGCGTTCTTCTCGAACTCGGAAAAGGTCTTGTCGAACTGCCGCAGGAAGTGGTGGGCGGCATCGCGGAAGATGGTGTCCTGACGCATCCGGCCGGCTGTCAGGGCAAGGCTGGAACGGTCGCGCACCCCGCCGAGGGCGGCGATCGTGCGGCCGCGTTCGCCTTGCGCAAAACGGCGCCAGATCTCGGGCCGCGCCCGGTCGGGGCGCAGGTCGTCCATGTAGATCCCGTCCTGGCTGAGCAGTGTCAGCGCATCCTGCGCCGCGCGGATCAGCTTGGCCAGCGCCCGGTCGTCGAGCGCCCGGCGCAGCGCGCGGAAGCCCTCCTTGTCATTGGCGTTGTCAGGGAAATTCAGCGACTTGATGAAATCCGCCACCGAGACCGGGTTGGTCATCGGTTCGGCCGGCGTGCCAAGCGCCAGGGCCGGCTGGTCGTCGCCCGCAGCCGCCGGTTTGGGCGCGGCGAGGGCCGCCTTGCGCTCGGCCGAGGGCTGGAGCGTCTGGTCGTCGCGACGCGAGGTGAAGGTGGCGATGGCGCTTTCGGTCTGTCGCGCCGAGGCCGCGATCTCCTCCAGCCGCTTCTCGACCGAGGGCTTGGTCAGTCCGGACTGCGACTGGCTCACATAGGCGTGGCGCATCGCGTCGATCGCCGCCTGCAGGCGCTGCGATTCCGATTTCATCGTCCGCGCGGTCCTGAGCGTGATCGCCGCGATCCAGATCAGCGCGATTGGCAGGAAGATGGCCACCAGCACCATGATCGTGCCCAAGGGGCCGCCGGAGCCGTCGCTGTCGCCCGCGAAAAGGAAGAATCCGCCGACGAGCGCGAGCCAGAGCAGGCTGACGGCACCGGCGACGAGGTCGCCTGGCGCGATGGCCGGCTCTTCCGCCGGGCGCGAATAGAGCCCGAAATCGGCGCGCGGGGCGCTGCCGGTTTCCGCTGTTTGCTCTTCTGCCATCTATTGCCCTCCGCGCCGGCTTCAGACGTAGCGAATACTCAGAACTTCATAACTCTTCTCGCCGCCGGGGGTGCGCACCTCGACGCTGTCGCCTTCGTCCTTGCCGATCAGCGCCCTGGCAAGCGGTGAACGGATGTTGAGCAGTCCCGCCTCGATGTCGGCCTCTGCCTCGCCGACGATCTGGTAGGTCTTTTCCTCGTCGCTGTCCTCGTCGACGAGGGTGACGGTCGCGCCGAACTTGATCGCGCCGGAAAGCTTGGTGGGGTCGATGACCTCGGCCCGCGACAGCAGCGACTCGATTTCCTTGATGCGGCCCTCGACAAAGCTCTGGCGTTCACGCGCCGCATGGTATTCGGCGTTCTCCGACAGGTCGCCATGTTCGCGCGCCTCGGCAATCGCCTTGATCACGGCGGGGCGTTCCACCGACTTCAGGGCTTTCAGTTCCTGGTCGAGCGCGGCATGGCCAGCGCGGGTCATTGGTATCTTTTCCATATTCGCTCGTAATTTAGAACTGGCCCAAAAATTGCCCGGTTTATGCACGACACAAGCTGTAAATCCGGGATGCGGCCCCACGTCAATAGTAGGGGCTGGCTAAGCCCGTCGTGAGGCGGAAAAAGACCAGAAGGCTGCGGCGAAGTTGAAACTGTTCTTTCGGATCGTGCTTGTCTACGCGGCTGTGAGCCTTGGGGTGATTGTCGTTCTGCGCTATCCCTCGCCTGCGCTCGCCTCTCAGGCAATGGCGGCGACGCGGACCTTTGGCCTGCAATTCACTGCTGCCGCGATCTACATGATGCCGCTTCTCCTTCTGGTGCCATTCGTGCTGGGCTGGCGCAGATTCGTCTCGCAACTTGGACTTGTCGGATACGCGGTCATGGGCAGCGTGACGTTGCAGGTGGCCTTTTCGTTCCTGAAGTCGGCAATCCCGATGATCGTTCCCTTCTATGCCGACCGTGCGCTTGCGGATGCGGACCGATGGCTGCACGGCGGCGCCGATCCCTGGGAACTTGCCCATCGCTGGACCGAGGGCCTGCCGGTCGATGCCCTGATGCCCGTCTACCTGTCGGTCTGGACCATCCCTGCCGTCGCCCTCGCCCTGGTGATCGCCGTTTCGGACCGCGATGCCGAGCGGACGGCGCGGTTCGTCCTGCTTTACCTGTCGTGCTGGATCGTTCTCGGCAACCTGTTCGCACTTGCCGGATCGTCAGTCGGGCCGGTGTTTTACGACGCGCTGATCGGCGGGGACCGCTTTGCGGGCCTCCATCGCGCGCTGGCCGAAAGCGGTTTGTCGAATGGCGCTGTCGGCGGCATCCAGAGCTATCTCTGGACATCCTACACGGACCGGAGCATGGCCCTTGCGTCAGGCATTTCGGCATTTCCAAGCGTCCACGTCAGCATAGCGACGCTGACCGCGATCTACATGGCGGAACGGAGCCGCTGGCTCCTGCTTCCCGGTCTCATCTTCGTGGCCACCATCCAGTTCCTGTCCGTCTACACGGGCTATCACTATGCACTCGACGGATATTTCTCGATGTTGTTCGTCGTCGGGTTCTGGGCGGTCCTGCGCCGCATTCGGCTGACTGGTGCAGAGGGCGCAGTGGCGCGCTTCGCCCAGGTCCCGGACGCCCCCCTTGCGATACGCAGGGGTTGACAGAGCGTCCCTTTCGTCGCGGCGTTATTGTTGCCTCTGCCGCTGCGGTAGGCTAACGATCTTGCGCGACGAAAGAGCCGAGCGAGAGCGCTGCGAAGGGGAGAAGGCATGTCCGAGATGACGCGCGAATCTATGGAATATGACGTGGTGATCGTCGGGGCGGGGCCGGCGGGGTTGTCGGCGGCGATCCGGCTGAAGCAGCTTGACGCCGACCTCAATGTCGTCGTGCTGGAAAAAGGCTCCGAGGTCGGCGCGCATATCCTCTCGGGCGCGGTTCTCGATCCCTGCGGTCTCGACGCGCTGATGCCGGACTGGCGGGAACGGGGCGCGCCGATCAAGACCGAAGTGAAGCGCGACAACTTCTACATCCTCGGCGAAGGCGGGCAGGTCCGCATCCCGAACTGGCCGATGCCGCCCCTGATGAACAATCACGGCAAGTACATCGTCTCGATGGCCAATGTCTGCCGCTGGATGGCGGGCGAGGCCGAGGCGCTGGGCGTGGAGATCTTTCCCGGTTTCGCCGCATCCGAACTCGTCTACGGCGACAAGGGCGAGGTGAAGGGCGTCGTTGCCGGGGTGATGGGGCTCAACGCCGACGGCACGCCCGGCCCGAATTACGAGCCGGGGATGGAACTGCATGGCAAGTATGTCTTCCTCTCGGAAGGGGTGCGCGGCTCGCTCGCCAAGGAGGTCATCGCAAAATTCGACCTCTCCAAGGGCCATTGCCCGCAGAAATTCGGCCTTGGCATGAAGGAGATCTGGGAGATCGACCCCGCCAAGCACCGCGAGGGCACCGTCACCCACACCTCCGGCTGGCCGCTTGGCAAGAATGCCGGGGGCGGGTCCTTCATCTATCACCTTGAGAACAACCAGGTCTATGTCGGTTTCGTGGTTCACCTGAACTACGAGAACCCGCATCTTTATCCCTACATGGAGTTCCAGCGCTTCAAGCATCACCCGATGGTGGCGGAGCTTCTTAAGGGCGGCAAGCGCGAGGCCTACGGCGCCCGCGCGATCAGCGAAGGCGGCTGGCAGTCGATCCCGAAAGTGGTGGCGCCGGGCGTGGCGCTTCTCGGCTGTTCGGCGGGCCTCGTGAACGTGCCGCGGATCAAGGGCAACCACAATGCGATGCTCTCGGGCAAGGCGGCGGCCGAGGCGGCGTTCGAGGCGATGAAGGCCGGGCGGTCGGGTGACGAACTGGCGGCCTACGAGGCCGACCTGCGCTCCGGCCCCATCGCCAAGGACCTCAAGAAGGTCCGCAACGTGAAGCCGATGTGGTCGCGCTGGGGCTTCCTCGCGAGCCTGACGCTCGGCGGCTTCGACATGTGGACAAACAACCTCTTCGGGCTCTCGCTCTTCGGCACGCTTAAGCACCGCAAATCGGACGCCGCGGCGACCGGCGAGGCGTCGAAATTCCCGAAGATCGACTATCCGAAGCCCGACGGGGTTCTCTCTTTCGACCGGCTGACCAATGTCAGCTTCTCGGCGACGAACCACGAGGAAAGCCAGCCCTGCCACCTGAAACTCAAGGATCCCACGGTCCCGATCAAGGTGAACCTGCCGAAATACGACGAGCCGGCACAGCGCTATTGCCCGGCTGGCGTCTACGAGGTGCTGGAAGGGGACGGCGGCCCGCGGTTCCAGATCAACTTCCAGAACTGCGTCCACTGCAAGACCTGCGATATCAAGGACCCGAGCCAGAACATCAACTGGACCACGCCGCAGGGCGGCGACGGGCCGAACTATCCGAACATGTAACATTTCCGGCAGAAACGGGCTTGCGGGGCGTCCGAAAGGGCGCCCTGCATTGCTTTGGGCCAGCGCCCGGCTTAGGTTCGGGCGATGCCCATTCGGAAGGACCCGGCACCGTGACATCCCTTTTGCGCCCGCTTCCCCTGATCCTCGCGCTCGGCCTCGGGGCCGGGATGCCCGCTCATGCCGGGGACGGGTTGGCAGGCCCCTATCTGGCCGGCCGGCTGGCGAGCTACGAATCCGACTATGTCGCGGCGACGGATTATTACACGCGGGCCCTTGCGGCAGACCCGGCGAACCCCGGCCTGATGGAGAACCTGGTGATTTCCCAGATCGGGCGCGGGGCGATCGACAAGGCGCTGGCCCCGGCGCTGCTCATCGCCGATCTCGGAGCAAAAAGCCAGGTTGCCGATCTGGTCGTGCTGTCAAACCTTGCCGCGAAAAAGGACTACGCCGGCGCCATTGCCGAGCTGGACAACGGCCGCAGCGCCGGGCCGCTGGTCGACGGATTGTTCCGTGCCTGGGCGCTGCTCGGGCTGGGCCAGATGTCGGATGCGACGGCGTCCTTCGACAAGGTCTCCGAAGCCTCGGGCAGCCGCGCCTTCGGGCTTTACCACAAGGCGCTTGCGCTGGCATCCGTCGGCGATTTCGAAGGCGCCGACCGGATCTTCTCGGGCGAGGAGGGCGGTCCCCTGCGCGCGACGCGGCGCGGCGTTCTTGCCCATGCCCAGATCCTCAGCCAGCTGGAGCGCAACGCTGATGCGGTCGAACTGATCGACAAGACGATGGGCGAGGCGATCGACCCGGCCTTTGCCGCGCTGCGCGACGAGTTGAAGGCGGGCAAGCCGCTCCCGTTCACGGTCGTCACCTCTCCGACCGACGGCCTCGCGGAGGTCTTCTATACCGTTGCCACGGCGCTGAACGGCGAATCGTCGGACGTGAACACGCTGGCCTATGCCCGGATGGCCGAATACCTCGCGCCGGGCCAATCGGACGCGGTGCTTCTCTCAGCCACGATCCTCGAGGCGCAGGGGCAGTACGATCTGGCGACCGAAACGTTCAACCGCATTCCGCGCGACGATCCGGCCTATGTCGCGGCCGAGCTTGGCCGCACCGACGCGCTTATCGCCGCCGGCCGGGTCGATGCGGCGATCGAGGCGTTGCAGCAACTGGCCAAGACCGTGCCGGGCCGTGCCGACATCTGGGGCGCGCTGGGCGACACCTTCCGCCGCCAGGAACGCTACGCGGAGGCGGTCGATGCCTATGATCAGGCCATTGCCACCTTCACGACCGATGAACCGGGCCAGTGGGTGGTCTATTACACCCGCGGCATCGCCAACGAACGCGAGGAGAACTGGCAGAAGGCCGAGGCCGATTTCCGCAAGGCGCTGGAGCTGCGACCCGATCAGCCGGCGGTGCTGAACTACCTCGGCTATTCCTATCTGGAGATGAACACCAATCTCGACGAAGCGCTCGACATGATCGAACGCGCCGTCGCGGCGCGGCCCGATGACGGTGCCATCGTCGACAGCCTTGGCTGGGCGCTCTTTCGGCTCGGGCGCTATGACGACGCGGTGACGCAGCTTGAGCAGGCGGTGCAGCTGATGCCGGTCGATCCGGTGGTCAATGACCACCTCGGCGATGTCTACTGGGCCGTCGACCGCAAGCGCGAGGCGGAGTTCCAGTGGCGCCGGGCGCTCTCGTTCGAGCCGGACACCGAGGAGGAGGCCGCGCGCATCCGCCGCAAGATCGAGGTCGGGCTTGACGTGGTCCTGAAGGAAGAGGGTGCGAAACCCCTCGCCATCACGAAGAATGGCAATTGAAGTCGCGGCGCCGGCCAAGCTGAACCTTGCGCTGCATGTCACGGGCCTGCGGGCGGACGGGTATCACCTGCTCGACAGTCTCGTCGTCTTTGCCGATATCGGCGACCGGGTCCGGGTCGGCCCGGCCGACCGCCTGTCGCTGGAGATCACCGGCCCGGAATCCGCCGGCCTGAGTGCCGGCGAGGACAACCTTGTCCTGCGCGCGGCGCGAAGCTTCGCCGCCGGGGGCGGGGCGAAGATCGTCCTTGAGAAAAACCTGCCGGTCGCGTCCGGCATTGGCGGCGGTTCGGCCGATGCGGCGGCGACGCTGACGGCGCTGGCGCGGCTCTGGGGGCGGACGCCGCCGGATGACCGGGCGATCCTCGCGCTCGGCGCCGACGTTCCGGTCTGCCTTGCCGGACGACCGGCGCGCATGTCGGGGATCGGCGAGGCGCTGGCGCCGGTGCCGCCATTGCCCGAGGGCCTTGCCGTCGTTCTGGTCAATCCGCGCGTGCCGGTGGCGACCCCGGCCGTCTTCGGCGCGCTTGCCCACAAGGACAATCCGGCGATGGCGGCGATCCCCGGGGCATTCGCGGATGCAGCGGCGCTGGCCGGCTGGCTGACGCGCCAGCGCAACGACCTCGAGGCGCCGGCGATCCGGACGGCGCCGGTCATCGCGACGGTTCTCGACAGCATCGCCGCCACAGGGCCGCTTCTGACACGGATGTCCGGTTCCGGCGCGACATCGTTCGGGCTTTTCGGCGCTTTCGCTCCGGCGGCGGCGGCGGCGGCCGAACTGGCGGCCGCGCATCCCGGCTGGTGGGTGCGCGCGGCGCGCCTTCTTCCGTCGCCTGGCCGAGGGCGGTGAAGGAATCGCCGGGATCAGACCGCCTGAGACCGGCTGTCAGCTGACGCGGGCGACGACGTAATCCGCAAGGTCCGACAGCATGTCGCGAAGCTCGTGCCGGGGCAGGGCGGCAATCGCCGTCTTCGCCCTCGCGACCCACCCGAGCGCATCGGCGCGCGTCGCCTCCATCGTCCCGTGCCGCGCCATCAGCGCCAGTGCCTCTTCCAGATCGCCCTCGCGCTGGTCGCCCTTCTCGATGACCCGGCGCCAGAAGTCGCGTTCCGCCGGTGTCGCCTTCGCCACCGCCTTGATCACCGGCAGCGTCAGCTTGCGTTCGCGGAAATCGTCGCCGACGTTCTTGCCGATCGTGGCGCTGGTTCCGCCGTAGTCCAGCAGATCGTCGGCTATCTGGAACGCGATGCCGAGCGCGTCACCGTAGACATGAAGTGCCGTGATCTGATCCTCGGACGTTCCGGCGATGACGCCGCCGACCTCGGTCGCGGCGGAAAAAAGCGCCGCCGTCTTGCCCCGCACGACCTTGAGGTAGGTGCCTTCATCCGTGCGCAGATCCTGCGCCGCGGTCAGTTGCAGCACCTCGCCTTCGGCGATCGTGGCCGAGGCGTTGGCGAGGATGTCGAGCACCCGGAGCGATCCGGTCTCGGTCATGAGCTGGAAGGCGCGCGCAAAAAGGTAGTCGCCGACGAGGACCGAGGACTTGTTGTCCCAGAGCAGGTTCGCCGTCGGCCGCCCGCGTCGCTGGGCACTTTCGTCCACCACGTCGTCGTGCAGAAGCGTCGCGGTATGGATGAACTCCACCGTCGCGGCCAGCCGGATATGATGGTCGCCGCCATAGCCGCAAAGCCGCGCAGCGGCGAGGGTCAGCATCGGCCGCAGCCGCTTGCCGCCGGCCTCGACCAGATGCGCCGTCACCTCGGGAATCCGCGGGGCGTGTTCCGACGCCATCCGCGTGCGGATCAGTGCGTTCACCCGCTCCATATCGGCTGCGAGAAGGGCACTCAGCCGGTCAAGGGGTTTCTGCGCGGTCTCGTCCAGGCTCATATGGTTTCCATGGCACCTCGACAAAGCTGGTGCTCTGTCCTTAAGTCTTGGATTATGAAAGAGCTTCTTAGTACCACTGACCCAACCAAAATCGCATTTGCGACAGCTCTTCTCGACGCTGAGGGTATAACGGCGTTTCAGATGGACGTCCACATGAGCGTGCTAGAAGGATCCATTGGCATTTTGCCGCGCCGGCTGATGGTGCGGGATGCCGATCTCTTCATGGCGCGGGCGATCCTGAAGGACAACGGGATCGAGCTTTGAGATGTTCGACGAAGCCGACCTGAGCGAGGATGCGTTTCTGGGTGGGCGGATTCGCATCGTCCAGCCGCGCCACGGCTACCGCGCGGCGATGGACCCGGTACTGCTTGCCGCCGCGGTGCCGGCGCGGGCCGGGGACAGCGTGCTTGACCTCGGCTGCGGCGCCGGCGTGGCGAGCCTTTGTCTCGGCCACCGGGTGCCGGGTCTGCGCCTTGCCGGGCTTGAGCTTCAGCCGGCCTACGCCGCGCTGGCGCGGCGCAACGCGGCGGCGAACGGGCAGGAATTCGAGGTGCATGACGGTGATCTTGCGCGGTTGCCGGAGGGCCTGCGGGTGCGGAGCTTCGACCACGTGATCGCCAATCCGCCCTATTTCCCGGCAGGCGCCGGCACGCCCGCCGCCGATTGCGGCCGCGAGACGGCGCAGCGCGAGGCGACGCCTCTCGAGCTCTGGCTCGGCGTGGCGCTGCGCCGGCTTCGCCCCGGCGGCTGGCTGACGGTAATCCAGGCGGCGGAGCGGTTGCCCGAGCTTCTGGCAGGGCTGTGGTGCGGGGCGGGCAGCATCACGGCCCGGCCCGTCGCCGCGCGCCAGGGGCGGGAGGCGAATCGGGTGATCATTCAGGCCCGCAAGGGCGGCCGCGGCGCCTTTCGGCTGGCCGCGCCTTTCGTCCTGCACGAGGGTGCTGCGCATCTTCGCGACGGCGACGACCACAGCGCCGCCGCACGGGCGATTCTGCGCGATGGTGCGGCGTTCTTGCTCTGACACCGTTAACGGCCGCGCAAGGATTTGCACGTCACCTTGTGATTGCGCGGAGGGTCACGGTTCCGCGTGACACGACTCATCTTATGTGATGGGATTGTGACAGGTTTCACAGGAGAGGAGACACCGATGTCGCTGGGTTCGCACCTGCAAGAACTTCGGAAGAAACATCAATCCCTGTCAGAGGCCGTAGAGGAGGCGTTGCGCCATCCCGGCACCGATGACCTCGTCATCGCTGACATGAAAAAGCAGAAATTGCGGATCAAGGAAGAAATCACCCGGCTGAGCGAAAACTGATCCTCGCCGCCGCCACGATACGTCGGTTGGCGACGGGCAGGTTCAATCGCATGGCCAGAAACACGACCCTGCCGCGCTGACCTATCGCGGGGAGGTGCGGCAGGTTTGTGATCGGCGTCATTGAGAATGGCCGCGCGTCCGGTCGGATTGTGCGGAAGATACCTTTCGGGCGCAGATTTTTTTTCACGACATGGTCGGGCCAGGCAACGCGGGCAATCGCGACGCGCCGGTCTTTGCATGGCCCGAAAAAATGACGAAGGGCCGGTCGCGCGCGACCGGCCCTTCGCAAATCCTGCAGCCGACGTCAGACGAAGAACTGCCCGCCGTTGGCCGAGATGGTCGATCCGGTGATGAACCCGGCATCGTCGGCGGCGAGGAACACGACGCAGCGCGCGATCTCTTCCGGCTCGCCGAGGCGGCCGACCGGGATCTGCGGGATGATGCGTTCGGCCAGCACCTTCTCGTCGATGGCGCGCACCATCTCGGTGCCGATATAGCCCGGGCAGATCGCGTTCACGGTGATTCCGGCGCGCGCGCCTTCCTGCGCCAGAGCCTTGGTGATGCCGAGATCGCCGGCCTTTGCGGCGGAGTAGTTGGCCTGCCCGGCCTGACCCTTCTGGCCGTTGATCGACGAGATGTTTATGACGCGGCCGAACTTGCGGTCGCGCATCCCCGACCAGATCGGATGGGTCATGTTGAAGACGCCCGAAAGGTTGGTGTCGATCACCTCTTTCCACTGCTGCGGGGTCATCTTGTGGAACATCGCGTCGCGGGTGATGCCGGCGTTGTTGACCAGGATGTCGACCGGACCGAGGTCGGCCTCGACCTTGGCGATGCCGGCGGCGCAGGCGTCGTAATCGGCGACGGACCACTTGTAGGTCGGAATGCCGGTCTCCTTGGTGAAGGCGGCGGCGGCGTCGTCATTGCCGGCATAATTGGCGGCAACCTTGTAGCCCGCGTTCTTCAGGGCGACTGAAATCGCCGCGCCGATGCCGCGCGACCCGCCGGTGACCAAAGCTACTCTCGACATGATTCCTCCTTTGCGAATATCCCCTTGGAATCCTGTTACCGAAACGTAAAAGCGGCCGCAACATTATTGCGCCCGCTTTTTTGCATTTGCAGCAAAATTGCGCGATCAGGCGCGCTCAAGGCACATGGCAACGCCCATGCCGCCGCCGATGCAGAGCGTGGCGAGGCCCTTCTTCGCACCCGAACGCTGCATCTCGAAGAGGAGCGTGTTGAGGATGCGGGCACCGGACGCGCCGATCGGGTGGCCGATGGCGATGGCGCCGCCGTTCACGTTGACCCGCGCCGGATCCCAGCCCATGTCCTTGTTGACCGCGCAGGCCTGCGCCGCGAAGGCCTCGTTCGCCTCGATCAGGTCGAGGTCGGCGGCCTTCCAGCCGGCCTTTTCCAAGGCCTTGCGGCTCGCGTAGATCGGGCCGGCGCCCATGATCGCGGGGTCGAGCCCGGTGGTCGCGTAGGAGGCGATTCGGGCCAGCGGCGTCAGCCCGCGCTTCGCCGCCGCGTCGGCCGACATCAGCAGCACGCCCGCCGCGCCGTCGTTGAGGCCGGAGGCGTTGCCGGCCGTCACCGTGCCTTCCTTCGAGAAGGCGGGCCTGAGCTTGGCCATCGCGTCGAGCGTGGCGCCATGTCGGATATACTCATCCTGATCGACGACGATGTCGCCCTTGCGGGTCTTCACCGTGAAGCCGACGATCTCGTCCCTGAACTTGCCGGCCTTCTGCGCGGCCTCGGCCTTGTTCTGGCTCGCCACCGCGAAGGCGTCTTGCTCGTCGCGGCTGATCTGCCACTTCTCGGCGACATTCTCGGCCGTGGTGCCCATGTGATAGCCGTTGAACGCGTCCCAGAGCCCGTCCTTGATCATCGAATCGATGAACTTCATGTCGCCCATCTTCTGGCCCGCGCGCAGATGCGCGACATGGGGGCTGAGCGACATGCTTTCCTGACCGCCGGCGCAGACTATGGCGGCATCGCCAAGCTGGATGTGCTGGGCGGCGAGGGCGACGGACCGCAGGCCCGAGCCGCAGACCTGGTTGATCGACCAGGCCGCACTTTCCTGCGGCAGGCCGGCATTGATATGCGCCTGACGCGCCGGGTTCTGGCCTTGCCCGGCGGTCAGCACCTGGCCGAGGATCGTCTCCGAAACTTCCGCCTTGTCGATGCCGGCGCGGGCCACGATGGCCTCGAGCACGGCCGCGCCGAGATCGTGGGCGGGGGTGTTGGCGAAGGCGCCGTTGAAGCTGCCCACGGGCGTGCGGGCAGCGGATACGATAACGACGTTGGTCATGGGCAAGGTCCTCCTGAAGGCGCGAATCCGCGCGCGAAGACGCTGTCGAAGCGGCCCCCGCGCCGCTCTGCAGCATGCCGATAGGAACGGGGGCGTCAAGCGCGATGGGCAGAATGCCGGGTCGCTGCGAAACAATATTTCGTGCTGCCCGCCGCGTTGGCCGGCAGCCCGTTGGAATCAGGCGCGTTTCTTCGCCTGCGGCATTTTCCACGGCGGGGTCACCGTAGGCGCCCCGAAATAGTAGCCTTGCATGCAGTCGATCCCGATGTCGGTCAGCCAGGCCGCATCGCGGGCATTCTCGACCGATTCCGCGACAGCGAACATGTCGAACTGCCGGGCGATCGACAAAAGCGCCCGGGTCAGGCACTGGTTGTCGGGGCTGTCGGCGATGCCACGGATGAATTGGCCGTCGATCTTGAGAATGTCGAAATAGAATTCCCTCAGATAGCGGAACGACGTGTAGCCGGCGCCGAAATCGTCGAGCGCAAAGGAAATCCCCTCCGTCTGCAACTCGGCCATGAAGACCGAAACCGCGTCGGGCATGATCATGGCGGAGCTTTCGGTGATCTCGAGGATCAGCCGTTCCGCAAGCGTCGCATCCGTCTTCAGCCCTCGCCGGAGGACCTGCTTCCAGCGCGGATAGGCGATCGAGCGCGCCGACATGTTGATGGCGAGCCTCAGCGACGGATCCGCCTTCAGCGAGGCGAGCCCCATGTCGAGCGACAGGCAGTCGACGATGCGGCCAAGCTCCGTCGTCTCGATCGTCTCGATGAAATCGCGGGCCGGGATGATCCGGCCGGTCTCGTCCAGAAGCCGGATCAACCCCTCGTAGAAGGCGGGCCTGCCTGGCCGCGCCGACTGCACGACCGGCTGGAAGGCCAGCAGCACGTCGCGCCGTTCGACCGCGCGTTTCACCATCGACAGGGTTTCACGGTCGCGCAGGCCGACCGCCGCGCTCAGCGGGCTGTCCTGACCGGGGTCGCGTGGGATTGGTCCGGGGCCGCCGCCGCTTCGCATCGCATTTCTCCTCGCCGTCCGGCGACAGATTGGGCAGAAGGGGATAAGAAGCCGTAAACGCCTGCGGCCTAATTGCGGCCCGGACCACGAAACCCCGGAGGATGACATGACCGAGCGCTGCGGATGGTGCGGAACCGAGGCCATTTACATCGACTATCACGACACCGAATGGGGCTTGCCGGAACGTGACGCGCGGGCGCTCTGGGAAAAGCTGATCCTCGACGGGTTCCAGGCGGGACTGTCGTGGATCACGATCCTGAAGAAGCGCGAGAACTTCCGCGCGGCGTTTCAGGGCTTCGACCCTGCCATCATCGCCGGCTGGGGCGAGGCCGAGGTCGCGCGGCTTCTCGCTGATCCCGGCATCGTGCGGTCACGCGCCAAGATCGAGGCGACAATCGGCAATGCGCGCGCCTTTCTCGACATCGACGGACGCGAAGGGTTCGACCGCTACCTCTGGCGCTATGTCGATGGAGCGCCGCTCCAGAACCGGTTTCGCACGCTTGCAGAGGTGCCGGCTGCCACCCCGCTGTCGGAGCAGATATCGAAGGACCTGAAGAAGGCCGGGTTCCGCTTCGCCGGCCCGACGATCGTATACGCGTTCATGCAGGCGGTCGGCATGGTCAACGACCACCTCGTCACCTGTCCGGCGCATGACCGGATCGCCCGGCTCGGCTGAGCCATTCAATATGGCGGAAATCCCCGGAGGACGTTCACCGGCCCGGTGTGCCAATGGGCGGCGGCGGCAGCCCCCCCCGGCGCACTGGCAGGGGGGCGAAACCGGCTCAGTCCTCCGCGACGAGGGCCGCGACGATCGCCCGGGCGCTCTCGCTCGCCCACTCCGCATCGCCGGTCATCCGCGCAATCTCCCGCCCCTCGCGGTCGAGGATCACCGTGACCGGCAGTCCGAAGACCGCCATGTCCCGCGCGAGGTCCTGCCTGGGGTCGAGAAGGACCGGCAGCGTCTTCACCCCCGTCTCCTCGAACAGCCGGGTGATCGCGGGCAACGGGTTGCGCCCGGTGGCGATCGTCACGACCGCGAAATCATCGCCGCCGAGATCCCGGTTCAGCGCGTCGAGCGCCGGCAGTTCCTTGCGGCAGGGCGCGCACCAGGTCGCCCAGAAGTTCACCGCGACGATCTTGCCGCGCCAGTCCGTCAGCCGGTGCTCCGCCCCCGAGGCGTCGGTGAACGCGAGATCGGACACCTCGGCCGGTTCCGCCGCGAACATCAGCTTCTTCATCGACCCGTCGCGCAGCGCCTCGATGTCGGCCGTGCCGGCCAAGGCGGCATTTGCACCAAGGCCAAGGGCCGTGTAGAGGACGGCGAAGAGGAACCAGCGCATAAGAGCCTCCGGGGGCAAGAATGACCGACAAGACCCAGAACGCGATGTGGGGCGGGCGCTTCGCCGCCGGGCCGGACGCGATCATGGAGGCGATCAACGCCTCGATCGGCTTCGACAGGCGGCTTCACGCCCAGGACATCGCAGGGTCCCGTGCCCATGCGGCGATGCTCGCCGCGCAGGGCATCATCAGCGATAAAGATGCAAAGGCCATTCGGGAAGGCCTGCTCACGGTCTTGTCAGAGATCGAGGCCGGAAATTTCGCGTTCTCGACCGCGCTCGAGGATATTCACATGAATGTCGAGGCGCGGCTGAAGGAGGTGATCGGCGAACCGGCCGGCCGGCTCCACACCGCGCGGAGCCGCAACGACCAGGTCGCGACCGATTTCCGGCTCTGGGTGCGCGACCAGACGGATGCTGCCGTCGCGGGACTTACCGCGCTGCAAAAGGCGCTTTTGCGGCAGGCCGAGGCGGGCGCGGACTGGGTGATGCCGGGCTTCACCCATCTTCAGACCGCACAGCCGGTGACCTGGGGCCATCACATGCTGGCCTATGTCGAGATGTTCGGCCGCGATGCCGGCCGCTTCCGCGATGCGCGGGTGCGGATGAACGAATGCCCGCTCGGTGCCGCCGCGCTGGCCGGCACCTCGTTCCCGATCGACCGCCATGCGACCGCCACGGCGCTCGGCTTCGACCGGCCGATGGCAAACTCGCTCGACGCGGTCAGCGACCGCGACTTTGCGCTGGAATTCCTCGCCGCCGCGTCGATCTCGGCCATGCACCTCAGCCGATTCGCCGAAGAGCTGGTGATCTGGTCCTCGGCCCAGTTCCGCTTCGTGGCACTTTCGGACCGGTTCTCGACCGGCTCCTCGATCATGCCGCAGAAGAAGAATCCCGACGCGGCTGAACTGATCCGGGCCAAGATCGGCCGGATCATGGGCGCGAATGTCGCGCTGATGATGGTGATGAAAGGCCTGCCGCTCACCTATTCCAAGGACATGCAGGAGGACAAGGAACAGGTCTTCGACGCCGCCGACAACCTGATGCTGGCGCTCGCGGCGATGGAGGGCATGGTACGCGACTTGACCGCGAATCGCGCCAACCTGGAGGCCGCCGCCTCCTCCGGCTTCTCGACCGCGACCGACCTCGCCGACTGGCTGGTCCGCGAACTCGGCCTGCCGTTCCGCGAGGCGCACCACGTCACCGGCAGCCTCGTGGCGCTGGCCGAGAAGAAGGGCTGCGACCTGCCGGAGCTGACGCTTGAAGAGATGCGATCCGCCCATGCCGGGATCACCGACGCGGTCTACTCGGTCCTTGGCGTCCACAATTCCGTCGCAAGCCGGCAGAGCTACGGCGGCACGGCGCCCGATCAGGTCCGCGCCCAGGTCGCGCGCTGGACGGAACGGCTCGGATGAAGGCCGCAGGGCTGACATTCCCCGGCGCCGTGCTGTTCGGCTTTGCGCAGCCGCGCGCGCAGGCGTTCATGTCACCCCGGATCGCGCGCGTCGTGCCGCCGGTTTCGACCTCCATCGCCGGTATCGGCATAACCCTGAGCGAATGATGCGTGTCCCGATCTCTCTTCTCTGTCTCGCCCTCCTCGCCTCCTGCGGCGCCGACGGCGCGCCAACGCCTCCGTCAGAACCCGGTCTGACGATCAGCGGCACTGCCAAGGTCGGCGTCTCCGGCAGCCTCTGACCGAGTATCCAGCGGAGCGCGCGGTCCGCGCGCAAGTTTTTCGTCTCACCCTTTCCGCATTCGCGAAAAGGGCTCGGGGCCGCTCCGCGGGGGAGGTATTTCGGAACAGAAGAAATCCCCCCACTTTCTTCTGTTTGAAAATACCTCTGCCGGAGGCAACCGCACGAAGTGCCAGACGGCTTGCGCGCGCAATCGGATCGCGCCGGCTCAGCCGTCGTCCTTCAGGAGAAGCACCAGCGCCAGCGCCGTCAGGCAGACC
Organism: Rhodobacterales bacterium 32-67-9; assembly: GCA_002280515.1. Lineage (GTDB taxonomy): Bacteria > Pseudomonadota > Alphaproteobacteria > Rhodobacterales > Rhodobacteraceae > Albidovulum. The sequence goes on from NCEA01000014.1 coordinate 50,936, forward strand.
CCGGCGAGGACCAGGACCGGGGGCGCCGGCTGGCCGAGGGCGATCTGCCAGAGGATCACCCAGGAGGGGGTGAGATAGGTATAGGCCGTCACTTTCGCCGACGGCAGGCGCAGGGTCGCGTATTGCAGAAGGACGAAGGTCGCCGCGCTGGCGAAGACCGCCGTATAGGCGACGGTGATCCAGACGATTCTCGGCAATGCGGCCCAATCCGTGGCCCGGATCGCCCCCCAGCCATAGAGCGTCGTGACCATGCAGCCCGCGACCAGCATGCCGAAGGTGAAGACCACCGGGCTCTCGCCCCGGTTCAGCTTCCGCACCAGCGGCGTGTAGACGGCATGGGCCACGCAGCCGGCGAAATAGATCGCCTCGCCGCCGCCGACGTCGAACCGCAAGAGTGTCTGCCAGTCGGCCCGGAAGATCACCCAGAGCGCCCCGGCCGCACCGATGGCGAGCGCGAGCGCGATGCGCGGCGTCGCGACCTGGCGCAGCAGGAGCCAGCCGAACCCGGCGGAGAGGATCGGCGTCAGCGTGAAGACCGCCGCGGCCGACACCGCCGGCGCGGTCTTCAGCCCCTCGAACATCAGCACGAAGTAGCCCGCGGAGATCGTGCCCAGAACGGCGTAGCGCCAAGGCGACCGGAACGCGCCGCGCGGCAGTCCGCCGGTGGCCTGCGCCGCCCCGCCGATGATCGCGGCTGCGAGGATGAAGCGCAGCGCCGTGAATGCCACCGGCGAGATCGCGTTGGCCATCAGCACGCCGAGCGAGAACGATCCCGCCACCAGCGCCGAAAAGAGCAGCATCGCGAGATGCCCGCGCGCGGCGGCACTCATCGCCGGGTCATCCGCTCACTCCAGGCCGCAATGGCGCGCGTCGTCCTTCAGCGCCTTGAGGAACAGCTGGATGCGCGGCGTGCGGTGCAGGTCGACGTGGGTCACGAGCCAGAGCGGCGTGTCCCATTCGGTACGCTGCGGCAGGGCCTCGACGAGGCCGGGCAGGCTCCGGGCCGCGAGCACTGACAGGAAACCGAGCCCGGCGCCCTCGAGCACCGCCTCGAAGGACACGCGCGCCTCGTTGGTACGAAAGACGATCGCCGAGTCGGGAACCAGCGCCGCCAGCCAGCGCAGGAACGGCGCCCGGCTGTTGGGGTCCGAATGGCCGATGAACCGGTGATTGGCGAGGTCCTCCTCGTGCTTGGGCAGGCCGTGACGGGCGACATAGGCTTCCGACGCGTAAAGGCCCATGCGATGGGTGCAAAGCGACTGCACCACGTTGTCCGGCTCCTGTGGCTGGCCGCCGGCGCGGATCGCCACATGCGCCTCGCCGTATTCGAGCCGGAAGAGCCGGGCGTCGCTGACATAACGGATCCTCAGGTCCGGATACTCCTGTTGCAGCCTGACCAGTGTCGGGGTGACGAGGTCTGACAGGCCCGGTACCGAGGTCACGACCAGTTCGCCGGAAATCTCCGTCGCCGTCCCGGTGATCCGGGCGGCGAGATGGGCGAACTGGTCCTCGGTGGTCTGCGCGACTTTCAGAAGCTCCTGCCCGGCTTCCGTGGCCGTGTACCCGCGCGGGTGGCGCTGGAAGAGTTTCGCGCCGAGCCGGCCTTCCAGCGAGTCGATATGGCGGATCACCGTGGCATGGTGAACGCCGAGCACCTCGGCGGCGCCGGACACCGTTCCGATCCGCGCAACCTGATAGGCGGTTCTGATCTCGTCCCAGTTCTCCATGCGGCATCCCTTTGAAATCTTTGATGATGTTACGAACGGCTCACGAAGATTTAATGTGCACCAGCGAACAGATACCCCCGAAATTTGCCGGTTTTCATGAAAGTTTCAACACCTATCTCGGTCCTGTCAGCGCCGACGATCCTCCCCGTCGCCGCAACACCGGCCCAGCCGGTCTATTTGAAAGGACAGACCATGACTTCGAAACTGACCCTCTCCACCCTCGCGCTTCTCATCGCCGCCCCGGCTTTCGCCGGCGCGACCCAGCTTGAGCGTTCCGCCGGCGTCGAGCCCGGCCTCTATACGGTCGCCCAGGCCGGTGAGATTGCCTCGGCCGAAACCGTTGCGGACGCGGCACGCCTGCGGGACTTCTATGCCGATCAGAATGCCGGCGACGTTAGCCGCAACGCCGTGGCGCCCAGCGCGTCGGACGAACCGGTTCGGCTTGGCGGCTCCGACCGCCTCTGAGCCGGCCCTGCCCGTCCGGGCACGATCAAGGCGCGCGACTCCTGTCGCGCGCCTTTTTCCTGTCCCGGCGTAATTGTTGCTCTGCGCACATAGCATGTGTGTTTTGCCGGAATGTGATTGTCAGCGCACAGATGTATGTATGGAGCAGACCACTCACAAAGGACCCGCCATGACCCGCATTCTCCGTATCGAAACCTCCATCAAGGGCGAGGCCTCGGTCTCGCGCAAGCTCACCGACCGGCTTCTCGCCCGGCTCACAAAGGCGCATCCGGGCGTCGCGGTGACGGAACGCGACCTTTCGCGCGGTGTGCCCGCGATCGACACCGCCTGGATCGGCGCGATTTTCACGCCGGCGGATCAGCGGACGCCCGAACAGGCGAAGATCGCCGCCTATTCCGACGCGCTTCTGGACGAAGTGAAGGCCGCCGATCTTCTGGTGATCGCGCTTCCGGTCTACAATTTCGGCGTTCCGGCCCAGTTGAAGAGCTGGATCGACCATCTCGCCCGCAAGGGAGAGACCTTCACCTACACCGACAAGGGGCCGGAAGGGCTTCTGAAGAACAAGCGCGCCATTGTCGCGCTGTCGTCGGACGGCACCAAGATGGGGTCGGAAATCGACTTCGCGTCGGGCTACCTGCGCCACATGCTCGGTTTCTTCGGCATCACCGATGTCGAATTCGTCGCGGCCGACCAGATGGTCTTCGACCCCGAGACGACCCTGAAGGCCGCCGAGGCGCAGGTCGACGCCATAGCGGCCTGACCTGACAACGCGGCGGCGCAAACGGCGCCGCCGCGAACTGTCGTGCCTGCCGGATGATGCCGGGCCGACGTTCCTCCGCCCCGTTAAAGGGCCGGATTATTCTGGGTCGGTACGGAAGATCAGCCGTTCGTCGCAGGGGGCGACGCGCAGGATGTTCGTCGTGCCCTTGACGTTGAAGGGCACGCCGGCGGTGACGACGATCTGATCCTTCTCGGTCGCGAAACCGTATTCGCGGGCGGCCTTCGCGGCATTGACGACGGCCATCTTGAAGCGGTCGACCGGGTCGTGGGTCTGCACACAGTGGACACCCCAGGTCAGCGAGAGCCGCCGCACCGTCGCGAGGATCGGGCTCAGCGCGATGATCGGCACGCTCGGCCGTTCGCGCGCGACGAGGCTCGCCGTGGTGCCCGACTGGGTGAAGCAGCAAATCGCGTTGATTTCGGTCGCCTCGGCGATCTCGCGCGCGGCGGCGACGATGCCGTCGGCGATGCTCGTCCGCTCGACCCGGCGCGAGGCTTCGATCACCTCGCGGTAGGTCGGGTCGCTTTCGACCGATTTCGCGACATTGTCCATCGTCTCGACCGCCTGGACCGGATACTGGCCGGCGGCACTTTCGGCCGAGAGCATGACCGCGTCGGCGCCTTCGTAGATCGCGGTGGCGACGTCGGAGACCTCGGCCCGGGTCGGCATCGGGCTTTCGATCATGCTCTCCAGCATCTGGGTGGCGACGATGACCGGCTTTGCCGCCGTGCGCGCGCCGCGCACCAGGCGCTTCTGGATCGGCGGCACCGAATGGACCGGCAGTTCGACGCCGAGATCGCCGCGCGCCACCATGATCCCGTCGGAGGCTGCGAGGATCGCGGGATAGGCCTTGACCGCCGCGGGTTTCTCGATCTTCGACAGGATCGCGGCGCGGCCCTTGGCCAGCGCCCGCGCTTCGGTCACATCCTCGGGGCGCTGAACGAAGGACAGCGCCAGCCAGTCGACGCCAAGTTCGCAGGCGAATTCCAGGTCGGCGCGGTCCTTGTCGGAAAGCGCGGCGAGCGGCAGCACCACGTCGGGCACGTTGACGCCCTTGCGGTTGGAGATCGTGCCCCCCGCCGTCACCTTGCACTCGGCGAAATCGGGGCCGCAGGATTCCACCGTCAGGCGGATCTTGCCGTCGTTGACCAGAAGCCGCGACCCCGGTTCGAGCGCGGCGAAAATCTCGGGATGCGGCAGGCAGACCCGCCTGCCGTCGCCCTCGGCAGGGTCGAGGTCAAAGCGGAAGAGGTCGCCGTCGTTTAACTCATGCGCGCTGGCGACGAAAGTTCCGACCCGAAGCTTAGGCCCCTGAAGGTCGGCGAGGATGGCGATGGGGCGGCCGACATCGGCCTCCACCTTGCGGATGATCGCGTGGCGGGCGGCCTGTTCGGCGTGGGTTCCGTGGCTCATGTTCAGACGGAACACATCCGCCCCGGCCTCGAAGAGCGCGCGGATCGTCTCGTAGCTGCTGGAGGACGGGCCGAGGGTTGCCACGATCTTCACATTCCGCAACCGTCTCATCCCGATGTCTCCCCGTCCTGTTTGCGCTACCATACACGCCGCGCGCTGTATGGACGAATTTGCCCGCTACGGCAACTGGCGCTTTCCTGCACCCTCGTCTAAACGATCTTTCATCGCGGAACGATGAAAATCTCATGACCGATCATCCCTTTCACATTCTCGGTGCCGACCGCCCCTCCCGCTGGCTGATCACCTGCGATCATGCGACCAACCGGGTGCCCGACTGCGTCGGCGGCGGCTCCCTCGGCATCGCGCCCGAGGATATGGAGCGTCACATCGCCTACGACATCGGCGCAGCGGCGGTGACGAAACGGCTGGCCGAAAACCTGAACGCCCCGGCGATCTTCAGCGATTTCTCGCGCCTCGTTATCGACCCCAACCGGGGCGAGGATGACCCGACGCTGATCATGAAGCTTTACGACAGCACGATGATTCCGGTGAACCGCCATGTCGACGCGGCGGAAACCGAGCGGCGGTTGGCCGCCTTCCACCGGCCCTATCACGACGCGCTCGAAACCCTCGCGGCCCGGCGCGCCGACACGGTGATCTGCGCCGTCCACAGCTTCACGCCCCGTCTCTTCGGCCGCGCCGACCGGCCCTGGCAGGTGGGCATCCTCTATTCCCATGTCGACCCGAAGCTCTCGCTCCACATCCTCGACCGGCTCCGCGCCGAACCCGACCTGACGGTGGGCGAGAACGAACCTTATGGCGGCCATCTCGACGGCGATTCCATCGACCGGCACGCGCTGCGCCCCGGCCGGCCGAACGTTCTGATAGAGATCCGCCACGACCTGATCCGGACCGAGGACGGCCAGATCGCCTGGGCCGACCGGCTGGCGCCGATCCTTGAAGAGGCGCTTGGCCTTTCCAATCTCTGAGACAGGAGGACCGCCATGGACGAACAGACCCGTATCGAGATCGAGGCCGCCGCCTTCCGCACCCTGCGCCATCACCTGATGGAAAAGCGGGCGGATGTGCAGAACATCGACCTGATGAACCTTGCCGGCTTCTGCCGCAACTGTCTTGCCCGCTGGTATCAGGAAGCCGCGAACGAACGCGGTATCGCGATGACCAAGGACGAGGCGCGCGAGATCTACTACGGCATGCCCTACGAAGACTGGCGTACGCAGAACCAGACGGCGGCGGACGACGCCAAGAAGGCCGCCTTCGAGGTCGCTTTCCGCGAGAATGTCGGCGAGATCAAGGAAAGCTGAGAGCAGCCGCACGCAGATGCGTGACAAGGGCGCGCAGGAGTGGCCGCCGATCGAGCGCCTTCGGCCAGACCATCACATAGTCCCATGACATCGCCAGCCCGTCGGGTTCGGCCATGACCAGCCGCCCCGCCGCCAGATCGGCACCCGCAATCCGCTCGGGCACCAGCGCCGCGCCGAGGCCGGCGCGGGCGGCGGCGGCGGCGAGCCCGGTCCGGTCGACGCGGAGGCCGGCCTGCGGATCGGGCCGGCGAGCCGATTTCTTCTCCGCGAACCACGCGGCCCAGGTGGGTTGCGTGGCATAGGCGGGACCCCAGTCGGTATGGATGAAATTCCCGTCCGGTGCGGTATCGAGGCTACCCTGTGACACCGCCAGACCGGGGGCGGCGACAGCAACGATGCGGTCGCGAAACAGCCGCTCAACCTCGTGGTCCGGATAGTAGTGCCCGCCATAGGTGATCCGCAGGTCCACGCCGTCGCGGGCGAAAACCACCGGATCCTCCTCCACCCTGATCTCGACGCCACCTGCATGGAACCCCGCGAGCGCGGGCGCCAGCCAGAGTTCCGCGACCGACGGCAGGACCGAGACGACAAGCCGCGCGCGGTTCCGCCCCTCGTGCAACTCCTCGACCACCGCGGCAAGATCGGTCAGGGCGAGTTCGATGCGCGGATAGATCGCCCGCCCGGCATCGGTCAGCGTAATCCGGTTGCCCTGCCTCAGGAACAGCCGTTTGCCGAGATGTTCTTCCAGCGCCTTGACCTGCTGGCTTACGGCCGCCGCCGTCACTCCAAGCTCCGTCCCCGCCTGCACGAAACTGCCGGTGCGGGCGGCGACTTCGAAGGCCCGGATTGCATTGAGAGGAAGGGTATTCGCCATGTTCAGCCAAACTTTTTCTTATGCTCCGCGAAATTTTTCCACATTGCAAGCCGCAAGGCTCCGCGCCACGCTCCACCAGACAACAAGGAGACCGCCATGAGTGCCATCTCGGACATCATCGACCTCGACCGCTATCCGCTCGATCGACCGGAAAGCGCCGATTGGACGGCGCTTGTCGCCAGTGCCCGTGCCGACCTGGCACGGGACGGCATGTTCAATCTTCCGGACTTTGTCCGGCCGCAGGCGATCAAGGCCGCCGCCGCCGCCCTCATGCCGCGCTTCGACGCGGAGAGCTTCCGACATGCCCGCAGCCACAACATCTATTTCCGCAAGGAGGTGCCGGGGATTGCGCCCGATCACCCCGCACTCCGGCAGTTCGAGACGATCAGCCGCACACTTTGCGGCGACCAGATCGGCGGTGCCGTGCAACACCTCTACGAATGGCCCGAGTTCGCCCGTTTCCTCGCCGCCGTGATGTCGAAGCCCGCGCTTTTCACGATGGACGATCCCCTTGCCCGGATCAACGCGATGGCCTACGGGCCGGGCGAGGCGCTGAACTGGCATTTCGACCGTTCGGAATTCACCACGACGCTGCTGCTTCAGGCGCCCGAGGCGGGCGGCGCGTTTGAATACCGCTCAGATCTCAGGAGCGACGCCGAACCCAATTACGAGGGCGTTGCCCGGCTCCTCGCCGGCGAGGAGCCCGAGCTTCGCCGGCTGACCCTCGCCCCTGGCACGCTCAACGTCTTCAAGGGCCGGAACACCGCCCATCGGGTCACGCCGGTAGAGGGCCAAAGGGCGCGAATCATCACGGTCTTTTCCTTCTACGACCGGCCGGGGGTATGCTTCAGCGACGAGGAGCGGATCGGCTTCTACGGCCGCGCCGCCTGATCCGGGCGGCGTGATCCGGTTGCGCGCCGGTTCCGGGTGGACCGCCCCGGCGTCAGGCTGCTCCCTTCACGGCATCTTCACGTGACCTTCGGCGCGGTTCTGCTACGATTGCACCCATGCCGTTCCTTGCCGCCCGTACTGGTTATTCACGCGCCGAGCGCCTGTCCGACGGCATCATTCATGTCTCGGGCCTCGCGCTCGTCCTCGTCGCGGTGCCGGCGCTGATCGCCGTCGCCGCCGTTCTGAACGATGACCTGACGGCCCTGTTCGCCGTCTCGGTCTACGGCCTTGCGCTTGTCGCGATGATCCTCTTCTCGGCGCTTTACAACATGATCCCGCATCCGGGCTGGTCGGGGCTGCTGAAGCGGCTCGACCATTCGGCGATCTATGCGAAGATCGCCGGTACCTACACGCCCTTTACCCTGCTCGGCGGCCATGGCACCTGGCTTCTGGCCGGGCTCTGGGGCGCGGCCATCGCCGGGATCGGGCTCAAGATCGCCGCGCCCGACCGGTTCCGGCTGCTGTCCGTCGGGCTTTACCTTGCGATGGGCTGGGCCGGCGTCTTCGCCGGTGGCACCTTCATCGGCACGCTCTCGACGCCGGTCTTCGTGCTGATCCTCACCGGCGGCGGGCTTTATTCGGCCGGCGTGATCTTCTACCTGCTCGAGCGGCTCCCCTTCCACTACACGATCTGGCACGGCTTCGTGCTGGCGGCGAGCCTTGTCTTCTATGCCGCCGTCACCCTGCACGTCGTGCAAACTGCCTGACGGTCTTTCCCATGCGACGGCCTGAACCAGCGTCTTGACGGAAGGCATTCCGGGGCCGATCCTTCTTTCCCAGGAGGGCCGGTAAATGGAATGGACAAGGGTCAGGCGGGCGTCAGCCTGCCACAGGATCGCCAACGCAGATCCGGCCAGAAGGGGCACGCAACCATGATCGCGGGATCACACGTGGTGATGTGGATCGCGCATCAGCCGCCTGGCAACGATGCGTGCCGCTTCGCCGTTACCTCGCGGAGCCTCCTGATCGAGGGGTCCTGCACCGGAGAGGCCACCACGCGATACCGGGTCCGGGCGGAGCGGTCGGGGATCACCCGGCGCGCCCGGATCTACAGCCGGCTGGGCGAGCATCTGATCGAACGCGACAAGTCCGGCCGCTGGGAGATGGACGGGCGCGAGGTGCCGGAGGTGGCCGGGGCGCTCGATATCGACCTCGGCTTCACGCCGGCGACCAACACGCTGCCGATCCGGCGGCTGGGGCTCGCCATCGGCGAGGCGGCGGATGTGACCGCGGCCTGGTTCGACCCGGCGGACCGGCGACTTAAACCGCTGCGCCAGCGTTACGAACGCATTGACGCGGACCATTATCGCTACAGTGCCGCCGACCACGGGTTCGAAGCGGATCTGACGGTGGATAAATTCGGCGCCGTCACCCATTATCCGGGCTACTGGGACACGGCCGGATAGCTGCCTCAGATCGCCGCCTTGCGGCTTTCCTCAAGGTAGATCTCGCGCAGCCGCGTGGCGACCGGCCCCGGCTTGCCGGAACCGAGCACGGCGCCGTCGATCTCCACCACCGGCATGACGAAGGCCGAGGCGGAGGTGACGAAGGCCTCGTCCGCCCCCTTGGCCTCGTCGATGGTGAATGGTCGTTCCTCGACCTCCATCTGCGCCTCGCGGGCGAAGCGCAGGACCGCCGCCCGGGTGATGCCGTGCAGGATGTCGTTCGACAGTTGCCGCGTGATGATCCGCCGGCCCTTGACGATATAGGCGTTGTTCGACGTGCCTTCGGTCACTGCGCCGTCCTCGGTGAACCAGGCGTCGTCGACGCCGGCGTTCTTCGCCATCATCTTGCCCATCGACGGATAGAGGAGCTGCACTGTCTTGATGTCGCGCCGGCCCCAGCGGATATCGGGGATGGAGATCACCTTCATCCCGGCCTTCGCTGCCGGATTGTCGGCCAGCCCCGGCTTCGACTGGGTGAAAAGGACGATCCCCGAGGGCACCTTCGCCGGATCGGGAAAGACGAAATCGCGGTCGCCCGGGTTGCCGCGCGTGACCTGTAGGTAGATCAGCCCGTCCACGATCCCGTTCCGCGCCACCAGTTCGCGGTGGATTGCCAGCAGCTCGTCCGGGGTCACCGGTGCCGCCATGTCGAGTTCGCCGAGCGACCGGGCGAGCCGTGCCGCGTGGCCGCCGAAGTCGATCAGCTTGCCGCCAAGGACGCTCGTGACCTCGTAGACCGCGTCGGCCATCAGGAATCCCCGGTCGAAGACCGAGATCTTCGCCTCTTCCTCGGGCAGGTATTCTCCGTTCACGTAGACGATGCGGCTCATGGCGGTCTCCTCGGCTCTCCCAGGCTTCATCGGACCTTAGGGAGCCAAGGTCAAGCCCGGCCGCGCGGCCCCGGGGCAGGGCGGATCGCCCGGCGCCGCACCGCGCCGGCGTCGGTTTTTCTGCAACTGCGAAAGGATGCTTGCGTGGGCTCGCGCAATATTCTATCCGAACGCAGACACGCAACGTAACTTCCTTGCCGAAAGATCGTGCCATGAGCTTCCGCCTCCAGCCTGCCGCCCCCGCCCGTCCGAACCGCTGCCAGCTTTTCGGTCCCGGCTCGCGTCCGGCGATCTTCGAGAAGATGGCGACGAGCGCCGCCGACGTGATCAACCTTGATCTGGAGGATTCGGTCGCCCCCGACGACAAGCCGCAGGCGCGCCGGAACATCATCGAGGCGGTGGGCGACATCGACTGGGGCACGAAACACCTTTCGGTGCGGATCAACGGCCTCGACACGCCCTACTGGTACCGCGACGTGGTCGAGGTTCTGGAAGAGGCGGGCGACCGGATCGACCAGATCATGATCCCGAAGGTCGGCTGTGCCGCCGATGTCTACGCGGTCGATGCGCTGGTGACGGCCGTCGAACGGGCGAAAGGCCGGACAAAGCCGATCGGCCTTGAGGTGATCATCGAAACCGCCGCCGGCATCGCCCATGTCGAGGAGATCGCGGCCAGCAGCCCGCGGCTTCAGGCGATGAGCCTCGGGGCGGCTGATTTCGCCGCCTCGATGGGGATGCAGACCACCGGCATCGGCGGCACGCAGGAGAACTATTACATGGCGCGCGAGGGCCAGAAATACTGGTCCGACCCCTGGCACTGGGCGCAGGCGGCCATCGTCGCGGCCTGCCGCACCCACGGCGTGCTGCCGGTCGATGGCCCCTTCGGCGACTTTTCCGACGATGAGGGCTTCATCGCGCAGGCGCGGCGGTCGGCAACGCTCGGCATGGTCGGCAAATGGGCCATCCATCCCAAGCAGGTGGCGCTTGCCAACGAGGTCTTCACCCCCTCGGCCGAGCAGGTGGCCGAAGCGCGCGAGATCCTCGCGGCCATGGAGAAGGCCAAGAAGGACGGCGCCGGGGCGACGGTCTACAAGGGCCGGCTCGTCGATATCGCCTCGATCCGCCAGGCTGAGGTGATCGTGCGGCAGTTCGAGATGATCGGGGGCTGAGGTCCAGGAGGCGCGCGCGGCGCACAGGCGCCGCCCGGAGAGGGGGGGCTCGATGCCCCCCGAGACGGTCCAGTTCAGGCCGCCGCCAGACGCGGGCGCGACCGGACGAGAACCGTCAGCACGATGCCGAGGTTCAGCACGTTCCAACCGATGCCGTTGATGAACGCCATCCGGTAGGATCCGGTCAGATCATAGATCCAGCCCGACATCCAGCCGCCCAGCGCCATGCCGACAATTGTCGCCATCATCACGAACCCGACCCGCGCACCGGCCTCTTTCGCCGGCAGGTATTCCCGCACGATCAGTGCATAGGACGGCACGATCCCGCCCTGCGACAGGCCGAAGACGAGGCTCACCAGATACAGCGAGGTCAGGCCCGCCGAAGGCAGGTAGAGGATCAGCGCCAGCCCCTGCAGGGCCGAACCGATCAGGAGCGTCCGCACGCCACCGAGCACATCCGCCAGCAACCCCGAGACAATGCGCGAAGCGACCCCGCCGAGGAGCATCAGCGACAGCATCTCGGCCCCGATCGCCGGGCCGAAGCCGAGATCGACGCTATAGGCGACGATATGGACCTGCGGCATCGACATCGCAACGCAACAGCCCACCCCCGCCAGCGCCAGCAGCCACTGAAGCGCGCGCGGGCTGAGCCCCGTCGTCGTTGCCCGGATCGCCGCGAGCCGGGTCGTCTCGGCCGACATCGCCTCGGGCAGGCCGCGGCGGAGAAGGAGCGCCAACGGGATCACCACGACCAGAGTCAGCGCGCCAAGAAGCAGGTAGACCACGCGCCATCCGTCGGTGGCGAGTACGCCGGACAGGGCCACGGGCCAGATCGCGCCCGAAAGATAATTGCCGCTCGCCACCAGCGCCACGGCGATGCCGCGCCGCTTCAGGAACCATTGCGAGGCATCCGCCATAAGCGGGCCGAAGCTCGCCGATGAGCCAAAGCCTATCAGGAACTGCGCCACCGACAGCATCGCGACCGATCCCGCCGTCGCCGCGAATCCGTAGCTTGCCGCAATCAGGATCGCCGAACCGATCAGTGCCGTGCTCATGCCGAACCGGTCGACGGCCCGCCCGATCCAGAAAATGCCTAGCGCGAATCCGATCATCGTCACCGTGTAGGGTAGCGATGCATCGGCACGGTCTACGCCGAATTCCGCCTGCACCGCCGGCAGGATCAGGATGATCGCCCACATGCCGACATTGCCGACGATCCCGGCAAGGAGCGATATCCCCAAGCGGATCCACGAGGCGCGACTGTCTAGGCTGGCGATACTGCTCACGATTGCGCGACGCTAGCCGCCGCGCGGAGCCTTGTCCATCGCCGCAGCGCGGTTGCATTGCCCCGCTGGTGCCGTCATATAAGCCGGTGACCGTTCCCGGGAGAGCGCCATGAACTACCTCGAATTCGAAAAACCGCTGGCCGAGATCGAAGGCAAGGCCGAGGAACTTCGGGCGCTGGCGCGCAAGAACGAGGGGATGGATGTCTCGAAAGAGGCGACTGCGCTCGACAAGAAGGCGGGCGACCTTCTCCGTGACCTCTACAAGAACCTCGATCCCTGGCGCAAATGCCAGGTGGCGCGGCATCCCGACCGGCCGCACTGCAAGGATTACATCGACCGGCTCTTTACCGAGTTCACCACCCTCGCCGGCGACCGCAACTTCGCCGACGATCACGCGGTGATGGGCGGCCTCGCCCGGTTCGAGGACCAGCCGGTTGTGGTGATCGGGCAGGAAAAGGGTTCCGACACCAAGACGCGGATCGAGCGCAATTTCGGCATGGCCCGGCCCGAAGGGTACAGGAAGGCGATCCGCCTGATGGACCTCGCCGACCGATTCCGGCTGCCGGTCATCACCCTCGTCGACACGCCGGGCGCCTATCCCGGCAAGGGCGCCGAGGAACGCGGGCAAAGCGAGGCGATCGCGCGTTCGACGGAAAAGTGCCTGCAGATCGGCGTGCCGCTGATCTCGGTCATCATCGGCGAGGGCGGGTCGGGCGGCGCGGTGGCATTCGCGACCGCGAACCGGATCGCGATGCTGGAACATTCGATCTATTCGGTGATCACGCCCGAGGGCTGCGCCTCGATCCTGTGGAAGGATGCCGAACGGATGCGCGAGGCCGCGAACGCGCTGCGGCTGACGGCGCAGGACCTGCTGAAGCTCGGTGTGATCGACCGGATCATTCCCGAACCGCTCGGCGGGGCGCAGCGCCAACAGGGCGAGGCGATCGACGGCGTCGGCAAGGCCATCGCCGCGATGCTAAAGGAGCTTTCGGGCAAGAAGCCGGCCGAACTGGTCAAGGACCGGCGCGAGAAGTTCCTGGCGATGGGCTCGAAGGGGCTGGCGGCCTAAAGCCCGCCCTGCCAGGCGCGGACCGCGTCGAGCGGCCAGAGCAGCATCAGGATGTTGAGCGCGAGTCCGTCGCGGATGCGCCATGTCGTCAGCGCCTCGAACCCGATGACCACCGCGATGCTGACCCAGACCGGGGCCTTCCGCGCCAGCCAGAACCCCGCGACCATCGCGAGGATGTCGCAGACCGAGTTGATGACGCTGTCGCCGTAATAGTCGAGCGATATGGTGACGGCGCGGTAACGCTCGATGATCAGGGGCGAATTTTCGAGGATTTCCCAGCCCGCTTCAACAAGTGTCGCGATCAGAAGCCGCCAGCCGAGCGGCATCCGCCGCGCCACGACCCAGAGCGCGGCGAAGAACAGGATGCCGTGGATGATATGCGACGGCGTGTACCAGTCGGCCAGATGCTGGGAGTTCTCGCTCGACATCGTTTCGCCGTGCCAGAGCTTGACATAGCCGCAGGCACAGATCGGCACCCGCCCCATCGCCAGGAGGATCAGCGCGGCCGCGATGATCGCAAGCGCGACAAGAAGCCAGGGCAGGTGCGCGCGGCTCACCACAGCGATGCCGCCGCCCGGCTCGGCCACTCGGCGTCGTAGGCGGCGCCGTCGATCGCCCCCCGGCTCAACTCGTCCAGCATCTCGCCTATACTGGGCAGGCCGCCGGACCGGTCGCCGTCGCGCCAGATCCGCGCCCGCAAGAGCGCCCGGGCGCATTGCACATAGATTTCGGCGATCTTGATGACGATGACGGTCCGGGGCAGTTTGCCGTCGCGGGCAAAGCTTTGCCGCAGCCCTTGGTCCGCCGTCACCACGGCGGTTCCGTTCACCCGGATCACGTTGTCCGACCCGGCGATCAGGAACATCAGGCTGACGCGCGCATCGCGGACGATATTGCGCAAGCTGTCGATGCGTTGGTTGCCGCGCCAGTCGGGCAGCGCCAGCGTGCCGGGGTCGATTTCGCGCACCACCGGGCCGTCATCGCCGCGTGGGCTCGCATCCGTGCCCTCCGGGCCGACGGTCGAGAGGATGCAAAGCCGCGAGCAGCCGATCCAGGCGCGGTAGGCAGGGGTCATCCGCCGCGCGACCTTGACCAGCGCCGCCGCGCCCGGTTGGCCGTAAAGCTCCTCCAGCGCCGCAAGCGTTTCGATGGCCTTCATGCATCGCCCCGCGCGACAAACCCGGCCTCGGCCATCAACCGGTCCGATGCCTCTTCGACTGCCGGTTCGATCCGGCCCATGAAGGCATCGACCGACTGGCCGGCCGCGATGCGCGGCAGGAACTCCACCACCGCGAGACCGGGCTTGCGCAAGACGCCGTGGCGCGGCCAGAAGACGCCGACATTGGTGGCCGCCGGAACGCAGTCCTGACCGAGCTGGTTGTAAAGGGCGCCAACCCCGACCTTGTAGGGCTTCCGCGCCCCCGCCGCGACGCGGGTGCCTTGCGGATAGATGATCAGCTGTCCGGGCCAGGCCGTGCCCGCCTTGACGTCGGCGATCATCTTGGTCACCGCCTGCCCGCGCTTGCCGCGGTCGACCGGGATGCAGCCGAGGCGCTTGGCATACCAGCCGACGATGGGCGCCCAGAGCAGTTCCTTCTTCATGATGAACTTCGGCCGCGGCACGACCGAGACGATCATGATGATGTCGAAAAAGCTCTGATGCTTGGCGCCGATTACGACCTCGTCCGCCGGCACCTCTCCCCGGATCTCCGACCGCAGGCCGACGAGAACCGCTGCCGACCCCCGGACCCAGCGGCAATAGGCATGGACGGCGTCGAAGACCGCCTCGCGCCGCAACACTACGAAGGGCGTCCAGAACAGCGCGTAGAGCGCCATCGCCAGATACATCTGGACGATGAAGATCACCGACAGGACGTATTGCAGCGCCAACCTCATTGCACCTCCCTCAGCGTGCGGAGCGCCGCGGCGCGCGTCGCCCAGAAGGCCACGATAGCGGCAAAGGGCGGGATTGCCAGCGGCCAGAACCATCCGCTGCCGGCAAAGCCGAGGCCGGTGAGAAAGCCGCCGGCCTCCTCTGCCGCCGGCAGGAGCGCCACGGCAATCATGCCAGCAACGGTTCCACCCGCCGCGCCGGCGAGCGCGCGCAGGGTGAAGCGGCGCACGAAGGCGCGGGCGATATAGATGTCGCGCGCCCCGACAAGGCGGAGCGTGCGGATCACCTGGCCGTTGGCGGCAAGGGCCGCCTGCGCCGCAAGCGTCACCATCGCTGCCAGCGCCCCGCCGATCAGCGCCAGCGACAGGAACCCGAGCGACCGCAACCGCTCCGCCGCCGCGACGAGCGGCCGGCGCCAGCGCTGGTGATCGTCGAGCGTCGCGCCCGGAACCTCGGCCGAGAGGCGCAGCTTCAGCCCCTCGGCATCGACCCCGTCCCCGGTCTCGGTCACCTCGATCAGTTGCGGGATCGGCAGGCTTTCGACCGGCAGGTCCGGCCCGAACCAGGGCGCGAGCAGCGCCTGCGTCTCGGTCGCGTCGAGCGCCCGGGCCGTAGCGACGCCCGGCGTCACCGCGAGGATATCGAGCACCAGCCGGGTCTGCGCCGCCATCTGCTCGGCCGGCGCCGAGATGCGCACCGTGGCACTTTGCGACAGGGCGCCGGCCCAGCGGTCGGCAAGCCGCCCGGTCGCCAGCGACAAGGCCAGCGCGAAAACCGCGAGAAACGCCATCGCCCCGGCCGACAGGACCGTCAGCCAGGCGGCTGCGCCGGACGGCGGCACCACCCGGTCGGCCTTGGGATCGCCGGCCAGACGCACACCCAGTCGGTTCAGGAAACCGCTCACAGCTCCGCCCCCGCCATCTGCACCTGCCCGCCCTTGATCCTGAGCACGCGGGCCGCGATCTGCGCCTTGGCCGCCCGGATGAGGTTGAGGTCATGCGTCGCGACGAGGATCGCCTTGCCCATCCGGTTCAGTTCCACCAGCAGGGTCAGCAGCCGCAGCGACATCTCCCAGTCGAGATTGCCAGTCGGTTCGTCCGCCAGAAGCATGTCCGGCGACATGATCACTGCCCGCGCCAGTGCCGCCCGCTGACGCTCCCCACCCGACAGCGAGGGCGGCAGCGACCGGGTTTGCCCCGACAGGCCGACCCACGACAAGAGTTCCTTCAACTCGGTCGCATCGGCCGACCGGCCGGCAACGGTCAGCGGAAGCGCCACGTTTTCGGCGAGTGGCAGGTGGTCGAGGAACTGGCAATCCTGATGCACCACCCCGATCCGCCGGCGAAGACGCGCGACATCGTCGCGCGACATCTCGGCCCGATCCTGGCCGAACGCGCTGATCCGGCCCGAAACCGGGATCAGCTCGCCATAGCAGAGCTTGAGGAAGGTCGACTTCCCGGCACCGGACGGGCCGGTGAGGAAATGGAACGATCCCGGCGCCAGCGTCAGGGTCATGTCTGCCAGAAGCGGACTGCCGCCATAGCCGTGTGATACGTTCTGGAACTCGATCAAGACCCTGTCCTCCCGCCCGGCATGGCGAATCTGCCATGCCTTGGCGCCGTTTTTTCGGTTTCGGCCACAAAGGCTTGGACGGAAACCCTTTGCTTGCTACAACACGATACTAACAATGGCCAGAACGGCCGATATGATCCAAAGGTGGCTGGTGGAGCGGGTTGGTACAGCATGCGTTTGATTTGCCCAAGCTGCGGCGCGCAATATGAAGTGGACGAAAGCGTCATCCCCGACGCGGGTCGGGATGTCCAGTGTTCCAATTGCGGCCATGCGTGGTTTCAACGGTCGGCACGGCAGCTGACGGCTGCGGCCGAGGAAGAGGCGCGCCGGACGGAGGCCGAAGCGGCGGCGCCGGAAGCGCCCGCTGAGGCCGACGTGTCGGAGGCCAGGGATCTCGCGCCGGAGCAGCCGGAACCGGAAGAACCCGCAGCGGCCGAGCCGGAAACCGCGGAGCATGGCAGCGAGCCGGACGAACCATCGGAAACCTCCGAAGTCGAGGCCGAATCGGACGCTGACGCCGAACTGGCTTCGGCCGGGCCGGAAGAACCGGAAACGTCCGAGGAGGAGATGCCCGCCGAGACGGCCGAAGTCGCATCCGAGCCGCCCGTCGAGGCTGCTGAGGCCGATGCCGATACGCACGATGAGCCCGGCGAGGCCGACGTGGAAAACGTGGCGCCGCAATCGCCGGAGCGGGTGCGCCGCACCCTCGACGATGCGGTGAAGAACGTGCTGCGCGAAGAGGCCCAGCGCGAGACGCGGGCCCGGCAGGCCGAAGGCAGCGCATTGGAATCCCAGCCCGACCTCGGGCTGGCGACGACCGTCAGCGCGATCGTCGCGGCCAGCGCCGAGGAACCCGACCGCGTGGCGCGGGTGCGCGGCGACGAAAACGATCTTGACGACGACGCCCTCGTGTCGCGCGCGTCGCGGCGCGAACTGCTGCCGGACATCGAGGAAATCAACTCGACCCTGCGCGCCACCTCGGAACGGGACGGGGAGCCTGCGGCCATCGACGCGCCCGAAACGCTCGCCCGGCGGCGCAGCGGCTTCCGCATGGGCTTTTCGACCGCGATGCTGGTCGCGGTGATCCTCTTCGGTCTCTACCTGCTGGCGCCGCTGATCTCGTCGAGCGTTCCGGCGGCGGAACCGGCCCTGACGAGCTATGTTGCGGGCGTCGATGCCGCGCGGTCCTGGCTCGACGGGCAGATGAAGTCCCTGACGCAGTCGCTGCAGGGCGACAGGAACGGCGGCTGATCAGAACCGTTCGAGCAGGCGCTTGAGGTAGTCAAGCTCCTGCGATGGCCGTGTCTGCTCTCCGGACCGGCGGCGGATCTCGTCCAGAAGGTCGCGCGCCCGGCGGTAGACATCGGTGCCTTGCAGCAGGTTCTCGTCGGTGCCGATCCGCCCCGACTGGCCGGTGGTGCGGCCAAGGGGATCGCGCGACGTCTCGCGGTTGGCCTCGCCAAGGGCCTCGCCCTGGTTGCCGGGCTGGTCCGGCTGGTTCTGCGCCAGCGCTTCGCCGAGGCTGCGCATACCCTCGCGCAGGTTCTCGATCGCCTCGGCCTGCCGGTTGAGCGCTTCGGCCATGTCGCCTTGCCGCAGCGCCTCTTCCGCGCCGTCCATCGCCCGGCCGGCTTCGGAGAGCGAGCGGCGCGCCGCGTCGCGTTCGTCCGACGGGTCGCCCGGCAACCCGCCTTCCTGCCGCCGCAGCGTTTCGCGCAGCGAGCGCTGGCGGTCGGCAAGGCTGCGCGGATCGCCGCCCTCGCCGGGGCGCAGGCCGTTCGGGTCGCGGCCCTCACCGTCGCCATTCTGGCCCTGCTGGCCGGGCTGGTCCTGCCCCTCTTCCTGCCCCTCGCCTTGCTGGCCTTGCTGCTGGTCGCCCTGCTGCCCCTGCTGCTGGCCGTTCTGTTGCAGGTCGCGGAACGCCTCGTCGGACAGTTGCTGCTGGTCGCGCAGGGTCTGGCGCAGATCTTCCATCGCCTGGCCGCCAGGGCCGCGCTGCCCCTGGCCCGACTGGCCCTCGGTCACCTTCAGGTTCTCCATCATCCGGCTGAGCTGGTCGAGCAGTTCCTGCGCCTCGGCCATGCGGCCTTCCTCCATCAGGCGCTGGATTTCGTCCATCATCTGCTGCAACTGGTCGCCGGTGATCTGCTGGCCGTTCTCCGCCTGCTGGCTCGGCTCGTCGGCGCCCTTGCGTTCCATGTTCTCGGCCAGCTGGCGGATGTAGTCGTCGGTCGCCTGACGCAACTCGTCCATCAACTTCTGGATTTCCTCGGGCGTGGCGCCGTTGCGGATCGCCTCCGAGAGCCGCTCCTGCGCCTGCTGCATCCGCTCCAGCGCATTGGCGAGGCCGCCGTCCTCGATCAGCTCGGCGATCGCCCAGAAATCCTCTGCGATCTCGTCGCGCATGTCGGTCGAAAGCCGCCCCTGCCCAAGCGCGGCATCAAGCCGGCGCATCGCGACGCGCAGCATCAGGTAGGCGCGCTCATTGCGCAAAAGCCCCTCGGGCCGGTGGGTCAGCGCATGGAGAACCTGGCTGACGCGCGGGCCGTTGTCGCGGGTCCAGAGAAGGTCGCGCCGGAGTTCGATCACCGCCGAGGCGACCGGATCGAAGAAGCGCCGGCCCGGCAGGGAAAGGGTCTCGGTGTCGCTGCGCCCGGTCTGGTCGCGGCCGTCGGCGACCTCGAAGGTCATCTTCACCGGCAGGTTCGCCCAGGGATGTTTCGATGCATCCTCCACAAGCGCTTCGGCGAAGTCCGCGCGGCTGCCGGTGATCGGCATCGGCAGATCGTAGATAAGCGCCTCGCGCGGCTCGGGTTCGGCGACAAGGCCGTAGCGGCGGTCGATGGCGGCGAGGTCCAGCTCGATGATCGCCCGGCCGGAGGTGACGGCGTAATCGTCGGTCGCAGTGAAGGGTTGCGACATGGTGCCATCCGCCTCGCGCATCACCGTGCCGGTGATCGCGACCGTCGGCGCATCGTCGGGCAGGACCGTCACCTGCCATGCGCGCCCGCCCTCCCCGGTGATCGCGAGCCGGCCCGAGCGGACGGCGTCGATATCCACGGCGCGGACGGTGGCGGTATCCTCCGGCGCGGCGGGATCGGCAGGCGCGGGCGGCAGGCCGGAGATGCTTTCCTCGACCCCGAGAGCGTCGGCCGCGCCGTAAAGGCGCAAGGTGATGCGGCTGCCCTCGGGCAGGTCGATCCGGTCACCGGTGACGGTGTTGAGGTAGAGGCTCGGCAAGCCGGTATAGGCAGGCGGATCGACCCAGCCTTCCCAGCTTGGCCCCGCGGCGGCATTCGCGGTGGTGCCGGGCTGGATCAGTCCCGGCACCTCGGCCACCCGCCAGAGCGAACCGAAAAGCAGCGCCATGACAACCGCCGTCAGCGCCGCATAGCGCAGGGCATAGGGATCGCGGGCGGCGATACGCAGGTCGGGCGCCGGGGCGCGCGCGGCCCCGGCCCGTTCCGCCATCCGCGCCACATGCGCGCGCCAGACCGCCATCGAACCGGCATCGCCGCCGCCAAGGGCCTGACTGTCCGAGAGCGCGGCGATGGGCCGGCCCGGCAGGGTCCGGTCCAGCCGCTCCAGCGCCTCCTCGCGGCTTGGCCAGCGAAAGCCGCGGATGCCGCGCCAGAGGGCCCAGAGAAGGCCGAGAAGGAAAAGCACGCCGCCAATCCAGACCGCCTCCAGCGGCATCCAGTCCTGAAGCCCGAAGGCCAGCGCGGCGATGGCGGCGAAGAGCAGCGTCCAGACCGGCCAGAACCCGCGCGTGATCCGCTCGGCCACCATCCCGGCCCGCGTCAGACGCACGGGCCAGACGAGGCGCCTCAGCGCCTCGTGCGGAAGGGCCTTGATCCGGGTCACGCCTTGTCCGGGCCTCCTTGGCGGCCCCTCACGCGGGAGTGCGTGTCAGAGCCATTGCGGGATCGTATCGCGGTTTATCAGCTCGTCATAGGTGGGACGGGCGCGTATGACAGCGAATTGATCCCCCTTCACCAGCACTTCGGGGATCAGCGGCCGGGCATTGTATTCCGAAGCCATGACCGCGCCGTAAGCCCCGGCGGAGCGGAAGGCGACCAGATCGCCGGCTGCGATCGGCGGAAGCGGGCGCTGCTTCGCGAAGGTGTCGCCGGTTTCGCAGACCGGCCCGACGACGTCGTAGGGCCGCATTTCGGTGCCCGGTGCCGGTTCGATCACCGGCACGATGTCGTGATGCGCGCCGTACATCGACGGCCGCACCAGATCGTTCATCGCACTGTCGAGAATGAGAAATTCCCGCTCCTCGCCAGATTTCACATAGATCACCCGGCTGACCATCAGCCCGGCATTGCCCGAGATGAGCCGCCCCGGCTCGATCTCGACCTCGCAGCCGAGATCGCCGACGGTGCGCTTGATGACAGCACCGTAATCGAGCGGCAGCGGCGGGGCGGCATTCGACCGCTCATAGGGAATGCCAAGACCGCCGCCGAGGTCGAGCCTGTGGATATCGTGGCCATCGGCACGAAGTTGCCGGGTCAGGTCGGCAACCTTGAGATAGGCCTGCTCGAACGGTTCCAGATCGGTCAGCTGGCTGCCGATATGGACGTCGATGCCGACGACCTCGATCCCCGTCAGCGCGGCGGCCTCGGCGTAGACCGCGCGGGCGCGGCTGATCGGAATGCCGAACTTGTTTTCCTTCTTGCCGGTCGCGATCTTCTCATGCGTCTTCGCGTCGACGTCGGGATTGACCCGGACGGTGATCGGCGCCCGGACGCCCATCGACAGCGCGACCTCGTTCAGGGCCAGCAGCTCCGGCTCGCTCTCGACGTTGAACTGGCGGATGCCGCCGTCGAGCGCGAGGCGCATCTCCTCCCGCGTCTTGCCGACGCCGGAAAAGACGATGCGGTCGCCGGGAACGCCGGCGGCCCTGGCCTTTAGGTATTCGCCGGCCGAGACCACGTCGATGCCGGCGCCAAGCTCTGCCAGCGTGCGGATCACCGCGAGGTTGCCGTTCGATTTCATCGCGAAGCAGATGAGATGCGGCAACCCTGCCAGCGCTTCCTCGAAGAGCCGGTAGTGCCGCTCCAGCGTTGCCGTCGAATAGATGTAGAAGGGCGTACCCACCGCCGCCGCGATGTCGCTGATCGCCACGTCCTCGGCGTGCAGCGCGCCGTCGCGGTAGAGGAAATGGTCCATTGCTCTTCGGGCCTTGCGCAGCGTTTTTCGGTGCCCGCCGATGTAGAGCATCGCGCGACCCAAGGAAAGCCGGTGCGATGGCGGCGGTCGCGCACTTGCATTCAATCAATCGTTTGATTAAAATCGACATCAACACGCTCAGGAGGCGCCATGCCCGACACTCCTCCTCTCGAAGGCACCGCTGCGCAGCTTGTCGCCGCCGGACTGAAGCTTTTCGGCCGCAAGGGCTTCGCCGCCACCTCGACGCGCGAGATCGCCGCCGAGGCCGGCACCAACGTCGCCTCCATCGCCTATCATTTCGGCGGCAAGGACGGGCTCCGCCGCGCCTGCGGAGCCGAAGTCGCGCGCCAGATCGGCCGCGTTCTCGGCGATGCCGCCCCGACCCCGCCGCAGTCCACCGACGCCGCGATCCGGCAGATGGAGGCGATCCTGCGCGCGATGACGGCCTTCGTTGCCGGTTCGCGCGCCTCCGACGACCTGACCGCCTTCATGCTGCGCGAGGCGGGCGAGGGCGGCCCGGTGCTCGACGCCGTCTACGGCACCCTGATCGACCCGATGCACCGCCGCTTCTGCGCGCTCTGGGCCACCGCCACGGGACAGGAGGCGGAAAGCGAGGCGACTCGGCTCATCGTCTTCTCGCTCATCGGTCAGGTCCTCTATTTCCGCGTCGGCCGGCCGATCGTCACCCGCCGGATGGGATGGGACGCGATCGACGCGGCCGAGGCCGGGCGCATCGCCGACATCCTCGTCGCCAACCTTCACTCGATCCTCGCCAGGGAGCGTCTGTCATGACCGCCTTCATCTGCTCCGTGCCGCTCCTCTCCGCGCTCTTTTCCACCTGCGCGCCGCCACCGCCCTTCGCCACCGGCTATGTCGAGGGCGAGTATGTCCTCGTGGCCCCGGTCGCCACGGCGCAGATCGACCGGCTGAACGTCGCCCGGGGCGACCGGGTCACCGCCGGCGATGTGCTGGTCGAGATGGAGCGCCGCGACGCCGAGATCGCCCTCGCCGAGGCCGCGGCGGCGCTCGCCCAGGCAGAAAGCCAGCTCGCCAACCTGCGCGAGGGCCGCCGGCCCCAGGAAATCCGGGTGATCGAAGCGACGCTCACCTCGGCCCGCGCACAGGAGGCGGAAGCTGACCGTGCCGCCGAGCGGCTGAAAAGCCTCGCCGCGCGCGGGGCGGTCACTGCGGCGCAGGCCGACGACGCGGCGACCGCCGCCACCGTCGCCCGCGCCAAGGTCGCCGAGGCCGAAGCCAACCTCGCCGTCGCCCGCCTGCCGGCCCGGCCACAGGAAATCGCCGCCGCCGAGGCCGCCGTCGAAGGTGCTGCTGCGGCGAAGGACAAGGCGGCGTGGAACCTCGACAAGCGGCGCCTGACCGCACCGGCCGATGGCACCGTCTTCGACGTGATCCGGACGGAAGGAGAGCTTGCCGGCCCCTCCGCGCCAGTCGTGTCGATGCTGCCGGACGGGGCGGTCAAGCTCCGCCTCTACGTCCCCGAAACCGCGATCTCGGCCATCGCCCCGGGCGCCGAACTCGCCGTGAACTGCGACGGTTGTGCCGCCGGCCTGACCGCCACTGTCACCTATGTCGCCGACGCGCCGGAATTCACCCCGCCGGTGATTTACTCGCTCGAAAATCGCCAGACCCTCGTCTACCTGATCGAGGCGCGGCCCGAAGACGCGCCCGGCCTGAAACCCGGCCAGATCGTCGATGTCCGCCTGCCGGGAGCCGTCGAATGACCGGCGAGCCGGCGATCTCGGTCCACGGCCTCGTCAAGCGCTACGGCGGGCGGGCGGTGGTCGACGATGTCTCGCTGAGCGTCGAGCGCGGCGAGATCGCAGGCTTCCTTGGCCCGAACGGCTCGGGCAAGACGACGACGATCCGCCTGATGTGCGGGCTCCTGACCCCCGATGCCGGCACCGGGCGGGTGCTCGGCCGTGACATCCTGACCGAAGGCCGCGCGATCAAGCGCGAGGTTGGCTACATGACCCAGCGCTTCTCCTTCTACGAAGACCTGACGATCGAGGAGAACCTGAATTTCGTCGCCGGCCTCTACGGCCTCAGCCCGGCCCGCCGCTTCGTCGCCGACACGCTAGCCGACCTTGGCCTGACCGCGCGGCGCAGCCAGCTTGCCGGATCGCTCTCGGGCGGCTGGAAGCAGCGTCTGGCGCTTGCCGCCTGCATCATGCACCGGCCGAAGCTCCTCCTGCTCGACGAACCGACCGCCGGCGTCGACCCGAAGGCGCGGCGCGACTTCTGGGACGAGATCCACGGGCTTGCGGCGAACGGGCTGACGGTCCTCGTCTCCACCCACTACATGGACGAGGCCGAGCGCTGCCACCGGATCAACTACGTCTCCTTCGGCCGGCTGGTCGCCAAGGGCACGGTGGCCGAGGTGGTGAAGAATGCCGGCCTGACCACGGTCGTTCTCGAAGGGGCCGGGACCCTGAAGGCGGCCGAGCGCCTGAAAGGCGCCCCCGGCGTCGATCAGGTGGCCCCCTTCGGCGCGACGCTCCATGTCGTTGGCACCGACGCGGCGGCCCTGCGCGCCTCCGCCGCCCGCGCCGCGGAAGAAACCGGCTGCCGGATAACCGAGGCCGAGACCAGCCTCGAGGATGTGTTCATCCAGTTGATGGGCCAGGCGAAGGACAACATGGCATGAGCCACTTCTTCTCGCTCCGCCGGCTTCTGGCGCTTCTGCGTAAAGAGGTGATCCAGATGCGCCGCGACCGGATCACCTTCGCGATGATGCTCGGAATTCCTCTCATTCAGCTGGTGCTCTTCGGCTTCGCGATCAACTCCGACCCGAAAGGGCTGCCGGCGGCGCTGGTAGCGCCGACCCAGGACCGCTACACCCGCGCCATCGTCTCGGCGCTGGAACTGACGGGATACTACCGCTTCACCCACCCCGCCGCCTCCGCCGCCGAGGCCGAACGGCTGATCACGCGGGGGGACGTGTCCTTCGTCGTCACGGTGCCGTCGGATTTCGGCCGGCGGGTCGAACGCGACGACCATCCGCAGATCCTGATCGAGACCGACGCGACCGACCCCTCGGTCGCCTCAGGCGCCATCTCGACGCTCGGAACCGTCGCGGCCGAGGCGCTCCTGCGCGAACGCGGGGCGGAAGCGCAGGCGGCCGACAGCGCGGCGTCGCAGCTTCAGGTCACGGTCCACAAGCGCTACAACCCCGAAGGCATCACCCAGTACAACATCGTACCTGGCCTTCTCGGCGTCATCCTGCAGATGACCATGGTGATGATGACCTCGATGGCGCTCACACGCGAGATCGAGCGGGGCACGATGGAAAACCTGCTCTCCATGCCGGCGACACCGCTCGAGATCATGCTCGGCAAGGTCCTGCCTTATCTCGGGGTCGGCGCCGTGCAGGTGGTGGTCGTCCTCGTAGCGGCGAAGCTCATCTTCAGCGTCCCCTTCGTCGGCGCGCTGCCGCTTCTTCTCGCCGGGGTCTTCGTCTTCGTCGCCTCGCTCGTCATCCTCGGCTACCTGATCTCCACCGCCGCCCGGACGCAGATGCAGGCGATGCAGCTCACCTTCTTCTTCTTCCTGCCGTCGCTCCTGCTCTCGGGCTTCATGTTCCCCTATCGCGGCATGCCCGGCTGGGCGCAGACCCTGGGCGAGATCTTCCCGCTTACGCATTTCCTGCGGCTGATCCGCGCGGTGATGTTGAAGGGTGCCGACTATGCGGGCATCGCCCAGCCGATGGCGGCCCTCGCGCTCTTCGTCGCGGGCTATGCGGCGCTGGCGCTCCTGCGCTTCCGCCGGACGCTCGACTGAGGCGGTCCGATCCGATTGTGCGCGCGTTCCGCGCGCAAGCCTTCTGGCACTGCGTGCGGGTTGCCTCCGGCGGAGGTATTTTCAAACAGAAGAAAGTGGGGGATTTCTTCTGTTCCGAAATACCTCCCCCCGCGGAGCGGACCCGAGCCCTTTTCGCGAATGCGGAAAGGGTGAGACGAAAACTTGCGCGCGGAACGCGCGCTCCGCCGGTTCAGGACGGGCTGGGGAACTCCGCCGCGAGGAAGCGTTCGAAAGCGTCGAAGTCGAGCGGATCGAACTGGCCGAAGCCCTGGATCCAGACGGTCGCGGCGCGCATTGCGTCGGGTTCGAGCTTGCACCACTTCACCCGCCCGCGCTTTTCCTGGCTGATGAGGCCGGCCTCGGCAAGCACGGCGAGATGCTTCGAGATCGCGGCGAGCGACATCTCGAACGGCTCGGCCACGTCGGTCACCGCCATGTCGTCTTCGAGAAGCATGGTCAGGATCGCCCGGCGCGTCGGGTCGGAGAGGGCGGCGAAGATCGCATCGAGGCTCATGGGGCGGAAGTCTAGCGGGACCGTGGGGCCGGGGGAAGCGGTGCCATTCAGTCCCGCCCGGGCCGGTGCTCGGAGATATGCGCTATCCGGGGCTCGGGCCCTGAGCCCCTGCTGATTGTCAACCGGGAAGTTGAATATGCCGGCGCCCGCAAAAACTCCTCCGCTGCGGGTCTCCGCACCAATGCTCGATCGGTAGATTTCAGAAATAACAAGCATTGACTCGCCCGCCGTCCCGCCGTAGCTATCGCGCGACTGTCGAGGGGGCGTTTTTCGATGTCCGGTGAGCCCGATCCCGATCGCCTGAAGGCGCTGGAGGACAAGCTCGCCGCAGCGAAGAAGGCCCAAGCTCCGAAGCCGCGTGCGGATGAGCATTACTCGGCTGCCAGCCAGGGCTGGCGAATGGTGATCGAGCTGGTGTCCGGACTGGGGATCGGCTTCGGCATCGGATACGGGATCGACTGGTTCCTCGGGACCATGCCCGTCTTCCTGGTGCTGTTCATGCTCTTGGGCTTCGCGGCCGGGGTGAAGACAATGCTTCGCACCGCGCAGGAAATCCAGAACACCAACGTGGCGGAGCACTCCGCCGGAGACGAAGGGGAATAGACGTGGCGACGGAAGAGCGTAGCGAAGGCCTGGCGTTCCATCCAATGGATCAGTTCATCGTGAAACCGCTGTTCGGCGGCGACCACGTGGCCTGGTACACGCCCACGAACGCGACCCTGTGGATGGCGGTGACGGTTCTGGCCGTGATCGCGCTCTTCGTGCTTGGCACCCGCGGCCGGGCGATCGTCCCGAGCCGCATCCAGTCGATCGCCGAGATGGCCTATGGCTTCATCCACAAGATGGTCGAGGACGTCGCCGGCAAGGATGCGCTGAAGTTCTTCCCCTACATCTTCACCGTCTTCTGCTTCATTGTCTTCTCGAACTTCCTCGGGATCTTGCCCAAGGCCTTCACCCCGACGAGCCATATCGCGGTCACCGCGATCCTTGCCATCGCGGTCTTCCTGACCGTGACCATCGTCGGCTTCGTCAAGAACGGCGCCGGGTTCCTAGGCCTTTTCTGGGTCTCGTCGGCGCCCTTGGCGTTGCGCCCGGTGCTGGCGCTGATCGAGGTGATTTCCTACTTCGTGCGGCCGGTCAGCCACTCGATCCGACTTGCCGGCAACATGA
This sequence comes from Rhodobacterales bacterium 32-67-9, assembly GCA_002280515.1. GTDB lineage: Bacteria > Pseudomonadota > Alphaproteobacteria > Rhodobacterales > Rhodobacteraceae > Albidovulum. The sequence goes on from NCEA01000014.1 coordinate 78,415, forward strand.
TGGCCGGCCACGCGGTGATCAAGGTCTTCGCGGCCTTCGCGCCCCTGGTGCTCATCTCGGGCGTCGGCCTGGCCGTCACGCCGCTCTCGATCCTCGCGATCACGGCGATGTTCGGGCTCGAAATTCTCGTGGCCTTCATCCAGGCCTATGTCTTCACCATCCTGACCTGCGTCTATCTCAAGGATGCGCTGCATCCGCACCACTGAGGTCAGGGTCTCAATTCAAGCCAATTCCAACCGTAAGGAGTGACGAATATGGAAGGCGATATCGTACAAATGGGTGCTTACATCGGCGCGGGCCTCGCATGCATGGGCATGGGTGGCGCGGCGGTCGGTGTGGGCAACGTTGCCGGCAACTTCCTCGCGGGCGCGCTCCGCAATCCGTCGGCGGCTGCCGGCCAGACCGCGACGCTCTTCATCGGCATCGCCTTCGCCGAAGCGCTGGGGATCTTCTCGTTCCTCGTCGCACTTCTGCTGATGTTCGCCGTCTGAGCCTTTGAGAACCATCCTTACGGCCGGACGGGGGCTTTCGCGCCCGTCCGGGATGTAATCCGGGTTTCGAGGGGGCCGAGATGGCAAACACAACGCAAGAGGTTGCCGAAACGGCGACCGAAGCCGCCGGCCACGCAGCCGAGGCGGCCGGGTACGCTGCCGAATCCGTCGGCATGCCCCAGCTTGATTTCGCGACCTTCCCGAACCAGATCTTCTGGCTCGTGGTCGCGCTGATCGTGATCTACCTGATCCTGTCGCGGATCGCGCTGCCGCGGATCGGCGGCATCATCGCCGACCGGCAGGGCACGATCACCAACGACATCGCCGCGGCCGAGGAGCTGAAGCTCAGGGCCGAGGAGGCCGAGAAGGCCTACAATCAGGCGCTGATCGACGCACGGGCCGAGGCGAACAAGATCGTCGCCGAGGCGCGGGCCGAGATCCAGAAGGACCTCGACAAGGCGACCGCCAAGGCGGATGCCGAGATCGCCGCGAAGGCCGCCGAAAGCGCCAAGCGGATCGAGGAGGTCCGGGCCGGTGCCGCCAAGAACGTGGCAGAGGTCGCCAGGGATACCGCCGAGGCGCTGGTCGCGGCGCTTGGCGGCAGCGCGGACGCGAAAACCGTCGCTGCGGCCGTGACCGCCAGGTTGAAGGGGTGAGGGGATGAAGAAACTCGCGATACTCCTGAGCCTGACGGCAAGCCCGGCGCTGGCCGCAACGGGGCCGTTCTTCTCGCTCCGCAATACCGATTTCGTCGTGACGATCGCGTTCCTGATCTTCGTCGGCGTCTTGATCTACTTCAAGGTGCCGGCGCTGATCGGCGGGCTTCTCGACAAGCGCGCCGCCGGGATCAAGGCCGACCTCGACGAGGCGCGGGCGCTGCATGACGAGGCGCGGACCATCCTCGCCTCCTACGAGCGCAAGCAGAAGGACGTGCAGGACCAGGCCGACCGCATCGTCGAGACCGCGAAGCGCGAGGCGATGGCTGCGGCCGAGCAGGCCAAGGCCGACCTCAAGGCCTCCATCGCCCGGCGGCTTGCCGCGGCGGAGGACCAGATCGCCTCGGCCGAGGCGGCGGCGGTGCGTGAGGTGCGCGACAGCGCCGTGAACGTCGCCGTGGCGGCGGCGGGCGACCTGATCAAGAGCCGGATGACGGCGGCCGAGAAGAACGGCCTGATCGAGAGCGCCATCGGCGAGGTCGAGGCCAAGCTGCACTGACCTCTGACACCTACGAAAATGAAAAACCCGGTCCTCGCGGCCGGGTTTTTCGTTTTGGACTTAAGGAGCTTCGTGCTTACGGAGCGTCGTGTCGCCGGAATCTGTCAGCCGCGCTCGGCTTCCTGCGCGATCCTGAGCCGCGCGACCGCCTCGTTGCGCGCGGCCTTGCGGTCGTCGGCGAGCGCCTGTTCGACGTAGTTCAGATGCTGCTCCACCGCCGCGCGGGCGCCGGCCGGATCGCGCGCGACCAGCGCGTCGCGCATCGCCCTGTGCTGGTCGAGAAGCGCGCCCCGCGTCATGCGCTGCTTGAACATGACCTGGCGGTTGTAGAAGACCCCCTGCCTGAGCAGGTCGAACATCGAGCGCATCATGTGCAGCATCACGACGTTGTGGCTGGCTTCGATGATCGCCATGTGAAACTCGGCATCAAGCCGCGCCTCGTCGGCCGGATCGCGCTTCAGATGCGCGGCCTCCATCTTGCGGAAGATCGTGTCGACGACCTCGATATCGGTGTCGGAGCCGAGCCGCGCGGCGCGCTCGGCCGCCAGCGCCTCAAGGTCGCGCCGGAACGAGAGGTAATCGAAGACCGCCTCGTCATGGCTGGCGAAAAGCCGGATCAGCGCCGGCGAGAAGGCCGAGCCCAGCACCTCGGCGACGTAGATGCCCGCGCCGGCGCGGGTGGTCAGGAGACCCGCCGCCTGAAGTTCCGCGACCGCTTCGCGCAACGACGGGCGCGAGACGCCGAGCCGTTCGGCCAGCTCGCGCTCTGACGGCAGACGTTCGCCGGGGCGCAGGATGCCTTGCAGGATCAGGCGCTCGATCTGGCGCACCACCGTGTGGGAGAGCTTTTCCGGCTCGACTTTCTGGAACGGCATGGGACCCCCGGGATTGGTCAAGATGTATGACCACCGGGGGGCATTGGCAATGCAAAAGGCCGGACACGAGGGCCCGGCCTTCATAGCGTGTGACGGCGAAATCAGCCGGTCGGGATGATCAGGATCTCCACCCGGCGGTTCTGCGCGCGGCCTTCGGGTGTGAGGTTCGAAGCGACAGGCACGTCCTCGCCCCGGCCGTAGGTGACGATCCGGCCGCCCGAGACGCCGGCATCGCGAAGCACGGCGCCCACGGCAGCGGCCCGGCGCTGCGACAGGTCCTGGTTGTAGGCGGCCGAGCCGGTGTTGTCGGTGTGGCCGATCACCTCGACCCGGGTGCTCGGGTAGCGGTTGAGGTTGTCGGCGACTGCGAAGAGGTCGTTCTGGATCGAGGGCTGGACCGCGGCGCTGTCGGTGGCAAAGAGGATGCCCTCGGGCATCACCACGCGGAGCTGGTTGCCCTCGTTGATGATCCGGACGCGGCTGTCCTGAATCTCGGCCTGAAGCTCGCGTGCCTGGCGGTCGAGGTTGGAGCCGACGACGCCACCGGCAAGCCCGCCGATGGCGGCGCCGACCACGGCGCGGTCAAGCTTGTCCTTGCCGCCGTCGCCGGTGAGGATGCCCGCCAGCGCGCCGATGCCGGCCCCGGTCAGCGCGCCTTCCTTGGTGCGCTGGTTGGGGTCGGCGGAATACTGGTCCACGGGCGTACAGGCCGCAAGGAAGAGGGCGGTGGCCGAACTGCCGATGAGTAGGGTCGTGATGCGCATTTATGCTGCTCCGGTTTGGTATGCTTGGGCGTTACGTCCAAGTTTATCCGCTGTTAGGCAATAACGCCCGCGTCCAAAACCGGTTCCGGCGGCAATCCGCCCATCACTTTTCGGCGAGCTTCGCGCGGGGCGAATCTTCCGCCTCGGCCCGCGCTGCTTCCCAGGCGAGCATCGCCCGCTTGACCGGCAGGCCCCAGTGGTAGCCGCCCAGACCGCCGGTCTTGCGGATCGCCCGGTGGCAGGGGATGAGCCAGCTGACCGGGTTGCGCCCGACCGCCGTTCCGACCGCGCGCACCGCCTGCGGGTTGCCGATATGGGCGGCGATGTCGGAATAGGTCGTGACCGTGCCAGAGGGGACGCTGAGCAGCGCCTCCCAGACCTTGATCTGGAACGGCGCGCCGATCATGAAGATCGGCGCCGGATCGCCCGATGCCCCGAAGGCCGAGAGTGCCCAGGGCCTGAGCATCATCGGGTCCTCGACGAAGCGGGCCTTCGGCCAGCGGCCGACAAGGTCGGCCATCGCCGCTTCGGGCGCCGTTTCGCCGGCGAACGCGATGCCGCAGATGCCGCGCTCCGATCCCATGACGAGGGCCGGCCCGAACGGGCTCTCGCTCCAGCCCCAGTAGATCGTCAGCCCCTCGCCGCCGCGGGCATATTCGCCGGGACTCATCGCTTCCCAGCGCACGAAGAGGTCGTGCAGCCGGCCGGACCCCGAGAGTCCGGTCGCGTCGGCGGTGTCGAGCAGGGTGTGGCGCTCGGCCAGAAGCCGCTTGGCGAGGTCGAGCGTCAGGTATTGCTGGTAGCGCTTGGGGCTGACGCCGACCCAGCGCGAGAACACGCGCTGGAAATGCGCCGGGCTCATCTTCAGCCGCCCGGCAATGTCGTCGAGCGAAAGCGGGGTGCCGCCGGCGTCGTCGATCAGGCGGAGGGCGCGGGCGATGACCCCGTAATGGTAACGGTCGTCGGCAATCGGTTCTGACAGCATGGCAAGTCTCCTTGCGGTCAAATCTAGGGCAGGGCGGGGGAGTGTGCGACCCGGATTCTGCGCATAGTCGGTCAGGCGGCGCGGGGCCCGGCCCGGCGTTCGTGCCCATGTCTGATCCGGCGAGCCGGCCGCGCCGGTTCAAGCTCTCCCGCGCCGATCCGCGGGCGCAGGGGATGGGCGAAGTCGTCCAGGATATCCTCGCAGAGCGCCACCGCCCGGCGCGGGAAGAGGCGGAAGGCCGCCTCCGCCGGCAGGCTTTCGACCCAGATGCCATTGGCGAGCACCAGTTCGTGCCCGCCGAGGACGACGTGGAAAAGCCCGCCGAGCGGCCGCGACGGCGCCGAGCGACTCAGCGCCGCGGCCGGGGCCAGAACCTCAGCCGTGCCGTGCGACGCGAGGAACGCCGGGTCACCAAGAAGGAGGCCGTGGCCGGGCGCAAGCCGCAGGCATTGGTCGGGCTGGCCGGGTCCGAAGTGGCCGGCCTCGATCGCGACGACGCTTTGCGGGCCGGCGCCGGCGACGCGCTTGCCCTGCCCGATCCAGAGAAGCGGCCGGTATCCGTGGTCGCGGGTCAGGATGCCGTCGCCGGGCCGCAGCCATTCGAGCGGCACCGGACCGGAGCGGGTGGCGATGAGGCTGGCCGGCGCGAGGCCGTAACGGACCAGCGCAGGCTTGCGGGCGCGGGATCGCACCACCGGCGCTGCCGCCGCGGCGACCAGCCAGTCGCGTCCGTTTTTGTCCCTGTTCAACCCCATGCCGCCGATGTCTGCCGGTTTCATTGCCCAAACCATCGCAGCCAAGGTAAAAATTGCGGTTAACGGGCATCGCGGCAGCAAAAACCGTCTGGCACACCGCCCCGGCCCTTGCCCGCGCCGGCCGCTCCGGGCATATGCCGGACCCATGGCCAGACAGCTCGACTATGCGACAATCACCGAAATCTTCCGCCGCTTCCGCGAGGCCGAGGCCGAGCCGAAGGGGGAACTAGAGCATGTCAACGCCTTCACGCTCCTTGTCGCGGTCGCGCTTTCGGCGCAGGCGACCGATGCCGGCGTGAACAAGGCGACGCGGGCGCTTTTCGCAGCGGTTGATACGCCTCAGAAGATGCTGGCGCTCGGCGAAGAGGGGCTGATCGCCCATATCCAGACCATCGGCTTGTTCCGCCAGAAGGCCAAGAACGTGATCAAGCTCAGCCGCATCCTCGTCGACGCCTATGGCGGCGAGGTGCCGTCGTCGCGCGCCGCGCTGATGACGCTGCCGGGGGTGGGGCGCAAGACCGCGAACGTGGTTCTCAACATGTGGTTCCACTTTCCGGCGCAGGCGGTCGACACCCATATCTTCCGCGTCGGCAACCGCACCGGTATCGCCGCCGGAAAGACGGTCGAGGCGGTCGAACGCGCCATCGAGGACAACGTCCCGGTGGGCTTCCAGCAGCACGCGCATCACTGGCTGATCCTGCACGGCCGTTACATCTGCGTCGCCCGAAAGCCGAAATGCGGCGCCTGCCACATCCGGGACCTGTGCCCTTACGAGGAGAAGACCCTGTGACCAATCGCTATCAGGTGGTCGGCATCGGCAACGCGATCGTCGATGTTCTGGCCCAGACCGACGAAAGCGCGCTCGACCTCATGGGGATCCAGAAGGGGATCATGCAGCTTGTCGAGCGCGAGCGCGGCGAGATGCTTTATGGCGCGATGAAGGAACGGACCCAGGCGCCGGGCGGATCGGTCGGCAACACGATTGCCGGTCTCGGCAATCTGGGCCTGAAGGCCGCGTTCATCGGACGGGTGCGCGACGACGCGCTGGGCCGGTTCTTCCAGAAATCGCTGACCGCCGAGGGTACGGACTTTCCCAATGCGCCGGTCGCCGGGGCGGATCTGCCGACCTCGCGTTCGATGATCTTCGTGACGCCGGATGGCGAGCGGTCGATGAACACCTATCTCGGGATCTCCGCCGAGCTTGGCCCCGAGGATGTCGCCGACGAGGTGGCGGGCGAAACCGAATACCTCTTCCTCGAAGGCTATCTCTTCGACAAGGATAAGGGCAAGGAGGCGTTCCTGAAAGCGGCGCGGGCCTGCCATCGCGGCGGCGGCAAGGCGGGGATCGCGCTGTCCGACCCGTTCTGCGTCGATCGCCACCGCGCCGACTTCCGCCGGCTGGTGAAGGACGAGATGGACTACGTGATCGGCAACCAGCACGAATGGGAAGCGCTCTACCAGACCGAGGATCTGGAGGCGGCGCTGGCCCAGGCGCGGGCCGAATGCCCGGTCGTGGTCTGCACCCGGTCCGGCGCCGACGTCATCGTCATTCGCGGCGAGGAGCGGGTGGAAGTGCCGGTGCACCGCGTCGTGCCGGTCGATGCGACCGGGGCCGGCGACCAGTTCGCGGCGGGCTTCCTCTACGGGCTCGCCACCGGGCAGCCACTGAAGACCGCAGGCCGGATGGGCTGCATCGCGGCGGCCGAGGTCATCAGCCATTTCGGCGCCCGGCCCGAGGTCGATGTGAAGGCGATGTTCCGAGCCCACGGCCTGATCTGAGCCAGCCTTGGCGGCGCGGTTTCCGGCAGGCGCCTGACATTCCCGACCCGATCCCGGTCCCGCCAGCGAGGGGGCTGCCGGGCGGCTGCGTGCGTTTGCCCGACTCGCGCAACGTATGGTAGATTGGCGCATGCGCGGCCATGTATTCCGGCCCGCAGCCGACACCGTTTCAGACAATGTGATTGGAGAGAGATATGGACAGATATGTCATCCTCAGGGATGCCAGCAGGGGCATGCGTCCCGAGATGGTCTTTCCCGGCCCGCTTGCTACCGCGACCAACCGGATCGAAATTCCGCCAGACCCCCGGATCGAGACGGCCGAGATGACCTCGGCCGAGGCGCGTGGCGCGGCGCGCGACCCGGAGGTTCTGGAAATCGCCCGCGCCATGCCGACCCGGCTGATCGCGCCCTTCGATGTTGCGGCACCTGCCGCGACCGGCGCACCGACCTGGGGCGTGACCCGGGTCGGGGCGGTGGCGTCCCCGTTCGACGGCGCGGGCGTGCGGGTCGCGGTCCTCGATACCGGGATCGACGCGGCCCACCCGGCCTTTCAGGGCGTCACCCTGACCCAGCAGGACTTCTCCGGCAGCGGCAACCAGGACGGAAACGGCCACGGCACCCATTGCGCCGGCACGATCTTCGGCCGCGCGGTCGACGGCACGCGGATCGGCGTGGCGCCCGGCGTGACCGAGGCGCTGATCGGCAAGGTCCTGGGCGACAACGGGTCCGGCAGTTCGGAGATGCTTTTCGACGCGCTGAAATGGGCGTCGAGCCGCAATGCCAAGGTGATCTCGATGTCGCTCGGCTTCGACTTTCCGGGCTTTGCCGAGCTATTGGTGCAGCAGAACCAGTTGCCGGTGAAGCTCGCGACCTCGATCGCGCTCGAGGCCTACCGGATGAACCTCAGGGTCTTCGACCGGCTGATGGGGCTGATGCGGGCGATGGCGGAGTTCAACGGCGGCACCGTCGTCGTCGCGGCGAGCGGCAACGAGAGCGAGCGCCAGATCGACCCGGATTTCGAGGTCAGCGCCTCGGTTCCCGCCGCCGCGGAGGGCGTGATCTCGGTCGGCGCGCTGGCCGAGGGCGCGGGCGGGTTGACGGTGGCGCCGTTCTCTAACACCAATCCGGTGCTGTCGGCGCCCGGTGTCGGCATCGTCTCGGCAAAGGCCGGGGGTGGTTTGCGGACGCTCAACGGCACCTCGATGGCCTGCCCGCATGTCGCGGGTGTCGCCGCGCTCTGGTGGCAGGCGCTGGGGGCCGCCAACATTCCGCTGACCAACCGGGTGGTCGAGGCGCGGCTTCTGGCGAGCGCGCGGCGCGAAGGTTTCGCGCCGGGTGTCGATGCCACGGACCGGGGGCAGGGCCTCGCCCAGGCGCCGGACGCTGCCATTTCCTGATATGCGGACGAGCGGGCCGGGCGCGTCCCGGCCCCTCACTGGCCAAGCTTGGCGTGAACCTCGTCCAGATCGACCTCGCCCAGCGGCATCTTGTTCGCGGGATTTTCGAAATCGTATTTGAAGAGCTGGAAGTCGCGCTTGTAGATCTCGTAGACGAGGTGCATCGACAGATCGTCGAAATACGCCTCGACCGGATGCGCGCGCTTCGGCCCGTGGCCTTCGCTTTCGTTGAACTTCGGGATCTTCGCCAGATTGACCTTCTTCTTGGTCTTGATGTTGTCGAGGACCGTCTGCATCCCGTCGTTGAATTTCTCGGTAAAGAAAATGTGGTCGTAGTGCCCGCCATTGACGATGAAGGTCGATATATGGCCCGACATGGCCGACCAGTGAATGTCGGGCTCCATCGGCCGGCGCCAGCGGATCGTATCGCGCGCGAAGAGCAGGAAGCGGCGGAACGATTTGATCTGGTCGAACTGGAAGTCATCCTCGGGCGAACCGACCTCGACCCCGTATTTCTGGATCAGCGTCGGCACCAGGTTGCCGCGGTAGCGCTTGCCGTTCCTCTGGATGCCGCAGATCTTGTCGAAGAACGAGGACAGGATGCGGGTATAGGGATTGCGCACGCAGGTGAAGGCATAGCTCCTGTGGCCCTTCACGTTGGCCTCGATCAGCGGCTGGCTCGCCTCCTGGCTCCACTTGTGCAGGCCTTCGGTAGAATCGTGGATGTCGCCGTCGAAAAACCGCCCGTGATCGGAGTAGTACATGATCTGGCCGATCGTGGAGCAGGCGCATTTCGGCACCACGCGGTAAACCACGCTTTCGCTTTCCGTCATCCAGGTTCCGGGAAACCCCATATTACGTTCCTTCAAAGACGATCTCGGAGGGAGACCACAGGCTAGCCTGGAAATACGGCGGAAAGAGCAAAGAAACTCTGTTTTTTCAACGTCTGATAACGCTAATTAGCTAAACAATCCACAGTCAGTGGGTTAACAGGTTTCCAAAATGGCAAAGATCGCCTTCATATTGCTGTGCCACAAGGATCCCGAGGGGATCATCCGTCAGGCGGAACGCCTGACGGCGGCCGGCGACTGCATGGCGATCCATTTCGACGCCCGCGCGCGGCGCGAGGATTATCAGCGGATCCGCGCGGCCCTTGACGGGAATGCCAATGTCACCTTCTGCCGCAGGCGGATCCGGTGCGGCTGGGGCGAATGGAGCCTTATCGAGGCGACCCTGATCGCGGTCGAGGCGGCGGTCGACGCCTTCCCGGACGCCACCCATTTCTACATGCTCTCGGGCGACTGCATGGCGATCAAATCGGCCGAATATGCTCATGATTTCCTTGATGCCGACGACGTGGATTACATCGAGAGCTTCGATTTCTTCGACTCCGACTGGATCAAGACCGGGATGAAGGAAGACCGGCTGATCTATCGCCATCCGTTCAATGAACGCACCCGGAAGCGGCTGTTCTATGGCTTCTACAACCTCCAGAAGCGCATGGGCTGGACGCGCACGATTCCGCCCGACCTCCAGATCATGATCGGCAGCCAGTGGTGGTGCCTGCGCCGGCGCACGATCGAGTGGGTACTCGACTTCACCCGCAAGCGCCGGGATGTGATGCGGTTCTTCCGCACGACCTGGATCCCGGACGAGACCTTCTTTCAGACCGTGGTGCGCCATATCGTGCCCGAGCGGGAGATTCGCGCCCGCACCCTCACCTTCCTGATGTTTTCCGACTACGGGATGCCGGTGACCTTCTACAACGATCACTACGACCTGCTGCTGAGCCAGGATTTCCTCTTTGCCCGCAAGATCAGCCCCGAGGCGCGCGAGCTGAAGCGGCGGCTCGGCGATCTTTATGCCGCGCAAGGGGTTCGCTTCCAGATCTCGAACGAGGGGCGGAGCCTTTACCGGTTTCTCACCGGCCGGGGGCGCGAGGGCCGCCGGTTTGCCCCCCGGTTCTGGGAAACCGAGGCGAGCCTTGGTCGTGACCGCGAACTGATGATCGTCGTGTGCAAGAAGTGGCATGTCGCGAAGCGGCTGGTGGAGCGGGCACGGCAGGTCCTGCAGATCCCCGCCATCGACTATCTCTTCAGCGAGGAAGCGACGCCGCTTCCCGATCTTGGCGGCATCCAGTCGACGCTGGAAAAGCGCGCCCGCCACCGCCGGGCGCTGATGCGGATGCTGTTCGATTACCACAAGACCGACCGGATAATCGTCTGCATGGACCCTGCCGACGTGGACCTGATGCGCGATTTCACCTCCGACCGCGCCACGACCCGGTTTCTCGAGATCGAGTGCGATTTCACCGACGACTACCTCGCCGGCCATGCCAAGCGCACCGGGCTGGCCGGGAACCACACGGCGCAAGAGACGCTCGACCGGCTGCTGCCGACGATCCGCTACGATCTGCGCTACGAAAGTGACCGGATCCGCGACGCCGGTCTCAAGGCCCTCCACCGCATCCGCCAGGGCGCGCGGCCCGAGGAAAATGCCGTGTCATTGGCGGCGTTTCTGTCTATCCCGGAAACCGCCGCGCGTGAGATCGCGGCAATGGATCATCTTTTCGCCGACTGAGGGACGCATGGCTTACGCATATGACGACACCAACATCTTCGCCCGCATCCTGCGCGGCGAGATCCCGAACAAGACCGTGCTGGAGACCGAGCATACGCTCGCCTTCCACGATATCGGCCCGCAGGCGCCGGTGCATGTGCTGGTGATCCCGAAGGGCAGATACGTCAACTTCGACCATTTCGCATCCGAGGCGACGGCCGAGGAACTCGCCGATTTCACCCGCGTGGCGGGCGAGGTCTGCCGGATCACCGGGGTCGGCCCCGGTAATGGCGGCGCGGGATACCGGACGATCTCCAATGCCGGCACGGACGGGGTGCAGGAGGTGCCGCATTACCACCTCCACATCCTCGGCGGCCGGGTACTGGGGCGGATGCTGGCGAAGATGGGCTGAGGCCGCTTGCCGGCACCGGCGCAATCGCTATCATGCGGCGACCTGATCACACGGAGTTCCGAAGATGCCCATTCCCGCCCCCGAGACCGAGGTTGTGACCACCTGGAAAGTGGCCTGCGACGGAGGCGAGGGCGCCCTGGGCCATCCGCGCGTCTGGCTGACGATCCCTCACGCCACCGGCTTCGTCGAATGCGGCTATTGCGACAAGAAATACGTGATCGACCGCGACCACGCGCACGAGGATCACTGAGCCGCCAGCAGCACGGCTGGCAGTTCCCGAGGCCCCGTTGGCCCAGGAGCGAAGTATGTTCCCTCCACGCCAACGGCCTCGGCTCGGTCCGCGCCGTCACCAACGAGGCCGGGCTTGCCACCGAACGCACCGCCTACCGCCCCTTCGGCGAGGAGACCCCCCTGACCCCGGTCAGCGCGCTCCGCCATGTTTATCCAGCCGGACTGGTGGGAGGTGATGCAGCATGGGGTGGGGACCAACAGGTATAGCTACAGCTTCAACGATCCCGTGAATGGGAAGGATCCAAGCGGGAATGATATCGATGATGATCCCCGGGATAAGTCTTTGGATTCCGGTGAGTACGACACAGCGCGGGGCCAAGAAGGGCAGAGCGTCGATGAAGCCTGGGCCCGAGGTGAAAACGATGCCGCCGTTGAGGCCGCTGCCAAGGAACTGTTTGGAAAGTCTTATGGTGAATTGAACGGCATAGAGAAAGCAGCCGCAACGGTTCTCGGCGCGGCGAAAGCCGGTTTACTGGGCCCCGGAGCCCACATGGTTGCAAATTCAGACCCCACTGATCCAGCGGTGCCGCAACGAGCAGCAGGTTTGGAGCAGGCTTTGAGGACACTTGGACAAAAAGCCGCGGATACGGTCGGTCTTACCGACAACGATCTGGTCTGTCGCGGAGGCACATGTACCGCCGAACAATTTCGAAACGGAAGCGGTGTGACATCCAACACAGACGGTACGTTGAACGGCATATCGACACAGGCACGACCTGGCGCTACATTGGATGAATTGGCTCAGCCGAACCAAAACAATCAAGTTGGTGTAACGACAGTCGGTAAAGTCCGCGCGGCGGGAGGCACTGTAACTCTGGACGGTAGCGCAGGGAATCCTAATCACGCGACTGTTGGGGGTATTTCAGCAGAAACGGCGGAAAGGTTGTTCAACCCAACGGAACCGAACCCCGTGCCGAAACATCTGAGGGGACGTTGATCAATGCCAAAGCCCAAACTCCGTGTTGATTTCAATGAGATGCTTGATCGCGATTTGGTTTTACTATCTGCCGATGATGAGCGGCTGGACGTCGAAGGAAACGTCGTTGTTTTGAAAGACGGGCTGCAAGTATCTGTATTTTCGGAGGACTTCTCGGAAGACGGAAGTCGAGATGACTTGGTAGCTGAAGGTGTTGTAGAAAGAAACCAAGATTCTGGATGGAGTTCACATGTGAAATGGTGTTGCCGAATTTCGAGCGTTGGAATCTGGCATGAATCCGACGGCCGTTCGTAGCGATCGGCTGTTACGTATTCGGCTCCTTGCTGTTCAAATTGCGAGCGCTGCAAATTGTCGTGGTTACGGGAAGCCCTAACCTCCCACTTTCAACTCCACCCTCAACTTCCGCCCGACCGGCGCGCCGTCAAGCTCCCGCCCAGCACAGGCAGCGCAGCCATCGTCGCCACAGTCCCGGCACCAGACCCCCACCAGATCCTGCGCCAGAACGCCCCTCAGCACCTCCCGCATCACGAACTCCGGCACGCCGAGATCGACGAGCCGCGTCACCGCCCCCTCCGCCGAATTGGTGTGCAGCGTCGAGAGCACCATGCGCCCGACCTGTGCCGCACGGGCTGCGATCTCCGCCGTCTCCTCATCCCGGATCTCGCCCACGAGGATCACGTTCGGATCGTGGCGCAGTACACCCCGCAGCACCCGCGCGAAGGTCAGGCCGATCGCCTCATGTGCCTGCACCCGGCTCGGATGCCCGGCAGCGAATATTCGACCGGGTCCTCCACCGTCACGATCTTCCGCGCCCTGGTGTTGAGGTGCGCGATCGCGGTGTAGAGCGTCGTCGTCTTGCCCGATCCGGTCGGCCCGGTGACGAGGAAAAGGCGGGGCGTCGGACACAAGGTTGATTGCCGGTCACGATCAAACTGTCCGCGCTCAAGGGTAGAACCCCGTCCGCGAACGTGACAATACTTCCGCGTCCAAGGTGGGAGGCGCGCGTCATGGCGTTCAGCAAGGGATGCCATCTGCATCTGATCGACGGCTCGGCCTATATCTTCCGTGCCTATCACGCGCTGCCACCCCTGACGCGCAAGTCGGACGGGCTGCCGATCGGCGCGGTGGCGGGGTTCTGCAACATGCTCTGGTCGCAGCTTGCCAACAACAAGGGCAAGGACGGCCCTACCCATATCGCCTGCGTCTTCGACTATTCGTCGAAGACCTTCCGCGACGCGATCTATGACAAGTACAAGGCCAACCGGCCGGAGCTGCCCGAGGATCTGCGCCCGCAGTTCCCGCTGACGCGGGAAGCAACGCGCGCCTTCAACGTCGCCTGCCTGGAGCTTGAGAATTACGAGGCCGACGACATCATCGCCACGCTTGCCCGGCAGGCGCGGGAGGCGGGCGGCGAGGTCACGATCATCTCGTCGGACAAGGACCTGATGCAGCTTGTCGGCGGCGGGGTGGAGATGTTCGACGCGATGAAGGCGAAGCGCATCGGCGTCGAGGAGGTCGAGGAGAAGTTCGGCGTGAAGCCCGACCGGGTGATCGACGTGCAGGCGCTGGCCGGCGATTCGGTCGACAACGTTCCGGGCGCTCCGGGGATCGGCATCAAGACCGCCGCGCTTCTTATCAACGAATACGGCGATCTGGAAACGCTTCTTGAGCGGGCGGGCGAGATCACGCAGCCGAAGCGCCGCGCGGCGCTGATCGAGAATGCCGATCTGATCCGGGTGTCGAAGCGGCTCGTCACGCTCGACGATCACACGCCGGTGGAATGGACGCTGGACGAGCTGGAAGTGAAGGAACCCGACGCGGCGCCGCTGCTCGACTTTCTGACGCGGATGGAGTTCCGCACGCTCACCAGGCGCGTGGCCGAGGCGCTGAAGGTCGAGGCGCCGGCGGTCGACGACGCTCCGGCGGTTCCGGCGAACCACGATACGAAGGAGGAGGCACCGGTGGTCGCCGCGGCGGTGCCGTTCGACACCGGCCGATACGAATGCGTCCGCGATGCCGTGGCACTCAACCGCTGGATCGCCACGATCCGCGAGCGCGGCTATGTCGCCGTCGATACCGAGACGACGAGCCTCGACGAGATGCGCGCCGACCTCGTCGGCATCTCTCTCTCGGTCTTCCCCGGCGAGGCCTGCTATATCCCCCTTGGCCACCGGCAGGGCGGCGGCGATCTTTTCGGGTCGAACGAGCTTTCCGAAGGGCAGATCGGCCGCGACGAGGCGCTGGCGCTCCTGAAACCGGTGCTGGAGGACGATGCCATCCTCAAGATCGGCCAGAACATGAAATACGACTGGAAGATCTTTGCCCGCCACGGCATTCGTGTCGCCCCCATCGACGATACGATGCTGATGTCCTACGCGATGTATTCGGGGCTGCACAATCACGGCATGGACGCGCTGAGCGAGCGCTATCTCGGCCACGAACCGATCCCGATCAAGAGCCTGCTCGGCTCCGGCAAGTCGCAGATCACCTTCGACCGGGTGCCGGTCGACGAGGCGGTGAAATACGCGGCCGAGGATGCCGATATCACGCTGCGCCTTTGGCAGGCGTTCAAGCCCACCCTGCACCGGGCAGAGGTGACGACGGTCTACGAGACGCTGGAACGGCCGTTGGTGCCGGTGCTTGCCGACATGGAAATGGCCGGCATCCGCGTCGATCCGAACGTGCTGTCCCGCATGTCGAACGCCTTCGCGCAGAAGATGGCGGCCCTCGAGGCGGAAATCCAGGAGCTGGCGGGCGAGCCCTTCAACGTGGGCAGCCCGAAGCAATTGGGCGAGATCCTCTTCGACAAGATGAGCCTGCCGGGCGGTGAGAAGGGCAAGACCGGGGCCTACGCGACCGGCGCCGACGTTCTAGAGGATCTGGCGGCGGAGGGCCATGAGTTGCCGGCGCGGGTGCTCGACTGGCGCCAGCTCTCGAAGCTGAAATCGACCTATACCGACGCGCTCCAGGCCCATGTCCATCCCGAGACCGGACGGGTTCATACCTCTTATTCCATCGCCGGCGCCAATACCGGCCGGCTCGCCTCGACCGATCCGAACCTGCAGAACATCCCGGTCCGGACCGAGGAGGGGCGGCGGATCCGGGAGGCATTCGTCGCCGGGCCGGGGATGCGGCTTGTCAGCCTCGACTACAGCCAGATCGAGCTTCGGATCCTCGCCCATGTCGCCGACATTCCCGCGCTGAAGCAAGCCTTCCGCGAGGGCATCGACATCCACGCGCTGACCGCATCCGAAATGTTCGGCGTGCCGGTCGAGGGCATGGACCCGATGGTCCGCCGGCAGGCGAAGGCGATCAATTTCGGGGTGATCTACGGCATTTCCGGCTTCGGCCTTGCGCGGAACCTGCGCATCCCCCGCGCCGAGGCGCAGGGTTTCATCGACCGCTATTTCGAGCGCTTCCCCGGGATCAAGGACTACATGGACGCGACGGTGGCCTTCGCCAAGGAGAAGGGCTTCGTCCGCACCCTCTTCGGCCGCAAGATCCACACGCCCGAGATCAATGCCAAGGGGCCGCACGCCGGCTTTGCCCGCCGCGCCGCGATCAACGCGCCGATCCAGGGGGCGGCGGCCGACGTGATCCGGCGGGCGATGATCCGGATGCCGGCGGCGATATCGGGCCTGCCCGCGACGATGCTCTTGCAGGTCCATGACGAACTGCTGTTCGAGGTCGAGGAGGGGGCCGTGGACCGGCTGATCGCCGTCGCCCGCGACGTGATGGAAGGTGCCGCCGATCCGGCGGTCCGTCTCGACGTGCCGCTCGTGGTCGATGCCGGGCAGGGGGCCAACTGGGCCGAGGCGCACTGAGGGGGACGGCCTCGGGGGGCATCGGGACAACGAAAAAGCTCAGGTCTCGCGCCGGCAGGCGTGGCTTTGCAGGAAGGTGCGGAGGCTCTTGCCGGGTTCAGGACGGAAGGGGCCGGCATCCTCCGCCCCGGCGATCCGATCGATGCGGAACATGCGGAAATCGTCGCGCAACTCGCACCAGGCGATGAGCGTCCAGACCTTGCCCCAGAACCAGAGCGACAGCGGCCGGACCACGCGTTCGGTGGTCTGCCCGTCGGCATCGCGGTAGCGAAGCGCCAGCTTGCGGTGTCCGGAGGCCGCGCGGTCGAGCCGGTCGATCATCGCCCGGTCGGCAGCGGTCAGCGCGCCGGCGTCAAGCGCGTGGACGGTGACGGCGGCGGGGCTGTCGCGCAGCGCGTCGGGCAGGACGGCGGCGATCTTGCTGAGCGCCTCTTCCGCCGCGAGCGCCATCGCTGCACCGCCGAAGCCGCGCACCATGCGGGCACCGGCGACGAGCGCCGTGACCTCGTCGCGGGTGAACATCAGCGGCGGCAGGTCGTAGCCCGAGCGCATCAGGTAGCCGACCACGGCCGCGCCGTCGATCGGCGGCGCATCAGCCGGCCGCCGGTTCGAAGAGCCCGATGGAATTGCCGTCGGGGTCCTTCGCGTAGACGAACCGGCCAGGCGGGATGGCGATCACCTCGCCCACGACCGTTCCGCCGGCCTTGCGGCAGCGGATCGCCGCGTCCTCGAGGCGCCCCGGGACGGCGAGATGCACGGTCGGGCCGTTGCCGTCGGCGGGCTTGCCGGGGTAGAGGTGCCCGCTCACCGTGTTCATGGCATTGCCGAGGATCGCCATCGGATTGGGTCCGCTTTCGTCGATTGTCATCGCCCAGTCGAAGACGGCGTTGTAGAACGCCACCGCGTACTGCATATCCGAAACCGGAATTTCGCTCCAGACGACAATGGGTTGGGTCTGCATGGGGTCTCTCCTTTGCTGCTGTCGGTGACGGGCTTATCGCACGAGGCTCCTGACAGCCTTGCGTCAGGAGCCTCGTGCCGGGCCACCGGCGCGCAGATCCGGGGCGGCGCGATGGATGTGCCGGCGCCGGCGGAGGAAGGGGGCGGGTGCCGGGCCGGCCGGGCGCCGGACTGGGCGCCGGACTGGGCGCCGCAGACTTGACCCCGCCGCCTGCCGCGCGCATCTGGAGGGGAAAGGAGACAACGCATGCCGCACGATCACGATCACGATAACGGGCACACGCACGGGCAAGGGCACGCGCACGGGCAAGGAGACCACGGCCACTCCCATCGTCACGCCCACCTTCCCGAAGGTGCCGGCGACCGCAACGTGGCGGTTGCGGTTCTGGTCAACGTTGCCCTGACCGTCGCGCAGGTCGTGGGTGGCCTTCTGTCCGGGTCCGTCGCGCTGATCGCCGACGCGGTCCACAATCTCTCGGATGCCGTCGCCCTTGTCATCGCCTTAGCTGCGCGGCGGATCGCGCGGCGGCCGGCCGATGCGCGGATGTCCTTCGGTTACGGTCGGGCCGAGATCGTCGCGGCGCTGGTCAACTACACGGTGCTGATCGTGATCTCGGTCTGGCTCGGCTACGAGGCGGTGGTCCGGCTTCTCGATCCGCCGGAGGTCGCGGGCGGGATCGTCGTCGTTCTGGCGGCGCTGGCGCTTGTCATCGACCTCGCGACGGCGCTTCTGACCTGGCGGCTGGCGAAGGAGAGCACGAATATCCGCGCGGCCTTCCTCCATAACCTCGCCGATGCCGGATCCTCGGTCGCGGTGATCGTCGGCGGTGCGCTGATCTGGGCCTTCGACTGGCGGCTGGCCGATCCCTTGATCACGCTCCTGATCTCGGGCTGGATCCTCTGGCACGCCCTGTCGGAGATCGGGCCGGTGATCCGCATCCTGATGCTCGCCGCGCCGCCGGAACTGGAGGCGGCCGCCCTGCGCCGCGCGATCGCGGCGGAGGAGGGCGTCGCGGATGTCCACCATCTGCACCTGTGGCAGATGGACGAGCGGCGATCCTCGGTCGAGGCGCATCTGGTCCTGGAAGAGGGCGTCGATTTCACCGACGCGGTGCGGCGGGTCAAGGCGCGCGTGGTCGAGGAGTTCGGCATATCGCACACGACGTTCGAGACGGAAACCAGGTCCTCGGGCTGTGCCGGGACGGGATGCCGGACCGGAGAGGTCTGAGGGGCGCTGCCCCTCTGCGGGGGTCTCGGCCCGAATTCACCTCGAGGTATTTTCGGAGAGATGACGATCAGCGCATCCAGCCGAGGCCGGCGGCGGTGTCGCCCGCAGGCCCGTATTCGGCGCTGACCCAGCCGGCGTAGCCGCCCGCATCGAGGCGGGCGAAGAAGGCGGGGTAGTCGATCTCGCCGCCCGCCGGTTCGTTGCGGCCGGGATAACCGGCGATCTGCACATGGCGGGCGCGGTCGCCGTGGGCGGCCCAGGTGCCGGCGACGTCGCCGGTGATGCGATGGGCGTGGTAGGCGTCGAACTGGAGCCCGAGGTTGGGGGCGGCGACGGCATCGAGGATGCGCGCAGCAAGGTCGTAGTCGGCGAGGAAGTAGCCGGGCATGTCGTGGCGGTTGATCGGTTCGATCGTCAGGCTCTGGCCCGGCGCCCTGGCGGCGGCCCAGCGCAGGTTTTCGGTGAAGCACGCCTCTGCCTTCGCCCCCTCGGCGGCGCCGGCCATGATGTGGATATGGCGGGGTTTCAGCACCTGGGCATAGCGCAGGGTCCGGTCGAAATCGCGGCGGAAGCGGTCTTCAAGCCCAGGGATCGCTGCGAAGCCCTGCGGGCCGCCGGTGGCGTTGGGGGGCGGGCAGTTCATCAGGACGAAAGTCAGGTCGTTCCAGACCAGTTCGTCGCGCATCTCCTGTGCCGGGCAATCATAGGGGAAAAGCACCTCGACCGCGTCGAAGCCCGCCTCCTTCGCGGCCTTGAACCGCTCCATGAACGGCAGCCCGGTGAAGAGCCAGGAGAGGTTGGCGCAGAACCTCGGCATCTCAGCCGAGCTCTGACGAAGGGATGACGGGGAAGAACGCGCCGCCGGACCAGAGGCCGAACCAGCTTGTTCCGCCCTGGTCCTCGTGGCTGCCAAGCTCGATCAGCCGGTAGAAGGTCTTGCGGTCGATCAGCGCCTCGAGATTGGCGCGGACGTGGACGTAGGGCGAGGGTTCGCCGGTCTCGGGGTCGCGGGCGACGCGGATCGGGTGGTCGGGGCCGGCGCTCACCACATCCTCGACATGGGTGGTGAAGGTCAGCACCTGGTCGCGGCCGGTCCCCGATGCCTCTGCGTCCACCGCGACGAAGGGGGCGTCGACGACGCGGATCCCGACCTTTTCCACCGGGGTCACGAGGAAGTAGTCCTCGCCGTCCTTGCGGATGATCGAGGAAAAGAGCTTGACGAGCCCGTGCCGGCCGATCGGCGTGCCGAGATAGAACCAGGTGCCGTCGCGGCGGATCTCCATGTCGAGGTCGCCGCAGAAGGGCGGGTTCCACAGGTGGACCGGCGGTGGCCCTTTCCTGCCGGCGGCTCTGGCGGCCGCTGCGAGGTTTTCCGCCGAGGGTTTCACGATCAATTGTTCCTTCGTCGGATTTGTCATTGGTGCGGCGCCGGAATTCTGCCTTTATGCTGGGAAGTACAGCATGAAGGAGCGTTTGTCATGGCCGAGCCCGCCGATCTTCTGGCCGATATCGAATCCCTGGGCGAAAAGATCGCCGAGGCGCGTCAGGCCGTCGGGCGCCGCTTCATCGGTCAGGACCGGGTGGTCGAGCTGTCGCTGGCAGCGCTTCTTTGCGGCGGGCACGGGCTTCTGGTCGGCCTGCCGGGGATGGGCAAGACCATGCTCGTCGATACGCTCGGCACGGTGATGGGGCTGACCTCCGGCCGGGTGCAGTTCACGCCGGACCTGATGCCGGCCGATATCCTTGGTTCGGAAGTGCTGGAGACGGCGAAGGACGGCACACGGTCGTTCCGCTTCATCGAAGGGCCGGTCTTCTGCCAGCTTCTGATGGCGGACGAGATCAACCGCGCCAGCCCCCGCACCCAGTCGGCGCTCTTGCAGGCGATGCAGGAGCGGCAGGTGACGGTGGCGGGCCAGCATCGGGCGCTGCCACAGCCGTTCCACGTGCTCGCCACCCAGAACCCGATCGAGCAGGAAGGTACCTATCCCCTGCCGGAGGCACAGCTCGACCGGTTCCTGGTGCAGATCGACGTCGAATACCCCGACCGCGCGACCGAGCGGGACATCTTGCTGGCAACGACCGGAGTGGAGACCCAGGTGGCGCCGACGATCTTCACCGCGGCCGAGCTGGTTGCGGCGCAGACCACGGTGCGGCGGATGCCGGTCGGCGAGAAGGTGGTGGAACTGATCCTTGACCTCGTCCGCGCCTGCCGGCCGGGCGAGGCGGAGGCCGGCTCCGCCGTGACCGGCAGCGTGAGCTGGGGGCCGGGGCCGCGCGCCGCGCAGGCGCTGATGCTGACGGTTAGGGCGCGGGCGCTTCTGAACGGCCGCCTCGCGCCCTCGGCCGACGATGTGCTGGCGCTGGCGCGTCCGGTCCTCAGCCACCGGATGGCGCTGTCCTTCGCCGCCCGGGCGCGCGGCGAAAGCCTCGCCTCGATCATCGACGGCGTGGCCCGCGACGTGACCCGAGCCGAGGCGGCATGAGCGAAACCGCGCCCCATTCGGCCCGGCCCGCGGGCCTCAGGCGACAGGCGGAGGCGCTGGCCTCGACCCTGCCGCCGCTGATGGCCGACGCGCGGCATCTCGCGGCGACGGTCCAGTTGGGCGAGCATGGGCGGCGGCTGTCGGGCATGGGCGACGAGTTCTGGCAATACCGCCCCGCCCATGCCGGCGACGAGGCGCGGGCCATCGACTGGCGCCGCTCTGGCCGGGCCGATGCGCAGTTCGTCCGCGAGAAGGAATGGCAGGCCGCGCAGTCGGTGCATCTCTGGGTCGATGACGCGCGTTCGATGGAATTCAGCGGCGATCCGAAGCGGCAGGCCAAGGCCGACCGGGCCCGGCTTCTGGCGCTGGCGCTCGCGGTTCTCCTGATCCGCGCCGGCGAGCGGGTGGGGCTGGCCGATCCGATCGCCCCGCCGCGCTCGGGCGAAGTGCAGCTTCTGAGACTGGCGCAGGCCTTCACCGGCGCCGCCGGCGAGGCGGATTTCGGCGCGCCAGAGGCCCGCGCGATCCTGCCGGGGTCGCGGGCGGTGTTCCTGTCGGATTTCATGGGCGACCCCGAGGCGGTGGAAAGGGCGCTGGGCCTGGCCGCCGACAAGGGCGTCACCGGCATCCTGATGCAGGTGCTCGACCCGGTCGAGGAAGCCTTCCCCTTCGACGGGCGCACGATCTTCGAAAGCATGACCGGCACCGTCAGCCATGAGACCCGCAAGGCCGGCGACCTGCGCGACCGCTATCTGGCGCGGCTGGCCGAACGGAAGGACCGGCTGGCGGATCTTGCCCGGCAGGCGGGCTGGCTTTTCACCACCCATCACACCGGCGACCCGGCGCAGGGCGCGCTGCTCTGGCTTTATGCCGCGCTGAGGAAGGACGGCTGATGCTGATCCTCGGCCCCATCGGCTTCACCGTGCCGTGGCTCCTCTGGGGCCTCGTGGCGCTGCCGGTCCTGTGGTTCCTCTTGCGCGCCATTCCGCCGGCGCCGATCCGCCGGCGGTTTCCGGGCGTCGCGCTTCTGCTTGGTCTCAAGGACGAGGATCAGCAGGCCGACCGGACGCCGTGGTGGCTTCTCCTTATGCGGATGCTCGCGGTCGCGGCGATCATCGCGGGCTTCGCCGGGCCGGTCCTCAACCCCGAGGAAAAGCCGGCAGGGGCGGGTCCGCTTCTGATTGTCACCGACGGTAGCTGGGCCTCGGCCCGGGACTGGACGCGGACCAATGCGCGGATTTCAGCGGCCCTCTCGGAGGCGGGGCGCGCAGGGCGGCCGGTGGCGATGGTTTCGCTGACCGACGTGCCGGCGGAGGGGCCGGTTTTCGCCGCCGCCGACGCGGTCGCGGCCGGGTTGCCCTCGATCCAGCCGACGGCGTGGGAGCCATCGGCGGCAGAGATGGACGCCCTTGCGGCGACGCTGCCGGAGGGGGCGTTCGACACGCTCTGGCTGTCGGACGGAATCGCACGCGACGGGCGGGCGGCATTGCTTGCGGCGCTCGATGCGCATGGTGCGGTGACCGCGGTCGAAAGTGCCCGCAACGTCGTCGCCCTCGGCGCGGCGGGGTACGAGGGCGGCACGGTCTCGGCCCGCGTCCTGAGGGCGCGGACCGAGGGGCCGGGCGGCGCCAACGTGGTGGCGCATGGCCTCGACCCGGCGGGGATCGAGCGGGAATTGGCCCGCGCCGGGGCGGAGTTCACGACCGGGGAGGGCGTGGCGGTTGCCGAATTCGACCTGCCGCCGGAACTGCGCAACCGGATCACCCGGTTCGAGGTGGCGGGCGAGGCGACGGCCGGGGCGGTGGCGCTTGCCGACGACGCGCTGAAGCGGCGCAAGGTGGCGCTCGTCACCGGCGGCACCGGGCGCGAGGGGCTGGAGCTTCTGGCCCCCGACCATTACCTGCGGCAGGCACTGGAGCCGACCGCCGACCTCATCGAGGGCACGATCGGCGATGTGTTGCTGGCCAGCCCGGATGTCATCATCCTCGCCGATATCGCCAAGGTGGCTGAGGTCGAGGATGTCACCGACTGGATCGAGGAAGGCGGGCTTCTGGTGCGCTTTGCCGGCCCGCACCTTGCCGCATCGGACGTCGGGCGCGACACGCTTGACCCACTGTTGCCGGTGCGGCTCCGGATCGGTGGCCGCGCGGTCGGCGGCACGATGAGCTGGGGCGAGCCGAAGGCACTGGCGCCGTTCCCGGAGACCTCGCCCTTCGCCGGGCTGGTGGCGCCCCCGGATGTCGCGGTCACGGCGCAGGTTCTGGCGCAGCCCGGCCCCGATCTGGCCGAAGCGACGGTCGCGACGCTGGCCGACGGCACGCCGCTTGTCACCCGTCGCCAGATCGGCGACGGGCAGGTCGTGCTCTTCCATGTCTCGGCCAATGCCGAATGGACCACCCTGCCGCTTTCGGGCCTTTTCGTACAGATGCTGGAACGGTTGGCGATCACCAGCCGCGCCGCCCGACCCGAAGAGGCGGAGCTTGCCGGCACGACCTGGGTCGCGGAGAAGGTGCTCGACGGGTTTGGGGCGCTGGGCGAGGCGACGGAATTGCCGGGCGTGCCGGGCGAACGGCTGGCCGAGGGTCAGATCGGTCCCGACCTCCCGCCGGGCCTCTATAGCTCGGGCGACCGCCAGCTTGCGGTGAACGTCATCGCCCCCGACCGGGTGCTGGCCCCCACCGACTGGCCTGCCGGCGTGGTGGTCGAGGGGCTGGCGGTCGCGCGCGAGGTGCCGCTGAAGGGCTGGATCCTTGGCGTGGCTCTGGCGCTCCTGATGGCCGACCTCATTGCCTCGATGGCGCTTGCGGGGCGGCTCGGCGGCGAGCGCGCAGGGATCGCGGTGGCACTTCTTGCCCTCCTGACGGTCGTCGCCCCCGGCGATCTCCGGGCGCAAGAGGCGCTGAGCGAGAAGGTCGTGAAGGCGGCCGGCAACGTCGTCCTCGCCCATGTCCTGACCGGAGACACCGAAATCGACCGGGTCGCCGAGGCGGGGCTCTGGGGCCTCTCCGAAGTGCTCTTTGCCCGCACCTCGGTCGAGCCGACCGAACCGCAGGGGGTCAATCTCGAGACCGACGAGCTGTCGGTCTTCACCTTCCTCTACTGGCCGGTGACGGCGGGGCAGACGGCGCCGTCGCCGGCCGCCTACGCGAAGCTCAACCGCTATCTCAGGACCGGTGGCATGATCCTTTTCGACACCCGCGACAGCGATGTTGCCGGTTTCGGCGCCGCCTCGCCCGAGGGGCGGCGGTTGCAGGCGCTGGCCGCTCCGCTCGATATTCCGCCGCTGGAGCCGATCCCGAACGATCACGTGCTGACCCGCAGCTTCTACCTCTTGCAGGATTTCCCCGGCCGCCATCCCGGCCGCGCCGTCTGGGTCGAGGCCGCGCCGGCCGACGCCGAACTGGCCGAGGGGATGCCGTTCCGCAACCTCAACGACGGGGTGACGCCGGTCGTCATCGGCGGCAACGACTGGGCCGCGGCCTGGGCGGTGGACGACCAGAACCGGCCGCTGTTCCCGGTCGGCCGTGGCCTTGGCGGAGAACGCCAGCGCGAGCTTTCCTACCGCTTCGGCGTCAATCTGATCATGCATGTGCTGACCGGCAATTACAAATCCGACCAGGTTCATGTGCCCGCACTCCTTGAAAGGCTCGGGCAATGACGGGTCAGGTGGTCTTCGATCCGCTGCTGCCCTGGCCGGTGATCTGGGGCCTCGCGGCGCTTGCGCTTGCGTTCATCGGCGTCGCCCTTTGGCGCGGTTTCGCCGGCTGGTGGCTTCGCGCGCTTGCCGCGATCGCGCTTATCGCCGCCGTCGCCCAGCCGGCGCTGCAACGCGAGGACCGGCGCGCGCTTTCGGACATCGTGATTCTCGTCGTCGACGAAAGCGCCAGCCAGAAGGTCTCCGACCGGGCCGAACAGACCGCTGCTGCGGTGGCGCGGGTAGAGGCCGAGGTGGCCGCGCTGCCCGACACAGAACTGCGCAAGATTACCCTCGGCGACGGTGCCGACGATGCCGGCACGCTGGCGATGACCGCCCTGTCGCAGGCCCTGGCCGAGGAACCCCGCGCCCGCGTCGCCGGGGCGATCCTGATCAGCGACGGACAGGTCCATGACCTCGACCTCGCGCCCGACATGCCGGCGCCGCTCAACGTCCTCCTGACCGGACACGACGACGACTGGGACCGACGGCTCCTGATCAAGACCGCGCCCGCCTTCGGGATCATCGGCGAGCCCTTGAGCCTGACGCTCAGGATCGACGAGCAGGGGCGGATGCCGACAGCGGAGGCCGGGCGCCGGGTCACGCTCGCGATCGCCATCGACGGCGGCGAGGCTGAAAGCTACTCGGTCCCGGTCGGCGAGGATCTGGAACTGCCGCTGATCCTCGATCACGGCGGCCAGAATGTCATCCAGCTGACGCTGGAGACGGCCGAGGGCGAGTTGACCGACCGCAACAACATGGCGGTCGTGCAGATCAACGGCGTCCGCGACCGGCTCCGGGTGCTTCTGGTCTCGGGCGAGCCCTATGCTGGCGAGCGGACGTGGCGGAACCTCCTGAAGTCCGACAGCGCCGTCGATCTTGTCCACTTCACCATCCTGCGCCCGCCCGACAAGCAGGACGGGGTGCCGGTTTCCGAACTGTCGCTGATCGCCTTCCCGACGCGCGAGCTTTTCGTCGAGAAGATCACCGAATTCGACCTCATCATCTTCGACCGCTACCGGCTTCGCGGCATCCTGCCCTCGGCCTATCTCGACAATATCCGCGACTATGTCGAAGGCGGCGGCGCGGTGCTGGTCTCGGCCGGGCCTGACTTCGCCTCGGTCGAGAGCCTTTATCATTCCGGTCTTGGCGATATCCTGCCGGCGCGGCCGACCGCGCGGGTGATCGACGGCGCGTTCCTGCCGCGCGTCTCCGAGCTTGGTCAGCGTCATCCGGTGACCGAGGGGCTGGAGACCTTCGCGCCCGAAGGCGGCGAGGCAGGCAAGGTCGGCGATCCGCACTGGGGCCGCTGGACCCGCTATATCGAACTCGCAGACCCGAGCGGTCAGGTCGTCATGGATGGCCCGGACGGGGCGCCGCTTCTGGTCCTGAACCGAGTTGGGGAGGGGCGCGTGGCGCTTCTCGGCTCCGATCAGGCCTGGCTCTGGGCGCGCGGGTTCGAGGGCGGCGGGCCGCAGCTTGAACTTCTGCGCCGGCTTGCGCACTGGATGATGAAGGAGCCGGATCTTGAGGAAGAGGCACTGACCGCGACGGCGCGCGGCAACGTGCTGACGATCACCCGGCGCACGCTTGAGGAAGGCGGGCGCGAGGTCACGGTGACGGCGCCCGACGGCACGTCGACGCAGCTCGCGCTCAAGGAAGTCGCGCCGGGGCGGTTCGAGGCCGAATTTGCGGCGCCCGACCTAGGACTCTATCGGCTGTCGGACGGCGAATTGGAGCGCGTGACCGCCCTCGGCCCGGCCGCGCCGCGCGAGTTCGAGGAGACGATCGCGACCGAAGACCGGCTGGCGCCGGCGGTCACGCCGACCAATGGCGGGTTTCTTGCGCTGGAGGACGGCGCGCCGGATGTGCGCGTGGTGCGCGAAGGCCGGCCGGCGGTGGGGCGCGGCTGGATCGGGATCACCCCGCGCGGCGCCTATCAGACGATGGATATCCGCGTCAGCCCGCTGCTGCCGGCCTGGCTCTTCCTGCTGATTGCGGCGGGGCTGAGCATCGGGGCCTGGCTGCGCGAGGGACGGCGCTGAGGCCACCACCAGCGGATAATCCTATCAGGCGCGTTGGCGTAGGGTGGGTTTCACCCCGCCTTACCGTTGACGGTCAGACCGGGACGTTGTCCCACATCCCTTCGGCATCGCCGCAGAGCGTCAGCAGTCGCAACTGCGCGCGGCGCTGCTCCGGCGTCAGGGCATCGCCGAAGCTGTCGCGAAGCCTGCCCTTCAGTTCCTCGGCCCGTTCGGGATTCGCGAGGAGGTCATCGACAAACAGATCAATCTCGTCACGACGCTGTGTCTGGCTCATGTCATCCTCCCGGTGAGTGGCAATACTCAGAGCACTTGTATGTGGCGGCAGTGTAAAGGTATCACGACAATGCCGATTCTCTCTACTGTGGGTTGTCGAAAACAGTACCCTGCGGCGGTATGACGCCGACCGGCGCAACGCTAGCGCCCGAGATCAAGCCGCGTGGGCGAGGGAACCCAGCCGTCGAGCGTGCAGCGCGGACGGACCAGGACATAGTCGATTCCGTCGGGTATTTCGACGCCGGAAAGGCTGCGGGTAAAGGGCTGTTCATCCACATGCGGATGCGTGAGTTCGCGGTAACCTAGCCGCGTGCCGTCGGGGGCAATCACTTCCCAGCCGCTGGCGTAGTGGTCCCAGCCGGTGTCGGGATGGCTGAGCGTGACCGAGATCGTCCATCCCGGTCCGCCCGGCTGCGCCTTGGCATCGACGACGACCGGACCCCGGGCGAGGGCGGGCCCGGCGGCGAGGACGAGGGCGGCGAGGATCGGTCTGAACATCGCTCAAGAGTGCCACGTTCGGCGCGCGCCGGAGATCACTTTGGCGTGCTCTTCATCAGGACCACCCGCGAGAACGAGGCGAATTCGCGCCGCCAGAGTACCGCGAGTGTCGCAGCCGTGGCCAGCGCCAGCGCGACCGGCCCGAGAATCCAGGCCAGCGCCCCGAGCGCGAAATAGACCGAGCGCAGCCCCCGGTTGAAGCTTTTGGCCGCCGAGATGTTGACCTCCGCCGCCTGATCGGCGCGAGCAAAGGCAAGCGGATCGCCCGGATCGTTCGGCACCGCCGCCATGACGATGGCGCAATAGCCGAAAAGCCGGTGCGACCAGACGAATTTCAGGAAGGCATTGGTGAGAAAGAGGAGCACGACGATGATCTTTGCCTCCCATACCGCGGCGGGGGCGGCCGAGAGCGTCAGATCCTCGGCCAGGCCCAGGAGCCGTTCGGTATTGCCGATCAGCGCCACGCCGCCGCCGATGGCGATCATCGTGGCGGAGGCGAGGAAACTCGTCCCCTGCCTGAGGTTGTCCATGATCGCCGCGTCGAAGATTCGCGGCTCGCGGGTCACGAACTGGCGCATCCATTCGCGCCGGTAGCCGACCATCAGCCCCGCGACCGACGGTCGGCTGGCCGGGGCATGTTCGACCAGAAGCCCGAAGCCGAGCCAGGCGAGCACCAGAAAGGCGAGGGCCGCAAGATCGGCGTTTGTGAAATGTCTTGTGGCGATGAGGTCGGTCATGCACCGACACTAGCGTGCTTCATGAGGCTTGGGAATCGCCGCCGCGTGGCGCGGCGGCTGTCCCATGCGGTGCGACGCGCTTCAGCGCGCGAGGCTCTGGCCCAGCCGCATCAGCTGCACCGCCTCGGCGCGGTAGCCGAAGGGATCGTCGCCCTTCGCCCCGTTCGCGAGCGCGATCGCGTCGTCCCAGCCCCAGTGCCCGAGGTACTTCGGCCCGGACAGAAGCTGGCCCATGCCGGCCACGGCGGCGGCAAAGCGGGCATCCGTGTCGGCCGCGCCCGGCTCCGCCGGAATCGGGGTTTCGAGAAGCTCCGATGTCGCCGCGCCGGGCGCCTTGTAGCGCAGCTTCAGGAAGCCGAGTTCCTTTGCCGGGCCGCCCTCGGGGGCTGCCGCATAGCGCAGCGGATCGGAAAGCCGGGCGGGGGAGCCGACCGGCGTGATCTCGTAAAGCGCAGTCACCTGGTGGCCCGCCCCGATCTCGCCCGCATCCACCCGGTCGTTGTTGAAATCCTCGCGTGCGAGCGCGCGGGTCTCGTAGCCGATCAGCCGGTATTCGGCGACGGCGGCGGGGTTGAACTCCACCTGGATCTTCACGTCGTCGGCGATCGGGAAAAGCGCGCCCGAAAGCTGGTCGACAAGCACCTTCTGCGCCTCGGAGAGCGTGTCGATATAGGCGGCCGTCCCGTTGCCGTTCTGGGCAAGCGCCTGCATCGTCGCGTCGTCGAGATTGCCGCGCCCGAAGCCGAGGACGGAGAGATAGGTGCCGCTCTCGCGCTTCTTCGCGATGAAGTCCTCGAGTGCCTCGGGGTCGGACAATCCGACGTTGAAATCCCCGTCAGTGGCCAGAAGGATGCGGCTGACGTGACCGTCGCCGCCCATGCTTTCGGCGACCTGATAGGCCTGCTGCAACCCCTCCTGCCCGGCGGTGGAGCCACCGGCGTCGAGCCGGTCGAGCGCCGAGAGGATCGCCGTCTGGTCGGACGCCTCGGTCGGCTCCAGCACCAGCCCGGCTGACCCCGCATAGGTGACGATGGCGACCCGGTCCTCGGGGCGAAGCTGGCCGAGCATGAGGCGGAATGACTGTTTCAGAAGCGGCAGCTTCTTCGGATCGTCCATCGAACCCGAGGTGTCGATCAGGAAGACGAGGTTGAGGGGCGGGCGGTCGTCGGTCGCGGGCATCGCCCCTTGCAGGCCGATCCTGAGAAGCTGCGTGTCGGCGTTCCACGGCGTCGGAAAGAGGCTGACCGAGGCGCGGAACGGCGCCTCCCCCGCCTCGGGCGCGGGGTAGGCGTAGGGGAAGTAGTTCACCATCTCCTCGATCCGCACGGCCTCTTTCGGGGGAAGCTGGCCGTTGGTGAGCGAGGAGCGGATGACCGAATACGACGCCGTGTCGGTGTCGATGGAGAAGGTCGAGACCGGCTCCTCGGCCACGATCTTCACCGGGTTGGGGGCGTCGGTGGAAAAGGCTTCGGTGTCGAAAAACTCGCAAGGATTCGCAGCCGGCATGCTGGAATCGCAGAAAATTCTGGGAGTCGCGTAGGCGTCCTCCATTGCCTGATCGTAAGCACTGTCGGCGTCATCGAGCGTGACTTTGCCGAACGAGCCGCTGACCCATACACTGTCGGTCGACGGCGCCGCGAGACCCGTGGCCGCCTCGCTTTCACCAAGCCGCTGGCCGGCAACGCCCTTCTCGCGCCGCTCCGTCGGTGCGGGTTCAGCCACGACCGAAGCCGGGGCGGGCGGAGGCGAGGCCTCGGCCATCGCGGGTTCATCCTGTGCCACCACCTGGCCTTGCGGGGCTTCGGCCTCCGCCACCGTCGTGGCAAGCCGGTCCCGTGCCTCGTTGTCTGCGGGCGCGGCGTCAACGACTGCCTTGACCTCGGGCTTCGGGGTGGGCGCCACAGCCTGAAGATTCGGCCAGATCAAGACCCCGATCCCGAGCGCGGCGATGGAGGCGGTGGCGGCAAGCGCGCCGCGGGTGGTGAGGTGGGAAATCATCTCGCGTACTCCTGTCAGAAACCCCGCCCGTTCGGGGCGGTCCTGACTGGGACGCGTCCTGGTCGCGGTTTCTTGGGTCCGGTCGAAATTTTCCATCGCCCGCCGCAAGGCCTCGGCCTTCGCCGCCGGATCGGGGGTGGCAGGCGCCTTCAGTGCGGCGCGAAGCTTGTCGAACTCATCGTTCATAGCATGCCCTCCGCCCGCGCCATCTCGCGCAGGCGTTTCTTGACCTCGCTCATCCGCCAGGCCACCGTGCCTTCCGAGACGCCCAGTACCTCGGCCGCCTCCTTCTGGCTCAACTCCTCGCCCAGCGTCAGTGCCACCGTGTCCCTCAGTTCCGGCGTCAGCCGGGCCATCGTTGCCGCCAGCCAGTCCCCGGCCGCCGCCGCTGCGTCGATCTCGGCCCGCCGCGCAACCTCCCAGTCGCCCCAGCCGTCCGCCGCCTTCCGATGCGTCGCGATGCGGCGGCGCCGGTCGTGCGCGGCATTCACTGTCACGCGGTAAAGCCAGGTCGTGAACCGCGCCGCCTGCCGGTAACTGCCGAGCTTTGCCGGAAGGGCGCAACAGATGTCCTGTGCCAGGTCCTCGGCCTCCGCCCGGACCCCGGTCAGCCGGAAGCAGAGGCCGAAGATGCGGTCGTAATGCCGCGAGAGGAGCGCCGCGAAAGCGTCGCGGTCTCCTCCTGCGGCGGCACTCGCCAAAGCCTCGTCCGGGGTTTGCATGCGCATGACAGGACTATGACGCGCCGCGGGCGTCAATCCTTGGCGGGCGCCGCAAAGAAATCCCGGGCGCCGGCGCAGTCGCGGGCAGTGCCTTCCGGCGGCGCCCGCATTGCCGGTTGCCGAAGCGGGCGCGGCGCGTCTAGGCTGGCCGGGCGGTCAGTTCAGGGCACCCATGCGTACCGTTCTCGCCGTTCTCGGTCTTGTCCTCCTGCCTCTGGCCGTCATCGCGCAGGAGATGTCGCGCGCCGATCCGCCGGCCTGGGTCGAGATCGTGGCGGTCCCGGCCTCCGATCCGGCACTTGTCGCCGCATCGCGCGACGGCGTCTACTATCCGCTGGTCGACACCCAGACCGCATGGGAGGGCGAGACCAGGCTGACCTATTACCGCGTGGTGACCGAGGTGACCGACCGTGCCGGGCTGGAAAGCGCGGCCACCGTGTCGAGCGATTTCGACCCGACTTCGGAGACTCTGACGCTGACCCGGCTCGACGTCCGGCGCGGCGACGCCGTCATCTCGTACCGTGATACGCTGGAAAGTGAGGTCTTCCGGCGCGAGACCCGGCTTGAGGCAGGGATCATTGACGGTACGCTGACGGCGCGTCTGCAGATCCCCGACCTCCGGGTCGGCGATATCGTCGATGCCGTTTTCCTTCACCGCAGCCGGCCGGTCCTGCCGGGGGCGAACCGCGGCGCGGCCTCACGTCTGGAATTCGGCGTGCCGGTCGGGCTGACGCGGTATGTGGCGCTCTGGCCGGAGGACTGGGCGCTGAATGTTGGCGCCGTGCCGGATAGGGTGGAGCATTCGGACGCCCCGGGCGTCGGAATCACGCGCCACGAAAGGCGCCGTTCCGGCCACGTCCCGCCGCCGGACGAGAGCATGACCCCGGTTGAGTACAGCCCCGACGCGATCCTGCGTTTCGGCGCCTGGGCCGACTGGTCGCCGCTTGCCGCCGCGCTTTCGCCCTACTACCTCGCCGACTATCCGCTGCCGCCGGACTGGGAGGCGAAGCTCGACCGGATACGCGCCGATCACGAGGGCGACCTTGCGCGCGCCACGGCGGCGCTGCGGCTGGTGCAGGACGAAATCCGCTATGTCGGGATCGAGGTCGGCGCCGGTGGCTATTTCGCCCGCCCGCCGACGGTGGTGGCCACGCAAGGCTTCGGCGACTGCAAGGACAAGGCGCTTCTCCTCCGTGTGCTCCTCTCGCGGCTCGGTATCGCCGCCTATCCGGCACTCGCCGATCTCGACGCGGGCTATGCCCTGCCGGGGGTCCAGCCGGCGCTCACCGCCTTCGATCACATGATCCTGCGGATCGACATCGGCGGCGTCTCCTACTGGGTCGATCCGACCGGATCGCATGAAGGGGGCCGCATCGACATCGCGCCGGCGCCCGACTACGGCTATGCGCTGCCGCTGACCGGACCCGGTCAGGCGACGCTCGACCGCATCGACATCACCGGAACGCCGCGCTGGCAGAGTGCGACGACCGAACGCTTCGCCTTCACCTTTGCCGGCGTCTTCCTGACCGTCGACTCCGAGTATCAGGGCAGCTTCGCCAATTCCCGGCGCTATGCCTGGGCGACGCGCCCGCATGAAGAGATCGGTCGCGGCCTTCTCGATTTCTACGCCGGGACCTATCCCGGCATCCGCGAGATCGCGCCGCTCAGCATCGAGGATGACCGCGACGCAAATCTCGTGCGGATGAAGGAAAGCTACCTGATCCCGGCCGGGGCGCTGAAGGACAACGGGCTCGACCTCGATTTCGCCTTCGCGGCCGAGGATTTCGGTGACTACTACCCGTCGCACCTCTCCGGGGCGCGGCGGACCCCGCTCGGCAACGGCGAACCGCGGCGGCATAGCCATACCGTCAAGGTCTTCAACGCGCCGATCAGCTTCAACCCGCCGGCGGCGGTAAAGATCGAGAAACCGGCCTTCGCCTATTCCTATTCCGGCACCGCGCCCGGAGCGGGGCGGCTGACGATGGACTGGCGGTTCGAGTCCCGCGACCGGGTGATTCCGGCCGACGCGGTCGCCGGGGTGATCCGCGACGCGCGGCGGATCGGCGACAGCAGCGGCTTCACCTGGGACCTCACTCCGGAGGACGAGGCGGTGGAGGAGCCGGCCGCGAACTGACGGCCGGCCATTCTCGTGGTGCCTGGGCGGGGCGTCAGCCGAGCAGCGTGTCGTAGAACTCGAACGCGCCGCGCATGGTCGAGACCTGGTCGGTGCCGGTCGAGTCACCGGCGATCGCCATGATGGCGCGGTAGGTCATCGGGCCGAAGGCGCCGTCGATGCCGCCGTGATAATAGCCGGCCCCGGAGAGGCGCGACTGGATGCGGCGGCGTTCTTGCAAGGTGTAGCTGTTGAAGGCGCGGGCGGCCGGGGTCGCGTAGATCCCCGAGGTCTCCGTCGGCTGGTAGCGCGCCGGTTCCTGATAGCTCGGCTGCTGGTAGGCGGGCTGTTGATAGGCCGGCTGCTGATAGGCGGGTTGGCGATAGACCGGCGTCGGCTCCTGGTAGCGCGGCGCGACATACTGGCGCGAGACGCCCGCCGCCCGCTTGCGCTGCTGGTCCTTGTAGATGAGCGTACCGACGACGCCGGCAACGGCGAGTGCGGCGAGCGCGTTCTGCTCCTTCTCGCCCCAGGCATGGGCGGGGGCGGGAAGAGCGGTTGCCAGCGACAGGGCAGCGATGGCGGCGGTTGCGGTCTTGCGGATCATGGGCAGCATCTTGGTTCCCCGGATTGCGGTGGGTTGATGCGCTGAACATGGGCGAGCAACACCGTGCTAGGCAAAATCGGGCGATTGCTATCGGATAACGCGAGCCCGTTGCACGGCATCACGCGCTGCCGCGCGGTCGTTCGAAGCGCGTCACATCTCGCTGTCCGGGGCGTAACCGGCGCGGGCCATTCCTTCGACGAAATGGTCGCGGTGGGCACTCTCCGCATAGGGAAACAGAAGTTGCCAGTAGCGGACGTGATCTTTTGGACGGCTTGCGCGGGCCTGCGCGGCAAGTGTCACAGTCTCCGCCGTTCTGTTCAACTGCCCCTGGGCGGCAAGAAGGACAAGCATGTTGAAGTAGCGCGGTTTCGAGGAATAGCCGCGCTGGGCATGTCTCTCAGCCTCTTCGTAATTCCCCAGGTGATAGTGCGCCAGGCCGATTGCCGCGCGAAAGAAGTACCCGACGGGATCAACCGGGCTGAGGCGCATTGCCGTCTCGATCGGCGCGATAGCCTCGGCGAACTTGCCCACGAACACTCGCGACCAGCCGAGCGCGTTCTGGCCCAATGCAAAGTTCGCGGCCAGTTCGGTCGCGCGCTCGGCTTCAAGCACAGCGGCCGCCGGCTGCTGATCCATCAGGTGCGCGAGGCACATCGCGTAATGCGCATAGGAATCCCGATCCTCAAGCGACACCGCACGGGTTGCGGCCTCAAGCAGGTCGCGCCGGTCCTGATCGAGGTTCTGGCTGAAGCCGTGCAGGGCACGGGCATAGATCGAGCGGGACATGATCATGCTGGCGCGCGCCAGCATCGGATCCAGTTCGACAGCCTTCTTCTGCCATTCGATCGACTTGTCGAAATCCTCCGTCAGATTCTGACGGTTGTGATACCAGACGCCCCGCATGTGGCAGTCATACGCGTCGAGGTTCACGGACGGTTTCGCGGCGGCGCGCTGGCTCTCGCCCCGCAGGATCTCCGGTTCTATCGCGCCGACTACTCGGCGGGCGATTTCCTCCTGCAAGGCGAAGATGTCCGAAAGGTTCCGGTCGTAGCGTCCGCCCCAAACCTGGATGCCCGTCTCTGGCTCAACAAGCTCGCCCGTGACCCTCACATGCGAGCCACTTCGCCGGACGCTCCCGTCGAGAATGTAGCGGACGCCGAGTTCGGCGGCGATGCCGCGAAGATCGTCGCGACGGTCGCGATAGAGAAAGCTGGAGTTGCGGGCAATCACGAAGAACCAGCGATATTGGGACAGGGCGGTGACGATGTCCTCGGCGATCCCCTCGGCAAGATAGTCCTCGTCCGCCTTTCCGTTCAGGTTGCGAAACGGAAGAACGGCGATCGAGGGTCTTGCGGAGCCGGTATGCGGGATCCGTCGCGCATCGGCGCCGGATGGCGTTTCCCTTCGTGACCTCAACGACTCGGCAAGGGCGGCCGTATCTGCGTCCGGCTCAACGTCGAGTTCTGCCCTGAGCCGTTCGGCGTAGGTCGTGTAACACCTCAGCGCGGCAATCCTGTCTCCCCCGTCGGCAAGACCCTGCATGATCGCGCGCACGGCATCTGCACTCAACGGGTCGATGGCGAGCAGGGCCTTGGCTGCCGCGAGCGCGCCGGTTTCGTCATTCATATCGCGCATGAGTGCCAGGAGCCGGCGGCCAGCGGTCCTTTTCCGCTCTAGCCACGCTTCCCGTTCGTCACGCAACCAGTCTTCGAATGCCGCGTCGCGGATTGCCAGCCCGTCGAGTAGCTCCCCGGCTGATTGCGCGACCGCGTGGCGCAAGTCCTCCGCGGTACCCGCCGCCAGATGATCTTCGAATTCACGCGCGTCAACCGCGATCTGTTCGAGATCCAGATCGACGGTGCCGCGCTCGGTATTCAGAAGCTTGGTGCCGACCCCGTAGAGGCGTGTCCTCAAATCGGCCAGCGCGTGTTTCAGGCTGTCCCGCGCCTGCGGGTCGGCCCGGTCGCTCCAGAGGAGCGCCATGATCCTCTCATTCGGCAGACGCCCCTCCGGTGCCAGCGCAAGAAGGGCGAGGAGCGCCTTCTGCTTGGCCGCGGAAATCGGGATTTCCGTGTCGCCCGTTCCGAACCGAAACGGACCCAACAGTGTCAGCCGCAGGTTCGTGGGCACTTTTTCCTGCATTGTTCACCGACGTGTCGCGCGATTTCCCTTCGATTTCCCGACGCACTCCCCGCCGCTTCCCCCGGCGGGCGCTAAGGTCGGGAAACACGGTTCCGATCCCGATTTTATCAGGAGACAACGTCATGAAAACGAAAATCGCGTCCCGTTCGGCCCCGGCGCCCGTGCGCACCACCCCGCTGCTCCCGTGGGAAGTCGCCGCGCTCGGCACATCCACCGAAGCAGAGCCCCGGCTCATCGGCGCGCAAGCGGCGGTTTATCGCATCGTCGTGGCACTTTCGGCCATGCCGCTCGTGATGCGTGCGCTCGGCGCAAAAATGAAACGCGCGAGCCTGCACCCGCGCGTTCCCGGTCCGTCGGCCAATGATCAGACCGACAAGCAGATGTACTTCATTTCCAGGTAATCCTCGACGCCGTGGTGGCTGCCCTCGCGACCGAGACCGGATTGCTTGACGCCGCCAAAGGGCGCGACCTCGGTCGAGATGAGGCCGGTATTGACGCCGACCATGCCGTATTCCAGCGCCTCTTGCACGCGGGTGATGCGGCCGATGTCGCGGGCGTAGAAATAGGAGGCGAGGCCGAAGATCGTGTCGTTGGCCAGCCGGATCACCTCTTCCTCGGTCTCGAACCGGAAGAGGGGGGCGAGGGGGCCGAAGGTCTCCTCGGTGGAGACCTTCATCGCCGGAGTGATCCCGGTGACGACGGTCGGCTCGAAGAACGTGCCGCCAAGGGCGTGGCGCTTGCCGCCGGTGACGATGTGCCCGCCGCCCGCGAGCGCGTCGGCGATATGCTCCTCCACCTTCTCGACCGCGGCCGCGTTGATCAGGGGGCCGGTGGTCACGCCGTCCTTGAGGCCATCGCCCACGTTCAACTTGTTCACCGCCGCCGCGAGTTTCTCGGCGAAGGCGTCATAGACGCCGGCCTGCACGTAGATCCGGTTGGCGCAGACGCAGGTCTGGCCGTTGTTGCGGAACTTGGAGATCATCGCCCCCTCGACCGCCTTGTCGAGATCGGCGTCGTCGAAGACGATGAAGGGCGCGTTGCCGCCAAGCTCCATCGAGCATTTCATCACCTGGTCGGCCGCCTGGCGCAGAAGGATGCGGCCCACCTCGGTCGAGCCGGTGAAGGTCAGCTTCCTGACCGCGTGGTTTTCGCAGAACTCCTTGCCGATGGCCGAGGATTTCGTCGAGGTGACGACCGAGAAGAGCCCGGCCGGCACGCCCGCCCGTTCGGCCAGCAGCGCCATGGCGAGCGCCGAAAGCGGCGTCTCGGCGGCCGGCCGCGCGACGAAGCCGCAGCCGACGGCAAGCGCGGGTGCGACCTTCCGGGCGATCATCGCATTGGGGAAGTTCCACGGCGTGATCGAGGCCGCGACCCCGATCGGCTGCTTGATCACGGTGATGCGCTTGTCGCGCTGGTGGCCGGGGATCGTCTCGCCGTAGATGCGCTTGGCTTCCTCGGCGAACCATTCGACGAAGGCGGCGCCGTAGAGGATCTCGCCCGTGGCTTCGGCCAGCGGCTTGCCCATTTCGGCCGTCAGGATCGCCCCAAGGTCGTCCGCATTGGCAACCATCAGGTCGTACCATTTGCGCAGCACGGCGGCACGTTCCTTGCCGGTCCGCGCGGCCCATTCGTGGCGGGCGGTATCGGCGGCGGCGATGGCGCGCGCGACCTCGGTGCGGCTGAGGTCCGGAACGGTGCAGATCACGTCGCCGCGCGCCGGGTTGGTGACCGGGAAGGTCGCGCCGTCATCGGCATCGACCCATTGCCCCGCGACATAGGCCTGCGTTACCAGAAGCGATGGGTCTTTGAGACGCGACCGAAGGTCGGTGACGGAATCGAGCATGGGAACCCCCCTGTGTTTGGCAATTTGATCAAATGCACGAGGCCGGATGGATT
Source organism: Rhodobacterales bacterium 32-67-9 (assembly GCA_002280515.1). Taxonomy (GTDB): domain Bacteria; phylum Pseudomonadota; class Alphaproteobacteria; order Rhodobacterales; family Rhodobacteraceae; genus Albidovulum. The sequence goes on from NCEA01000014.1 coordinate 116,095, forward strand.
GTCCAGCGCGGGCATGGAAACTGAGGATGTCGGGCATGAGATATGATGTGGCCTTCGCGAATGCAAAGTTTATTCCGGGCGGCGACGATTATCCGCCGCGCTGGGCCGCCTCCGCCGAAGCTTTCCGCGCGGCGGCGGGCGGGCGGACCGGCCTTCGCTACGGCCCGGGGGATGCCGAATGGTTCGACCTCTTCCTGCCCGACGGCGACCCTGCCGGCCTGCTGGTGTTCGTCCACGGCGGCTACTGGCTGCGCTTTTCGCCGCGCGACTTCTCGCACCTCGCCACCGGACCCCTGGCACGTGGCTGGGCGGTGGCGATGCCGGCCTATACTCTGGCGCCGGCCGCGCGGATCACCGGCATGACCCGGCAGATCGCGGCGGCCGTGACGGCCGCCGCCGCCGAGGTCGCCGGCCCCATCGTGATCACCGGCCATTCGGCGGGCGGGCACCTTTCGGCGCGGATGGCCTGCCCGGAGACGCTGACGGAGGCGGTCGCCTTGCGCATCGCCCGGATCGTGCCGATCTCTCCCCTCAGTGATCTCCGGCCGCTTCGCGAGACCTCGATGAACGCCGAGTTGCACATCGACGCCAACGAAGCGCGCACCGAAAGCCCCGCGCTGCTGCCGCGCCGGGCCGGAGTGCCGGTCCATGTCTGGGTCGGCGGAGCGGAGCGGCCGGCCTTTCTCGACCAGGCGCGGCGGTTCGGCAATGCCTGGGCCTGCCCGGTCACGGTCGAGCCGGGCAAGCACCACTTCAACGTGATCGAGGGAATGGAGGCGGCCGGGAGCCCGCTGATGACGGCGCTCGTCGGCTGACGCGGGGCCGTTATCCGCGCCCGAACCGCACGGCCCAGGTCGGTGTCAGATCGCCTTTCCGCGCTTGCGCCGAATAGACCGCGCGGGCGATGGCGCGGGTGAGGCAGGCGGCGGCGGCATGGCCGATCAGGAACGTATCGGTCAGGGGATCGGCAAGCCTCCGCGCCCCGGTGGCGGCGGCAAAGATGAGATCGCCGTCGATGGGCGTGTGCGACGGCACGATGGCGCGCGCCATGCCGTCGTGGGCGGCGGTCGCCATGCGCTGGGCCTGGGCCTGGCTCAGCATGGCGTCGGTCGCGACGATGGCGATGGTCGTCGCCTCGCCCGCCCGCGCCCGGCGCGAAATCCGCCGGCAGGCCGCGCGCCCCGAACTCGCCCCCGATCTCCCAGGGCGCGGCCCAGAACTGTCCCTCCTGCCCGGTGGTGACCGAGCCGATCGCATTGACGGCGACCAGCGCGCCGACGGTGATCCCGTTCTCCAGGACTGCCGAGGCCGAGCCGAGCCCACCTTTCAGGTCATGCACCAGCGCCCCGGTCCCCGCCCCGGCGGTGCCAAGCGCGAACTCCGCCCCGGCCGCAGCCAGCGCCGCCTGGCCGAGCGGCTTGTAGGGGTTGTCGCGCCAGTCCTTGTCGCCGCCGTTCAGCAGGTCGAAAAGGATCGCCCCCGGCACGATCGGCACCTTCTGGCCGCCGACGGCAAAACCCCGGCCGCGCGCGCGCAGCCCGTCCGCCACGCCCGACGCCGCGTCAAGTCCGAAGGCGGAACCGCCAGAGAGGACCAGCGCATCGACCTCCTGCACCAGCTTGTCGGGGGCGAGAAGGTCCGTCTCCCGCGTGCCGGGCGCACCGCCCATGACATGGACCGCCGCGGTGAAGGGCCTTTCGCCCAGAAGAACCGTGACGCCGGTGCGAATGCGGTGATCCTCGGCATTGCCGACCGCCAGACCCGCGACATCGGTGATCAGGTTCCGCGCGCCCGGCCGCATCAGATCCGCTCCTTCTTCGCCGCCGTCGCCGGATCGCCGGTATTGGGCGTTCCCTTCGGCTCGATCAGCAGGACCTTCGCCTCGCGCTCCGCCCTCGGCCGGTGGCGCACCCCCCTCGGCACCACGAACAACTCGCCCGGACCAAGAACATGCGTCTCGTCGCCGACGTCGAGCATCACCTCGCCCTCGATCACCAGGAAGAAATCGTCGGTGTCGGGATGGTCGTGGAACGGAAACGCGCCCCGGAACTTCACCACCATGATGTCGTTGCCGTTATACGCCGCCACCACCTTCGGGTCCCAATGCGTGTCGACCATCGCGAGCTTCTCGGCGAGATTGACAACCTTCATCGGCGCAGTTCCTTCTTCTGTTCGAAAATACCTCGGGGGTCCGGGGGCAGCGCCCCCGGCGCGGGGGCCTCAGACGCAACGCCCGCCATCGACCTCGAGCGCCACCCCGGTGATCATCGACGCCTCGTCCGAACAGAGGAACACCGCGGCGTTGCCCATGTCCTCGGGGGTGGAGAACCGACCGATTGGAATCGTGGAGAGGAACTTCGCCCGCATCTCCGGCGTGTCCTCGCCCATGAAGCTTTTCAGAAGCGGCGTTTCCCCCGCGACCGGGCAGATCGCGTTGACGCGGATGCCGGCGGGCGCCAGCTCCACCGCCATTGCCTTCGTTGCGGTGATCATCCAGCCCTTCGAGGCATTGTACCAGTTGAGGCGCGGCCGGGGCGACAGGCCCGCCGTCGAGGCGACGTTGAGGATCGCTCCCGTGCCACGAGCCTTCATAAGCGGCACGATGGCCCGCGCGGTCAGGTAGACCGACTTGCAGTTCACCGCGAAAACGCGGTCGAAATCGGCCTCGCTCACCTCCTCCATCGGGGCGGGCAAGTGGGTGATGCCGGCATTGTTGACGAGGATGTCGACCGGGCCGAACGCCTCTGCCGCCCGGACCATCGCCGCGACGCTATCGGGGTCGGCCACATCGCAGGTGCGGGCGCTGCCACCGATCTCGTGCGCCACGGCAAGCGCGGCGTCAGGGTTGAGGTCGGCGACCATCACCCGCGCCCGTTCGGCCGCAAACCTGCGGGCAATGCCGGCGCCGAAGCCGGAGCCTGCACCGGTGACGATGGCGGTCTTTCCGTCGAGTCGCATCGCAAGTCCTCCCTCGGCGCAAGCCTGCCGATAACGCGGCGGAACTCAACCGGGAACTTGGCCCGGCCCGGCCCGGCCGGGGCCGCCGTCGGTGGTGGCTCAGCCGTGCCGCGCCGCCACGGTCTTCAGCACGGAGAACCCGTAGAGCGCCTCGAAGCCCTTCTCGCGGCCGTGGCCGGACTTGCCGACCCCGCCAAAGGGCAGCTCGACCCCGCCACCGGCCCCGTAGTTGTTGACGAAGACCTGACCCGCGCGGAGCCGCTTCGCCAGCCGCATCTGCCGCCCGCCATTCTCGGTCCAGACCGAGGCGACGAGGCCGTAATCGGTGCCGTTGGCGATCGCCACCGCCTCGTCCTCGCCGTCGAAGGGGATCACCACCTGCGCCGGGCCGAAGATCTCGTCCTGCGCCAGCGGATGATCCGGGCCGGGGCCGGCGAGGAGGGTGGGGGCAACGTAGTGGCCACCCTCCGGCGCATCGCCGACAATCGTGCCCGTCGCCGCAACTGACCCTTCGGGAGCCAGCGCGAGGAACCCCTCGACGATCTCCTTCTGGCGCGCGGAAATCAGTGGCCCGAGATCAAGGTCGTCCAGCGCCCGTCCGACCTTGAGGGCGCGGTAGCGTTCCGCCATCCGCTCCACCACTTCGGCGTAGCGGCTTCGTTCGACGAGTATGCGCGAGGAGGCGGAGCAGGTCTGGCCGGCATTCTGGATGCCGGCATTGACGAGAAACGGCAGGGCCGCGTCGAGGTCGGCATCGGCGAAGACCACCTGGGGCGACTTGCCGCCAAGTTCCAGTGTCACCGGCACGATGTTGCGCGCTGCCGCCGTCTGGATCAGCCGGCCGACGGCGACCGAGCCGGTGAAGCTCAGGTGATGGACGCCGGGATGGCCGGAAAGCGCCGCGCCGGCCTCCTCGCCAAGGCCGGGCACGACGTTGAGCGCGCCGGGCGGCAGCCCGGCCTCCTCGACGATCCGGGCAAAGGCGAGCGCGGTCAGCGAGGCTTCCTCGGCCGGTTTCAGCACACAGGCATTGCCCATGGCGAGGGCGGCGCCGACCGAGCGACCGACGATCTGCATCGGGTAGTTCCAGGGCACGATATGCCCCGTCACCCCGTGCGGTTCGCGCAAGGTATAGACGGTGTAGCCGTCGAGATAGGGGATCGTCTCGCCCATCACCTTGTCGGCGGCGCCACCGTAGAATTCCATGTAGCGGGCAAGCGCGATGGCATCGGCCCGGGCCTGTTTCAGCGGCTTGCCGACATCGGTCGCCTCGATCTGCGCGAGGTCGTCGGCGCGGGCCAGCACCGCCTCTCCGATCCGCGCGAGGATCCGCCCGCGCTCGGCCGCCGTCATCCGCCCCCAGTCGCCCTGCCGGGCGGCCTCTGCCGCGGCGACCGCTTCGTCGATGTCGGCGGCCTCGCCCCGGCCGAGGCGTCCGATCTCGGACCCCGTCGAGGGGTCCTCGATCGGCAACGTCGCGGACGCTGGGCGCCAATGCCCGCCGATCAGCATCTCGGCGGGGTCGAACCAGAGCTTGTCAATCGGCATGGGCGGCTTCCTTCCATTCGGCGGGGATCCTCGGCGTCGCGGCGATCAGCTTTTCGGTATAGGGGTGCCGCGGGCTGGCGAAAACCATCTCGGTCGCGCCTTCCTCGACGATCTTTCCCGATTGCATCACCATCACCCGGTCGGTGATCGCACGCACGACCGAAAGGTCGTGGCTGATGAAGAGATAGGAGAGCCCGTGGCTTTGCTGGAGCGTCGCCAGAAGGTCGAGGATCTGGGCGCGGACCCGCACATCCAGCGCCGAGACGGCCTCGTCCAGCACGATGAGGTCGGGGCGGATGATCAGCGCCCGGGCGATGGCGATACGCTGGCGCTGGCCGCCGGAAAACTCGTGGATGTATTTCAGCCGGTCGGAGGCTTGCAGCCCGACTTCTTCAAGCGCGCCCGCGACGCGGTCCTCGGCATCGCGCGGGGTTCCGGTCAGGTGGAAGGGCTCGGCGACCAACCGGCCGACCCGGTGTCGCGGGTTGAAACTGCCGTAAGGGTCCTGGAAGACCACCTGCATCCGGGCGCGAAGGCTGCGGGGCATCGTGTGCCCGGCGGTCACTTCCGCGCCGTCGAGCCGGATCGCGCCGGATTGCAGCGGATCGAGGCCGAGTATGGCGCGGGTCAGCGTGGACTTGCCGCAACCGCTTTCACCGACAAGGCCGAGGCTTTCGCCCTTGCGGATCGTGAGAGACACGCCGTCGACCGCGCGCAAGACCGGATGGGGCGCGAAGGGCGAGGGTCGCGGCAGGAGGTAGTCGCGTGTCGCGTTCTCGACGGTCAGGAGCGGCTCGGGCCGGGTCTGAGGGTTCCGCGCCGGCCGGTGGTCGGAGGCGGCAAAGAGGCGGCGGGTGTAATCGTGGCGCCGGGCGCGGAAGAGAGGTTCGGTTTCTCCCTGCTCGACGATCCGGCCGTGCTGCATCACCGCCGTGTGCGTCGTCCGACCGGCGACAACGGCGAGGTCGTGGGTGATGAGGAGCAGCGCCATCTCCTCCTCGCGCGTCAGGTGGTTGAGGAGGTCGAGGATCTGCGCCTGCGTGGTCACGTCGAGCGCGGTCGTCGGCTCGTCCGCGATGAGAAGCTTCGGCCGCAGCGCGATGGCCATGGCGATGGCAACGCGCTGGCGCTGGCCGCCGGAAAGTTCGTGCGGGTAGAGCGACAGGGGGAACCGGTCCTCGGGTAGGCCAACGCGGGCGAGCTTTTCGCGGGCCATATCGCGGGCGTCATGGCGCGCGGCGGCGCGGTGGATAAGCAGGGTTTCGGCGACCTGATCGCCGATCCTCTTCATCGGGTTGAGCGCGGTCATCGGTTCCTGGAAGATCATGCCGATCTCGTTGCCGCGAAGCCGGGTCAGTGCGCGTTCGGGAAGCTGGAGGAGGTCCTGGCCAAGGAACTCCGCAGTGCCGGTCGTGGCGGCGCCGTGGGGCAGCAAGCCCATCACCGCGAGCGCGGTCATCGACTTGCCCGAACCGCTTTCGCCGACAAGGCCAAAAGTCTCGCCCGGGGCTATGTCGAACGAGACTGACGAAAGGATCGGTGTCCCGTGGATCGTGAGGGTAAGGTCGTGGACCGAAAGCAGGCTCATGCCGCGCGCCTCAGCCGGGGGTCGAGATGGTCGCGCAATCCGTCGCCGAGAAGGTTGAGCCCGAGCACGGTAAAGACGATGGCGAGGCCGGGAAAGATTGCGACATGGGGGGCGAGCGTCACCATCGTCTGCGCCTCGGCCAGCATCCGGCCCCAGCTTGCCGTCGGCGGCTGGGCGCCAAGGCCGACATAGCTCAGCCCCGCCTCGGCGAGGATGCCGAGCGAGAACTGGATCGTGCCCTGAACGATGAGGAGGTTGGCGATGTTGGGCAGGATATGCTCGGCCGAGATGCGGGCTCGGCCCTTGCCGGCGACCTCGGCGGCGCGGATGAAATCGAGGGTCCAGAGGCTGAGCGCCCCGCCCCGGGTCACACGGGCGAAGACGGGGATGTTGAAGATGCCGATGGCGAGGATGGCGTTGAGCGCGGAAGGCCCGAAGACGGCGGTGATCAGGATCGCGATGACCAACGAGGGGAAGGCGAAGATCAGGTCGTTGCCGCGCATGATCACCTCGTCGGCGAGACTGCCGCGCCTTGCCGCGGCGAAAAGGCCGAGCGGCACGCCAAGCCCCATGCCGATCCCGACCGCGACGAGCGCGACAGCGATCGAGGTCTGGGCGCCGGCCATCAGCATGGAGCCGATGTCGCGGCCGAAATGGTCGGTGCCGAGCCAGTGGGCGGCCGACGGCGGCTTCAGCTTTTCCGCGATGGCGAGGGCCGTCACGTCATAGGGTGTCCAGACCAGCGAGACGGCGGCGGCGATCAGCGCCGCGGCCGACAGGACAAGACCGAGGATCAGCGGCAGCCTCATGCGCGCCGCCTCAGCCGGGGGTCGATCGCGGCATAGGCGAGGTCGGTCAGGAAGGTCACGAGGATGACCGCGAAGACGAGGAGCATCACCACGCTTTCCACCACGATCAGGTCGCGCTGGGTGATGGCCTGGAAGATCAGCCGGCCGAGGCCGGGCAGGTAGAACACGTTCTCGATGATGATGGCGCCGGCGAGGAGGAAGGAGAACTGCATGCCGAGGATCGTCAGGACCGGGATCATCGCGTTCCTGAGGGCGTGGCGCAGGATCGTCTGGCCGCGCGTCAGGCCCTTGGCGCGGGCGGTCCGGATATAGTCCTGATCAAGCGTGTCGATGAGCGCCGAGCGCAGGACCCGGGCGAGGATCGCCGCCTGCGGCAGGGCGAGGGCGATGGCCGGAAGGGTCAGCGCGCGAAGGCCCGCCCAAGGGTCGGACCAACCGGGAAAGCCGCCGGCGGGGAAGATCTGCCAGTGGAGCGCGAAGGCCAGCACCAGGAGCATCGCGAACCAGAAATTCGGCAGCGCGATGCCCACCTGCGTCGCCCCCATCACGGCGGCATCGGCGACCCGGCCCCGCCGCGCGGCGGCGAGCAACCCCGCCGGAAAGGCGATCAGCACCGCCAGCGCAAGGGCGTAGAGCGCCAGGGGCAGCGACACGACCATCCTCTGACCGACCAGTTGCGAGACCGGAACCTTGTAGGTGTAGGACAGGCCGAAATCGCCCTGCACCATGCCCGTCACCCAGGTCAGGTAGCGCAACGGGGCCGGGGCGTCGAGGCCAAGCTCCGCCTTGAGCGCCGCGACGGTGTCGGGCGCCGCGTTGAGGCCGAGCATGTAGGAGGCGGGATCGCCCGGCACGATCTCGATCACCGCGAAGATGACGAGGCTTGCCACCAGAAGGCTGAGAGCGAGCGAGATCAGGCGTCTGAGGAGATAGCGTTGCATGAGACCCCTTCCGGGGCCGAGGCTAGGGGCAAGGCGGGCGGCGGTCCAGAGGGCTGAGGCCCGCGAATGCTTGGTGTCAGGGCGATATGGGTTTGGCGTGGTATGTCCCGGGCCATGGCAGCCGTGGCACCAGCGGCGCCTTTCCCGGTGGCGCGGGCTTCAGGCCCTCGACGAGGAGACGGCGGAGATCGCGTGTCGGGCGGCGCAGGTGGGGCGGATGGTTCTGTCGACGCTCCACACCAATTCGGCCGAGGGGGCGGTGACGCGGCTCGTCGATCTCGGCGTGCCGGACTTCGTGGTGCGGGAGGTGCTGCGCGGCGTCCTGGCGCAGGATCTGGTGGGGGTCTGGTGCCGGGACTGTGGCGATCAGGGCTGTGCCGCCTGCGCCGGGGGGAGCCGCGAGGGCGCGCCGGTCAGGCGGCGGCTGAGGGTGGAGTTGAAGGTGGGTGGGTGAGGGGGGGGGAACGTGGGTTACCGTATGGCATCGGCCCCGAAAATCTTTCGACCGGGACGACATCAAGGTCGCAACGAAACGGGGGAGCCCATTTTTGAGGGGTTCGCTTGGGAGGTCGCGCCTAACTGGCGCTATTTCGACCTCCTATTGCAGCTCCTCTAGGTTAACTCCGGTCGGTTTGCCGTTGCAAAGCGAAATAGCCAGCTTCGGCTCTCCATATCCTTTGGATATCTTCGTAATTTCCTTGAGAAGCTCATGATGAAAGCGTGATATATCCGTCCAAATTGCGCCCACAGGACTGGCGGCCGGTTCGGTGCAAGTCACACGCAGGTTATCGTTCACAATGCCAGAAGCGCAGATGAATGGCCTTCCTTTATACAAATACGAGTATCTAATGGAATTCTCTTTTGTTGTCGAGAGACGATCACTGACAAATCCTCTGTCTGTAAGGAGTGCCTCTAATTCAGACATAAATTGACCGTAATTGACATCCGAAATGTCTTGAATATTCGCCAAATTTACATCGAACCTATTCGGCCCGCTGCAATAGCAACCTGCCAGCATCATAACCGTCGTCAGTATCAATGCTCTTCCCGCGATCTTTGCCAAGTTATTAATCCCCCAAGATGACGCCAGTTGCCGTTTCCAGGTAGTGCCTAACAATTGGATTCCTGCTCACTCCTGCTACGGGGTCCAAATAACGTGATGTTCCTCTTGGGCCAGTGAGGCCAAGGTAAATCTCAACACCGGGAGCGATGACGGCACCCACTTGCCTCGACAAGTCAAGAATTTCTCCGTTGATGATCGTATTGGAGATATCAAGGCTCGGGTGGTGCGGCTGCAAGCCCAAATTGCGGATAGTGGCCGATGATACGGTTGAAGGATCAATTGTATCTGCCTCCATATGCTGCCTATGCCCCACGCCCATAGCCATCGCCGTAGCCATGCCTCCACCTTTCGAGTGCCCTGCGAACGATAGATCCATGATATGTCGAGATGCGAAATCAGACCATTCCCGAGCAACCGCAACAGCCGCAGCATAGTCATTGGATTTTCCGACAGTCTGCGCCATATTCTCAGCCATATCGTTGAGGTCCCTGGTATTCCCTGCGACTATCGAAATCTCGTTGGCTCTTTTGTCATAGTAGGCGCCGCAGCGGCATGAATCTAGCCGTGCCAACATCTCGTCCGCTTCTTCCTCGCTCATCCGCCGATCAGTTAGAAAGTTCCGATCAACTTCAGTGATGTGCTCTGGCAGGTCATCTGTACCACCTTCATGATGACTCATAATCGCTGCGGCGTCTTCCGTCGATAGATGCCCGCTCGGGTCCCTCCCGTTCACCGGATCATTGGAGCTGTACGCATACCTGTTTGTCCCGACGCCAGGCCGCATCACCTCCCACCAGTCTGGCTGGATGAACATGGCGAGTTTGGGGTCGTAGTACCTCGCATTGAGGTACTGGAGCCCGGACTGGTCGTCGAAGCGTTCGCCGATGAAGCCCTTGGTCTCGGGCAGGCCGAGCGCGCTGACCGGGGTCAGGGGGGTCTCCTCGCCGAAGGGGCGGTAGGCGGTGCGTTCGGTGGCAAGCCCGGCCTCGTTGGTGACCGCACGGACCGAGCCGAGGCCGTCCAGATGGAGCGTGTTCACCTTGGTGACGACCTGCCCGGAGGCATTCTTGGTCTTCACGATCCGGATGTTCGGATGCGGGTAGAGCAGGATCTTCTCGGCGTCCCGGATGTCGCTTTCCGGCTAGCCGCCGCTCCCCCCGCCCGCTACAACCCTCCCCGAGCTCGTGGCGATGGCGTCGCCGCAGGGGGGAACCCCGCCGCTTGCGGAGCGATCCGCCGCAGTCCTGTACGCCGGGACCTTTCGGGGTTCCGCGACCACCAGGCCGGGCCCCATCATGAGGTCTGAACCAATGACGGAACGTCCAGAGCAATACCGGTTTCACCAGGGCGGCAAGGTGCTGCCTTTCGCATCGTCGGAATACGACCAACGGCTTGGCGGCCTGCGCGCGATCATGGACGCCGCTGGCGTCGATGCGGTCGTGCTCACCTCGATGCACAACATCGCCTATTACTCGGGCTTTCTCTACTGCTCCTTCGGGCGGCCCTATGCGCTCGTCGTCACCGCGACCGAGGATGTGACGATCAGCGCCGGCATCGACGCGGCGCAGCCCTGGCGGCGGAGCCATGGCGACAACATCACCTATACCGACTGGCAGCGCGACAATTACTGGCGGGCGATCCTGTCGGTCACCGGGCCGGGCAGGGCCATCGGCTATGAGGCCGATCACCTGACGCTTCTGCAGTCCGAGAAGCTGAAAGGCTTCCTCGCGCCCGCCTCGCTGGTCGATATCGCGCCCGCGACGATGCGGCAGCGGATGCACAAGTCGGCGGCCGAGATCGCGCTGATCAAGCATGGCGCCAATGTCGCCGACGTCGGCGGCTTCGCGATCCATGACGCGGTGAAGGTCGGCGCGCGCGAGATCGACGTGGCGATGGCCGGGCGCGACGCGATGGAGCTGGAAATCGCCAGGCGCTTCCCCGAGGCCGAGTACCGCGACACCTGGGTCTGGTTCCAGTCGGGGATCAACACCGACGGGGCGCACAACCCGGTGACCGCGCGGGAAATGCAGGTGGGCGATATCCTCAGCCTCAACACCTTCCCGATGATCTCGGGCTACTACACCGCGCTGGAACGCACGATGTTCGTGCGCGAGGTCGATGCGGCGTCGCTGAAGATCTGGGAGGCGAACGTCGCGGCCCATGAATACGGGATGAGCCTGCTGAAGCCCGGCGTCTCCTGCGCCGAGGTCACCGCGAAGATCAACGACTTCTTCGAAGAGCGCCAGCTTCTGCAATACCGCACCTTCGGCTACGGCCATTCCTTCGGCGTGCTTTCGCATTACTACGGCCGCGAGGCGGGGCTGGAGCTGCGCGAGGATATCGACACGGTGCTGGAACCCGGCATGGTGATCTCGATGGAGCCGATGCTGACGATTCCCGAAGGCACGCCTGGCGCGGGCGGCTACCGCGAGCATGACATCCTCGTCATCACCGAGGACGGCAACGAGGACATCACCAAGTATCCCTACGGGCCGGAGTTCAACGTCGTCGGCTGACCGGTCGTGCCCGCCGTCCGGTGCGTCCACGCCGCAGGGCGGCTGTGTCCGACGCGCCCCGTCCGCCGATTTTGCGCGGGCGGGGCCTTGACGTGGCGGCCCTGACGCGGTGGACATGAGCAGGACCGCTCGGCGATGGCCCACATTAAGGGGTGTCCGCTGGCGCAGAGGAACAACCAGAACGGAACCCATTCAGCCATGAACTTCGCGACGGAAAAGCTAGGGCGCATCGGCATGCTGCGCATGTTTGGACTGGTCTGCACGCTGGCGCTGGCCGCCTGCGGCGCCCCAGGTTCGCAATCCCGGGTCGATCCGGTGACCGGCCTCGCACCGGCGGTGGTGCCGCCCGAGGTCGTGGCGCGGTACCAGTCGGTGCAGGATGCCGACATCGTGATCCCGGCCGTCGCGGCAGGCTACCTGACCGGGCAGAACCCGCGGACCGAGGTCTACTATTATGGCCCCGACGCTCCCGGCACCATCGTCGTCGATCCCTATGCGCGTGTCCTCTACCACATCCATGAGGGCGGACGGGCGACCCGCTACGGCATTGCCGTCGGGCGCGAAGGCTACGGGTTTTCCGGCGACGCGGTGATCGGGCGCAAGCAGGCCTGGCCAAGCTGGACGCCGACGAAGAACATGATCCGGCGCGAACCCGACGTCTATGGCCCGGTGGCGGGCGGCATGCCGGGCGGGCTGGAAAATCCGCTTGGCGCGCGAGCGCTCTATCTCTACCGGGGCGGGCGGGATACCTATTACCGCATCCACGGCACCAACAATGCCTCGACCATCGGTCGGGCCACCTCGGCCGGCTGCATCCGGCTTTTCAACCAGGATATCCTCGACCTGTTCGAGCAGGTGCCGACAGGGACCCGCGTCCATGTCCGCGACGCGGCGGAATCGGCCATCGCCGAGGACCCGATGGTGGAGAATGCGCACGGGCTGATGGTGCCGATCGCCTCGCTGCCCGAGGACGTGCAGGCGCAGATCGCGGCGGGTAACATCCCCTGGCCGAAATTCGTGCCGGCGGTCGGGGTAACGGCGCCGGATCCGGCCGCCACCGATCCCGCCACTGCGGCAGCGACCGACACGTCAGGCGTCTTCCAGCAGATCAACTGAGCGGGCTGCCGGCTCAGAGCCGGATGACGTAGTCCTTCCGCGTCGTCTCGATCACCTCCCAGGTGCCCGAGAACCCCGGCCGGATGATGAAACTGTCGCCGGGGCCGAGCACATGTTCGGCCCCGTTTGCATCCGTGATGACCGAGCGGCCGGCGAGGATGCGGCAGTATTCCCACTCGTCGTAAGCGATCCGCCACTTGCCGGGCGTGGATTCCCAGATGCCGCAGTAAAGCCCGTCCTTCTCCTCGACGTTCCATGTGGTGTGGACCGGATCGCCCGCGATCACCTTTTCCGGCGCGGGGCGGTCGGTTTCGGGCTCGGCGGCGTCGGGGGTGAGGCGGAGGAAGGGGGGCATGGGATGTCTCCGGGCGGGCCATCGGCGGACCGCGGTCAAAGGACGAAGGACGGCAGGTTGAATGCCAGACGGTGAAAGGCGTAGACCGCCCACCACATCATGCAGAAGGCGAGGAAGCGGACTGGCTTCCGGCGCGTGCCTGCGACCAGCACGGAACTGACGACATACCAGGCGGGGAAGATCAGGCCGAGGGCGATCGCCAGCGCGATCAGGAAGCGCAGCGGGGATTCGAACACGATCGGGGACATGAACAACAGCATCGGAAGTAGAATGAACGGGAAGCCCCCGAACACCGCCACAGGGGTCAGCGCCGTGATGATCGTCGCGCCGATCATGCGGGCCGTGGACCGGCGGAAGACGAAGCGGCGCCGGCGCCAATGGAGTAGGGCGATGGCTGTCAGCGTGCTGAGGCCTGCCGCGAGGACGATGGTGTAGACGACCGCCGAAGCCGGGCCGAGCGGCTCCCACCGCCTGTCGTTGGCGTAGTGGCCAAGCAGGAACGGAAGCCAGGCGATGCGGTAGAAAAGGTAAAGGACCGGCACGAGTACTGCGCCGATCCGGATGCCAAGCTGCAATGTCTGACGGGGTGTCGGGCGCGGGTCGTCCTGCCCGTCCGTTTCCGCCCGACCCGACGACTCACTCAACCCAATGCACCGCCGTCAGGTCGTTGGCCTGGGTCGGCGAGTTCTCCCACAGCCCCTCGATCTTGGCGTTCGCCACCCCGGTCTTGGCAAGCTGGAAGAGGTAGGCGTTGACATAGTCCTTCGCGATCATCTCCTGCGCCTCCTTCAGGAGCGCGGTGCGATCCCCCGCATCGGTGGTCAGGTTCAGCTTGTCCATCAGGGCCACGAATTCCGGTTTGCCATACTGGAAGTAGTAGTCTGGGCGGGCATAGATGTTGATGTCCATCGGCTCGGTATGGCTGACGATGGTCAGGTCGAAATCCTTGCCCTTGAAGACCTGCTCCAGCCACTGCGCCCATTCGACATTGGTGATTTCGGTCGCGATCCCGACGGCGGCCAGCTGCGCCGCGACGATCTCGCCGCCGCGCCGCGCGTAGGTCGGAGGCGGCAGGGCGAGGCGGAGCTTGAGGTCGGAGACCCCGGCCTCGGCCAGAAGTGCCTTCGACTTCTCGGGATCAAAGGCCGAAAGCGACGTCAGATCCTCGTAATCCGGATTGTGCGGCGCGAAATGGCTGCCGATGGGGGTGCCGTAGCCGAACATCGCGCCGTCGATGATGTCCTGCCGGTTGATGGCGTGGGCGATCGCCTCGCGGACGCGCACGTCATCCAGGGGCGGCTGCCTGTTGTTCATCGCAAGGATCGTCTCGCCTTCGGTCGAGCCGACGATGACCTTGAAGCGGGGATCTGCCGCAAGTTGCGGCAAGGTCTCGGGCGCGGGGAAGTTCGGGAAGGCGTCGACATCGCCCGCCATCATCGCGGCGAAGGCGGCGGTCGGGTCGGCGATGATCCGGAACGTCGCCTTGGACAGCGCCACCGGCTCGCCCCAGTAGGCGTCGTTGCGGGCGATCTCGATCCGGTCGCCCTGGGTCCAGCTCGCGAACTTGAAGGGGCCGGTGCCAACCGGGTTGGTCGCGGCGGTCCCGATCGATTCCGGTGCCACGATCACCGCGTCGCCCCAGGCCATGTTGAACGGGAAGTTACCGTCCGGCGCCTTGAGCGTCACGGTCACGGTCAGAGGATCGACCACCTCGACACTCTCGATCCCGGCGAAGAGCGCCTTCTGCGCGTTGGTGCTGCCCTCGGCGCGGGCGCGGTCGAGCGAGAATTTCACGTCCTCGGCGTCCATCGCGGTGCCGTCGTGGAAGGTCACGCCCTCGTGCAGGTGGAAGGTATAGACCTTGCCGTCCGCCCCCACCTCCCAGCTTTCCGCGAGCGCAGGTCGCACGGAGCCGTCGGGGCCGAAGCGGGTCAGGCCCTCGAAGATATTGGCATAGACCACCTCGTCGATGGCGGCGGCGGCGCCGCCGGTCGGATCGAGGTTCGGCGGCTCCAGCACCATGCCGAGGGTGATCGTGTCCTGCGCGGCGAGCGCCGCTCCTGTCATCAGCGCCAGCGCGGCGGCGGTTGTCGTCAGACGGTCGAGCATTCCCGGTCTCCCTTGTCTCAATTGGCGGGCGGCGATGTGCCATCTTTGGCCGGATTTCACGCGCGATCAAGCGCGGCCGGCGCCGCCGGGGCCAAGAGAAGGCTGGAAACGATGCTGCGGCGCAGCTATCATGCCCCGGCGGCCGCGCGCGGGGAGGATGCGGAATGAGTGCGACGAGTGAGGCGAAGCGGCCGGTGCCGCCGGATATCCGCGCCCGCAAAGGCGGCACGCCCTTGGTGATGCTGACGGCCTACACGACGCCCATCGCGCGGCTGGTCGATGCGCATTGCGACATGGTGCTCGTCGGCGACAGCGTCGGCATGGTGCTGCACGGACTGCCCTCCACCCTTGGCGTGACGATGGAGATGATGATCCTGCACGGTCAGGCGGTGGCGCGCGGGCTGACCCGGGCGCTGATGGTGATCGACATGCCCTTCGGCTCCTACGAGGAGGGCGAGACCCAGGCCTTCCGCAATGCGGCGCGGCTGATGGCCGAGACCGGGGCCGGGGCGGTCAAGCTTGAGGGCGGGGCGCATATGGCGCCGACCATCGCCTTCCTCACGGCGCGCGGCATTCCGGTCATGGCGCATATTGGACTGACGCCGCAATCGGTGAACACGCTCGGCGGCTACCGGGTGCAGGGGCGGGGCGACGATGCCGCGCGCATCCGCCGCGATGCCGCTGCGGTGGCGGAGGCCGGAGCCTTCGCGGTGGTGCTCGAAAAGGTGCCCGGCGCACTCGCGGCCGAGGTCACGCGCGCCGTCGACATCCCGACCATCGGCATCGGCGCCTCGGCCGTGTGCGACGGGCAGGTACTGGTTGTCGACGACATGCTCGGCCTCTTCACCGCGTTCCGGCCGAAGTTCGTCAAGCGCTACGCCGAACTCGGGGCCGAGGCCGATCGGGCGATCGCCGCCTATGCGGCCGAGGTCAAGGCGCGGACCTTTCCAGCGGCGGAGCATGTTTTTGGCGAGGAGCCCGGCAAATGACCGAGGTGATCCGGAGCGCGGCGGCGCTGCGCGACAGGGTGGCGGCTTGGAAACGCTCGGGCATGCTGGTCGGCGTGGTGCCGACGATGGGTGCGCTGCATGACGGGCACCTGAGCCTTGCCCGGGCGGCAAGGGCGCAGTCGGACCGGGTGATCGTGACGATCTTCGTCAACCCGATGCAGTTCAACAACCCCGAGGACCTGAAGAAATATCCGCGCGACGAGGCGCATGATCTGGCGCTTCTGGAGGCCGGGAGGGTCGATGTCCTGTTCGCACCGGGGCCGGAAGAGGTCTACCCCGAGGGATTTGCCACCAAGGTCACGGTCGCGGGCGTGTCGGAGCCGATGGAGGGCGCGTTCCGGCCCGGCCATTTCGACGGCGTCGCAACGGTGGTGACGAAGCTGTTCGGCATGACGCAGGCGGGGCGCGCGTTTTTCGGCGAGAAGGACTGGCAGCAGGTGCAGGTGGTCGAACGGCTGGTCCGCGACCTGAACATCCCGATCCGCATCATTGCCTGTCCGACGATCCGCGAGGCGGACGGGCTGGCGATGTCGTCGCGCAACGTGCGGCTGACGGCGGAAGAGCGGGCGGTGGCCCCCGCGCTGCACCGGGCCATGAAGGGCGCGGCCGGGGCGATCCGGGACGGGCAGGACGCGGCGGCGGCACTGGCGGCGGCGCGCGGCGCGGTGCTGGCGGCAGGGTTCGCCTCGGTCGAGTATCTCGACCTGCGCGATGCGGCGACGCTGGAACCGGTCGCCACGGTCGCGCGGCCGGCGCGGATTCTGGCGGCGGCGCAGCTGGGCGAGGTGCGTCTGATCGACAATATCGGCGTGTGAGGCGGTTTCCGGGCCGTCAGGGCCCGGACCCGCGTGGGGGCGCTGCCCCCACACCCCCGAGGTATTTCGGGCAAGATGAAATCAGGGCGCGAGGAGTTCGGCGAGGACGAAGGCCATGACCTTCGCGCTGTCCTCCATATCGGTGATGCCGACCCATTCGTCGGGCTGGTGGGCGAGGTCGAGCACGCCCGGCCCGTAGGCGATGCAGTTCTTCAGCCGGCCGATGCGGTCGATATGTTTCTGGTCGTAGGTGCCGGGGGAGACGACGTAATCCGCGTGGCGGCCCAGAACCTTTTCGATGGCGGCGGCGGTCGAGCGGACGATGGGCGCATCCCGTTCGGTCATCGAGGGGATGACCTCGAAAAGATCACGGATCTCGTAGTCGAAATTCGGGCGCTCGGCCCTGATCTTCTCGAGCATCGCGGTGACCTCGCGCTTTACCTCGGCGAGGTCCTCCTCGATCAGGTAGCGCCGGTCAATGACGATGCGGCAGCGGTCGGGAACGCAAGGGGCGGGAAGGCCGGTATAGCCGTCCTCCTGCTCGACCGCGCCGCCGTGGACCGAGTTGATGTTGAGCGTCGATTGACGGGCGCCGTCGGGGATCACAGGCATCGCGGTGCGCTTGGTGGCGAGGAGCGGGAAGAGCGTCGCCTCCATTTCTGCCAGCACGGCGCCCATGTGGCGCACCGCGCAGTCGCCGAGAAACGGCATGGAGCCGTGGGCGATGCGGCCTCTCGTCTCGATCTCGGCCCACCAGACGCCGCGATGGCCGAGGCAAATCCGGTCCTTGTGAAGCGGTTCCGGGATGATCACGTGCTGGACGCGTTCGGGCGCGAACCGGCCCTTTTCGGCAAGGTAGGCGACGCCGCCGAAACCGCCCGATTCCTCATCCGCCGTGGCGCTGATCTCGACCGCGCCGCGATAGTCGGGGCAGGCGGCGATGAAGGCCTCGGCCGCGATGATCGAGGCGGCGAGCCCGCCCTTCATGTCGCAGGATCCGCGCCCGTAGATGCGGTCGCCCTCGACCTCGGCAGCGAAGGGATCGCGGGTCCAGCCGTGGCCGACCTCGACCACGTCGTGGTGCGAGTTGAAATGGACGCAATCACCGCCTGCCTTGCCGTCATGGCGGGCGACGAGGTTCCAGCGGGGATGGGCGGCGCTGTCGCCAAGCGCGCCCTCGGCGCGGACCAGGTCCACGCTGAAGCCCGCGCGGCCGAGCCGGTCGGCAAGGTAGTCGCAGATTTCACGGTAATTGCGGCCCGGCGGGTTGAGCGTCGGGATGCGGATGAGATCGCGGGTAAGCGCGACGAGGTCGTCGCGCCGGGCGGCGATTTCCGTGGCAATGCGGTGTTCGAGAGGATTGGGCATGGCCCAAGGCTAATCGCAGCGCCGGCTCGCCTGCAACGTCAAAACCGGGCTTCGGCATTTGCCGGATGACGGCCCGTCCGGTTTTGCGTAAGAATTTTCCGGAGTGAGGGATGAAAAGGCGCCCGCCCGTCCCTATCATTGTAAAAGCGATTAACATCGGGGAGTGCCCATGTCCGATTTCGATACCCAGATCCTGGAGAGCCAGAAGCAGGTGGCCGATGCCCAGGCGAAGATTTCCGAGTTGACGAGCCGGATCGAGACGGCGCGGGCGAAACTCAAGACCGGAGACGATGTCTCCATCGACATCGAGAACGCGACGCTCGACGACGTGCACAAGCATGCCGAGATCATGAACGCGAATATCGCGGAACTGATCATGGGTCTCGACGACGTCACGGCGGGCTTTTCCAAGGACTTCGACGAAATGCGCTCGAAGACCGGGTGGGAGAGCTTCGTCGGCATCTTCGCCGCCGGCAAGTCGGAGGCGATGCGGCAGGAGCGGCTGCGCGGCGCCTCGATCGACGACAAGTTGCAGGACCTGATTTCAAAGTCCGACACGATCGTGAAGCTGCTTGAGGGCCAACTGGCCGTGTTGAACGAGCACAAGGCCAAGGTCGAGACGAACCTGACCGAGACGCTCGGCGAGCGCGAGGTGACGGTGGGCGAGCTGGAACAGTTGCGCGCCGACATCCAGGCGATGGATCCCGAGATCATCAAGATCGAGAACGCGATCAGCGTGGAGCAGGACGCCGCCAAGCGCACAAAGCTGGAAAGCCAGCTGGCCGAGTTGAACAAGCAATACAACGCCATGGTGCAGGACGAGCAGGTCAAGCTCGCCAAGTCGCAGACGCTGGAGCGGTATATCGAGAAGGGCAAGACCTGGGTGGATTCATTGCAGAACCAGGCGGCGACGCAGATGGTGCTGATCAACAAGCTGCAGACGGATACCAAGCAGCGGGTCGTGCTCTATGATGCGCTGACGAAGAGCTTGAAGACCGCGCAGCAGCAGGACGTGGCCCACAAGATCAACGAGATCGGGGTGAAGACCGACCAGGAGGCGCAGGCCGCCATGGCCGGGATCGGGGTCGCGACCAACACCCGCATGGCCGAGATGATGGAGGCGCACGAGGACCAGATGGTCTTTGCCCGCAAGGTGCTGGAGCAGAAGGCCAAGGCCGACGAACGATTCGCCCGGCGCTTCGCGGCGATCGTCGAGAGGCACGACAAGAACCTTTATGGTGGCTAAGTGCCCGAGCTTGACCTGACCACCGACCACAAGGTGCTGGACGACGACCTCGCGGCGCGGCGGTATTTCGCCAAGTTCGCGACGATCACCCGGCTTCTGTCGGGCGTCGCCGGGGAGATGCAGAAGGATCGCGCCTTCTCGGCGATGGACGCCGACGTGATCGAGACCTATATCCGCGCCATCGACCGGAGCTTTCAGGCGCTGAGCCTGAAATACCTCGTCTCGGGCCGGCTCGACGGGATCGGGCAGAAGCATCTGACCATTGATCTCCACGAAAGCGGGTTTCCGATATTTCAGGAACTCGTCACGATGGCGAACGACGCCGCGCAGGCGGGCCGGCATCTGGAAGGGATGCCGGACGCCGACCGGCTCAAGGACGAGATGGTGCGCCAGATCGTCGGTGAGCGCGTCGTGCCGACCCGGCTGCAATACGCGCTGTCGCAGCGGCTTTACTACGAGACGCTGATGAAGGGCGGGCTTTATTTCGCGCAGATGCATCCTGCGGCGGAGTTCATCGCCGAGGTTTCGGGCGGGCGACGCGGATACCTTCTGCACTGGGGCGTCTATGACAGCCAGTTGAACGTGCCGGTTCTTTACCTGATGGAGGTCGTGGATTCCGGGCGCAAGGCGCTGCCGCTCGACGAGCGCCGCTGGCCGGCGGCGCAGGCGCATCTGATGGCGCAGTCGGTCGGGGGGCTGAAGCTGCTGACCATCGCGACCGGATTCGACAAGGATTTCGAGGATTTGCATCCCAAGAGGCTGCGTCGGATCCATCTGGGGCCGATGTATTCCAGCGCCTTCACGCTGCAGTCCGGGGCGATCCGCGATGTGCTGGAGGAGGCGAAGGCCGGGCCGGGAGAGGACTGGGCGCTGGCCTGGACGGTCGAGGAACTGGAAAGCGAGCGTGTCAAGGTCGAGAAGGGCTGGTTTTCCGACACCGAGCGCGAGGTTTTCCGACTTGATCCCTTCGCTGCACAGGGTGCCGAGACCGGGGCAACGCGGATCACGCGGTCGATCATCCTGCCGCAGCGGCCGTTCCAGGTGCTGGCCGAGAAGGACCCGCAGGGGTTCCGGTCGGTCAGGAAGTTCGTCGTCGGCAAGGAGGGCCGCGTACTGGTCTACAACTGAGACCGGCCGGGGCGCCGCCCCGGACCCCGAGGTATTTCAGGCAAGATGAAAGAGGGTTGAGAGATGAGTGCGCCGCGCGACGAGATGGAGCTGAGGGAAGACGCGATCCGGGTGCATTACGCGGCGGCGGCCGCGATGCTGGCCGGGCTCGACCATGCGCCGCGGCTGGCAAAGGCGCAGGTCGTCGAGGCACCCGCCGAGCGGTCGCCGGGCATCGGCGGCCGGCCGCGGTTCCGGTCGACGACGCCGGGGCTGGTCACGCGGACGACCGCGCGGCCCGAGGGCGTGCGCCTGATCGAGCGGATCGAAGGGATCGGCGGCGACGATCCGATCGTGGCGCCGGTCGAGGCGACGGTGTTGCAGGCGCTGCGGCGTGCGCTTGCCGTCGCGCTGGCGCTGGGAGAGGTGTTTTCCGGCCAGACCGGGCTCACTGAGCTGAAGAAGGCGAATCTGGAGAACCGCCTGCCCGAGGCGCGCAAGTCGGAGTTCTCGGAACTGCTGGCCGCCGAGGCGCTTGCGGTGCTGTCGGTCTTTGCCAATGCGACGGCCTTCCTTCTGGCCGCGCATGCCAGCGAGGACGTGGTCGAGATCGGCGCGGTCGAGGAGGTGCTGACCGACAACGCGCAATTGGCGCTTCATGGCGCGCTCTGGGAACTGGATCAGGATATCGCGGTCTTTGCCACCGAGGAGCCGAAGCTGGTGGCAACGGTGCTCGCCTATGCCGAGCAGTTGATGGAGAAGGTGAAGCTGCGCGCCGTCTCCGCCCCGCGGCTCGAGGCGTTCATGCAGGCGAACTACCGGGTCGCCGCGGACGATTTCCCGATCGCGGGTTTCGAGCCGGCGCGCAAGGCGCGCGGGTCGGCGCTGGTGATGACGTTCAAGAAGCCGAACGAGGTGGTCGGCAACCATATCGCCAAGTACCAGGCGATGCGGCTCGCGAAGATGCTGATGGCCTATGATTTCGAGCGAAAGCTGAACCCCTTCGCCGAGATGGGCGGCTTCATCTTCACCTTCATGGGCGACGGCAAGCCGGGGACGGGGAAGACGACGCTGATCCAGATGATGGCGGGGCTTCTGAACGATTACTGCAAGGTGGCGGGCTATCCGTTCCGCTACCAGAACCTCAGTATCGACAACGTGGATTCGTATCAGGGCAAGTCCGGGCAGAACGCCAAGGCCTTCATCACATCCGTGATGGACCCCGCCGCGATCGGCTTTGGCACGGTCGATGACATCGACCAGGTGGCGGGCAAGCGCGGCGACCGGCAGTCGTCGGCCGGCCAGCAGGAGATCACCGCCGTGCTGATGGAGGCCTTTGCCGGGGCCAATACGGTGGTGCGCGGCAACTGCACCTTCGGCATGTTCTCGAACTACCCGGAGAACGTGGACGATGCGCTTCGGCAACGCGCCGGGGCGCGGTTCCTGGTCGACGGGCCGCAGACGCGGGAGGACTATATCGACATCCTCGCGCTCCTCTTGGGCAAGAACCATTCCATTCCGCTCGGCGATCACGAGCTTTACGCCGCGCAGGAGATCACGCGGGCGGTGGCGGCCTCGTTCGAGGGACATTCGGTGCCGCATGAGGACGGGCTGAAGGCGGTCTGGCGCGAGGTCGAGGGGAGAATCGGGGCCCTGGACACGATCGCCAAGCTCGGGGCGTACCTCAAGGCCATCCAGGAGGCGGATGAGCGGTTCACGGGGCGCGCGATCAAGAACATCACCGACGCGGTGAAGGTGCGGGCGATGGATTTCGAACTGCCGGACGCGTGGATGGAGGAGCCGGAGCGGTTCCTGTTCAAGTCCTACGATGAGAAGAAGGCGATGATTTCGGAGCTTCGCCAGCCGATCACGGTGGAGATGGTGGTGCAGGAGATCAACCGCTACGCGGATTCGGAATTCCGCTATGCCGACAAGTCGGACGAGGTGGCCATCGAGGAGGCGGTTCGGGACATGCAGCGGATGGAGGAGGCCAAGCGGCGCTATCTGGAGGGGAAGGGGTGATGAGCCCGGAGGCTTGGAGTGCGCTTGCTAATTGGGTGATGGCCATTGCAGCGGCGGCTGGCGCATTCGCCGCTTACATTGGCCTGAACACGTGGAAGAGCCAAAGCATCTGGCAAGCCGACCATGAACTCGCCCGTAAAGCCTTGATCACGTTGTACCGTTATCGAGACTCACTCTATTCGGTTCGGCATCCTGCGATGCGAAACGACGAAACGCGCCTTGACGGCGATGACGCCGAGCACCTGAGCGCAGATCAGCAAAGACGCCAAGGAGTTATTGTTGCATACACAAGAAGGTGGGGACAGCACGCACATGCTAAGAACGAACTTGACGCGTTGCTAATTGAAGCCGACGCGGTGTGGGGACCGGAACTAACAAGTCTTGTAAAGCCATTACGAGATCTAGAGCATGAGTTGTTCGTTTACATCGTGCTTCACCTAGACGCCCACTTGAGAATCGACACCGACCTTCAAAAATCCTATCGCGAAATCCTTAGGACGAAGCGAGATATCCTTTACGACGTGATGAGCGAGAAGGATGAATTCAGAATGGATTTCTCCCACCATCTCGGCGCGGCTGAAGACTATTTGCGCGACAAACTCGGGCGCAGCAAATGAAACGCCTCATCTCCAAGGGCCTGATGTTCGGCAACCTGATCCCGGTCGAAAGCCCCGCCCTCATCGAACGCTACAACCGCGCGCTGAAGGCACTGACGGGGAAGGAGACGAAGCTCACCGATTTTCACATCGACATTTCGGGCTATTCGCCCGAGGTGGGCGATGAGCTGGGCGATGACCTCTACCTCAACAAGAACGGCTGCAACCGGCAGTTCATCCTTCTCACGACCGACCAGAAGTCCGCGCCGCTTCTGAACGCCAAGTTCTCCACCTCGCGCGGCATCCTCACGCGGTTCATCGCGGAGAACGAGGCGCAGCTTTTCACGCTGACCGCGCGCGACGCGGTGGCGGGGGAGCTGGAGAACACGGTCTTCGAGCTGACCGCGCCGGCAAAGCTTTTCGACATCCGCCGCATCACCGTCATCGCCGACACGACCGGCAATCATGTGGCGGAGGGCGCGCGGCTTTCCGGCCTGATCGACCGCTTCCGGACCGAGGAGGACGGCTGGTGGGATGATGTGCTGATCGCTGAGATGATCACGCTCGCCCAGAAGACCGGCGACGTGACGCGCAATCCGGTCACGCTGAAGGCCACGAGTTTCGACCAGGGCAACTTCTGGACCGCGCATTTCGGTGGCGTCTACGTCTTCCGCGATGTCGATCATCCGGCGGCGATCTCGGTCGGGCCGAAGGAGGCGCTGGGGGCGCTGCCGATCCGCTATGTCTTCGACATGGCGGACCGCAACCAGATCGCCAAGTTCCTCGAGATCAACGACCTCGTCGAACCGATCGTCAATGCGCCCGGCGCGGATGCGGCGGCGATCCTGCGGCAGAAGATGGATTTCATCGTCGTGGCGGCGGCGGCGGAACTGGGTCTCGACATCGGCCACGGATCGCGCCGCGATCTCAGGCAGGCGGCGGCCGTGCTCGGGGCGCGGCTGCCGGACGAGTTCCAGGGGCTCTCGGCACTGCTCAGGTGGGTCGAGACCGGTGGGCAATGGCCGCGCATTACCTCGGCGCATCCCTCGTATTTCTACACGCTCCGGGCGAAGTCCCATGCCGACCGCGATCTGGTGAACATGCTGCTGGCGGAGCTTTCGACGCTCGACGTGCGCCAGCTTTTCATCTGCCACAAGGAATTGTTCTACCACCTCTACCGGTCCTGGCCGGAGGCGAAGAAAGAATTCGTGGCCGACTTTCTCGAACGCGAATACCAGATCGACAAGGACGGCGCGCGCCGCGCGCTCTTCGGGCCGGAACCGGGGATGGAAGAGCCGGGGCCCTGGGCGCGGCCGGGCTGGCCCCTTAAGCGGAAGGACGATATCGTCGAGGCCGTCGGCCCCTGGGGCGCCGTCACGAGGAGCCGCCGATGATCGCCTTTCTCCGCCTTGCCGTCTTCGGTTTCATCGGTCTCTCGGTGGCTTATCTGCTGCTTTCGATCTATTCCCGCTCGGTCCGGCGCGAGGCGCTGGAGAAGGAATGGGACGCTGATCCCGCCGAAGGGGCCGATGCAGCGGCGCGGGATGCCTTTGTCGAGGCCGGCATGCGGGATTACGAGCACGGGCTGCGAAAGAAGCTCATCCTGCTCGTCTTTGTCATCCCGGTCATCGTCGTTGTGGTGACCCTCTATCTTGTGAACGCCGAGTAGGAGAAGTGTGATGTCGGGTTATACGTTCTGGGGGATCGTCATCCTCGTCGTCGCGGTGCTCATCGGAGTTCTGCACTGGATCTATCCCGAAGGCAGCCGGGGCCGGCGGGTCCTGACCTGGAGCTGGCGCATCGCCGTCCTGCTCTTCGTCGGCGCCTTCCTGCACTACACGCTGCCGCAGCACGATATCGTGCGGATCGTGAACACCTACCAGGAGCGGCAGGACCTGAACGACTGGACAAGGGTGTTCTGGGCGAGCCCGGACGACCAGTCGACCGGGCTCATCAACCGCGACGTGCAGTTCATCCAGGCGGTGAAGGCCAACGGCAAGCCGATGGTCTACCGCAACGAGGATACCAGCTGGTCCTGGCCGCCCTATTTCAAGTTCGACACGGCGAACCTGCAAACCCAGGCCGAGGACAACAAATCCACCGCCGAGGCGCCGAAATGGGTGTCCGTCACCCATTACGGCTGGCGCATCGTCTATTTCTCGGCCTTCC
>NCEA01000014.1:141476-200085 GCA_002280515.1 Rhodobacterales bacterium 32-67-9
GTTCAACATTTTCTTCTTCATCGTGCTGGCGCTCATCCTCTTCATGATCCGGCGCATGTGGCTGCAATTCCGCGAACGCTCCATCGACCCGGTGCTGGAGGACATGGGCGAGGCCTGGGATGGGGTCGAGGATCGCGCCGACGAGGCTGCGGTCAGGGCGAAGGGCGTCTGGGGGCGGTTCGTGGCTTGGCTCGGGACGTGGAAGGGCAGGCCGCGGGGGTGAGGTGTCCCGTCCAAAGACACGCGCGTGTTGCAGCCAGATGGCGCGCGATCTCGATCGCACATGCGCGCAGCATCCTGATCGGTTCGACTGCCCCGATGCGCTGATCGTGAAGACCGAGACGGGCTACGGGCTGATCGTTCACGACGGCGGGCGCAGCTACATTTCGATTGGCTTTTGCCCTTGGTGCGGGGCAAGTCTCGACGGACGGGTGCGCAAGTAGGGCAGCATGCTGCGGCCCCCACCCCCATCCCCTCCCCACGTGGGGGAGGGGAGCCGAAGGGGGCATGCGCCCCCCTCCCCCCTTGTGGGGGAGGGCCGGGGAGGGGCTTCAGGGCATCCCGTGCCGCCTGCGCACGCTTTCCGGCCGTCTCGCGAGTGTAAGCCGCGCGTCGTTGCGGCTCCGCCGCGAGATGACCTTGCCCTTCGAGACGACCGCCAGCCGTTCGGCCCGCAAGCGCAGCGCCTCGGTCGGGTTGCCGGCATTGAGCACGACGAGCGAGGCAATGTCCCCCTTTTTCAAACCGTAGCCTTCCAGCCCCATGATCTTCGCGTTGTCCTCGGTCACCATGCGGAAGCAGCGCGCCATTTCCTCTGGGTGGGTCATCTGGGCGACGTGCAGGCCCATGAAGGCCACGTCGAGCATGTCGGCGGTGCCGAGCGAATACCACGGGTCCATGACGCAGTCCTGCCCCCAGCCGACGGTGATCCCGTGGGCCTGCATCTCCTTCACCCGGGTCAGGCCGCGGCGCTTCGGATAGGTATCCTGACGGCCCTGGATCGTGATGTTGATGAGCGGATTGGGGATCGCGGTCATGCCGCTTTCGGCGATCAGCGGCAGCAGCTTCGAGACATAGTAATTGTCCATCGAATGCATCGAGGTCAGGTGACTGCCGGCTGCCCGGGCGCCAAGACCGTGGCGCGTTACCTCGCGCGCCAGCGTCTCCACATGCCGGCTCATCGGGTCGTCGGACTCGTCGCAGTGGACGTCGATCCGCAAGCCCCGTTCGGCGGCGATGCGGCAGAGGTCGCGCATGGACTCCGCGCCGTCCTCCATCGTGCGTTCGAAATGCGGGATGCCGCCCACCACGTCGATGCCTCTGTCAAGGGCGCGGAGCACGTTTTCGCGCCCCGTCTTCGCGCGATAGAGCCCGTCCTGCGGGAAGGCCACGAGTTGCAGGTCGATATAGGGTGCGACCCGGCGCTTCACCTCAAGCATCGCCTCGACCGTGCGCAGGTGATCGGGGGTCGTGTCGACATGGCTGCGGATCGCGAGCAGACCCATCGACGCCGCCCAGTCGCAATAGGCGAGCGCGCGGGCCACCATCTCGTCGACAGTCGCGATGTCGCGCAGCTCTCCCCAAAGCGAAATGCCTTCCAGAAGCGTGCCGGAGGCGTTCACGCGCGGCAGGCCGTAGGAAAGCGTTGCGTCCATGTGGAAATGCGGGTCGACGAAAGGCGGCGCGACGAGGTCGCCGGTGGCGTCGATGACCTCGCGCGCCGCGCCCTCGACCCGGCCGGTCGCGACGATGCGGTCGCCGGTGATGGCGATGTCGGCGGTGGTGCCGTCGGGCAGGGTGCCACCCTTGACGAGAAGGTCGAACATCTAGCGTTCCCCCTTGTTGAACGGGATCATCAGTGCCGCCGGAACCTCGGCCCGGCGTGACATGAGGATAAGGGCGAGGATGGAGAGGACGTAAGGAACCATCAGGAAGACCTGATAGGGCACGACGGCCCCCATCGGCGTCTGCTGAAGCCGGACCTGAAGCGCGTCGAAGGCCGCGAAGAGCAGCGCCCCCAGAAGCGCCTTTCCCGGCTTCCACGCGCCAAAGACGACAAGCGCGATGCAGATCCAGCCGCGCCCGTTCACCATCTCGAAGAAGAAGCTGGAGAAGGCCGACATCGTCAGGAACGCCCCGCCGATGGCCATCAGGCCCGATCCGACGACGACCGCGCCCATGCGGATCGCGGTGACGGAAAGGCCCTGCGCCTCGACCGAGGCCGGGTTTTCGCCGGCGGCGCGGAGCGCGAGGCCAAGCGGCGTGCGGTAGAGGACCAGCGATACCGCGACCACGAGCGCGAAGGCGAGGTAGGTGAGGGCGGTCTGGGAAAAGAGCGCGGGGCCAAGAAGCGGGATATCGCTGACGATCGGGATTTCCCAGGGCTGGAACGGCTCGATCTTCGGCGGCGAGGTTACCTCGGGCAGCGAAAGGCGGTAGGCGAAGCTTGCCGTGGCTGTGGCCAGAAGCGTGACGCCAAGGCCGACGACATGCTGGGAAAGCCCGAAGGGGACGGTCAGCGTCGCGTGGAGGAGGCCGAAGAGCATCCCCGCGAGCATCGCCACCAGAACACCGGCCCAAAGCCCGGCGCCGAGATAGACCGCCATCCAGCCGGCGAAGGCGCCGATCACCATGATCCCCTCGATCCCGAGGTTCAGCACGCCGGCGCGTTCGCAGATCAGTTCGCCCAGCGTCGCGAAGATCAGGGGCGAGGCGATGCGGATCACGGCGGCCCAGAAGCTGGCGGAAAGAAGGATGTCGAAGATCTCCATCAGCGCCACCTGATCCGCGTGTTGGTGAGCCGCAGCGCCAGCACCATCGTCAGGAGCGCGGTCGCGAGAAGGATGTCGGCAATGTAGGTCGGCACGCCTGCCGCGCGGCTCATGCTGTCTGCGCCGACGAAGATGCCCGCGACGAAAATGGCGGAGACGACGACGCCGAGCGGGTTCAGAAGCGCCAGCATCGCCACGATGATCCCGGTGTAGCCGAAGCCGGGGGAGAGGTCCAAGGTGAGGTTGCCCTTCAGCCCCGCGACCTCGGAATAGCCGGCGAGTGCGGCGAGCCCGCCGGAGAGAAGTGCCGTCTTCACCAGAACCCGGCCCACGGGGATGCCCGCGAAGCGCGCCGCCTCGGCGTTCTGGCCGACGGCGCGGATCTCGTAGCCGAGCGTGGTGCGAGTCTGGATCACCCAGACGACCATGGCCGAGACGAATGCCAGCCCGAAGCCCCAGTGGAGCCTGAGCCCGTCGACGATGCGCGGCAGACGCGCGGCTTTCTCGAGCGCCGTGGATTTAGGCCAGCCCATCCCCATCGGGTCCTTCATAGGGCCTTCCAGCAGCAGCGACACGAACAGCAGCATGATGAAGTTGAACAGAAGCGTCGTCACCACCTCGTCCACCCCGAGGCGGGTCTTGAGGAGCACCGGGGCGAGCAGGATCAGCGCGCCCGCCGCCATCGCGGCGAGGGCGATCACCGGGATGAGGAGAAGTGAGGGCAACGGCAGCGCGCCGGTGCCGAGCAGAACGGTGACGACGGCGCCGCCGTAAAGCTGCGCCTCGGCCCCGATATTCCAGAGCCTCGCACGGAAGGCCACCGCGACGGCGAGGCCGGTGAAGATCAGCGGCGTCGCCCGGTTCAGGGTTTCGAGGAGGGCGAATTTCGACCCGGCAGCGCCTTTCAGGATCAGCCCGAGCGTCGCGAAGGGGTTGGCACCGGCCAGAAGCGCCAGAAGGGAGGCGATCAGCACCGTCAGCGCCAGCGCCCCCGCCGGCAGGCCGACGCGGCGGAGCGCGGTGGGGTTCGGGATCGGTTCAAGCCGCATCGGCGCCCCCCTCGAAGCCGTGGCCCGCCATCCATGTGCCAAGCTGGGCCGGGGTCATGGTGCCGCGCGGGAAGGCGGGCGAGAGGCGCCCCTCGTAAATCACATGGATCACGTCCGAAAGCGCCGTGACCTCGTCGAGATCCTCGGAGATCAGAAGCACCGCCGCACCCGCGTCGCGCGCCTTGATCAGGCGGTTCTGCACGAAGGTCACCGCGCCGATGTCGAGTCCGCGCACCGGCTGGTTGGCGAGGATGATCTTCGGCCCCGCCTCCAGGACCCGGCCAAGGATCAGCTTTTGCATGTTGCCGCCGGAAAGAAGCCGGATGCGAGCCGAAGGGCCGGGGCAGCGGACGTCGTAGGTCTCGATGATCTTCTTGGCGAAGCCCTCGGCGGCGGACCAGTCCATCCAGCCCTTCCGGCTGTAGGGGGCGTCGGCGTAGCATTCGAGGACGGCGTTCTCGGTCAGTGTGAAATCCGCGACCGTTCCGGTCCGGTGCCGGTCCTCGGGAATGCGGGCGATGCCGGCGGCAAGGGCGGCACGCGGCGACCAGTCGGCAGGCACATCCCCGTGCAGGTCCATGCCGCCGTGGACGGGCGTCTCCAGCCCGCCGATCAGCGCGGCGAGCGCGGCCTGTCCATTGCCGGAGACGCCCGCAAGTCCGGTGATCTGACCGGCGCGCAGGGTGAGGTTGACGCCTGCGAGGCCTGGCGCGTTGCCCCGGCGGGAGGTGTCGACGTTCGATAGCGTCAGAAGCGCGGGGCCGGGCGTGCGCTCGGAAAGCTTCGGAGCGGTAATCTCGGTGCCCACCATCATCTCGGCCAGCTTGTGGCGGTCGGTGTCGGAAGTCGAAACTTCGCCCACAAGGCGCCCGTGGCGCAGAACGAGCACGCGCGAGGAAATCGCCATCACCTCGCCGAGCTTGTGCGAGATGAAAATCACCGAGAGGCCGAGTGCCACCGCCTTCCTGAGCGTCTCGAAGAGCGCCGTCGTCTCCTGCGGGGTCAAAACGGCGGTCGGTTCGTCGAGGATCAGGATGCGGGCGTCGCGGTAAAGCGCCTTGAGGATCTCCACCCGCTGGCGTTCGCCGACGGTCAGCGTGCCGACCTTGGCGTCGGGATGGACCGAAAGGCCGAAATCGGCCGAAAGCTTCGCCACCCGTGCCCGCGCCGCCTGCGCGCCAAGACGCGGGGTCCAGAGCGATCCGGTACCGAGAAGGATGTTCTCCAGCACCGTCATGTTGTCGGCCAGCGTGAAGTGCTGGTGCACCATGCCGACGCCGGCGGCGAGCGCCGCGCGGGGATGGCCGGGGGGCAGCGGGTGGCCAAAGACCTCCACGCTGCCTGCATCGGCCGTATAATGGCCGAAGAGAATGTTCATCAGCGTCGTCTTGCCGGCACCGTTCTCGCCGAGAAGGGCGATAACCTCGCCCTTCGTCAGGTCGAACGAAATGCCGTCGTTGGCGACGAGCGCGCCAAAGCGCTTGGTGATGCCGTCGAGGCGGAGGACGACCTCCGCCTCCTCCGCCTGTTCCATCAGGACGACTTCGGCTCTTCGTCGTTGATCTCGACCGTGAAGGACCCGTCCTTGATCGCCGCTTCGCGCGTCGCCACCAGCGCCAGCGCCGCCTCGGGAACCTTGCCCTCGAACGTGCCGAGAGGGGCGAGCGAGCAGCCGCCTTCCTTCATGAACGAATAGACCCCGTAGTTCTCGGCCTTGAACGTGCCCGCCGCGACCTTGGCGAGCGCCGCGTTCAGCGTCGGTTCGAAATGCCAGAGCGCCGAGGCGACGACCGTGTCAGGATAGTCGGCCTGCGTGTCGATGACGTTGCCGATGGCAAGCACGCCCTTTTCCTTCGCCGCGTCCGAGACGCCGAAGCGCTCGGCGTAGAGGAGGTCGGCGCCGCCGTCGATCATCGCGAAGGCGGTTTCCTTGGCCTTCGGGGGATCGAACCACGAGCCGATGAACGAGACCTGGAACTTGATGTCGGGGTTCATTTCCTTCGCGCCGGCCATGAAGGCGTTCATCAGCCGGTTGACCTCGGGGATCGGGAAGCCGCCGACCATGCCGATATTGCCCTTGGTCATGGCGCCGGCGATGATGCCCGAGAGGTAGCTTGCGTCCTGGATATAGTTGTCGAAGACGGCGAGGTTCGGATGCGCCTCGTCCGGCAGGAAGGACGAGCCGAGCAGGAAGGCCACGTCGGGATATTCGTCGACGACCTCGCGCGCCTCCTGCTCCACCCCGAAGATCTCGCCGACGATCAGCTTGTAGCCCTGCTCGGCATATTCGCGCATGACGCGCGGATAGTCGGTGTTGGCGGTGTTCTCGGTATAGACATACTCGGCCGCACCGGCGGCGACGGCGGCCTCGGCCGCCTTGTGGATGCGGCTTACCCACTGCTGTTCGACGGGCACGGTATAGATGCCGGCGACCTTGATCGGATCGGCGGCAAAGACCCGCGTAGGCAGGCCCGCAATGCCGGCCACGGCAACACCCGCCGCGCTGGCCATGAGGTGGCGCCGGCTGAGACCGGCCTTCGGTTCTTGGTTCATCTTCAGCCCCTGTTGGTTCACTTGTTGCGCATCAATTTTTATCAATTGGTAAAGTTATCGCAGATTCGTGCAAGAAGATTCTATGTCGCCGGGGCCGGGCCAGGATAGGGGGCGCAATGATATGCCCTATAATCCGGCCGGGCGCCGCTCCGGGTGGCGCCATCGGCACCTTAAGGTGGGTTTGAGCCACCTTGGCGTCAGGTTCAGCCGAAGGCGGCCTCCAGCGCGATCTCGACCATGTCCCCGAACGATCGTTCGCGGTCTTCGGCCGGCAGCGCCTCCTGCGTCAGAAGGTGGTCCGAGATCGTCAGCACCGCGAGCGCCCGCGCCCCGTGGCGCGCGGCGACGGTGTAGAGCTCCGCCGCTTCCATTTCCACCGCCAGAACCCCGTGGCGGGCGAGCA
Source organism: Rhodobacterales bacterium 32-67-9 (assembly GCA_002280515.1). Classification (GTDB taxonomy): domain Bacteria; phylum Pseudomonadota; class Alphaproteobacteria; order Rhodobacterales; family Rhodobacteraceae; genus Albidovulum. Next base: position 148,253 of record NCEA01000014.1, read on the forward strand.
TGTCGGTCAGGTCCTGCCGCTCGTCATAGAAGACGTCCGAGGAGTGAATGCCCCCGATATGGAAGCGCGTGCCCTTCGCTCGCGCCGCCGCCACTGCCTTTTCCAGCAGCCCGTAATCGGCACACGGCGCGAACTGCATGTCCCGGAAGAAACCGCGCGAGGGCGAGGAGAGCGTCGAAGACGTCATCGCGATCACCACGTCGCGAACCTTCACCGCCGCCTGCATCGCGCCGGCCGAACCGATGCGGATCAGCGTCTTGGCGCCGTAGTCGCGGATCAACTCGTTGGCGTAGATCGAGAGCGACGGCATCCCCATGCCCGACCCGTGAATCGTCACCCGGTTGCCCTTCCAGTTGCCGGTGAAGCCGAGCATCCCACGCACCTGATTGACGCAGACAGAGCCTTCAAGAAAGGTCTCCGCCGCCCATTTCGCCCGGTAGGGATCACCGGGCAGAAGGACGGTCTCGGCGATCTCGCCGGGTTTTGCGCCGATGTGGAATGTCATGTGCTGCCTCGCGTTTCGGATCGCGCCAGACTGCCGGGGCCGGCGGGGCGAGGCAAGGGCTCAGATGCCCGCCGCGCGGTCGAGGTAACGGTGGAGCGGGGCAAGACTGTCGGGTTCGCCGGCAAGCTCTGCCCGCGCGAAGTCGATGATCGCCACCTCATGCGCGATGAGAAGATCGACGCGATGCTTCAGGTCGTCAGGCGCCCCCGCGCGCACCACCTCGAATTCCGCGACATAGGCGCCGTACTCGTCGCGCATCTCGAGGAGATGCGCGCGCCAGCTTCGGTCCTTGAGCGCCCGCGCGGCCGCCCGGCCCTCGTCCAGAAGCATTGCCCGGTCGGAGGGTTGAACGCCCGCCGCCGCCAAGAGCGGCTCGACCGCCCGCGCGGTCACCCGTTCCATCTCGGTCATGAGCGTGAAGGCCTCGCGCGCACGGCCGTCGCGCGCCTCGGCAAGTGTGGCGAAATAGGACTCGCCCGACACCTCCTCCTCGTAGGCCGAGCGAAGGGCGGCGGCGTAGTCGGGAAACACGCGTTGTTGCAGGGTCATGTCGTCTCGTCCGGCTGCCGGTTGCGGGCTACTCTGCCGCGACGGCCTTCGGTTCGGCAAGCGCCACGATGTCGAACATGATCCGGTTCAGTTCGAAATCCTTCGGCGTATAGACCCGCGCGACGCCCATCCCGGTCAGCCGCCTCGCGTCCTCGTCCGGGATGATGCCGCCGACGACGACAGGCACATGGGAAAGCCCCGCCGCCGCCATCCGGCCCATCAGTTCCTCGATCAGCGGCAGGTGGCTTCCCGACAGGATCGAGAGGCCGACGACATGCGCCTCGGTATCCGCCGCCGCCGCCACGATCTCGGCCGGGGTGAGGCGGATGCCTTCATAGGTGATGTCCATGCCGCAGTCGCGGGCGCGCGCCGCGATCTGCTCGGCGCCGTTGGAATGACCGTCAAGACCGGGCTTGCCGACGAGGAACTTGAGTTTGCGGCCAAGCCGGGCCGAGACCGCGTCCACCGCGGAGCGAATCTCGTCGAGCCCCTCGGTGCGGTTCGACATGGATGCCGACACGCCGGTGGGGCCGCGATATTCGCCGTGCACATGCCGCATCACCCCGGCCCATTCGCCGGTGGTGACGCCCGCCTTGGCGCAGGTGATCGACGCCGGCATCACGTTCCGGCCGGCCTTGGCGTCGGCACGCAGCGTTGCCAGCGCGGCCTGCGCCGCCGCGTCGTCCCGGGCGGCGCGCCAGCCCTCCAGCCGCGCCACCTGGTCCGCCTCGACCGAAGGATCGACGGTCAGGATCGTCCCGTCCCCGGCGGTCAGGGGCGAAGGCTCCGCCTCGGTCCAGCGGTTCACGCCGACGACGACGGTTTCCTTCGTCTCGATCCGGTTCAGCCGTTCGGAATTGCTCTCCACCAGCCGCGCCTTCATGTAGTCGATCGCGGCGATGGCGCCGCCCATGCTGTCGAGCGTGGCAAGCTCGCTCCGCGCGCCGTCCTTCAGCGCCTCGACCTTCGCCGCGATCGCCGGGTTGCCGTCAAAAAGGTCGCCGTATTCGAGAAGGTCGGTCTCGTAGGCGAGGATCTGCTGCATGCGGAGCGACCATTGCTGATCCCAGGGGCGCGGCAGGCCCAGCGCCTCGTTCCACGCCGGAAGTTGCACGGCGCGGGCGCGGGCGTTCTTGGAAAGCGTGACGGCCAGCATTTCCAGAAGGATGCGGTAGACGTTGTTTTCCGGCTGCTGTTCGGTCAGGCCAAGGGAGTTCACCTGCACGCCGTAGCGGAAGCGGCGATATTTCTCGTCCTCGATGCCATAGCGGTCGCGGCAGATCTCGTCCCAGAGCTCGGTAAAGGCGCGCATCTTGCACATCTCGGTCACGAAGCGGATGCCGGCGTTCACGAAGAAGGAGATGCGGCCGACCATCTCGGGGAAGGCCTCAGTGGGAACCTTGGTCTTGAGGTCGTCCAGCACCGCGATGCCGGTCGCGAGCGCGAAGGCCAGTTCCTGTTCCGGCGTCGCGCCCGCCTCCTGCAAATGGTAGGAACAGACGTTCATCGGGTTCCATTTCGGCAGATGTTCGCGCGTGTAGGCGGCGACATCGGTGATCATGGCGAGCGAGGGTTTCGGCGGGCAGATATAGGTGCCGCGGGAAAGGTATTCCTTCACCAGATCGTTCTGCACCGTACCCTGCAGAAGCGAGACATCCGCCCCCTGTTCCTCGGCTACCGCGATGTAGAGCGCGAGAAGCCACGGCGCCGTCGCGTTGATCGTCATCGAGGTGTTCATCTGTTCCAGCGGGATCTGGTCGAAAAGCGCGCGCATGTCGCCCAGATGGCAGATCGGGACGCCGACCTTGCCGACCTCACCCTTCGCGCGGGGATCGTCGCTGTCATAGCCGGTCTGGGTGGGCAGGTCGAAGGCGACGGAAAGGCCGGTCTGCCCCTTGGCGAGGTTCGCGCGGTAAAGCAGGTTCGACTTCTCCGCCGCGGAATGGCCGGCGTAAGTGCGGAAGAGCCAGGGCCGGTCACGCTCGTTCTGGGTCGTCATGGTCAACACCTGTCGGCAATATAATTCCTCGGGTGCGAACCTAGACGGAAGAAAGTTGCGCGTCCAGATGCTGCGGTGCAAAAAGTTCGGGCCGCAGCGCAGCGATACGGCCCGGAAAAGCCCTTATTCCACGGCAAAACAGTATAGCAGGCCGTCGCAGCCGGTGCCGCGCAGGGCTTCGAGGCTGCATCCGCCGCGCGACCCGTGAGAGGAGTTCCACGACAGCATCGGCGGCGATTCGTCCAGCCCACGGCGATCGTGATGGCCGACCATGCCGACCGCCTCTGCGCCGTCGCTGGTCCAGTCCTCGCAGGTCTGACCCTCGGCCAGCGTGCCGTCGGCGAGAGAGCCGGTGAGGATGTCGTGCCGGTTCGGACTGTCGCCGCGGCCGTTCACAACCTCGCCCTTCTCGTTCAGCGCGGTCTCCTTGGTCAAATTGTTCTCGGCCCCGTGCAACTGATCGACGCTGTCGGCGATGGTGACGCCGGCCGCGTTCACCCAGGGCCCGGCGCCGATCCTGTCGCGCGCGTTCTCGGCGGAGGTCGAGAGATAGGCGCGCCAGGTCTTGCCGCTGACGCCGGCGGCTTCTGCCAGGGCGGTGCAATGCGCGTCGGCGCCGGCGATGCCGCCGAAATTGCCGCCGTTGCCGGGGTTCACGCTGGTGACAAAGAAGCTCATCGCGCTGTCCTGCGCGAGCGCGGTGGACGCCGCGAGGACGAGGGCGGTCGCAGTCAACGATTTCAAGAGCATTCCGGGTTTCCTTTCGTTGGCGTGTCTGGTCCGTCGAACGAAACCCGACGGTAACATGGGCGCGGAACGGCAACGGTCACGCATGCGTGAAGATTCCGGTGCTTCGGGGGCGACCGGCGATTTACCGCAGAGCGATTTTTTGCCAACGTCCCGCCATGTCGCAGCCGGTCACGCTTCCGCTTTGGCTTTTCGTCCTGATCCTCATCTTCGCCGGGGTCACCTTTGCCTCGCATTTCCTCTTTCCCTCGGTGCGCTGGTTCTTCCGTATCCGGATGGAGAAGGTCGTGGCGCGGCTCAACCAAAGGCTCGACCGGCCGATCCAGCCCTTCAAGCTGATGGCGCGTCCCGACATGATTGTCCGCCTCGCCCACGATCCGAAGGTCGCCGAGGAGATCGCCGCCGAGGCAGCCGCGACCGGAGTGCCGGAAACCGTGCTGCACGAACGCGCCCGCCGCTATGCAAAGGAGATTGTCCCGGCCTTCTCGGCCTCGGTCTATTTCGGCTTTGCCGCGCGCGCCGCCAAATGGCTGGCGCGGCTCATTTACCGGGTGCGGATCGGCCAGTTCGACACCGATGCGATTGCCGGCATCGACAAGGGCGCGACGGTGGTCTTCGTGATGAACCACCGGTCGAACATGGACTACGTCCTTGTCACCTACCTTGCCGCGAGCCGCTCGGCCCTTTCATACGCGGTCGGCGAATGGGCGCGGGTCTGGCCGCTGTCGTGGCTGATCCGTGCGTCGGGCGCCTATTTCATCCGGCGCAAGTCCAACACCCCGCTCTATCGCCGGGTGCTGGCCCGCTATGTCCAGATGGCGAGCGAAGAAGGTGTCACCCAGGCGATTTTCCCCGAAGGCGGGCTGAGCCTCGACGGGCGAGTCGGCGCCGCGAAGCTCGGCATCCTCGGCTATATCGTCGCCGGCTACCGGCCGGGCGCGCATGACGTGGTCTTCGTGCCGGTCTCGCTCGCCTATGACCGGATCGTTGAGGACCGGGTCCTGACGGCGGCACTTGCCAAGGGCGAACGGCGGTTCCGCGCCTCGATAGGTTCGATCCTACTGTTCGTGGGGCGGCAGCTCAGGCGCGTCCTGACCGGCCGGTTCGAGAGGTTCGGCACCGCCTCGGTCAGCTTCGGCACGCCGTTGTCGCTCGCGGAGTTCCTAAAGACTCCGCGTGACGACGTCACTGCCGACCTCGCGGCAGAGATGATGCGGCGGATCGCCCGCAACGTCTCGGTCCTGCCGGTGCCGCTTTTCTGCGCCGCGCTCGCAGAGGACACCGACATCGCGCGCGCCGAGCTTACCGCGCGGGCCGAGGCGCTGGCGGGCGATCTGCGCGGCCGGGGCGTGCTGCTTGACCTGCCCGAAGGGTCGGTGCCGAAGGCGATGGCGCGCGCGTTCGACATTCTCAGCCTGCGCAAGATCGTGCGGCGCCAGGGCGAACGGATCATCGTGCCGCCGAGGGACCGGGCGCTGATCGGCTTTTACGCGGCCGCGGTCACGCAGCACCTTGCTGCAGATGCGGCATCGACGCCGGTGAAATCGCGGGCAAATCAGTCGAATCGTTCACTTGCGGGACATAAAATTACAAAATAGACCGTAAGTCCTATTGCAATATTACCGCACCGATCCTATTCCATGCCTTGAACCCGCATTGATTCTGCATTGCGGCACGGACTTCAGGAGATGCCAATGGCTTTGGATGTGAACACCGAGATCGCGGCTTACGACGCCCCCGAAAAGGATCTCTACGAGGTCGGTGAAATGCCGCCGCTCGGGTACGTGCCGAAGCAGATGTACGCCTGGTCGATCCGTCGGGAGCGTCACGGAGAGCCCGATACCGCGATGCAGGTCGAGGTGGTCGAGACGCCCGAGATCGACAGCCACGAAGTGCTGGTGCTCGTGATGGCCGCCGGGGTCAACTACAACGGCATCTGGGCCGCGCTCGGTGTGCCGATCTCGCCCTTCGACGGTCACAAGGCACCCTATCACATCGCCGGCTCCGATGCCTCCGGCATCGTCTGGAAGGTCGGCGACAAGGTGAAGCGCTGGAAGGTCGGCGACGAGGTCGTGGTGCATTGCAACCAGGACGACGGCGATGACGAGGAGTGCAACGGCGGCGACCCGATGTTCTCCCCCTCCCAGCGGATCTGGGGCTATGAGACACCGGACGGGTCCTTCGCGCAGTTCACCCGCGTGCAGGCGCAGCAGCTCATGCACCGGCCAAAGCACCTGACCTGGGAGGAAAGCGCCTGCTATACTCTGACGCTGGCCACCGCCTACCGGATGCTCTTCGGCCATCGTCCGCATATCCTGAAGCCCGGCGATAACGTGCTGGTCTGGGGCGCCTCGGGCGGCCTCGGCTCTTACGCGATCCAGCTCATCAATGCGGCGGGTGCGAACGCGATCGGCGTGATCAGCGAGGAGGACAAGCGCCAGTTTGTCATGGACCTCGGCGCGAAGGGCGTGATCAACCGGAAAGAGTTCACCTGCTGGGGCCAGATGCCCAAGGTGAACACGCCGGAATACGCCGCCTGGTTCAAGGAAGCGCGCAAGTTCGGCGCGGCGATCTGGGCGATCACCGGCAAGGGCAACAACGTCGACATGGTGTTCGAACACCCCGGCGAGGCGACCTTCCCGGTCTCGGTCTTCGTGGTCAAGCGCGGCGGCATGGTGGTGATCTGCGCCGGCACCACCGGCTACAACCTGACCTTCGACGTGCGCTACCTCTGGATGCACCAGAAGCGGGTGCAGGGTAGCCACTTCGCCAACCTCAAACAGGCGGCGGCGGCCAACAAGCTGATGCTGGAACGCCGGCTCGATCCCTGCATGTCCGAGGTCTTCCCCTGGGCCGAGATCCCGGCCGCCCACATGAAGATGCGCCGGAACGAGCACAAGCCGGGCAATATGGCGGTGCTGGTGCAGGCGCCGCGCACAGGGTTGCGGACTTTCGAGGACGCGCTCGACGCTGGGAAGATGGGCTGAAAACGCCACCGGACGGCCCGATCTGTCCCGCCCGCCCGTGCCCTCCGACCGGAAGGCGCGGGCGGTTTCGTTTTCGATTCCAATAAAATCAATGTGTTAGGAAAATCTTCCCCGTCATATTCGGGGAGTTGAAAACAGGCTGTCAGAAACCGAACATTTACATGCTGGGGTTGATTATGCGTCCAACATTCCTCTTTCCGCGAGAGTGATAATGCAATACGAATGGATCCTAGACGTACTGACCGATCTCAAGGCCTTTGCGAAGGGCAATGGGTTGGCGGCCTTGGCCGAACAGCTCGACGACACCTCACTCGTCGCCGCCGCCGAGATTGCTCAGGCCGCTGAGGTTACGGCCGGAGGAATGGCCCTGGATGCAGACGAGGCTTACCAGCTTCATTGCGGCGTTACAGCAGGCGACAACGCTTGACGATCTCCAGTCCGTCATCCTCGGACTGCGCAACCATTTCGAGGTCGAGCATCTGGTCTATCATTCGGTCAACTCGACCGGCCAGCAATATGCGGTCCTGACCTATTCGCCCGTCTGGGTTGACCGCTATCTCGCAGAGGATTACGCCCGTATCGACCCCGTGGTGCAGGGCTGTTTCCGCCGCTTTCACCCGGTCGACTGGAAGAACCTCGACTGGTCCGGGCGCAACACGCGGGTCTTTCTGGGAGAGGCGCTTGACGCCGGTGTCGGCAATCAGGGCTATTCGGTACCGATCCGTGGCCCGAACGGCCAGTTCGCGATGTTCACCGTGTCGCACCGGTCCAGCGACGCAGCCTGGCAGGCGTTTACCGCCGAACATGTCTCGGACCTGATCCTGATCGCGCATTTCATCAACCAGAAGGCGCTGGAGATCGAACGCGGCACCGATTTTCACGCCATGCAGAGCCTCAGCCCGCGCGAGGTCGACGTGCTGACCATGCTGGCCATGGGGCTGAACCGGGCACAGGCCGCCGACAGTCTCGCGATATCGGAACACACGTTCCGGACCTATGTCGAAAGCGCGCGGTTCAAGCTTGGCGCGAACAATACCACGCAAGCCGTGGCCAGGGCCGTCGCCGAGGGTTTCGTTCTGCTCTGACCATCACACGCCAATAACGTGGGTCTGGACCTGCCCTACTCTTTCCTGACAACTGGCAAGTCGGGTTTGAACCCACTTGCGCCGGTGGGACCAGATGAAAACATTTGAAGAACATCCCGCCCGGCTAGGCTCGAATTAACTAAGTTTCGTTACGCCCTTTCCATCTTGATGGAGGGCAGAATGCTACGTTTCCTGACTGGAGAAGAACTCGGCCAGTATCCCCGGCTTCGCGACACGATGTTCACCGATCGCGCCACGCAGTTCCGCAAGCGCCTCGGCTGGGCGGTCGACGTGGATGGACAGGGCTGGGAGAGGGACGATTACGACAGCCTCGATCCGACCTATGTGATCTGGCAGAAACCCGACGGTCGCCACGGCGGATCCATGCGCTTTCTCCCGACCGTCGGGCGGACGATGGTAAACGAGCACTTCTCGTCGCTCGCCGGCGGGCGCAAATTCTCGCACCCGAAGGTCTGGGAATGCACCCGCTTCTGCCTTGCCGAAAACATGCCGCCCGCGACCTCGGCGGCGCTGATGCTCGGTGGCGCCCAGCTTGGGGTCGGCCTCGGCCTCGCCCGCGCCGTGGGGGTCTTCGATGCCCGCATGGTCCGCATCTATCGGCTTCTCGGCTGGGAACCGACGGTACTCGGCAGCGAAGGGCAGGGGGCCGACGCGATCAGCCTCGGCCTGTGGGAGTTTTCCGAGGAGGTGCGGCGCAAGATGGCGCGCAAGGCCGGCATCTCGCCCGAGGTGGCGCAGCTCTGGTTCGACCGCGCCTTCGGGGCCCGCAAGGACCTGCCCGCCGCCGGCTAAACCCGCTGGCATCGGTCGCGGCCCGCCTGTAGGGTCGCGCCCATGTCCGCGCCCGCGCTCACTTTTTCCGACGATCAGGCCGAGGCCTGGGACCGCGTCGCCGAACTGCTCGGCGGCGCGGGTATCGACATTCTGGAAGGTACGCTGACCCCGGACGCACCGGGAAAGGCGCAGGTTCTCGCCGTGATCGGCAAGGCAGGGTCGGGCAAGACCATGCTGCTTGCCGCCCTTACCAAGGCGCTGGGCGAGGCCGGGGTCGAGACTGTCTCGGGCGATTATGAGGGCAAGCGCCGCAAGGACCGCCGCACCCTCGCGATCCTTGCGCCCACCAACAAGGCGGCGAGTGTCCTGCGCAACCACGGTGTTCCGGCGACGACGATCCACCGCATCCTCTACACCCCGGTCTACGATCCCGAATACGAGAAGATTGCCGAGTGGCTCGCCGGCAACGGCGAGCGGCCGGCGATCGAGGGGCTGACCGACGCCGCGCTCGATCGCGCCAAGGCCTTCTACGATCAGGTGAAGTCGATCCCCGGCGCGCTCGCCACCGCGGGGCTCAGGGGCTCCGACTTCATCCTCGGCTGGAAACGGCGCGAGGATCCGCTCGATATCGGCTTCGTCGACGAAGCCTCGATGCTCGATCAGCGTCAGCTCGACGATCTTCGGGAAATCTTCCCCACCCTCGTCCTTTTCGGCGATCCGGCCCAGCTCGCCCCCGTCGGCCAGTCCGGCGAAATGGTCTTCGACACGCTGGCCGAGGGCCGCAAGCTCCAGCTTCACCGCATTCACCGGCAGGAGAAGGACAGCCCGATCCTCGACCTTGCCCACGCACTCGCCGACCACGACCTCAGTTTCGAGGCCTTCGAGGCGATGGTGGCCGAGGCCGCGCGCCGCGACGACCGCGTGCAATGGGCCGAACGCGTCGATGCCGGCCTCATGGCGCGCTCGCCGGTCCTCGTCTGGCGCAACCAGACCCGCATCCGGCTGATCCAGGCCTTCCGCGCCGCCTACGGCGCGCCGATGGACGCGCTGCTGCCCGGCGAGCCCCTGATCTGCGACGGCATCGAACTGCCGCTCAAGCACCGCAAGAAGCGCATCGACCTCGAGGCGCGCGGTCTCATCAAGGGCGCCCAGGTGATCTATCTCGGCCCCGGCAACAAGTCCGGCTTCTCGCGCCTCCACGTCATCGGGGCCGAGGAGCCGCAGGTCTCCGCCGCCTCGATCATCAAGATCGAACTCCCGGACGAGGAGGAACCCTTCATCCCCTACGCCGCCCGCATGGGCGCGGCCTTCCTGCACGGCGCCGCCGTCACCATCCACAAGGCGCAAGGCTCGCAATGGGAAACGGTGCAGGTCTTTGCCCCCGACCTTTTCGTCGCCGCCCGCACCGGACGGATGGAGGCGGGGCTGCCGCTCTGGAAACGCCTTGCCTACGTTGCCATCACCCGGGCGGAAAACCGGCTCCACTGGGTGGTGCGCAACCGCCTCGCGCGGCCGACCGTTGCCCTGACGACCGACGACCTGCCGAAGCCGGTCGCGGCGCTCTCGCTCGCCCCGACCGAGGCGGACTGACCCTTCATCTTGCCGGAAATATCCCCGCCGGAGGCATCCGTCGGCAGACCCCCGCGTGACGGGTTCCGGTCGCCGGCAAAACCCTCTACTCTCGCGCCGGAGAGTCAGGGAGACACCAGATGCGCTGCGTTTTCGTCCAGTTCCGTTGCCACCCCGGCAAGACCTATGAGGTCGCCGACGAGATCTACGACCGCGAGGTCGTGTCGGAACTCTACTCGACATCGGGCGACTACGACCTCATGGCCAAGATCTACATCCCCGAGGACGAGGATGTCGGCCACTGGCTGAGCGGGAAGCTCTTCGACATTCCGGGCATCAGCCGGACCCTGACCACGATGACCTTCAAGGCGTTCTGACATGACCCGGACGATTGTCGTCACCGGCGCGAGTGCCGGGATCGGTCGCAGGGTCGCGCTGCGTTTTCTCGATGCCGGTTGGTCGGTCGCGCTGATCGCGCGGCGGGGCGACGTGCTCGACGGTATCGTCGCGGGGCGCGACAGGGCGCTGGCGCTTCCCTGCGACGTCAGCGACGCCGGTGCGGTCGACGCCGCCTTCGCCGCCGCAGCCGCGCGGTTCGGCCGGATCGACGCGCTTTTCAACAATGCCGGCATCTCGCGGCCGGCGGGCCTCATCGACGAGATCCCGCTCGCCGACTGGACCGACACGGTCGCGGTCAACCTCACCGGCATGTTCCTCTGCGCCCGCGCCGCCTTCCGGCAGATGCGGGCGCAGGATCCGCAAGGCGGGCGGATCATCAACAACGGCTCGGTCTCGGCACAGGCGCCGCGGCCGGGATCGGTCTGCTACACGGCGACGAAACACGCCGTCACCGGGCTCACCAAGACGCTGGCGCTCGATGGCCGACCGTTTTCCATCGCCTGCGGCCAGATTGATATCGGCAACGCACGGACCGAACTCTCCGAGAGGATAGGCAGGGGTGTCCCGCAGGCCGATGGCTCGATCCGGGCCGAGCCGATGATGGATGCGGGCGAGGTCGCTGAGGCCGTCCTGTCGATGGCCAGCCTGCCGCTCAGCTCGAACGTGCTGTCGATGACGTTCATGGCGACGAACATGCCGTTGGTTGGACGCGGCTGAACTCAACCGTTGCGGAGCAGCCGGAAGGCAGCCGACGCGCTCCACCCGGCCAGCGCCGCGACGACGAGGGCGAGGATGCCGTAGATCAACGGTTGACCGTAGGCCAGATCGTAGAGCCAGCGCTCCAGACCGACCTTGCGCACGTCGATCAGCGCCTCGTGCGTCGCGATGACGCGCTTGTCGCGCAGAAGGAAGATCCGGGTGAGGTAGTCGCCTTCGACGAGGTTTGCCGGCAGATCGATGTCGGTGCGGAACAGCGTCGCCTCCTCCAGCCCGACGGTGCCTTCGTGCAGCGAATAGAGCCCGTTTGCCTCGCGGATACGGATCAGCGCCTCGGTGAAGGACGGGCTGTCGGCGATATCCTGTGGCGCGCCGACGGATCGGATCATTTGCGGTACGGAAATCTTCTGGCGCAGATCCTCGGTCTGAGACAGGATCTCGGCGAGGGGACCGGTCGTCGCCACCGCGTAGAAGCTCGGCGCGCGATCGACCTCGACCCCGGCGGTATTGACCCATATGCCGAAGGTTCGCGACTTGCGCCGCACCATGATCGGGGTGGATGGCCCTTCGACGGTGACAATCACTTCCAGGGGGGGGCCGCCCGGGATTGGCTCCTCGCGCTTCACCGCGCCGTAGATCAGAAGGTCCGACCCGTCGAAATTGGCGGTGATCGAGATCCTCGAATGGCTCAGCCCCGCGACCACTTCTTCGCCGGCTCGGACGGCAGCAGCGGGCAGGAGCAGGAGGAGAACGAGCACCCGGATCATGCGCGGCCCACCCCAGAGATCGAATAAAGCTCGTCCGGCTGGATCAGCAGGTCGATGCCGAGCTTGATGCAGACGAGGAGGACGAGAAGCGCCAGAAGGATGCGCAACTGCTCGGCTCTAAGCTTCGCGCCGATCCGTGTGCCGATCTGGGCACCGACGACCCCGCCGATGATCAGGAGCATCGCCAGCATCAGGTCGACCGACTGGTTGGTCCAGGCGTGCATGAAAGTGGTGAAGCCGGTCACGAAGATGATCTGGAAGAGCGAGGTGCCGATCACCACCTTCGTCGGCATCCCCAAAAGGTAGATCATCGCCGGCACCATGATGAAGCCGCCGCCGACCCCCATGATCGCCGCCAGCACGCCGACCAGCACTCCGACCAGCAGGGGTGGAACCACACTGATGTAAAGGCCAGAGGTGCGGAACTTCATCTTGAAGGGCAGCTTGTGCACCCAAAGATGCTGGTGCCGCTTGATCGGTGCCGCTGGCCCCCTGCGCGCCCGCCGGAGCGCCCGCACGCTTTCCTGAAGCATCAGAAGGCCGATCAACCCGAGGAAGACCACGTAGGAAAGCTGTACGACGAGGTCGATCTGGCCAAGCCGCGACAGGAGGTTGAAAGCCAAGATCCCGAGCGCCGATCCCAGAAGGCCGCCGGCAAGCAACACGATCCCCATGCGAAAATCGACGGTCCGTCGCTTGATATGCGCCAGAACGCCCGAAACCGACGAGGCCACGACCTGATTGGCGCCGGTCGCCACCGCAACGGTCGGCGGGATGCCGATGAAGAACAGAAGCGGTGTGATCAGGAAGCCGCCGCCGACGCCGAACAGCCCCGACAGCATCCCGACCAGACCGCCCAGCCCGAAAAGCAGGAAGGCGTTGACTGAAACCTCTGCGATGGGCAGATAGATCTGCATCGGGGGCGGGATATCCGCTGAAAAGAAGCGCCTTTCGACAGTCTTGCCCCCATGTCGGGAGAGTGTCAAACGATCGGAGCGGCTGCGTTCGGGCCAGATTGCCCGGTCGGATCAGTCCAGATTGCGAAGATATCGTCGAAGAACCTGTTCGAGCTTGGCCGCGCCGACCGGCGCCATCGCCTTCGTGTGCTCGTGGCTGATCTTCTCGTCGCTCATCCCGGCCGCCATGTTGGTAATCACCGAGATCGCCGCGACCTTCAGCCCAAGGAACCGGCCGAGGATCACCTCGGGCACCGTGGACATGCCGACGGCATCGCCGCCGAGCACCTTGATTGCGCGGATTTCGGCCGGGGTTTCGAACGAGGGACCGGAATACCAAGCATAGACGCCTTCGGCCAAATCCACGCCCTCCGCCATTGCCGCCCCGCGCAAGGCGGCGCGCATCGCGGGGTCGTGGGCATCGGTCATCGGCACGAAACGGGCATCCGAGGGTTCCCCGATCAGCGGGTTCAGCCCGGAGAAGTTGATGTGGTCCGAGAGCATCATCAGCGACCCCGGTGGCGTTTCCGGCACCAGCGACCCGGCCGCGTTGGTGACGATCAGACGCTCGGCGCCCAAGGCTTTCAGGACCTCCAGCGGTAGCCGCATCGCATCCGCTTTCCCGCTTTCGTAGTAGTGCGCCCGCCCGCCGAAGACGGCGACGCGGGCGCCTTCCAGCAGGCCCACGGCCAGCTTCGGGTTGTGGCCCGAGACGCCGGCATGGGGGAAGCCCGGCAGGTCGGCGTAGTCGATGGCGACGCCCTCGACCTCGCCCGCGATATGGCCAAGGCCGGACCCGAGGATCAGCCCGTGGCTGACCGGCTCTGCGCCGGCGCGGTCGCGGATGAGGTCGGCGAGATCAGCGCTCCTTGACATAGGGTTCGCCTCCGGCGCGGGGCGGGATCGCGCGGCCGACGAAGCCGGCCAGGACGATCACCGTCAGGATGTAGGGCAGCGCGTCGAGCGCTGGCACCGGGATCGCGAAATGCAGCGTCTTCGCGATGACGTCGGGACGCAAAGCCAGCGCCTGGAAGAAACCGAAGAGAAGCGTCGCCATCAGTGCGTACCATGGCCGCCACTTCGCGAAGATGAGCGCGGCGAGCGCGATGTAGCCGCGCCCCGCCGTCATCTCCTTGCCGAAGCCCGCTTGCAATCCGGCGGCCATGTAGGCGCCTGCAAGTCCGCAGAGGATGCCAGTGATGATCACTGCGGTATAGCGGAGCCGAACCACCGAAATGCCCGCGGTGTCGACCGAGGCGGGGTTTTCGCCGACTGCCCTAAGGCGCAGCCCGAAGCGCGAGCGGTAGAGAACCCACCAGGTCAGCGGCACGCAGAGAAGCCCGATGTAGACGAGTGCGGTATGGCCCGACAGCACCTCGGAATAGAAGGGGCCGATCACCGGCAGGTTCGACAGGGTCTCGGCGAACGGCAGTTCGATCGGGTTGAACCGCGCGTCGCCCGACAGGGGCGGCGTGCGTCCGCCCTGCCGGAACAGCGATTGCGCGATCAGCACGGTGATGCCCGAGGCCACGAAATTCAGCGCCACGCCCGAGATGAGCTGGTTGCCCCGGAAGGTGATCGAGGCAAGCCCGTGCACCACGGCAAAGAGCATCGAGCCGACGATGCCGGCCAGCACGCCAAGCCAGACCTGCCCGGTCATCGCCGCCACCGCCCCGGTGCACATCGCCGCCATCAGCATCTTGCCCTCGAGCCCGATGTCGAAAATCCCCGACCGTTCGGAGAAAAGCCCGGCAAGGCAGGCGAGCAGAAGCGGCGTCGCCAGCCGCAGCGTCGAGTCGAGGATTTGCAGAAGCGTCGCGTAATCCATCACGCCACCTCCGTCCGGCGGGGGGCGACGAAGAGGCCGAGAAGCATCCGCACCATGTGATCGAGCGCGCCGGTGAAAAGGATCACCAGACCCTGCACCACGGTCCTGAGTTCGATCGGGATCGAGGTCCAGAGACCAAGCTCGGCACCGCCCTGAAAGAGAAAGCCGAAAAGGATCGCGGCAAGGAGCACGCCGACCGGATGGTTGCGCCCCATCAGCGCCACCGCGATGCCGATGAAACCGGCCCCCTCGGCGGAGTTCTGCAAGAGCCGCTCGCTCTCGCCCATGACGTTGTTGATCGACATGAGCCCGGCAAGCGCGCCCGAGATCAGCATGGCGATCATGGTGATCCGCACCGGCGAGATCCCGGCATAGATCGCGGCCTTCTCCGACTTGCCGAAGGCGCGGATCTCATAGCCGAGCCGCGTCCGCCAGAGGAGAAGCCAGACCAGCCAGCAGGCGACGAGCGCCACGAAGAGCGTCACATTCGCCGGCACCTGCTTGTCGAAGATGAGGTTGAGCCCCGGGATCTCGTGCAATGTCGGCAGCTTGGTGCCTTCGGGGAAGCGTGCGGTGGCCGGGTCCATCTGCCCGGCGGGCCTGAGCACGTTGACCAGCATGTAGATGATCAGCGCCGCGCCGATGTAGTTGAACATGATCGTGGTGATGACGATATGGCTGCCGCGCCTGGCCTGCAGATAGGCAGGGATCGCCGCCCAGGCCGCACCGAAAAGTGCGGCGCCGATCATCGCGGCGGGCAGGGCGAGGGTCCAGTGCGGCCAGGGCAGCGACAGGCAGACGAGAGCGACGCCAAGCCCGCCAAGCTGCGCCTGACCCTCGCCGCCGATATTGAAGAGCGAGGCATGGAAGGCGACCGTCACCGCGAGGCCGGTAAAGATGAAACTCGTCGCGTAGTAGAGTGTGTAGCCCCAGGCGTAGGGCGAACCGACCGCGCCGATCACCATCGTCTTCAAAGCTTCCGTCGGGCTCTGCCCGATGGCGAGGATGACGAGGGCCGAGATGATGCCGGCGAGCAGAAGGCTGATGAGCGGCACGAGAACGACATCGGCCCAGCGCGGCAGACGGGTCATCAGGCGGCCTCCCCCGCGACGCCGGCCATCAGAAGGCCAAGTTCGCGTTCATTGGTCTTCTCTGGCAGGCGTTCGCCCATGATGCGGCCATCGAACATCACAGCGATGCGGTCGGCGAGGCCCATGATCTCGTCAAGCTCGACGCTGACGAGAAGGATCGCCTTCCCGGCGTCGCGCAGTTCGACGATCCGCTTGTGGATGAATTCGATGGCTCCGATGTCGACGCCCCGGGTCGGCTGGCCGACGAGGAGGAGGTCTGGGTTCCGCTCGATCTCGCGCGCGAGGATGATCTTCTGCTGGTTGCCGCCCGAAAAGCTCTTCGCGGGCAGCGCCGGGATCGGCGGGCGCACGTCGAAGCGCTCCATCTTTCCCTTGGTGTCCTCGAGGATCGCATCGTTGTCCATCAGCCAGCGGTTCTTCTGGTAGGCCGGGTCGTGGTGATAGCCGAAAGCGATGTTTTCCCAGGCGGCGAAATCCATGATCATGCCGAGATGCTGGCGGTCCTCCGGCACATGTGCGATGCCCCTGGCGCGGCGCGACTGGCCGTCTGAATGTCGCCCGGTCAGGTCGAGCTCGTCGCCGTTGAGGCGCACATGGCCTGTGCCGTTGGCGATGCCGCCGAGAACCGCCAGAAGCTCCGACTGGCCATTGCCGGCGACGCCGGCGATGCCGAGAATCTCGCCCGCGCGGATGTTGAAGGAAATCCCCTTCAGCCGCTCGACCTTGTCGGCATCGACGACGCGGAGGTTTTCCACCTCCAGCACCATCTTGCCGGGTTTCGCGGGGGTTTTGGTGACGTCGAGCAGGACCTTGCGGCCGACCATCAACTCGGCAAGCTGTTCGGGACTTGTCTCGGCCGTCTTCACCGTCGCCGTCATCTCGCCGCGGCGCATGACGCTCACCGTATCGGTGATCTCCATGATCTCGCGCAGCTTGTGGGTGATCAGGACGATGGTCTTGCCCTGTTCCTTCAACCCGTTGAGGATTCGGAACAGATGGTCCGCCTCGTCGGGCGTCAGCACTCCGGTCGGCTCATCGAGGATGAGGATGTCGGCGTGGCGGTAAAGCGCCTTCAGGATCTCCACCCGCTGCTGGTGGCCGACCGAAAGCTCCTCGATCACCTCGTCGGGATCGACGTCCAGCTCGTATTCGCGCGCCAGTTCGCCCAGCACCTTGCGGGCCTTGGCCAGCGAGGGACGCAGCAGCGCCCCGTCCTCGGCGCCGAGGATGACATTTTCCAGCACCGTGAAATTCTGCACCAGCTTGAAATGCTGGAAGACCATGCCGATGCCGGCGCGGATCGCGGCCTGGCTGTCGGGAATCTCGGCCCTTTGGCCGTTGATGAAGATCTCGCCTGAATCGGCCTTGTAGAAACCGTAAAGGATCGACATCAGTGTCGACTTGCCAGCACCATTCTCGCCGATGATGCCGTGGATCGAGCCCTTCGCCACCTGGATCGAAATGTCCTTGTTGGCCTGAACCGGGCCGAAGGCTTTCGACACGCCCTTGAGTTCGATGGCGAAGGGGGCGGCCGTTTCCGGCCGCCCCGAACCCCCGCTGACCTGCATCAGAACGACGCGGACGGGCAGGTATTGTCGGACATGTAGTCGTGCACGACGATCTCGCCCGACTTGATCTTCTCGGCCGCCGCATCGACCGCCGCCTTCATCTCGGGCGTCACCAGCGAGGCGTTGTTGTCGTCCATCGCATAGCCGACGCCGTCATTGGCCAGTCCCATCACGTTGATGCCTGCGGTCATGTCGGCGCCTTCCTTGAACGCCTCGTAGACGGCGTTGTCGACGCGCTTCAGCATCGAGGTCAGGACCTGACCGGGGTGCAGATAGTTCTGGTTCGAATCGACCCCGATCGAGAGGATGCCCTCGTCCGCGGCGGCCTGGAGAACGCCGATCCCGGTGCCGCCGGCGGCGGCATAGATCACATCTGCGCCCTGGCTTTTCTGCGCCTTGGCCAGTTCCGCGCCCTTCACCGGGTCGTTCCAGGCCGACGGCGTCGTGCCGGTCATGTTCATCACCACGGTCGCGTCCGGGTTCACCGCCTTCACGCCCTCGGCATAGCCGCAGCCGAACTTGCGGATCAGCGGAATGTCCATGCCGCCGATGAAGCCCACGGTGCCGGTCTTGGAGGCGAGCGCCGCCATCATGCCGACGAGGTAGGAGCCTTCGTGTTCATTGAAGACCACCGATTTCACGTTCGGCTGATCGACCACCATGTCGATGATCGCGAACTTGGTATCAGGGAAGTCCGGCGCAACGGTGTTGAGCACGTCGCCGAAGGCGAAGCCGGTCATGACGACCGGGTTGGCGCCGGCTTCGGCCAGACGGCGCAGCGCCTGTTCGCGCTGGGCCTCCGACTGCATCTCCAGCTCCTTGTAGGTGCCGCCGGTTTCCGCCTTCCACTTCTCGGCGCCGTTGAAGGCGGCCTCGTTGAACGACTTGTCGAACTTGCCGCCAAGGTCGTAAATGATCGCCGGGTCGGCCAGCGCCGCGCCCGAGGTCAGCGCCAGCGTCGCGGCCGCGCCGAGGAATTTCTGCATAATGCTCATGGAAAACTCCCGGTTGGTATTCCTGTTGATCCGCGTCCGGGGCCGTCCGTAGCGGAGGCCGGTCACGCGCGGATTCCCACGATTAGCGCGAAAGCGCCGACGGCGGTCAATAGCTATTTGACGCTGACGGGGCGGCAGTTTGACCTTTTGGTCAACGAAATCGCCGGAAATCAGCGAAGATCGCGCGCCATGACCACGGCATCGACGGCGGTGCCCTCCGGGGTCCGGTAATAGCCTCGCCGGCGCCCCGCCTCGGTGAAGCCGGCGCGGTCATAGAGCGCCCGCGCAGCGACATTGTCGGCGGCGACTTCAAGAAAGGCGCGCGCGGCGCCCTGCGACCGGGCCGCGTCGAGGAAGGCGGCGACGAGGGTCACACCGGTGCCGCGCCTGCGCCCGGCGGGGCGGACGGCGAGGGTCAGAAGCTCCGCCTCCCCGGCGATCGCGCGGCCGATGAGGAAGCCGTCGGGGGCGGTCAGCAGGAAGCTGCCCGCCTGCCCAAGCGTCGCGGCGATCTCTTCCGCCCGCCAGGGGCGCGGTACGCTGAAACTTTCGGCATGGATCGCGGCCAGTTCGGCCGGATCGGTCGGCCCCGTCACGGCAGAATCACCGGCGGCGCCTCGCGCATCGGCGCGGCGTCTGCGGGACGCAGGTATAGGGGCGCGGGGCGGGGCAGGGCTTCGCCAAGGCAGGTGCGCGCCACCCGCGCGATCCGCGTCGCCAATTCGGCGCCCGAGAGGTCCGAGAGCCAGAGGGCCGGCGCGTCGAGCCTGTCGATCTCGGCCGCCGGGCGCAGTTCGGGCGCGGCGGCGCCGTCGCCAAGCCGTTGCAGGTAGACCATGGCGCGCGGCGCCTCGATGGCGACCCAGACCGGCGTCCCGCCTTCGCCGCAGGCGCGGGCTTCAAAGCCCGTGACGCCGACGGCGGGGATGTCGAGTGCAAGCGCGAGGCCGCGCGCGGCGGCGACGGAGATGCGGATGCCGGTGAAGTTTCCCGGCCCGGTGCCAACCCCGATCGCATCGAGATCGCCCCAGCCCTTGCCGGCCCCCGCGAGGAGTTCTTCGAGGAGCGGCATCAGCCGTTCGGCCTGCCCGCGACCCATGTCCTCGGATCGGGCGGCAAGGACGTCGTCGCCCGACAGCAAAGCGGCCGCGCAATGCGCGGCCGACGTGTCGAAGGCCAGGATCAGCGGGCCGGCCATGCGTCAGGCCGCGACCGGCCGCACCTCGACCACTTCGGGGATGTAGTGACGCAGCAGGTTCTCGATCCCCATCTTGAGGGTGAGGGTCGAGGACGGGCAGCCGGCGCAGGCGCCCTGCATGTGCAGGTAGACCACGCCCCGGTCGAAGCCGTGGAAGGTGATGTCGCCGCCATCCTGCGCGACCGCCGGGCGCACCCGGGTATCGAGCAGTTCCTTGATCTGCTTGACGATCTCGCCATCCGGCCCGTCATGCGCGGCATGGGCGCTTTCGGCGCGCTCGCCCTCGATGACCGGCTGGCCGGACTGGAAATGCTCCATGATCGCGCCGAGGATCGCCGGCTTGATATGGTCCCAGAGCGTTGCCTCGGCCTTGGTCACGGTGACGAAGTCGTTGCCGAGGAACACGCCGGTGACGCCCTCGACCGCGAAGATGCGCCGCGCGAGCGGCGATTTGGCGGCGGTGTCGGCAGCCGGGAAGTCCGCCGTGCCGGTATCGAGCACCGCGAGACCGGGCAGGAACTTGAGCGTCGCCGGGTTTGGCGTGGATTCGGTCTGGATGAACATGGGCGTGCCTCCGTTGCCGGTCAGATATGCGCCCGCCACAAGGGGGAGTCAAGGTTTGGAACAATTCTAAATTGAGCGGCCGAACCTCCCAATCCGCCGCGCAATTCCTCGCCGTGACACGCGTTCCGGTGCCGGCTGACGGTGCGAGGGGCCGCCCCCGCCTTCAGCCGGAACAACTGACCTCGTAGGCGGTGCTGCCGGGCGTGTTGTTGATCAGCCAGCAATGCCGAAAGCCGTTGTCGTCGACACAGACGGCCCACGACGTGCCGTTTCCCTGGTCGAGCCAGTCGCTGCAACTCTGCGCCGCCACGCTCGCGCCGGCGGTCAGTTGGGCCGTGGCGAACAGCGCCGCGCCGAGCAATGTCTTGGGGTTCATCCGATACACCTTCCTTGGTTAGGGGTGGTCCAGTGTCCGCGCGGATTACGGCGGATCTATGAAGGTGCGCGCGCCGCCGCATCCCCGGCTGCTGCAGGCGTGCCCGGGCACCTCCGGCGTGGCTTGCCCTTTCAGCGCGGCCCGCCTAAGCCTTGCGGCCGGAGGCCCGCGATGTCGCTCACCGTCTTCTTCTCCGTCCTCGCGGCCGCGCTTTTGCACGCGACTTGGAATGCGCTGGTGCGGGTCGGGGCGAGCCGGGTGGGAACCATGATGGTCCTTTCCGGGGTGCAGGGGCTGATCGGCCTTGCCGTTGCGGCGACGCAGCCGGTTCCGGCGATGGCGGTCTGGCCCTGGCTTCTCGCCTCCGGGGCGATCCATTCGGCCTACAAGATCTTCCTGACCTTCGCCTACGAGCACGGCGACCTCAGCCGGGTCTATCCGCTCGCGCGCGGCACCGCGCCGATGATCACGCTTCTCGTCGGCGCGCTCTGGCTCGGGGACGTGGTTGCCGCGACCGAGGCGGCGGGCATCCTCGTCCTCGGGATCGGCATCCTGCTTTTGGCGCGCGGCGTCTGGACCAGTGGCGAGTCGCGCCGGATGCTGCCCTTCGCCTTCGGTTCGGCCTGCGCGACGGCGGGCTACACGCTCGTTGACGGGCTTGGCGCCCGGATTGCGGGGAATGCGACGCTGTTCGTCGGCTGGCTTTTCGTGATCGACGGGCTGATCTTCGCCGCCGCGGTGCTGGCGCTTCGCGGTCGCGCCGCGCTGCCGAAGGGTGGTCGCGTCTGGATGACCGGCAGCCTCGCGGCGGCGGCCTCCTACGGCTCCTACGCGGTCGCGGTCTGGGCGATGACGCTCGCCCCGATCGCACTTGTCGCGGCGCTGCGCGAAACCTCGATCCTCTTCGCGGTGCTGATCGGCTGGTTCCTGTTCCGCGAACCGATGACTCCGGCGAAGGCGGTTTCGGTCGGTCTGATCGCGGCGGGGGTGATCCTCACCCGGATCTGACGCTCAGCGCCGCGCCGGGAACAACTGTTGCGCGACGCCGGCGAGGAGGAGGTAGAGCGATGTTCCCGCCAACCCCCAATGCGCCAATTCGCCTTCGGCGAAATCGACCCAGGCGGCGCGGCCGGCGAACGCGATCCAGGCCAGCGCCACCGGCAGCGTGATCCAGCGCCAGCGCTCGGTGCGGACCGGATGGACGAACTTGAGGTTGGTGAACATCGACACGGCCAGCGCCACGATGATCGCCAGCATCAGATAGAAGTTCGGTTCGAGCGCGAAGAGGACGAGCACGACCATGTTCCAGCAGGCCGGGAAGCCGGCAAAGGAATTGTCGGTCGTCTTCATCCGGGTGTCGGCGAAATAGACCACGCTCGCATAGGTGATGACGATGATCGCGCACCAGCCGGTCCAGCCTGGCAAGAGGCCCGATTGGAAAAGCGCGAAGGCCGGGATGAAGACGTAAGTGAGGTAGTCGATGATGAGATCGAGAAGCACCCCGTCATAGGTCGGCCAGTTGGTCTTGACGTGGTAGTGCCGCGCCAGCGGCCCGTCGATGCCGTCGACAATGAGCGCCACCACCAGCCAGAGGAACATCAGGCTCCATTTCTCCTCGACCGCGGCAAGCATGGCCAGCATCGACAGGACCGCGCCGGTCGCGGTGAAGAGGTGAACGGCGAGGGCCTTCAGTTGCGGGGTCATCGGATCACTGGTTCCTCGGATTCTCAGGCACGCGGATGTGCCTTGTCGTAGACTTCCATCAGGCGCGACGTGTCAACCGCCGTATAGGCCTGCGTCGTCGAAAGCGAGGCATGGCCAAGCAGTTCCTGGATGGCGCGGAGATCGCCGCCGGCGGTCAAGAGGTGGGTCGCGAAGCTGTGGCGCAGCGCATGCGGCGTCGCCGAGGCGGGCAGGCCGAGGCCATGCCGCGCCTGTTCCATCGCCTTGGCGATGAGTCGGGGGTTCAGCGGCCCGCCCCTGGTGCCACGGAAGAGCGCCTCTGCGGGCTCGTCGCCGACCGGGAAGGGGCAGAGCCGGACATAGGCGGCGATGGCGGCGCGGGCGGCGGGCAGCACCGGCACGATGCGTTCCTTGTCGCCCTTGCCGCGGATGCGCAGCGCCTGCGGCAGCGGGCTGTCGGCGCCGGTAAGGCCGAGCGCTTCCGAGATCCGCAGGCCGCAGCCGTAAAGCAGCGTCACCACGGCGGCGTCGCGCGCGGCGACCCAATCCTCGCGCGGCGTGCTGCCCATGCGGTCGATGACATTGCGCGCGCCCTCTTCGGTCAGGGGGCGCGGCAGCTTGCGCTGGAACTTCGGACTGCGCGCGGCGAGGATCGCGGTCGGATCGAAGCCGTCGCGCGCGGCCAGCCAGCGGGTGAAGCTTTTGACAGCCGACAGCGACCGCGCGAGCGAGCGGGCAGAGGTGCCCCGCCCGCGCTCATGCGCCATCCAGGCGCGCATGTCGCCTTGCGTGATCGTGGCGAGGCGCTTCGGCGCGATGCCTTCGCCGTGGTGCCGGGCAAGGAAGGCGAGAAAACCGCTCACATCGGTCCGGTACGCCTTCACGGTGTTCTCAGCCGCGCCGTCCAGCGCGACGAGGTGGTCGAGCCAGGTCGAGAGCGAGCCGCGAAGCGCCGGGGTGAGGGCGAGGCTCATCGCCCCGGCTCAGGCCAGCCAGCGCCGCATCGCGCGTTCGAAGACGCCGCCGAAGAACGTCAGAAGGTCGGTGCCCTGATTGGCGCGGAACTGGTGAGGGTCTTCGGCGCCGAGCGCCAGCATCCCCGGCAGGCGGCCCTGGCCGAGGTCGAGCCGCAGCGCCGCCTCGGACCGGATCCAGGCGCCGGAGCGGCCATAGATGGTTTCGGATTCCGGCATGGTCTGGCGCAGGACGACCGTCCGCGCCGGGCCCGAGCGGCCGCCGGCCATATAGCTTTCGACGAAGCCCGGCTCCGCGACGCAAAGCACGTCGCCAAGCCGGCCAAGTGCCGGATCGTGGTCGGACTGCACCGTCTCCAGCACCAGCCGGACACAGTCGACGCGCAGGATCTGCGCCACCTCGCCGCCGATATTCTTCAGGAACCCCTCGAACTCGGTCGGATCGAGCATTTGCAGAATCGCCCGGTGCACCTGGTTGGTGCCGGCGAGATTCTCGTAAGCCGCCGCGATGACCGAGCGGTGGGTATCCTCCAGCCGGTCGAGCCGCGCCTCGAGCCGTTCCATGGCGATGCCGCGCAGGTCGACGATATTGGCGCCCATCGCGCGTTCATTGGCGGCGATCAGCGCCTTCATCAGGTCGCGGTCTTCCAGGATGACCTCGGGTTCGGCGATCAGCCGGTCCCTGACTTCCGCCGCAATATTCGCCGTTTCGGCCATCTCTGCCCTCGTCCCGTGTCTTGAATTTCCGACGACTCTAGCAGCCCGTCAAAACGATTTCTGCAATTTTTTCCGTCGCGCGGCTGTTCGGTGCGCAACCGTTGCAACGAGGACTCCCGAAGCGGTGCCGGCGGTCAGAGAATCTTCTGTCCGGTCTGGGCCCAGTCCTTCAGAAACTGCTCCAGCCCCTTGTCGGTCAACACGTGGTTCGCCATCGCCTTGATCACGGCGGGCGGCGCGGTGATCACGTCGGCGCCGATCTTGGCGCAGTCGATGATATGGTTCACCGAGCGGATCGAGGCGGCGAGGATCTCGGTCTGGAAGTTATAGTTGTCATAGATCGTGCGGATGTCGTGGATCAGGTCGACGCCGTCCAAGTGGATGTCGTCAAGCCGGCCGATGAAGGGGGAAATGAACGAGGCCCCGGCCTTGGCGGCGAGAATCGCCTGCGCGGCCGAGAAGCAGAGTGTCACGTTGACCTTGTGGCCTTCGGATGCGAAAGCCTTGCAGGCGGTGAGCCCGTCCCAGGTCAGCGGCACCTTGATCGCGATATTGGGCGCGATCTTGGCAAGCTTCAGGCCTTCGGCGATCATCGCCTTGGCCTCGGTGGCCACCACTTCGGCAGAGACGGGACCCGAGACCATGTCGCAGATTTCCTTGGTCACTTCGAGAATGTCGCGCCCCGATTTCAGGATCAGCGAGGGGTTAGTGGTGACCCCGTCGACCATGCCGAGGTCGTTGAGTTCGCGGATGGCTGCGGTATCGGCGGTATCGACGAAGAATTTCATGGCTGCGGTCCTGTCGCTGGCAAGGTCTGTTGGCCGGGCTTTTAGCGCAATCGTCGCGCCGCCGGAACCCGCGAAAGGCGGCATCGCGTGACCGATCCCGGGTTTTTCGACGAAGGCGCGCTTGTCTCGGTCCTGACGACGGAGCCTCTGGGCCGGGCGCTCGACTACCGGGCACCGGAGGGCGGCTGTTTCGCGGGCGCCTTCGTCGAGGTGCCGCTTGGTCCGCGCCGGGTTCTGGGCGTCGTCTGGGGCAAGGGCGAGGGCGGCTATGACCTTGCCAAGGTGCGCCCCGTCACCCGGGTTCTCGACGCAGCCCCGATGGGCGCGGCGATGCGGACCTTCCTTATCCGCGCCGCCGACTACACGCTGACGCCGATGCCGGCGATGCTGCGGCTCGCGACCCGCGCACCCGGTCTCGCCGATCCGCCGGGACCGCGCAGGGTCTACCGGAAGGGCTGGGCGGAACCGGACCGGATGACCGATGCCCGGGCGCGGGTTCTGGACATACTGGACGAATATGGCGGCGCGGCCTTCACGCTCGGCGAACTCGCCGGGCTTGCCGGGGTCTCGACCGGCGTCGTCAAGGGCCTGGTGAAACAGGGCGCCGTCGCCGAGGAGGAGGCGGCGCGCGACCTGCCTTATCCGCGGCTCGATCCCGACCTTGCCGGCAAGGACCTTGCCGCGGATCAGGCCGAGGCCGCGGCGCGGCTCAGGGCCGGGGTCGCGGGCGGGTGCTATGGCACGACGCTCCTGAAAGGTGTCACCGGGTCGGGCAAGACCGAGGTCTACCTCGAAGCTGTCGCGGAATGCCTGAGGGCCGGCCTGCAGGCGCTGGTCCTTTTACCCGAGATCGCGCTGACGGCGGAATTTCTGACGCGGGTCGAAGACCGCTTCGGCGCGATGCCCGGCGAATGGCATTCGGGCGTCACGCAGACCGAACGCCGGCGGCTCTGGCGCATGGCGGGGGAGGGCAATGTCGGCCTCGTCGTCGGTGCCCGTTCCGCGCTTTTCCTGCCGTTCCGTGACCTTGGCCTGATCGTCGTCGATGAGGAACACGACACTTCCTACAAGCAGGAGGACGGGGCGCTCTACAATGCCCGCGACATGGCGGTGCTGCGCGCTTCTCTTTGCGACGCGCAGGTGGTGCTCGCCTCCGCCACCCCCTGTCTTGAAAGTTGGGCCAATGCCGAAGCGGGGAAATATCAGCGCATCGACCTCACGTCGCGCTTCGGCGTGGCCGAAATGCCGGACATGCGTGCCATCGACATGCGCGACGAACGGCTGGAGCCGAACCGCTGGATCGGCCCGACGCTGGTCGGGGCAGTGCGCGAGCGGATCGGGCTCGGCGAACAGGCACTCCTCTTCCTCAACCGGCGCGGATATGCGCCGGTCACGATCTGTCGCGCCTGTGGCCACCAGATCGGTTGCGAGCATTGCGACGCGCGGATGGTCGAGCACCGGTTCCTCAAGCGCCTCGTCTGCCACCAGTGCGGCGAGACGAAGCCGATGCCGGAAGTCTGCCCGAACTGCAAGGCCGAGGGGCGACTCGCGCCCGTTGGTCCGGGGGTGGAGCGGCTGGCCGAGGAGGTCGCCCTGCGCTTCCCCGAGGCGCGGGTGGCGGTGCTGTCCTCGGACCTCTTCGGCTCTGCCCGTGCGCTCAAGGACAAGATCGCCGAGATCGCCGGCGGCGGCGCGGACATCATCATTGGCACGCAACTGGTGGCCAAGGGGCACAACTTCCCGCTCCTGACACTGGTCGGCGTGATCGACGCCGATCTCGGGCTGCAAGGCTCCGACCTGCGCGCCGCCGAACGCACGTTCCAGTTGATGCGGCAGGTCTCGGGCCGCGCCGGACGCAGCGAACGGCCGGGCGTGGCGATGCTGCAGACCTATCAGCCGGACCACGCCGTGATCCGCGCGATCCTTTCGGGCGACGAGGAGGCGTTCTGGCGCGCCGAGGCGGCGGAGCGGCAGGCGGCCGGGATGCCGCCCTACGGCCGGCTTGCGGGCATCGTCCTGTCCTCGCCCGACGTGCAGGCGGTCTTCGATTTCGGCGCCGAACTCGCCCGCCGCGATGCCCCGTTGCGGCGAATCGGCGCCCAGGTCTTCGGGCCGGCGCCAGCCCCCGTGGCCCGCGTACGCGGCCGCCACCGGGTGCGGCTGCTGGTCAAGGCGGCGAAGGGCGTGGCGCTGCAACCGGCGCTGGCCGAATGGGTCGGGCAGTTGAAGCCGCCGAACAACCTGCGCCTGTCGATCGACATCGACCCGCAGAGTTTCTACTGACCGGACCTCAGGCCAGCACCCGGTCGCCGCGCTGATCGAGGATCAGATCCGTCGCCATCGCGCCGACCCACATCGCGAAAAGCGCCAGCCAGGCGGTGCCGGCAAAGATCGACCCGCCGCTTACGCCGGCGCCGATCGAGCAGCCGCCGGCCAGCATCGCTCCGAAGCCCATCAGGACGGCGCCGAACATCGACCGGCGCATGGTGCTTTCGCCCTCGAATCCTTCGAAGCGGAACTGGCCGGCAAGAAGCGCCGAGATGCCGGCGCCGATCACCACGCCGGGCACGAGGCCGACATCGAACTCCAGAACCCTGACCGGCTCCAGGAAGAACATGAGCGTGGTGGCGGACGGGCCGGAGAAGGTCACCGAACTGATCGTCACCGGATCGAAGCTGACCTGGGCAAGCGCATAGGTCGAGATCCAGCCGAGTGCCACCGAGAACCCGACCCCGGACGCGAAGACGAGGGTCGAGGCGCCGATGCGGTTCCGCCGTGCCAGAAAGAGTGCGAGGAGCGCGATGAGGACGCCGAGGACAAGGCCGCTGGCCCGGGGCAGTCCGCTCCAGTCGATGAGGTCGAGGTTGCGCCCGCCCGACGTGACCCAGAGGCTGGCGAGCCGGTCGCGCAACGGGGCAAGGATGCCCTTGAGGCTCATCTGCGCGACGACCGCGAAGATGAGGCCCGAGACGACCGACCGCAGGTTGCCGGAGGAGCCGAGGACGAGAAGACGGCCGGGGCAGCCGCGCGCGAGCACCATGCCGATGCCAAAGACGATCCCGCCGACGATCGCGCCCGACCACGACCCGGTAATGGCCATCATCCGCGCCTCGTCGACCCGCATGAAGCCCAGAAGTTCGGCCCCCTGCACCCAGACCACGGCGGTGGAGAAGCACAAAAGCCAGACCGAGACGCGCGGGCCGAGCTGACCGCGGGCGAATTCCACCGTGGCGGCGCGCAGGCAGAAGCGCGAGCGTTGGGCCGCGACGCCGAAGACGATGCCGGTGATCAGCCCGAAAAGTGCGGCCGCCGGAGTTTCGCCAATCCGTTCGACGAGTGCGAGAATGTCCATGGGCGTTTCCTCCCTCCCGGACGGATGCGGGATCGTGAATGTATTCGCCTTGATCCAGATCATGGCCCCCGTGCGAATGTCCAGCCGGCCCCCGCGCGACAGGATGGCGCTCTCACTGTGCGAAACCGCGCGCGGGGCTGTGCGAAACCGCTCTCGCCACCGCAAAAAAACCGTCGTATGTCGGGCGGATGCGCATTCCGACCCTCACGCTCAAGGAAGCGGCCCACCTGCCGCGCTGGCGCCAGCCGGCCTTCCTGCTGTTCCTGATGGCGGCGGCGATGCCGATTGCCTTCGCGACCTGGTCAGCGCTTCTGAACAACTTCGTGAAAGAGGCGGCCGGCTTCACCGGGGTGGAGATCGGCTGGCTGCACACGGTGCGGGAGATCCCCGGTTTCCTCGCCATCGGGGTCATCGTGCTTTTGTGGGTGATGCGCGAACAGGTGCTTGCCGTACTGGCGCTTGGCCTGCTCGGCGCGACGACCGCCGTCACCGCGATGTTTCCGAGCCTCGGCGGCATCCTGACGATCACGCTCTTGTCGTCGATCGGGTTTCACTATTTCGAGACGGTCAACCAGTCGCTGCAATTGCAGTGGATCGACCGCAAGCGCGCGCCGCAGACGATCGGCTGGATCGTCGCCATCGGGTCGGGCGCCTCGATGGTGGCCTACGGCCTTATCGTGCTGACATGGAAGACCTTCGATCTGAGCTACGGTGTCGTCTACGGCCTGTCGGGCGGGCTGACCCTTGCCATCGCGATCTTCGCGGCCCTCGCCTATCCGCAGTTCGAGGCGCCAGACCCGCAGCTCAAGCATTTCGTGCTGCGCAAGCGCTACTGGCTCTACTACCTTCTGCAGTTCATGGCCGGCGCGCGGCGGCAGATCTTCGTCGTCTTCGCGGCCTTCATGATGGTCGAACGCTTCGGCTTCGAGGTGCACGAGGTCACGGCGCTCTTTCTGGTCAACTACTTCATCAACATGATCGCGGCGCCCTTCATGGGACATGCCGTCGGCCACTACGGCGAACGTGCCGCGCTGATCCTCGAACATGGCGGGTTGCTTGCCGTGTTCCTTGCCTATGGCGGCATCTACTGGTTCGGCTGGGGCGTCATGGTCGCGGCGACGCTTTACGTCATCGACCACCTCTTCTTCTCGCTGGCCTTCGCGCTGAAGACCTACTTCCAGAAGATCGCGAGCCCCGAGGACATCGCGCCGACGGCGGCGGTGGCTTTCACGATCAACCATATCGCGGCGGTCTTCTTGCCGGCAGCACTCGGCTATCTCTGGGTCGTCTCGCCCGCTGCGGTCTTCGGGCTCGCGGCGGGACTGGCCGGCATCTCGCTCCTTCTCGCGCTTCTCATCCCGCGCCACCCGGAACCGGGGTACGAGACGATCTTCGCTCGCGGCCTGCCGGTGGCGGCGGAATAGATGTCGGCCGAGCAGGGCAAGTTCGTCACCGGCAGCCTGTTGCGCCATGTGGTGACCATGTCGCTTTCGGGGGCGATGGGGTTGTCGTTCACCTTCCTCGTCGATTTCCTCGCGCTCTGGTGGATCTCGCAGCTTCGGGTCGAGGCGATGATCGCCGCCGTCGGCATCGCCGGCACGATCCAGTTCGCCGTGATGTCCATCGCCATCGGCATGATGATCGGCGCGGTGGCGCTCGTCTCGCGCAGCATCGGCATGGGCGAGCGCGTCCGCGCACGGCGGATCGCCACCACCGGGATCGTCCTGATGGCGCTCGCGCAGGCGGCGGTGTCGGGCCTGATCTGGATCTTTCGCCGCGAGGTGCTGATCGCCTCGGGGGCGGAGGGCGAGGTTCTTGACCTTGCCGAGCATTTCCTGTCGGTCACGCTGCCCTCGATGCCGATGATCGCGGTCGGCATCGCCTCCTCGGCGCTGCTCCGGGCGGTCGGCGATGCCTGGCGGTCGATGGCGGTGACGATGGTCGCGGGCGGCGTCGCGGTGATGCTCGATCCCTTCCTGATCGTCTGGTTGGGTTGGGGGGTGACCGGCGCCGCGATCTCCATCGTCGTGGCGCGTGGGGCGATGTGCGCCCTCGGCCTCTGGTTCGCGATCCGCACGCATGACCTCCTCGCCCGCCCGACGGCGGAGGATGTCGTGACCTTCTACCGGCCCTTCCTCGCCATCGCGCTTCCGGCCATCGCGACGCAGCTGTCCACGCCGTTCGGAAACTGGATCCTGACCCGTGAAATCGCCCAGTTCGGCGAAAGTGCCGTGGCCGGATGGGGCGTGGTGATGCGCCTCACCATTCTGGCGTTCGGCGGCATCTTCGCGCTTTCCGGCGCTATCGGCGGCATCATCGGCCAGAATTTCGGCGCCGGCCGCCCCGACCGTGTGGGCGAGGCCTATTGGGCCGCGCTGAAGTTCTGCGCGGTCTACACGCTCGTCACCTGGGCGCTGATGGCGGCCCTGACCGGTCCGATCGCCAGTTCCTTCGGCCTGTCGGCTGACGGCGAGGCGGTGGTGCGCACCTTCACCCATTACGCGGCCTTTGCCTTCATCTTCACCGGCGCGCTCTTCGTCGCCAACGCGACGTTCAACAACCTGGCCCGGCCGCTCTGGTCCACCGCCGCCAACTGGTTTCGCGACGGTCTTCTCATGCTGCCTGCCGGCATGGCGCTGGCCGCGCTCCACGGGGCCGAAGGCGTTGTCTGGGCCAATGCGCTCGTCAACGTGATCGCCGGCACCGTAGCCGCCTGGCTTGCCTGGCGCTATATTCGCAGCCTGAACCGGCCGCAGCCCGTCGCTGCCGCCGCCGCGTAGGAGAGACCGATGCTGAACGCCCTCTTCGGAAGGAAATCCGACATGCCCGCCAAGGACGAGGCCCTACCGGGCCGGGCCGAGCCGATCCCGACCGCCGACGAGCATTTCATCTTTCACCGCCCGCTGAAGTCGCCGGTGCCCGCGGGCATGGAAGAGGCGATGTTCGGCATGGGCTGCTTCTGGGGCGTGGAGCGCAAGTTCTGGCAACTGGATGGCGTCTGGCTGACAATGGTCGGCTATTCCGCAGGCCTCACCCCGAACCCGACCTACAAGGAAACCTGCACCGGGATGACCGGTCAGAACGAGGTGGTGCGGGTAATCTACGATCCGAAACTGATTTCTTACGACGACCTCCTCAAGGTCTTCTGGGAAGGCCACGATCCGACGCAGGGCAACCGCCAGGGCAACGATGTCGGCACGCAGTACCGGTCCGGCATCTACACCTTTACTGCGGCGCAGGCCGAGGCGGCGGAGGCGAGCCGCGAGGTCTATGCCGAACGGTTGAAGGCGGCCGGCTTCGGCGCGATCACGACCGAGATCAAGCCGGCGGAACCCTTCTACTTCGCCGAGGATTACCACCAGCAATACCTCGCCAAGAACCCGGCGGGCTATTGCGGTGTCGGTGGCACCGGGGTGAGCTGCCCCATCGGCCTCAAGGCCTGACATGGCCCGCTCCCCGCGCGACGTCATGGTCAGCGGGGAGTGGTACTCGTGCCTCGACGACGCCTATGAAGAGATGCGCCGCGCGGCGCGGCGGGCCTGCCACCAGCACCGGCTGATGGACCCCGACGCGCGCGGCGCTTGCGCGCCGATGCTGTCGGATCTGGTGACCATTGGCCGCGACTGCTGGATCGAGGCACCGTTCCACTGCTCCTACGGGATCAACCTGACACTCGGCGACCGCGTCTACCTGAACGCGGGCTGCGTCGTGCTCGACAGCGCGCCGGTGCGGATCGGCGCCGGCTCCATGCTCGGGCCCGGCGTCCATATCTACTGCGCCGACCATCACCGCGACGCGGAGAAGCGCCGCGCCGGGATCGAACGCGCGCTGCCGGTGACCGTCGGTGCAGATGTCTGGATCGGCGGCGGCGCGATCCTTCTGCCGGGTGTTACGGTCGGCGACGGGGCGATCATCGCCGCCGGCGCGGTCGTGTCACGTGACGTTGCGGCAGGATCACGGGTTGCAGGCATCCCCGCCCGGGGTCTATAGCGCCGCGCAACGTTGCCGCTTGCTCGCCCCGCGAAGGATTGCCCATGACGACCTATGCCGCCCTGACCACCCTGCCGGACCGGGAACGCGCCGACGCGCTGGCCGAGGCGATGGAGAACTTCCTGCCAGAGCCGACCGGTATCGGCTGCTTCGAGATCGAGGACGGGTCGGGCCGCTACGAAGTCGGTATCTATTTCGAGGAAGAGCCGAACTCGATCGAACTGGCGCTGATGGCCGCGATCTACGGGGCGGAGCCGTTCGTCGTCTCCGACGTGCCGGAAACCGACTGGGTCGCCCATGTGAAACGCAATCTCCAGCCCGTCGAGGCCGGGCGGTTCTTCGTCTACGGCAGCCACGACGCCGACCGCGTGCCCGAGGGCAAGGTGGCGCTCTTGATCGAGGCGGCGATGGCTTTCGGCACCGGGCATCACGGCACCACGCTCGGCTGCCTTCTGGCGCTCGACCGGCTCGACCGGGCAGGGTTCCGGGGTCACAAGGTTGCCGATATCGGCTGTGGCACGGCGGTGCTGGCGATGGCGGCTGCGTCGATCTGGCCCGATCCGGTCATCGCATCCGATATCGACCCGGTAGCGGTCGAGGTGGCGCTGGCCAATATCGCGGCGAATGACCTGAAAGGCCGGGTGACATGCGTGGAGGCGGCGGGCTTCGAGCATCCCGACCTGCGGGCCAGGGCACCCTACGATCTGGTTTTCGCGAACATTCTCAAGGGCCCGCTGATCGAGCTGGCGCCGGACATGGCGCGGATGACGGCGCCGGGCGGCTACGCGATTCTGTCGGGAATCCTCAATCCGCAGGCGGATGCGGTGGTTTCGGCCTACAAGTCCCGCGGTTTTTGCCTCGTATCCCGGGACGAAATCGGCGAATGGACGACATTGGTTCTGCGTCGTGATCAATCCGCGTGACCTGACGTCGCGCCGCATTTTCGCCACAAAGTTTCCTCACGCTCGACATCTGCGGGGGCGCGAGACTTGGGGGATCGACATGGTCGATCGGAATTTGCAGAATTTCTATGGCCGGCTCGGGCGGATCGAGCGGATCCATAATGCCGGCGGCGGCTTCGAAGCCGATGGCACGCTCGGCATGTCCTATTACAAGGCGCGGCAGCGGCCATTGCGGCGGGCGGGCATACTCGCCCCGCTGGTCCTCGTTGCCATGACCATCGTCGTTATCAAGGCGTCAGTCCTCGCCTCCATCGGTCCGGAGCGCTACGAGGACAGGATCGCGGCCCTCAGGGCCGGCGCCACGGTCGAACATGTGGGAGCCTATGTGCTTCAGGCCGATCCGCTGACGGTGGCGGTCGCCGCGCAGATCCGCAAGGTCATCTACTGACACCTGCCTCCCGTGAGGCGGAAAAGAGAAAGGCCGTGTCGGGAGATGTCCCGGCACGGCCTTTGGCGACCGAAGTCGCGGGTCTGACGTTGATCAGGCGCGCGTTTCGATCATGTCGATGTCGCCACGGGTCAGGCCGATATCGTCAAGCTCACGGTCCGACAGGCGCGACAGCGCATTGCGGGTGACGCGGGTGTCGTTCCAGGCCGCGAAGGCCGAGACGAGCGTGCCGAAGAAGCCGGTGAAGTGGCTGTTGGAGCGGTTCAGTTCATAAACGGACATGGTCATTTCCTCGAATTTTCGGGTGCTTCCAAATTGTGCATCCCGCTTTCGATCCGTCAGATAATTGGGCGGTCCGCGAACCGCAAGAGCGCCGCCTGCAGGTCGGTCATGCAATCCCTGCATAGGTGCTTCGCGCTGTAACCTTTTGTAAAGAAGTCGTTTCTGCGCGTGCGAAATCTGTCGTTTTTCGCACTTGCAGCGACGGATTTCTGCTGTCCCGATCACGCCGATGTAACACGGGCCGGACCGGCATTCGGCCTTTGCGATGTTCGCTTTTCGTGCTAGTCGTGGGAAAAAAGCAACAGAGGTGGGGCAGATGCGTGTAATCGGCATTGATCCAGGGCTACGGAACCTCGGCTGGGGCGTGATCGAGGCGGCGGGATCGCGACTCAATCATGTCGCGAACGGGGTAATTCATTCCGAGGGCGACGACCTTGCCGCGCGGCTTCTGTCGCTGCATGTCGCGCTGACGCGGATCGTCGGCGACTATGCGCCGGACGCGGCGGCGGTGGAACAGACCTTCGTCAACAAGGACGGCGCCGGGACGCTGAAGCTCGGCCAGGCGCGGGGCATCGCGATGCTGGTTCCGGCGCAAGCCGGGCTTACGGTCGGCGAATACGCCCCGAACGCGGTGAAGAAGGCGGTGGTCGGGGTCGGCCACGCCGACAAGGCCCAGATCGCCCAGATGGTACGCTACCAGCTTCCGGGGGTCGAGCTGGCCGGCCCCGACGCGGCCGACGCCCTCGCCATTGCGATCTGCCACGCCCATCACCTGCAAAGTGCCGGCCGTCTGGCCGCGGCGCTGAAAGGCGCGGCATGATCGGGCGCATTGCCGGCGTGATCCTGCACCGGGCGATGGATCACGTCCTGATCGACGTGCGCGGCGTCGGTTATGTCGTCCACGTCTCACAACGTACCGCCGCCGGCTTGCCGCCGGTGGGCGAGGCGGTGGCACTTTATACCGAATTGTTGGTGCGCGAGGATCTTCTGCAGCTCTTTGGCTTCCCGACGCTCTTGGAGAAGGAGTGGCACCGGCTCTTGACCACGGTTCAGGGGGTCGGCGCCAAGGCCTCGATGGCGATCCTTGGCACCTTGGGCGCCGAAGGCGTCGGCCGGGCGATCGCGCTCGGTGACTGGAATTCGGTCAAGGCGGCGCCCGGCGTCGGGCCGAAACTGGCGCAGCGCGTGGTCATGGAGCTGAAGGACAAGGCCCCGACAGTCATGGCACTCAGCGGCGCGCTCTCGGTTGACGCCGCGACGTCTGGCGATGTGTTCGAACCACCCGCGCCGACCCGAACTGCGAAAGCGACCGTGCGGGCCTCGGGGTCGGCGTCGTCTACCGCCGACGCGCTCTCGGCGCTCGTCAACCTCGGCTACAGCCAGGGTGAGGCCGCCGCCGCCGTCGCCGAGGCCGCCGGTGCCAACGACGGCGCCGAGGCGCCGGCGCTGATCCGCGCCGCGCTGAAGCTTCTGATGCCGAAGGGGTAGGCCATGGAACCCGACGCGACGCTTCGGCCCGCCCCGCAGCCTGAGGATGCCGACCGCAGCCTTCGCCCGCAGACCCTGTCGGATTTCGTCGGGCAGGAGGAGGCGCGGGCCAACCTGCGGGTCTTCATCGAAAGCGCCCGACGTCGGGGCGAGGCGATGGATCACACGCTCTTTCACGGCCCCCCCGGCCTTGGCAAGACGACGCTGGCCCAGATCATGGCGAAGGAGCTTGGCGTCAACTTCCGCATGACCTCCGGCCCGGTGCTGGCGCGGGCGGGCGACCTTGCGGCGATCCTCACCAATCTCGAGGCCCGCGACGTTCTTTTCATCGACGAGATCCACCGCCTGAACCCGGCGGTCGAGGAGGTGCTCTACCCCGCGCTGGAGGATTTCGAGCTTGACCTCGTGATCGGCGAAGGGCCGGCGGCGCGGACCGTCAGGATCGAGTTGCAGCCCTTCACCCTCGTCGGCGCCACCACCCGGCTCGGGCTTTTGACGACGCCGCTCCGGGACCGGTTCGGAATTCCGACGCGGCTCCAGTTCTATACGGTGCCGGAACTCGACCACATAGTCACAAGGGGCGCGCGGCTGATGGGGATTTCGTCGGACCCGGAAGGGACGCTCGAGATCGCGAAACGGGCGCGGGGGACGCCGCGCATCGCCGGGCGGCTTTTGCGGCGCGTGGTCGATTTCGCGCTGGTCGAGGGCAATGGCCGGCTGACGCGGGAAATCGCCGATTCCGCGCTGACCCGGCTTGGCGTCGATCATCTCGGGCTCGACGGGGCGGACCGGCGTTACCTGACGCTGATCGCGGAAAACTACGCCGGGGGGCCGGTCGGGGTGGAGACGCTGTCGGCGGCGCTGAGCGAGGCGCGCGACGCGATCGAGGAGGTGATCGAGCCGTTCCTCCTCCAGCAGGGGCTTATCCAGCGCACGCCGCGCGGGCGGATGCTGGCGGCGAAGGCCTGGGCCCATCTCGGGCTGGCCGCGCCGAGGACGCCGG
This sequence comes from Rhodobacterales bacterium 32-67-9, assembly GCA_002280515.1. GTDB lineage: Bacteria > Pseudomonadota > Alphaproteobacteria > Rhodobacterales > Rhodobacteraceae > Albidovulum. The sequence continues at coordinate 184,575 of NCEA01000014.1, forward strand.
GGCAGGGCGACCTCTTCGTGAAGTGACGGGCGGTGCCGCGCGGCGCCGGGACCGCCGCACCGCCGGTCAGAACGGTCGTCGGAGCGCGGATGCGGTCGTGCCGAACCGGGCGCGGAAGGCGCGGGCGAAGGCGACCTGGCTCGAAAAACCGGTTCTGAGCGCAATCTCCTGCACCGGCAACACCGTGTCCGTGACCATCCGGCGCGCCTCGTCAAGCCGGAGGTCGAGGAAGAACCGGCCGGGACTGGTGCCGAGCCGGTCGGAGAACAGCATCTCCAGCCGCCGTTGCGACAGGCCGATGCGGCGGGCGATGGCGGCAATGGCGGGCGGGTCCTCGATCCCCGCCTCCATCAGCGCGATGGCGCGGCCGAGCGCCGGGTCGGTCCGGGCGAGGCGCGCGGCCGACACCGCCTGCTGTGGGACCGTCGCGGCATGGACCGGCTCGTAAAGAAAGGCTCCGGCGACGCGAAGTGCCAGTTCCGCCCCGTGCCGGGCGCGAATGAGGTCGAGCATCATGTCGAGGCTCGGCGCCGCCCCCCCGGTGGTGACCATCGGCCCCGAGATCACGTAGCGGTCGCGGCGCACGTCGATGGCGGGGAAGCGGTCGGCGAAGGTTTCAAGATCCTCCCAGTGCACCGTCGCGGCGCGGTGGTCGAGCAATCCGGCATAGGCGAGGAACCAGCTGCCACCGTCGATCCCGATCATCGCCCTGAGCCGCGGGGCGAGCCGTCTGAGGCGCGCGAGAAGCGCCGGTGTCGCCTGTTCGGCAAGCCGGAAGCCCGCGACAATCATCAGCACCTCGACCGCCGGCCGGTCGTCGAGCGCGTCGGTCGCCACCTCGAACCCGGCGGTGATCGGCACTGGCCCGCCGGCGGCGGAATAATAGCGCCAGGTGAAGATCGTCCGCCCCGCGCGCCGGTTCGCTGCCCGCATCGGATCGACGGACGCGGCAAGCGACAGCGCGTTGGTATCGGCCATCACGAGGATGCCGACTGAGAGCGGCGCCGGGTCGGGCGCAAAGATCGTCTTTTCGCTTTTCATCAAGCCATTCGTATTTCGTAAAGCCGCCAGCGGCAAGCGGGCAGCGCGGCGGCTTGCGCTTCGCCCGCCGCTCGTCGAGTGTGGCGGCACGATCCGAGGTTGGAGCCGGAAATGCGCCCGAGACCCACGATTCTCCTCTGCCTTCTTGCCCTTGCGGGCTGCGCGGGCGCGCCTGCAGCGACCGGGTTTCGTGACGGTGCGCGGCAGATCTCGTCCGCCGCCGCCTTCGATCCGCGCCGCTTCGCCGATGTCTGGCATGTCGCCGCCGCCTACGGGGCGGAGGCGCGCTGCGGTCCGCTGGCCGAGACCTTGACCCTGACCGGCCCCGGCCGCTACCGGGTCACCGGCACCGCTTGCGGTCCGAAGGGCGCCCGCGCCTTCCTTGCCGAGGCGCGGGTGTCAGGGCCGGGGCGGATCACGCGGGATGGTGAGGAGCTTTGGGTTCTCTGGACCGACGCCGACTACCGCGTTGCGGTCATCGGCACGCCGTCGGGCGACTTTGCGCGGCTGCTGTCGCGCACGCCCGAGGTGCGGCCAGACCTGTTGATCGCGGCGCGGAAGGTGCTGGAATTCAACGGCTACGATCCGGCCGGGCTGGTGCCGCTCTGACCCGGGCGCGGGGACTCAAAGTATTCGGGAACCTGGAATTTCCTGTCGGGTTCCGAACTTCGATGCCTCGATATGACCCCGAAACGCCTCAGCCGGCACGGCGGATATGGACGAGAATCTTTAGCCGCACCTCGTCGGCGACGAGGTCAGCGAAGCCGGTGACGCCGAACGCCGACCGGCTGACGGCGCCGGTGAGCAGGATCTTGAGGTCGTCGCGCGCGGTCGGATCGCTGCCCGGCGGTCGGTAGAGCACCGCGTCGAGGGCCGCGTCCCGGGTCACGCCGCGGATGGTGAGCCGGCCGGTGATCCGGGCGCCGGTTTCGGTCGGCTCTACCGCGGTGCTCTCGAAGCGGATCTCGGGATGGTTCTTCGTGGCGAGCACGCTTTCGCCCCTCATCGCCTGCGTGGCGAAGGGGATGTTTGCCCGCGCGGCGGCGGCATCGAGCGTGACCTCGACATGGCTCGCCGCGACCCGGTCGAAATCGAGCGCGAGCGCGATGTCGGCGACCGGCATCTGGCCACGGATCGGCGTCGTGCCGAAATCCGTCTCGAACCCGACGATGGAGCCGTCGGCGTCGTATGCGTAGGGGATCGGCGCGCCCTGTGCGGGAATGGGCGCCGCGAGCATCAGGGCGAGGAGAAGGGCGCGCATGGCCGGGCTCCGCCGGCGCGGTGCCGGGATGGCGGCCAGACTATACCTCTCCTTCGGCCCCGGCGGTCATTTCCGCGTGATCGTCGGCTTCCCGGACCCGGGCGAGGGTGAAACCCGGCCGGTCTTCGGAGGCGGCGAGCATCCAGCTGCCTGGCGGATCGCTGCGGGCGCGGCGGAGGTCGAGCCGCCAGCGCGTCGCATCCTCTTCGTGCCGGGGCGCGATATGCCAGCGGCTTTCGACGCCCTGCGCCCCGCCATCGCCCGGCGTCAGCATCAGCCCGGTCGGGATCACGCGGCCTTCCTCGGCCCCGGTCTCGGCCGCAAGTTGCAGCCGCCGCACCGGGGTGAAGCGCGGCGGTTCCGGCAGTTCGGCGACCACGAGTGCCACGGCACCGCCCCGGAGCGCTTCCTCGAAGCACCACAGCAGGTCCTCCGGCCGGCGCGGGGTGACGAAGATCAGCCGCCCCGGCTCGATGATCGAGACAACGCCTTCGGGAAAGAGCCGCTCCGGTAGCCAGCCGGGGCGGAGCCAGAGCACCGGCCCCTCCGTTCCCCGTGCCGCCATCAGCGCCAGCGTGCGCCGCGCCGGGCCGCAGAATTCATGCACCCTTGCCCGCGCCAGCGTGAGCGCGCCGAGGAAGGGCAGCCCGGCGCGGGGCCGGCGCTGGTGGCGCGAGATGATCTGGGCGAGGGCATGAGTCGACATGGGGAAAGGATAATATGTTCCCTTTATGTTCTCAATGCCGCGCGAAGGTGCCCACCGCGCGCCCGCCCGCCTCGTCCCCGCCGGCCTTGCCCCACCTTGCCCCCGCCGCCTCAGGCGTTAGGCTGCGGACGGGTAGCAAGGGATGGGATGAGATGAAGCGCGTCACATTGGGCGGCGACGGTCCGACGGTCTCGGCCCTCTGCCTCGGCACGATGACTTGGGGCAACCAGACGCCGGAGGCCGAGGCCCATGCCCAGATCGACATGGCCGCCGGGCGCGGGATCAATTTCATGGACACCGCCGAGATGTACCCGGTCAATCCGGTACGCGCCGAGACGATCGGGCGCACCGAGGAGATCATCGGTACCTGGATCGCCAAGGGCGGCCGCCGCACCGATTGGGTGATCGCCACCAAGATCGCCGGCGAGGGCAGCATCGCGCGCGGCGGCGAGGAGATCACTGGCATCTCGATCCGGCGCGAGATCGAGGCGGCGCTGACCCGGCTCAGGACGGACTATGTCGACCTCTACCAGTTCCACTGGCCGAACCGGGGCAGCTACATGTTCCGCAAGAACTGGACCTTCGATCCGCGCGGGCAGGACCGGGCGGCGGTGCTGGCCAACATGGCGGAGTGCCTCGAGACGCTGGCCGCGCTGAAGGCGGAGGGCAAGATCCGCGCCTGGGGCCTGTCGAACGAAAGCGCCTGGGGGATGGCGCAGTGGCTGCGGCTGGCGGACGCGGGGCTCGGTCCGCGCCCGCTGTCGGTGCAGAACGAATACTCGCTGCTCTGCCGGCTCTACGACACAGATCTGGCCGAGCTTGGCCATAACGAGAAGATCACGCTCCTGGCCTTTTCGCCGGTGGGGGCCGGGCTTCTGACCGGGAAATATGCCGGCGACGTGATCCCCGCCGGGTCGCGGCGCGACGGCAACGCCCAGCTTGGCGGGCGCATCACCCCGAGGGTCTGGGAGGCGGTTTCTGCCTATCTCGGCATCGCCCACCGGCACGGGCTCGATCCGGTCCGGATGGCGGTGGCCTGGGTGCTGACACGACCCTTCCCGGTGGTGCCGATCTTCGGGGCGACGACGCTGGCACAGCTCGACAATGTGCTGGGGGCGGCCGATCTGGAACTGTCCGACGAGGTGCTGGCCGAGATCGCGGCGGCGCACAAGGCGCATCCGATGCCCTACTGAGGCGGCGGCGCCCTCGGGTTGAGGTGGCCGGAGAAAACTTCTATGCCTCCGGCGGGGATATTTGCACCAAGTGGAAGCCGGGACGTGACCGCAGACGAGATTGCCGCGCTTTTCACCCGGGGGTCGGGCGAATACCTCTTCGCGCGCTGGGAACGGCCGGTCGTTCCCGTGGTCTTTGGCGTCAGCGATGCGACGCTGGCGGTGGTGAAGGGCGCGCTCGAGGCGGTGGTGACGCTGGCCGGCCACAGGATGGCCGAGACCGATCCCGAGCAGGGCGCCAACCTGATGATCTTCTTCTTCCGCGACTGGTCGGAGCTATTGGAGGTGCCCGACCTCGGACGCCTGGTCGAGGGGCTGGAATTCCTCGTGGCGCGGCTGAGGAAGGACGGGGCGACGCAATACCGGCATTTCCGCTTCGAGGAAGACGGCGCGATCCGCGCCTGCATCGCCTTCGTGCGTGTCGACGCGGCGACGGCCGACCTGCCGGCCGAGACGGTTGCCCTTGGCCTTGCGGTGCAGGTGATCCTGCTCTGGTCCGACCGCGCGTTCCACGACCGCTCGCCGCTTGGCAGGGTCGGCGAGGGGGTGATCCTGCGGCCGGAGATCGCCGGGGTGATCCGTGCCGCCTACGATCCCGCCCTGCCCGCCGTGGCGCGCGAGGCGAGCCATGCGTTGCGGATCGCGGCGCGGGCGGTCCCCGGCGCGGAGCCGGGACGGATCTGACGCCCGCGTCGTGGTCGTCGCGGTCAGCCGGTGATCTGCACCTTGCCGACGAGGCGGGCGCCCTTTTCGGACGAGAGCGTCTGCGCCTTCACGTCGGCCTTTACCTCGGCGTTCTTCTCCAGCGAGAGCTCGCTGCACTCGATGCGGCCGGAATGGGTGCCCTGGATCGTCACCGCGTCGGCGGTGATCGACCCCTGGACCTTGCCGGACACATGCACATCGACGGACTTCGAGGTGATGTCACCCGTGACCTTGCCCTTCACGTCGATCTCGCCGTCCTTGGAGACGACATTGCCGTCGATGGTGAGGTCTTCCTCGATAACCGATCTTGTCATTCTGGCTCCTGCCTGGCGCTGGTGCCCGGGCGTAGCGGGCGGGGATCTGCACTTTGGCTACAGGAGAACGGGTATCCCTGCCAAGCCCAGTTTCGCGCCGATGCGCGGGAAACGGCGGATCGGCGCGCCAGTCCGGCCCCTTTCCGTCCGTCTTGAACCTGACGCGACCGGCGCATAACCTGACGGCCTCAAAGGGGAATGGCCTGCGATGATCCACCGCCACGCGCTTCGCGTCTATTACGAGGACACCGATCTGGCCGGGATCGTCTATTACGCGAACTACCTGAAATTCATCGAACGCGCCCGCACCGAATGGGTCCGCGGCCTCGGCATCGACCAAGGCCGGCTCAAGTCAGAGGCCGGGATCGTCTTTGCCGTCCGTCGGATCGAGGGCGATTATCTTCGCCCCGCCCGGTTCGACGACGAACTGGTTGTCGAGACACGGGCCGAGGCGGTCACCGGCGCGCGGATCGTGCTGGAGCAGGTCGTGACGCGCGGGGGAGAACGGCTCTTCCAGGCCATCGTGATGCTGGTCTGCCTGACCGAGGCAGGGGCGCCAGCACGGGTTCCGGCAGAACTTCGCCGACAGCTTGCGCCCGCTTTGCATTGACGGCGGCGGTTTCGCGCGGGCGCTGACGCAGATGTGTTGGCATTCCCCATGAAAGCCGGATAGAATCAGGTTAAGAGAGCCGCGAAAACGTGGCCTAACCGGCGAGCAGCAACCTATGGATACCCAAACCCTCGCGATGGCGCAGGAGATCGACTTCTCCTTGCTCGCGCTTTTCTGGCGCGCCTCCTTCGTCGTCAAACTGGTGATGATCATGCTGACCGTGGCCAGCTTCTGGTCGTGGTCGATCATCGTGCAGAAATTCATCTCCTACCGCCGGGCGCGGCACGAGGCGGCGATCTTCGACCGCGCCTTCTGGTCGGGCGAACCGCTCGACGAGCTTTTCGAGAAGATCGGCAGCCAGCCCGACGGGCCGAGCGAGAAGATCTTCGCCTCCGGCATGGTCGAGTGGCGCCGCAGCCACCGGCAGGACGGCGAGCTGATCGCCGGGGCGCAGGCGCGGATCGACCGGTCGATGGATGTCGCCATCGTCAAGGCGACCGAGAGCCTGACGCGCGGCCTGCCGTTCCTTGCGACCGTGGGCTCCACCGCCCCCTTCGTTGGTCTCTTCGGCACCGTCTGGGGCATCAAGGTGGCGTTCGAGCAGATCGCAATCAGCCAGAACACCTCGCTCGCCGTCGTGGCGCCCGGCATCGCCGAGGCGCTGGTGGCGACCGCGCTCGGCCTTCTCGCCGCGATCCCGGCGGTGATCTTCTACAACAAGCTTTCGACCGACAGCGACCGGATCATCGCCGGCTACGAGGCCTTCGCCGACGAATTCGCCACCATCCTCTCGCGCCAGCTGGACGCCTGATCCGATGGGTGCGGGCGTGATCAAGGGTGGCGGCGGCGGGCGGCACCGCCGCCGGGGCGGGCGCGGCAAGGCCGCGGTGATGAGCGAAATCAACGTCACGCCCTTCGTGGACGTGATGCTGGTTCTCCTGATCATCTTCATGGTGGCGGCACCGCTTCTGACCGTGGGCGTGCCCCTCGAACTGCCGAAGACCGCAGCGCAGGCGGTCTCGACCGAGCAGGAGGAGCCGCTGACCATCTCGGTGCAGGAGGACGGCACGATCTCGGTCCAGAACACGGCCGTGCCGGAAGCGGAGCTGATCGCCAAGCTCACTGCCATCGCGGCCGAGCGCAATGACGACAAGCTCTTCCTGCGCGCCGATGGCAAGATCCCTTACGAGCGGGTCGTGCAGGTGATGGGCGCGCTCAATTCCGGCGGATTCTCCAACATCGTCCTCGTCACCGACGCGGGCGGGCCGAGCTTCAACGGGCAGGCGGGGAACTAGGGCGGATGCCCATGGACCGGTCAGAACGCATTGGCATGATCGTCTCGGGGGTCGCGCATCTTGGCGCGATCCTCTGGCTGATCCTGGGCGGCATCTTCTTTTCGCACGATCTGCCGCCGCCGGTGACGACCGCCGAAGTCACGCTGATGTCTGAGGCCGAGTTCAGCGCGCTTCAGGCCGCCGCCCCGACCGCCGCGACCGAGGCGCCGCCGGCGCCTTCGGTGCCCGAACCGCCCGCGGCCGAGGAAACACCCGACACCCCGGTCACTGTTACCGCGCCGGAACCGGCCCCGCCGGCGGAACCGGAGCCGCAGCCCGAACCCGACGCGGCGCCGGACGTGACCGAGCTGACCCCGCCCGAGACGGTGGTCGAGGATACCCCGCCGACGCCGCCTGCGCCGCCGGTCGAAAGCCCCGCCGACGCGCTTCCGACCGAGGTCCAGCCCGACCCGAAAGCCGCGCCGATCGTCGCGCCCGAACCGACCGAGGCGCCGGCCGAGAATGCCGATGTCGCGCCCGAGGCGGTGGCCGAGACGACGCCCGAGCCCGCGCCGGAACCGACCCCGGTCGAGCCAGCGGAGGCCGCCGCGCCGCCCGAGACCGGGCAGGTGCTGGAGACCGAGGCCAACAAGGACCAGACCGAGCTCGCCTCGGCCGCGCCGCAAAGCTCGGTCCGGCCGAAGTCGAAGCCCGCCAAGCCGAAGCCCGCGCCCGAACCGGAACCGGCGGCCGAGCCCGCCCCCGCCGCGACCGCCGCCGCGCCGGAGCCTGAGGCGCCGACCAAGGATGCCGTCGCCGACGCGCTGGCCGAGGCGCTGGCGGGCGACCAGTCCGATACCCCGGCGCCGGGCACCGGCACCGCCGCCTCCGGCCCGCCGATGACGGGCGGCGAGAAGGACGCGCTGGTCATTGCGGTCAAGCAATGCTGGAACGTTGGCGCGCTCTCGACCGAAGCGCTCAACACCGTGGTCACGGTGGGCGTCAGCATGGACCAGTCCGGCATGCCGATCAGCAGTTCAATCCGCATGATCGGCTACGAAGGCGGCAGCGAGGCCGCCGCCAACCAGGCCTACGAGGCCGGCCGCCGCGCGATCATCCGCTGCGCCAAGACCGGCTATCCTTTGCCGCCCGAGAAATACGAACAGTGGCGCGAGGTTGAAATCGTCTTCAATCCTGAAAAGATGAGGATGAAATGACCCGCGTCGCGATGGCCAGAGAGGCCGCAACCCGAAACGCACCCGAAGAAAAGGGAACGTCATGAGAATTGTCCGCACGCTTTGCCTCGCACTCGCCGTCGCCGGCCTTGCCGCGCCGTTGGTCATGGCACAGTCCGGCCCGCTCCGAATCGTCATCGAGGATGGCGTGATCGAGCCCTTGCCCTTCGCCGCGCCGACCTTCATCGCCGAAAACCCCGGCGCCGCCGAGATCGCGGCGAACATCACCCGGGTGGTGGCGGCCGACCTCTCAGGCACCGGTCTCTTCCGCGAAATCCCCGCCTCGGCCTTCATCAGCCCGGTCACGAGCTTCGACGCGCCGGTTGCCTATGCCGACTGGAAGGCGATCAATGCCCAGGCGTTGATCACCGGGGCGGTTGCGCTCGGTTCGGACGGCCGGATCAACGTGAAGTTCCGTCCCTACGATGTCTTCTCCGGTGCCGAGCTTGGCGCGGGGATGCAGTTCGGAGGCGGCCAGGGCGACTGGCGGCGAATCGCCCACAAGGTGGCCGACCAGATCTATTCCCGCATCACCGGCGAGACCGGCTATTTTGACAGCCGCGTCGTCTATGTCTCGGAATCCGGGCCAAAAGACGCACGGCTCAAACGGCTGGCGATCATGGATTACGACGGCGCCAATGTGCAGTACCTGACCGACAGTTCGACGATCGTGCTCGCGCCGCGATTCTCGCCTTCGGGCGACCGCATCCTCTATACCTCATTCGAGACCGGCTTTCCGCGCATCAAGCTGATGGACATCGCCTCGGTCACGTCGCAGGCGCTGGCGGAACTCAGCGGCAACATGACTTCGAAAGCGACCGCTCGGGGAACCAGCAGCTTTACATCATGCCGGTCGGCGGCGGCGAGGCGACGCGGATCAGCTTCGGCGAGGGCCGCTACGGCACCCCGGTCTGGTCGCCGCGCGGCGACATGATCGCCTTCACCAAGCAGAACGCGGGCCGCTTCCATATCGGCGTGATGCGCACCGACGGGTCGGAGGAGCGGCTGCTGACGGCCTCGTTCCTCGACGAGGGGCCGACCTGGGCGCCGAACGGCCGGGTGATCATGTTCACCCGCGAGACGTCTGGCGCCGGAGGCGTGTCGCAGCTCTACTCGGTCGACATCTCGGGCCGCAACCTGAGTGCGGTGCCGATGGAAGGTGGGGCGTCGGACCCGGCGTGGTCGCCGCTCCTGCCATGAGAGTGTGCGTTTCCAAGCGAAACGCAGAATGATATGGTAATGGCATCGAGCCAAGAAACACAGGCGGTAACACCGATGAACAAGTTTTCGACGATCCTTCTCCTGACTGGCGCGCTGGTCCTGTCGGCCTGCAGCAATCCCGATCGCTTCGGCGCTGGCGGGGCCGGTGCGGCCGGCGCCGGCGGCATCACCGCGGGCGGCCTTGGTGACCCCAACGATCCCAACTCGCTCGCCTATTTCCAGCAGACGATCGGCGACCGGGTGAATTTCGCCGTCGACCAGTCGACGCTGACCGCCGAGGCGCAGTCGATTCTTGCCCAGCAGGCATCCTGGCTGAACCAGCATCCGGCCAACACCGCGATCATCGAGGGCCATGCCGACGAGCAGGGCACGCGTGAGTACAACATTGCCCTTGGTGACCGGCGCGCCAACGCGGTGAAGGCCTATCTGATCTCGCAAGGTGTGGCCGGCAACCGGCTTCAGACCGTGTCCTACGGCAAGGAACGCCCGCTCGCGGTCTGTTCGGACGAGGCCTGCTATTCGCAGAACCGCCGCGCGGTGACCGTGGTCGGCGCCGGCGCTGGCGTCTGAGGCGGCGCAGGGATGATCCGGGTGCTTCGTTCGTTTCTGGTGGCGGCCGTGCTGGCCGCCCCCCTCTCTTTGCCTGTCTCGCAGGCCGCCGCGCAGGACAAGGCGCAGACGCTGGCCGATATCCGGGCCGAGCTTGGCGCCCTTGCGGGGGAGGTGCAGGCGCTCAGGTCCGAGCTTCTGACCGGCGGCGACGCGGCGATGCAGGCGGCGGGAGGGGCTTCGGCGCTCGACCGGATGAACGCGATCGAGGCGGCGCTGTCGCGGCTGACCTCGGAGACCGAGGCATTGCAGAACCGCGTGGGCCGTGTCGTGGCAGACGGCACCAACCGGGTCGGCGATCTCGAGTTCCGGCTTTGCGAGCTGGAAGAGGGTTGCGATCCGGCGAACCTGCCGATCACGGCCACGCTCGGCGGTGGCGAGACCGGCGGCGCCACGGCGCCCGCCGTCACCTCGTTGCCGGCAGTCACCGGCACGGGCAAGCCCGAGCTTGCCGTCAGCGAACAGGCAGATTTCGATCGGGCGAAGGCGGCGCTCGATTCCGGTGACTTTCGCGGCGCCGTTGACCAGTTTGCGGCCTTCACCCAGTCCTATACGGGCGGCCCCCTGACCGGCGAGGCGCATTTCCTGCGCGGCGAGGCGCTGGCGCAGCTTGGCGAGACGTCGAATGCGGCGCGCGCCTATCTCGATGCGTTCTCGGGGGCGCCGGACGGGCCGCGCGCCCCGGCGGCTCTGCTGAAGCTCGGCGCGTCGCTCGGCATTCTCGGCCAGACGCAAGAGGCCTGCGTGACACTGGGCGAGGTCGGCGCCCGCTTCCCGACCGCACCGGAAGCGGTCGAGGCCGGGACCGCCCTGCGTTCGCTCGGCTGCCAGTGACGGACGAGACCTGGCCGCTGTCGGAAGGTCAGGATGCCGTTCTACTGCAAGTTCCGGACGGATGCTTTCCTGCCGGCTGGCCTGAGAGGATCGGTGTCGCCGTCTCGGGCGGCAGCGATTCCATGGCGCTTCTGCACCTGTTCGCGCGCCTGCAAGCGCATCGCGGTGGTTCGGTACATGCCGTCACGGTCGACCACCGCCTTCGCCCGGAGGCGGCCGACGAGACGCAGTTCGTAGCACGGTTTTGCGCCTCCATTGGCGCGATGCACGATGCCCTGCGGTGGGACCACGGCGCGGTGGCCGGGAACCTTCAGGATCAGGCGCGCCGGGCACGCTATGGCCTGATCGGCAACTGGGCCCGCGCCAAGGGCATCGGCCATGTCGTTCTAGGTCATACCGCCGACGATCAGGCCGAGACCTTCCTGATGGGGTTGGCCCGCACGGCGGGGATCGACGGGCTTTCGGGAATGCGCAACGCGTGGACGGACGGCGGCATCCACTGGGTGCGGCCCTACCTGTCGACCCCCCGGCAGGACCTTCGCAACTACCTCACCCGCAAGGGGATCACTTGGGTTGAAGACCCGTCCAACGCCGATGACCGCTTCACCCGCGTCAAGGCGCGCAAGGTGCTGAAGGCGCTGAAGCCGCTCGGGATCGGCGTCGAGAAACTCACCGGCGTTGTCGCCAATCTCTCGCTTGCCCAAGGTACCCTCCGAATCGCGGCGTCCGAGAGGGCAGCGACGATGGCGCGCACTGAAGCGGGAGAGGTCATCATCGACCGCGAGGCGTTCCGGCGCACAGATCCGGAAATCCGGCGGCGCATCCTGAAGGCGGTGGTCCTCTGGGTCGCGCGCGGCGACTACGCGCCGCGCGCGGACGCGATCCTTCGTATCGGCCTTGCGATCGACGAGGGCAGGGGCGCCACACTTGCTGGGGTGCGGCTTGTCGCGAAGGACACCGAAGCTCGTTTCACCCGCGAGGGGAAGGCGGTCGCGGGGCTGGAAACCCCGACCGATGCGTTTTGGGACAGGCGCTGGCGCCTCACCGGGCCGCACGATCCGGGGCTACGCGCCCGCGCATTGGGCGCCGAGGGACTGCACCGGTGCGAGGGCTGGCGCGCCACGGGTTTCAGCCGCGCGGCGCTGGTGGTGACGCCGGCAATCTGGCGCGGCGACACCCTGATTGCGGCGCCGATGGCGGGAATGGCGAACGGCTGGACGGCAGAAATCGTCGCAGGCTTCCACTCATTCCTCTTATCTCATTGAACCCGGCCTGCTAATCTCTATTTTAGGGACAGACCCGCAGGCCTCGGCGCTGCGGAAACGTTCGTTTGGAGGATATCCCTTGGGTAACGCGAGAAACATCGCCTTCTGGGTCGTGCTGTTCCTTTTGATCCTGGCGCTGTTCAACCTTTTCGGGAACGGTCAGACGACGATGAATTCCCGCACGCTGGCCTATTCCGACTTCATCCAGAAGGTCGACCGTGGCGAGGTGAGCGCGGTCGTGATCGACGGCGAGCAGGTGCAGGTGCAGACGAAGGACGGTCAAACCTTCGTGACCATCCAGCCGCAGAGTGAGCAGATGAACGACAAGCTGGTCGAGTCGCTGGTCGCCAAGGACATCTCGGTCAAGGCCGAGCGGCAGCAGCAGTCGGGCTTCTTTTCGCTTCTGGGCGTGTGGCTGCCATTCCTGGTGCTGATCGGCATCTGGATCTTCTTCATGAACCGGATGCAGGGCGGCGGGCGCGGCGGCGCGATGGGCTTCGGCAAGAGCCGGGCGAAACTGCTGACCGAAAAGCACGGCCGGGTGACCTTTGACGATGTCGCCGGCATCGACGAGGCCAAGGAAGAGCTTGAGGAGATCGTCGAGTTCCTGAGGAACCCGCAGAAATTCAGCCGTCTCGGCGGCAAGATCCCGAAGGGCGCGCTTCTGGTCGGCCCTCCGGGCACCGGCAAGACGCTGCTTGCGCGCGCCATCGCGGGCGAGGCGGGTGTGCCCTTCTTCACCATCTCCGGCTCCGATTTCGTCGAAATGTTCGTCGGTGTCGGCGCGTCCCGCGTGCGCGACATGTTCGAACAGGCCAAGAAGAACGCACCCTGCATCGTCTTCATCGACGAGATCGACGCCGTCGGCCGGTCGCGTGGCGTCGGCTACGGCGGCGGCAATGACGAACGCGAGCAGACGCTGAACCAGCTTCTGGTCGAGATGGACGGCTTCGAGGCCAACGAGGGCATCATCATCGTCGCGGCCACCAACCGGCCCGACGTGCTTGACCCGGCGCTCCTGCGCCCCGGCCGCTTCGACCGTCAGGTGCAGGTGCCGAACCCCGACATCAAGGGCCGCGAGAAGATCCTTGGCGTCCATGCCCGCAAGGTGCCGCTAGGCCCCGATGTCGATCTGCGCATCATCGCGCGCGGCACGCCGGGCTTTTCCGGCGCCGACCTTGCCAACCTCGTGAACGAGGCCGCCCTTCTGGCCGCCCGCATCGGCCGGCGCTTCGTGGCGCTCGACGATTTCGAGAAGGCCAAGGACAAGGTGATGATGGGTCCGGAGCGCCGCTCCATGGTGATGACCGAGGACGAAAAGAAGCTGACCGCCTATCACGAGGCCGGCCATGCCATCGTCGGCATCCACGTGCCGCAGCACGATCCGGTCCACAAGGTGACGATCATCCCGCGCGGCCGCGCGCTGGGCGTGACCTTCTACCTGCCGGAGCGTGACAAGCTGTCGCTGACCCGCGAATCGGCCCTGTCGAAACTTGCCTCCGCGATGGGTGGCAAGGCGGCGGAAGAACTGGTCTTCGGCCCCGAGAACGTCACCAACGGCGCCTATTCCGACATCCAGCACGTGACCAACCTGGCCACCGCGATGGTCAGCCAGTGGGGCATGTCCGACAAGCTCGGCAATATCAACTACACCTCGACCCAGGAAAGCTTCCTCGGCAACCAGTCGCATTTCAACGCCTCGGAAGAGAGCCGCGAGATCATCGACCAGGAAGTGCGCCGCCTGGTGGACGAGGCTTATGAGCGGGCCAAGTCCATCCTGAAGGACAACTGGGACGAGATGGAGAACCTCGCCCAGGGACTTCTGGAATACGAGACGCTGACCGGCGAGGACATGATGCGGGTGATCCGGGGCGAGGCGCCGAAATCCGGCGACGACAGCGACGACGGGTCCGACAAGGGGCCGACGGCGCCGTCGCTGACCGCGATCCCGAAGACCAAGAAGCCCAAGGCGTCGAAGGGTAGCGGGATGGAGCCCGAACCTTCGGCCTGAGCTCCGGTAAGCGCAGGCGAAAGGAACCCCATGTCCGGGCGGAGCGACTGGAACCCCGAAAGCTACGCGCGGTTCGGCGATCTGAGGTTGCGGCCGGCGCTTGACCTTCTGGCACAGGTGGGCGCGCTGCCCGAAGGTGATGTCGTCGATCTGTGCTGCGGCAATGGCGCGGCGGGGTCGGAGCTTTCGGCCCGCTTCGCGGGGCGGCGGATTCTCGGCCTTGATGCGTCGCCTGCGATGCTCAAGGCGGCGCGGGCGCGCGGCGCCTATGACCGGCTGATCGAGGGCGATGCCGCGGCCTGGCAGGCGAAAGCGCCGGTGGCGCTCGTCTTCTCCAACGCCGCCCTTCACTGGCTGTCGGATCACGCGGTGCTGATGCCGCATCTGGCCGGCCAGATCGCCCCCGGCGGCACGCTCGCCGTGCAGATGCCGCGCCAGTCCGGCGCCCCGTCGCACCGGTTCCTTCGGGATTTCGCCGCCGAGATGTTTCCCGACCGCTTCGACCCTGCCGCCTGGAAGGCGCCGGTGGCGGCGCCGGTCGAATATCACCGGATGCTGACGGGCCTCGGCCAGGTGAATGTCTGGGAAACCGACTATGTGCACCGGCTGGAGCCAGTGCCGGACGGTCATCCGGTGCGGCGATTTACCGAAGCGACGGCGATGCGGCCCTATCTCGACAAGCTCTCGCCGGCGGAAGCCCGGGACTTCGCCCAGCGCTATGAGACCGCCCTTGCCGCCGCTTATCCGATCGAGCCGGACGGGTCGGTGCTGTTCCCGTTCCGCCGGCTTTTCTTCACGCTGGTGATCGGCGGCTGACGACGCCGAAGCGTCGCTGGACCGGCCCTTGCAACAGTATGTCCCGCCTCGATCGGGCGAGAGAGCGCGGGGGCGTTCCGACATGGCCTGCGCGGCACGCATTGGCCGCTTTCCGTCCGGACGGCCGGTACAGCGCGTTTGATGCCGGAGGTTTCGCCTCCATCGGCGCGGTGGCGTTCCGATCGAAAACAGGTTCTGGCGATTCCGCCTGCGAAAATGTCGTTATCAATCCTCTCGCGCCGGTCCGGGCCAGCTATAGCGCGGGGGCAGGAACCCGCCACTCAGCCCACAGGGAGAAGGACCGAGATGTCAGTGAAGAGCGATATAGAGATAGCGCGTGGGGCGCGGAAGCGTCCGATCATGGAGATTGGCGGCGC
>NCEA01000054.1 GCA_002280515.1 Rhodobacterales bacterium 32-67-9
CATCAGCCTGCCCGTCGTGGCGCGCTGATCAAGCAGGCCCGCGCCCGAAATGGCGGCGATCTTCATGGCCAGCTACACCACGCCGTGGGACACGATCCACGGTTTCGGAGTTGGCCGCCGAATTTGGCGTGCATCCGACGATGATCCATCAATGGAAGCGGTCACTTCTGGAGGGTGCGGCAGGCATCTTCGAACGTGGTGGCAAGGCCGCTGTGGCGGCGGAGGTTGCCGAAGAAACTGTCCGTGACCTGCACGCAAAGATCGGGGAGTTGGCCGTTGCCAACGATTTTTTGTCACGAAAGCTCAAGCCCTGGATCGGCAAATGAGGCGGGACATGATCGAACGCTCACATCCCAAGCTGTCGGTGGGCGCGCAGTGCCGCCTGCTGTCGATCTCGCGATCGTCGTTCTATTACGCGCCGCAGGGCGAGACGGCGATGAACCTTGACCTGATGCTGTTGATCGACAAGCAGTTTCTGGAGACCCCGTTCTACGGCGTGCGGCAGATGACGTGGCACTTGCAAAATGAGGGCCATGGCGTGAACGAAAAGCGCACCCGGCGACTGATGCGGCTTATGCGCCTGATGCCGATCTACCAGAAACCCGACACCAGCAGGCCCGCGAAGGGGCACAAGACCTACCCCTACCTGCTGGGCGGGCTGCGGGTGGAGCGGCCCAATCAGGTCTGGTGCGCCGACATCACCTATCTGCCGATGAGAAAGGGCTTCCTCTATCTGGTTGCCATCATGGACTGGCACACCCGGAAGGTTCTGGCCTGGCGCATCTCGAACACGCTGGAGGCCGACTTCTGCGTCGAGGCGCTGAACGAGGCGATCCACAAGTTCGGCCCGCCCGAGATCATGAATACCGATCAGGGCTCTCAGTTCACGTCCTTCGCATGGACCGACCGGCTGAAGCGGGTCGGCACCCGGATCTCGATGGACGGAAAGGGGCGCTGCCTCGACAACATCTTCATCGAACGCCTCTGGCGCTCCATGAAGTATGAATGCGTCTACCTGCACGCCTGGGAAACGGGATCGCAGGCCAAGGCTGGCATCGGGCGCTGGATCACCTTCTACAACCACCAGCGGCCTCACGCCGCCCATGGCGGACAACCGCCCGCCGTGGTCTACTTCAACGCAACCCAAACCGACCAGCAGGTGCAGGCAGTAGCTTAAATCATCCCCGAAACTGTCCAAAACTTGGGGAGTAGCTCAGTAGGGACCGAGGTCGTGGACCGAGAGGCGGCCCTCGGCGAGGGTGGCGCCGAGGATGCGGGTCCAGTCGGCGCTGGCAGCGAGGATCGTCGGGCGTCCGTCGCAGCTGGCGATGCGGCCCTGGATGAAAGGGTCGCCGAAGCGGTGGTTGGTCAGTCCCTTCGCCTCGGCGACGGGGACGAGGCGGTCGCCGTCGAGACGGAGGATCTTCAGGGTCTTGCCGAGGTGGGGCGTCTCCACGTAGGCGAGTTCCGGGCGGCCGTCGCCGTCGAGATCGGCGACGCCGAGGGGCGCGAGCCAGCGGAAGCGGCGGCCGATGAAGGGGGTGGCGGCGCGGCGGGCCAGCCGGCCCTCGACAAGCCCCCAGACCGCGAGGCGCGCGCCCTGCCGGTCGTGGCTTTCGACCACGATGACCTCGTTCCCGCCGTCGCCATCGAGATCGGCGAGCCGGGGCGCGGTATCCTCGAAGACCAGCGTGTCGGGGAAGCGGACCGCGAGGCGCCGCCCGTCGGCGAGCCGGACCGCGAGGCCGGCATGTTCGACAGGGTCGCCAAGCGCGCCGTGCGGGTAACGGGGGGTGGGGTCTCGGTATTCGGCCGCGACGATTCCGGCGGCGGAGGCGCCGGCGAGGGCCAGAACCAGCACGACAGGGGCCGCCGCGCGGCGGAGGCGCCACGGACGCGACGGGGAACGCCGCGCCCCTGCCCGCATCAGATCTGCTTTTCCGGCATGAAGACCTTCAGCCCGTCGAGCGCGTCTGAGACCTTGATCTGGCAGGTCAGGCGCGAGCGGACCGGGTCCGGCTCGTAGGCGAAGTCGAGCATGTCCTCTTCCATCGCGTCGCGCTTCGGGAGTTTCCCGACCCAGTCCGGATCGACATAGACATGGCAGGTCGAACAGGCGCAGGCGCCGCCGCAATCGGCCTCGATCCCGGGGATACCGTTGTCGCGCGCGCCTTCCATCACGGTAAGTCCGTTCGCGACCTCGACCACATGTTCGGTGCCGCCATATTCCACGTAAGTGATCTTTGCCATGTGCTGCCTTCGCCTTCAGTCGTCCTCCCGGCCGACATAGGCGAAATTTCCGGCATTTGCCAGAGCGGGTCCCGCTCTTGCGCGAAGAGATGAATGTTCTATTATTGTTCTCATGCTGACCGATTACACCCCGCTGTCCGACTGGCCGCGCCCGCCTGCGGCGATCCCGCATGTCCGGCTCAACGAGCCGCCCGGCGGGGCGCGGGTGACAGTGGCGGGGCTGGTGCTGGTGCGCCAGCGGCCGGGCACCGCGAAGGGGGTGACGTTCCTGACGCTGGAGGACGAGACCGGGGTGGCCAATGTCGTCGTCTGGAAGGTGGTCTTCCAGCGCTTCCGCCGCGCCGTCGTCGCCGGGCGGCTTCTCCGGGTGACCGGCCGGCTCCAGCGCGACAGCGAGGTTGTCCATGTCGTGGCCGAGCTGATCGAGGATATCACCGACATGCTCGACGAGCTGCTCGCGCCGGACGGCGCGCTCCGGCCTTCGCCCCCCACGGGTGCGGCTGCTGGGCAAGGCGGCCGCGACCCGCTATAGAGCGGGCTGTCCCTGCCGGAGCCGCCATGACCCGCCATCCGCTATTCGGCCTTGCCCTCGCCGCCTTCGGGGCGCTGA
This sequence comes from Rhodobacterales bacterium 32-67-9, assembly GCA_002280515.1. Lineage (GTDB taxonomy): Bacteria > Pseudomonadota > Alphaproteobacteria > Rhodobacterales > Rhodobacteraceae > Albidovulum. Next base: position 2,861 of record NCEA01000054.1, read on the forward strand.
TCCTGACGCCCGACACGCTCTTCATGCGCTGGTCGGGAATGGGCGGGTTCCAGATGCTGACCTGGCGCGGGCTGCTGATGGGGGCGGTGCTGATCGGGTTCTGGCTTTTGCGCGGGGCGCAGGGGCGGCGGGCGCTCCTGTCGCGGGCGGGGGTCGCGATCATCCTCTGCCACAGCGCCAACGCCACGCTCTTTTCGCTCGGCGTCGCGGCGGCGCCGGTGCCCGTCGTTCTTTTCGGGGTCGCCACGGTGCCGGTTTTTGCCGCGCTCTTCGCCCGGCTCGTCTCGGGCGAGGCCACCGGGCGGGCGACCTGGATTGCGACGACGGCGGTGCTGACCGGCATCGCCATCGCGGTCTTCGGGCGCGAGGCGGGCGGCGCCGGGCTCAACCGGGCCTCGGTCCTCGGGGCGGTCGCGGGGCTAGGCGTGGCGGCGATGCTGGCGCTGACCTTCGTGATCATCCGCCACGCCCGCGCCGTGCCGATCCTGCCGGCGATCGGTTCCGGCGCGATGCTCGCCGGGCTGACCGGGCTCGGCCTCTCCGGCGGGCCGGCGGCGGCCGCCGCGGGCAACGTCGCGGCCATCGCGGTGTCGGGTCTCTTCATCCTGCCGGTCTCTTTCTTCGCACTCACCCAGGCCTCGCGGCACACCGCGGCGGCGAATGTGAGCCTGCTGCTCCTCCTTGAGACGGTGCTCGGCCCGGTCTGGGTTCATGCCTTCGCGGACGAGCCGCTGACCGGCCCGATGATCCTTGGCGGCGCCGTCGTGGTGGCGAGCCTCGCCGTCTACATCACGCTCGACACGCGGCGACCGGTTCCCTTCGCGGCGACCGGGGGCCAGGCCGACGCGCTGCCGCCGCCTTGAACCGATACCTTCGCGCTGCCGGAGGCTCGGCCGCCGAACGCGGAGTTGATCTTGGGACGGGCTGGCGTGCTACTGGCCCGGGATCAAGGGCGTAAACCAGACCGGCCCCGTTTCGGGACATGGCAAAGATAAAGCGCCCCCGGGGGGGCGCTTTATGCGCATGATCCTATCCCGGCCTATTCGACCGAGAGCGCCACGAAGCGCGGGTCGCCGCCGCGCCGGATGAGGAGGAGGAGAGATATCCGCCCGGCATCCTTCGCCTCGGCGATCCGCGCCTCGAAATCGGCGAGACTCGCGACCTTCTGCTGGCCCGCTTCGGTGATCACGTCGCCCGAGCGCAGGCCCTTCTCGAAAGCCTCGCTCATCTGGTCGATATCGGTGATGACAAGGCCGCTCGTGTCCTCGGTCAGTCCCAGTTCGCCGCGCTGGTCATCGGTCAGGACGCCGAGCGTCATGCCGAGCAGGTCCTTGGACGCGGGCTCGGTCGGCTCGACCGAAGCGGGCACCGCCTCGCCCTCCGCCGCCTCGCGCCGGCCAAGCGTGATCAGCAGCGTCTGACTCTTGCCCTCGCGCAGCACGACGACGCGCACCGCCTTGCCGACCTCGGCATCGGCGACGCGGCGCACAAGTTCGCGCGTATCGGCGACCTCGGCCCCGTCGAACGAGGTGATGACGTCGCCCGACATCATGCCGCCGTCCTTCGCGGGCCCGTCCGGCACGTCGGTAATCAGCGCGCCGCGTGCGACCGCAAGGCCCATCGCCTCGGCCACATCCGGGGTCACGTCCTGGATCCGCACGCCGAGCCAGCCGCGCCGGGTCTCGCCGAAATCCCTGAGCTGGCCGACGACCTTGGAGACGACATTCGACGCCATCGAGAAGCCGATGCCGATGGAGCCGCCGTTGGGGCTGAGGATCGCGGTGTTCACCCCGATCACCTCGCCGTCCATGTTGAAGAGCGGGCCGCCGGAATTGCCGCGGTTGATCGCGGCGTCGGTCTGGATGAAGTCGTCATAGGTACCGCTGAGTTCGCGGTTGCGGGCCGAGACGATGCCGGCCGAGACCGAGAAGCCCTGCCCCAATGGATTGCCCATCGCCATCACCCAGTCGCCGACGCGCATCACGTCGGAATCGCCGAAGTTGACGAAGGGCAAGGGCTCTTCGCTCTTCACTTTCAGAAGCGCGATATCGGTCTTGGGGTCGGTGCCGACAATTTCGGCATCCAGCATCTTGCCCGAGAAGAACTCGACGGAAATCTCGTCCGCGCCCTCGATGACATGGTTGTTGGTGACGATGTAGCCGTCCTCGGAGATCACGAAGCCCGAGCCAAGCGCGTTCGAGCGTTGCGGGCCGCGCGGGCCGCCGAAATCACGGAAGAAATCCTCGAAGGGCGAGCCTTCGGGCACGATCGGGCTGCCGTCGGTGGGGCCGGCAACCGTCGTCGTGGTGGTGATGTTCACGACCGACGGGCTGATCTGTTCGGCCAGGTCGGCGAAGCTTTCTGGCGCTGCGCGCGCCTCGGCCCGAAGGACAAGGCCCATCGCCAGCGCCATGGCCAGCATGAGCGCCCATATCATCCCCAGCGCGGCTTTCGACCGGTCGGAGGCTGCCTGAAGAGTGATCGCCTGAGGTTTCACACAAAACTCCCTTTTCTTCCCGTTCCAGCGCCGGACCCGCCGTCCACCGGACTCCATCCTCACCTTCGAGGTAGGAACGCGGCGGCGCAATTCAAAGCCGGTCGCGGGACCTCAACTCGATGTGATCGAACCTAGCGGTTCAACTCCGATTGTCTCAGCCCGCAAGCCCGGTCGCAAGCCAAATGAGCGCCACGCCGAGTGCAACGGCGCCAAGGCCGAGGTTCCGGCGGGTTTCCACCGGCATCTTCCGGATCAGGTCCAGAAGCTCGTCGATACGCGAAGGGGCCAGTGCAAGCACCAGCCCCTCCAGCGACAGAACCAGCCCGACGGCCAGCAGGATGAGCGCGAAGCCCTCCATCCGTCAGGGCCTTGGATTCGCCGATTTCAGGTAATCGAAGAACTCGCTGTTCGGCGCCATCACCAACGTCGAATTCCCCCCCAGCAGACCGGCCCGGTAGGCCGCGAGCGAGCGGTAGAAGTCGAAGAACTCAGGGTCCCCGCCATAGGCGTCAGCGAAGATCGCGTTGCGCTTCGCGTCGGCCTCGCCGCGCACGATCTCGGCCTGGCGTTGAGCGTCCGAGACAAGCTCCACCTTGGTGCGGTCGGCCTGGGCGCGGACGCGCTGCGCCGCCTCGTTGCCGCGTGCCACCTCGTCGGCGGCCTCGCGTTCGCGTTCCGCCCGCATCCGGGCGAAGGTCGCATCGAGGTTCTGCTCCGGAAGATCGGTGCGCTTCAGCCGAACGTCGATAATCTCGACGCCAAGCGAATTCGCCTCGTTGCGCGAGGCGTCGCGGATATCGCCGGCGAGCTTGGCACGGCCGGCAGACAGGATCTCGGACGAAGTGACGGAGCCGAGGACCTCGCGCGTCTGGGCGCGCAGGATCGTGTCGATGCGGGTTTCCGCCAGTGCTTCGCCCGACGCGCCGACCGCCTGGCGGAACTTCTGGACGTCGACGATGCGGTAGCGCGCGAAGGCATCGACCACCAGCCGGCGGTCGTCGAGCGGCGTGATCTCCAGGGGATCGACATCGAGCCCGAGGATGCGGTCGTCGTAGCGCACGACCTCCTGGATCAGCGGCACCTTGAAATAGAGCCCCGGTTGCTCGTGCACGGCCTTGATCTGGCCGAACTGGAGGACAAGTGCCTTTTGCCGCTCGTCGACGATGAAGACCGACGACAGTGCCGCCGCAATGGCGAGGACCAGGACCGGAAGAAGAAGCGTTGTACGGTTCATCAGTTCTTCTCCTCGGTCGCCTTGCGGCCCAGTTCGTTCAGCGGCAGATAGGGCACGACGCCCTGCCCGCCCTGATTTTCGTCGATGATCACCTTGTCGACGCGGCCCATCACCTGTTCCATCGTCTCGAGATAGAGACGCTTGCGGGTGACCTCCGGCGCTTTCCGGTACTCGGTCAGGACGGCCGAGAAGCGGCTCGCCTCGCCCTCTGCCTGGTTCACGACCTGGGCGCGGTAGCCCTCGGCCTCTTCCAGAAGCTGGGCGGCCTCCGCGCGCTGCGGCAAGCACCGTGTTGGCATAGGCATCGGCCTCTTTCTGGAGACGGTCGCGCTGCTGTTCGGCGGACTGCACGTTCTTGAAGGCGTCGATGACCTCGCGCGGCGGGTCGGCGCGGTCGAAGTTCACCCGCACGATGTTCAGCCCGGAATTGTAGCTGTTGAGCGTCGACTGGATCAGGTCCTTCAGACGCTCGGCGATGACGCCGCGGTCACGGTTGAGAATCGGCGCCAGCTGCGACTGGGCGATGATCTCGCGCATCGAGGCCTCGGCCACCGCGCGGATCGTCAGTTCAGGGTCGCGCAGGTTGAAGAGGTATTCGGTCGGGTCGTTGATATTCCAGACCACCTGGAAATCAATGTCGACGATGTTCTCGTCGCCGGTCAGCATTAGCCCGCTGTCCGAACCGCCGCGCCCGACGCCGATATCCTCAGTCCGTTCCGGCGTGACCGGGATCACGTTCGCGGTGACAAAGGGCCACGGCGCGAAATTCAGCCCCGGCAGGCCGATCGAGGAGAACTTGCCGAGGAAGAGTTCCACCGACTGCTCTTCCGGCTTCACCGTGTAGAACGAGGCAAAGGCCCAGAGACCGGCCGCCGCCAGCGCGGCAAGGCCCAGGGTTCCCCGGGTAAAAGCCGGACCCGAAGGCCCGCCACCGCCGTTCACCGGGCCGCGCGGACCGCCGCGTCCGCCCATCAGGACGCGCAGCTGTTCGGTGCCTTTCTTGACGATTTCCTCGATCTCGGGGATCTGCGGCCCCTCGCCCGGCCGACGCCCGCCCCGGCCGCCCGGCCGGTCCTTGTCGTCGCCGCCGTCGGACCCGCCACCGCCCCAGGGGCCTCCGCTTCCAGCCATCAGTTCACTCTCCCCGTCATTCGTAGATACATGTCACATCCCAACTGGTCTTTTTCCCGTGAAAATCAAGCCGTCCGGACCGGTTTTCGCAGAGTCACCAGTTCCTCGGCCATGACCGGGTGAACGGCGACGGTGCGGTCGAAATCCTCTTTCGTGGCGCCCATCTTGATGGCGATCGCCGCAAGCTGGATCATCTCGCCCGCGCCGGGGGCCACGATGTGGCAGCCCAGCACCTTGCGCGTCTCGGCGCAGACTATGAGTTTCATCATCACCCGGTCCGCGCGGCCGGCGAAAGCCGACTGCATCGGCCGGAACGAGGTCGCGTAGACATCGATCGGGCGGGCGTCGCGCGCCGCCTCCTCGGTCATGCCGACGGTGCCGAATTCGGGCTGGGTGAAGACCGCGCTCGCCACCAGCTCATGATCCGCCTTCGTCGGCTTCGCGCCGAAGATCGTGTCGGCGAAGGCATGGCCCTCGCGGATCGCGACCGGCGTCAGGTTGATGCGGTCGGTCACGTCACCCACCGCGAAGATCGAGGGCACGGCGGTCTGCGACCATTCGTCGACCACCACCTCGCCCTTGCGGCCGAGCTTCACCCCCGTCGCCTCAAGGCCGAGCCCCTCGGTGTTCGGCACCCGTCCGGTCGCATAGACGACCTTCTCGTAGACCGCTTCGCGCCCGTCGGTGGATTTCACCCAGGTGCCGCCGTCGGTGGCCTTCATCTCCAGCACGTCGGTGCCGAGATGGAGGTTGACGCCGCTCTCGCGCATCAGTTCCGCGATATGGCCCCTCGCCTCGCCGTCGAAGCCGCGCAGGATCTGCTCGCCCCGGTAATACTGCGTCACCTCGACGCCCATGCCGTTGAGGATGCAGGCGAATTCGCAGGCGATGAAGCCGCCGCCGACGATCAGCACCGATTTCGGCAGGCTCTCCATCTTGAAAATGTCGTTCGAGGTCATCGCCCCGGCCCGCGCCGCCATGTCCGGCACCGAAGGCCGCCCGCCGGTGGCCACGAGGATATGTTTGGCCGTCACCGCCTCTCCGGTGGCAAGGCGGACCGTATGCGCGTCATCCACGACGGCGCGGCAATCGTGCACCGTCACCCCCGCCCCGTCGAGACCGGCGCGGTAGGCGTGCTCCAGCCGGTCGAGTTCGGCGTCGAACTTGGCGCGGAACGCCGTCCAGTCGAAGCCGCCCGCCGTCACATCCCAGCCATAGGCGCGGGCATCCGCCATCGCGCCCCGGTAGGACGAGGCGAAGACCATCAGCTTTTTCGGAACGCAGCCCCGGATGACACAGGTGCCGCCCATCCGGTATTCCTCGGCCAGCGCGACCTTCGCACCATGCTCGCCCGCCGCGATGCGCGCCGCGCGCACACCGCCCGAACCGCCGCCGATGACGAAAAGATCGTAGTCGAAGGCCATGCGCCCCTCCGTTCCTGGTCTCACTCCCCGAGATCGGCGAAGAGGTTGTCGGTTTCGGCGAACTCGATCCGGTCGCGTTCGACCGTGCCGGTAATGATGTCGCGCGTCTCGACCCGGCCGTCGCCATGGCCAATGATGACCCGGTCACAGATATCTATGAAAAGACCGTTTTCAACCACCCCCGGCACCTGGTTCAGCACCAGCGCCAGTTGCCGGGCGTTGCCGATCCGTCCGAGGTGCAGGTCGAGAATGCGGTTGCCCTCGTCCGTCGTGTAGGGCTTGTCGCCGTTCATGCGCAGCGTCACCTCGCGGCCCAGAACGTCGAGCGACGCCAGCAATTCCTCGACCAGCGCCTTCGACGTCTGCCAGCCGAAGCCGATCACCTCGATCGGCAGCGGGAAGGCGCCAAGATGGGCGACCTCCTTGGCCGCGTCGGCGATCACGATCATCTGGTCGGAGGCGGTGGCGACGATCTTTTCCTGCAAGAGCGCCCCGCCGCCGCCCTTGATCAGGTTCAGCTCGGGGTCGAATTCGTCGGTTCCGTCGATGGTGAGGTCGAGCCAGCGCGCCTCTTCGAGGGCCACCACCTCGATCCCCTCCTCACGGGCGAGCGCGGCGGTGCGCGACGAGGTCGGAACTCCGGTGATCTTCAACCCCTCGTTCCGCACCCGCTCGCCCAGGCAGCGTACCATCCAGGCGGCCGTTGATCCGGTGCCGAGGCCGACGCGCATCCCGTTTTCGATGAAGCCCACGGCCCGCTTCGCGGCCACGAATTTCGCCTTGTCGATGGGGGACAGCTCTGCTGGCATCTCTCTCTCCGTCAGGATCGCATGCCCCGCTTATAGGAAAGATGATCTCCGGGCGCGAGCGTGAAATCGCCCTGCCCGCCCAAGCCGCCCCCGGCCCGGCCGCAGGATCGCCCCGCGCGGGCGCCCGCCCGGCCGGCGCCCGCGCGGATTTCGCGGCAAAGCGTCGCTTTCCTGCTCGCCCCGGACCCCGGGCCGGAGGATAAGGACAGGATGACCGGAACCGCGCCGCCCTATGTTCTTCACTATGCGCCCGACAACGCCTCGCTCATCGTGCGGCTGGCGCTGGAGGAATTGCATCTGCCCTACCGCACGGCGCTGGTCGACCGCGCCACCCGCGCGCAGGACAGCGCCGCCTACCGGGCGCTCAACCCCGCCGGGCTGATCCCGGTGCTGGAGACCCCGGACGGCGCGATCTTCGAGACGGCGGCGATCCTGCTCTGGCTGTCCGAGCGGCACGGCGCGCTGGCGCCGGCGCCGGGATCGGCCGGGCGCGCGGCCTTTCTCAAATGGCTCTTCTTCACCTCGAACACGCTGCATGCCGACCTGCGGCAGCTTTTCTACCCCGCCCGCCATGCCGGCGCGCCCGAGGCGGTGCCGGCCTTCGCCGCCGCGACCCGCGCGCGGATCTCCGGCCACCTGGCGCTTCTCGACGCGATGGCGGCGACACGACCGGACTGGTTCCGGCCCGACCGGCCATCGGTCCTGACCTGTTACATCCCGCCGCTCCTGCGCTGGCTCGCACTTTACCCGGTGGACACCGCCGGCTGGTTCGACCTTGCCGCCGCCCCGGCCCTCCACGCGGTCGCCGCGGCGATGGAGGCACGGCCCTCCGCCCTGGCCGCCGCCAAGGCCGAGGGCTTGGGGACAGCGATCTTCACCCGCCCCTCCTATGCCTGCCCGCCCGAGGGCAGCGCCACCTGAAAGGACGCCGATGTTTCTCTCCGTCTTCGACATGTTCAAGGTCGGCGTCGGCCCCTCCTCGTCGCACACGATGGGGCCGATGGTCGCCGGGGCGCGGTTCCTCGACACGTTGCGCGCCTCGCCCTTCCACCCGAAAGGCTTGCGCGCCTCGCTGCACGGTTCGCTCGCCTTCACCGGCAAGGGCCATGCGACCGACCGGGCGACGGTGCTCGGCCTTGCCGGCTTCGCGCCCGACACCTACGACGCCGCGAAGGCCGAGGCGACACTTGCGGCCATCGCCGGGACCGGCACGGTGACGCCGCCGGGCCTGCCGACGCTGCACTTTGCCCCCGCGACCGACCTCGTCTTCGACTACGATCACCCGCTGCCCGGCCATGCCAACGGCATGATCCTGATGGCGACCGACGCGCAGGGCGACGTGATCCTGCAGGAAACCTACTATTCCATCGGCGGCGGCTTCGTCCTGACCGAGGCGGAACAGGCGGCGGCCGGCAGGAAGGCCGCGGCGCCCTCGGGCTGCCCCTACCCGTTCCAGACCGCGACCGAGATGCTGGAGATGGCCGCCGCCTCTGGCAAGAGCATCGCCGAGATGAAGCGCGCCAACGAACTGCATTTCCGCTCCGCGAAGGAGCTTGATGCCGGCATGGCCCGGCTCTGGCAGGTGATGAACGACTGCATCGACCGGGGTCTCGCGACCGACGGGATCCTGCCCGGCGGGCTGAAGGTGCGGCGCCGCGCCAAGGCAATCCACGAGGCCCTTCTGGCCGAGCGCGGTCTGAACCTGACCGCGCCGCATGTCATCAACGACTGGATGTCAACCTACGCGATGGCGGTGAACGAGGAGAACGCTGCCGGCGGGCAGGTCGTCACCGCGCCGACGAACGGGGCGGCCGGGGTGCTGCCGGCGGTCATCCGCTACTGGCTCGACCATGTGCCGGGGGCGATGCCCTCGCGGGTCGGCGACTTCCTCCTCACGGCGGCGGCGATCGGCGGCATCGTCAAGACCAACGCCTCGATCTCGGGCGCCGAATGCGGTTGTCAGGCCGAGGTCGGCTCCGCCGCCGCGATGGCCGCCGCCGGGCTCGCCGCCGTGATGGGCGCCACGCCGGAGCAGGTGGAGAACGCGGCCGAGATCGCGCTGGAACACCATCTCGGCATGACCTGCGACCCGGTGAAGGGCCTCGTCCAGGTGCCCTGCATCGAACGGAACGGCCTTGGCGCGATCAAGGCGGTGTCGGCCGCCAGCCTCGCGCTCAGGGGCGACGGCGAGCATTTCGTGCCGCTCGATTCCGCCATCGAGACGATGCGCCAGACCGGCCACGACATGCACGAGAAATACAAGGAAACTTCGCTCGGCGGTCTCGCGGTCAACGTCCCGAACTGCTGATCGCGACGCGACCCATCGGAAACGGAACGCGAGGTCGCTTTCGGGATGGACGCTGGCACCGCGCCACGGTAGCGCGAGAACCATGAACGAGACCGACCGCATCCTGCCCGGCGTGGCGCTGATGATCGCCTTCTGCGTCATCGCCCCCCTGATCGACGTCGCCTCCAAGCTCGCCGCGCAGGGCGTGCCGGTGGGGGTGATCGTGCTCGGGCGCGGGGTCGTTCAGGCGGTGCTGATGCTGCCGGTCGTGCTTCTGATGCGCCTGCCGCTCGGGCTTACCCGGCGCACCTTCGGGCTTGGCACGATCCGGGCGCTGATGCTGGTCGCCTCGACCTATTGCTTCGTCGCCGCTGTGCGGGTGATGCCGATCGCCGACGCACTCGCCATCGTCTTTGTCGAGCCTTTCGTGATCCTGCTCATCGGCCGGTTGGCGCTTGGCGAGCAGGTCGGGCCGCGGCGGCTTGCCGCCTGTCTCGTGGGCTTCATCGGGTCGCTCTTTGTGATCCAGCCCTCCTTCGCCGCCTTCGGCGCGGTGGCACTCTTCCCGCTCGGCACCGCGCTGACCTTCGCGATCTACATGCTGGTGACGCGGCACCTGTCGCGCGACGTGCATCCGGTGACGATGCAGTTCCACACCGCGGCGATTGCCGCCGTGCTCTGCCTGCCGCTTCTCGGCCTCGGCACCGCGCTTGGCGCGGCACCGATCAGCTTCGTGCTGCCGCAGGGGATCTTCTGGCTCTGGGTGTTCTGCGTCGGGCTCGCCTCGACCGTCAGCCACATGGCGATCACCTACGCGCTGAAGTTCGCGCCCTCCTCGACGCTGGCGCCGCTCCACTACCTTGAAATCGTCACCGCGACTTTGCTCGGCTATATCTTCTTCAGCGACTTCCCGAACGCGCTGACTTTCACCGGGATCGCGATCATCGTCACCTCGGGACTTTACGTCATCCACCGCGAACGCCGGCTCGCGCGGGCCGAACGGCTTACCACGCGGACGCTTGCAGACCCGCAATCGCCGCTTTGAGCGCGGCCTTCGGCAGGATCACCAGCATCCTTGCCGTATCGAATTCCATCTCCACCGGTCCCGTCGCCTCGTTCGAGGTGCCGACCCGTCCGTCCGGCGCGAAGTTGAGCCCGGCGATCGGCCACCTCAGCCCCCGGCTCGCCCCCGTGACTGGCGCCATCGGAAAGAGCGAGACCCGCGTACCGGGCACCAGCGCGAGGCTGAGCCGGCGCGGGGCGATGAAGGCCACGTCTTCGCGCCCGAGGATCAGGCAGCGCCGCTCTCCGTGCCGCGCCAGCGCGTTCCAGACCGCGAGCGTATGATCCGTGCGCGGTCCGGCGAAGCCGAGGCCGAGGATGAAGGGCGCCTCGATCCTTTGCAGGCACTTCTCGAAATCCGTACTCTCCTGTTCCGCCACGCGGTGGAAGCGATCCGCCGGAATCGCGGCGCGGGCCGCCGCGCTGACCGAATCAAGATCCCCGATCACGGCATCGGGAACACGCCCCGCCGCAATTGCCACATTGGCGCCACCATCGGCCGCTATCAGGCAGGGCGCGATACGCAGTGCCCGGTAAAGGCTTCTGCGTTCGACATTTCCTGCACCCAGCAGGGTAATTGGCGACAGTGTTTGGACAATGCCTTGTGACATGGCAATATTGATGGCGATTAAGGCAAGAGAACACAATCTCGGCCAGAAAAAATCCTTCAATTTACCTGTTTTTGTCCACGCTAGCGCAATAGTTCACTCCCAGTCTGCAAGGACAGGCAAAAGCAGAAAGCGAGCGTTTCATGGTCGGTGCAAGTAAGATCCTCACGGTTTCCTACGGCACGTTCTCGTGCACACTGGAAGGTTTCGAGGAACCGTTCTCGACGATGAAGGCGATTGCGGAATACTTCCGCGATCTGGCCGCCGACGACCGGTATTTCGGGGCCGAGCCCCCGACCCCGGACGCCGAGATGCTTCACCGCATCGCCGAGCGCGAGATCCAGCGCCGGGTCGAGGCGAAGATCAGCGAACATGGCGTCGTGCTGCGGGCCGATACCGCGCCGGCCGCAGAACCGGCCATGACCGCGCCGACCGCCCTGATGCCCGCCGCCGCGCCGACCGTCGAGGTCGCACCTGCCGCGATGCCGGCGGTGGAGACCGCGCCCGAAGCCGCCGAGGCCGACAAAGGTGCCGGGGTCTTCGCCGAATATTTCGAGGACGAGGACGAGGCGCCGACCCAGACAGCCGACCGCGACAAGAGCGAGGGCGACAGCGTCGCCGCGAAACTGTCGCGCATCCGCGCCGTTGTCGCCGCCACGCAGGCCGCGCCGGCCGTCGCCGTGGAAGACGAGGAAACGGCCGCCGACTTCGCCCCCACGGCCTCGGTGCCGGCCGGCGATTTCGGCTTCGAACTTGACCTGGACGATATCTCGGCCCGCCTCGCGGACGAGACGGTTGCCGACGAGTCGCCCGACGAGGTTGAAGAGACCGCCCCCGTGGTCGAAGCAGCGACCGAGATCGAGGCCGAGGACGACGACACGTTCGACGACGAGATCGAAGAGGCGTTCGAGGACGAGGCGGCGGAGACCGACGCTGACGCGCCCGAGATGGCCGCCGAAGAAGCGACCACCGAGGAGGCCAATGTCGAGCCGGTGGCCGTCGCGACCGGGACCGGCACCGAGGACGGCATCCTCGTTGCCAGCATCGAGACGCGCTTCGAGGAGACGGCCGAAGAGGTTGTCGCAGAGGACGAGGTGGTCGAGGAAGAATTCGCCGACGAAGAGATCGCCGAAGAGGAGACCTGGACCGACGCGAATATCGAGGCCGCGGCCGAGGACATGCAGGCCGAGGAAATGCGGGCCGAGGACGCCGTCGAAGAGGAGGTTGCCGACACCTCCGCGCTCGATCTCGGCGCCTGGCGCATGGATGCGGCCGCCGACGAGGCCGCCGCGGCGGATGAGGCAGAGGAAGAAGATCTCGACCTCGCCGCCGAACTTGAGCCGGAACTCGACGCCGAAGACGACCTCGACGAGGACTACGACGACGCGGCGGAACTCGACGACGATTTCGAGGACGAGGTCGAAATCGAGGCCGAGGCCGCCAACGACGCGGAGACCGACGAGATCGAGGCCGACGAAGAAGGCGCGCCCGAAGCCCCGACCGGCAAGACCGGGTTCTTGGCGCAGACCGCCGCGCGCGTGGTCAAGATCCGCAAGAACCGTGCCGAAGTGCAGGTCGACGAGGACGACGAGGTTGCCGACACCGCCGACCAGCCGGAGCACGCCGCCGAGGACCGCAGCGCCGCGATCTTCGCCGCGCTGAACGAAGAGATCGACGAGGACGAGGAATTTGACGCCGAGATCGACGAGGACGAGGCTGCCGAGGAAACCGACGCCGACCTGCTCGCCGGGATCGGCGCGGCGATCGGCGAAACCGGCCTCGACCCGGACGCCGAAGACGACCTGCTGCGCGAACTGGCTGATGTCGCCCGCGAGGCGCGCCGCGACGTCAACGAGGGCCGCGCGATCCTCGAAGGCAACGCCGACGACGACGGTGCCTCGGTAGAGCGCCTGATGGAAGAAGCCAAATCGAAGCTCGAAGGCGACGAGAGCCGCCGCCGCTTCTCGGCGATCTCGCATCTGAAGGCCGCTGTCGTCGCAACCGTGGCCGACCGCAAGCTGAAACTGCGCGACGCGCCGGTCAGCGGCGAGGCCGAAGCCGGCGAAGAGATCGAGCGCTACCGCGACGACCTGTCGAAGGCGGTGCGCCCGCGTCGGCCGGCCGCCGATTCCACGCCGACCACCCGCCGCCCGACGATCGAGACGCGGCAGGCGCCGCTGGTCCTCGTCTCCGAACAGCGGATCGACGCGCCGGCAACCCCGCGCAACGACAACACCGTCGTGCGTCCGCGCCGGATCAGCGCCGGAAATCTCGTCCGGAACGAAGAGATCGTTCAGGACGACGCCCCCGATGCCGCGCTGTCGCCGGACGAGGCGAAGAGCTTCGCCGAATTCGCCGAGCGCCTCGGGGCGGTCAACCTCTCGGACATGCTCGAAGCCGCGGCGGCCTATACAGCGACGGTCGAAGGCCTGCCGCATTTCTCGCGCCCGCAGATCCTGAGCAAGGTCGCACGGGTGGCCGAGGAGGACGAGTTCAACCGCGAGGACGGGCTGCGTTCGTTCGGGATGCTGCTGCGTCAGGGCAAGATCCAGAAGATCAGCCGCGGCCAGTTCATGATCACCGAAGCGTCGAAATTCATGTCGGAAGCGCGCCGCGCGGCGCGCTGACCTTCGCCCGAAGGCTTGCGAGTGCGATGCGGAGCGGTCCCCGGACCGCTCCGCTTTTTTCCGGCCGAGGCGCGAAGCTGGGGTGGTCTGAAATGCGGACCGGGCGGGCATCTGAGCCGAGGTGCGAAGAGCCGCGCCCGAACCTGGGTGGGCGCTTCGTAGCAGACGTACGAGACGTTTTATGGCGCCAGATGCCTACGACCGAATTCATGGGCCCGACGTCGCAATGCGCCCTCCCGAGGGGAGGGTCGGGCGCGGCCCGGGCTGGTCGACCGGGCCAGACGGGCGGAAAGCGGGCGCGCCGTCCGGTCAGCGCTCGAAGCGGTCGTTGGTTCCGGGTGCAAAAATCTGCCCTCTGGCTCACCAGACCCAAACGGGTTCCCGCCGTCCCCTTCTACGTTCAGGACCTGTCGTCGCCCGCCCGCCCCTGCGGTCCGTCCGGATCGGCCTTGCCGATGCCGCGGAAGACCGCGCGGAACGGCAGCGCCCAGAGAAAGCCGAGCCCGACATAGACCGCGACCTCGGCCAGGATCGGCAGCCGGCCGAACCGCGCCGAGAGCCAGCCGGCGAGGCTCACCGCCGCGACGATATAGAGCGGCAGCCCGACGAGCAGGATGAGGAGCGACAGCCGCCGGCGGGCCTTGTAGGAGAGTGCCATCAGTCGGCGAAGGGGTCGGTGACGAGGATCGTGTCGTCGCGCTCGGGGCTCGTCGAGAGCATCGCCACCGGGCACTGGATCAGCTCCTCGATGCGGCGGACGTATTTCACCGCGGCACCGGGCAGGTCGTTCCAGCTTCGCGCGCCTTCGGTCGACTGGCTCCAGCCCTCGACCTCCTCGTAGACCGGCGCGCAGCGCGCCTGAAGGTCGGCGGCGGTCGGCAGGTAGTCGAGTATCTGGCCGTCGAGTTCATAGCCGGTGCAGATGCGGATCGTCTCGAACCCGTCGAGCACGTCGAGCTTGGTCAGCGCGATGCCGTTGATGCCGGAAATCGCGCAGGTCTGGCGCACGAGAACCGCGTCGAACCAGCCGCAGCGGCGCTTGCGGCCGGTGACGGTGCCGAATTCACGGCCGCGCTCGCCCAGCCGGTCGCCGTCGGCGTCCTTCAGTTCGGTCGGGAACGGGCCTTCGCCGACGCGGGTCGTGTAGGCCTTGACGATGCCAAGGACGAAATCAATGGCGTTGGGGCCAAGCCCGACGCCGGTCGCCGCCTGCCCCGCGATCACGTTCGACGAGGTGACAAAAGGATAGGTGCCGAAATCGATGTCGAGAAGCGAGCCCTGCGCGCCCTCGAAGAGGATGCGTTTGCCGGCGCGGCGCGCCTCGTTCATCACCTTCCAGACCGGGGCGGCGTATTGCAGGATCTCGGGCGCGATCGCATTCAGCTTCGCGATGATGTCGTCACGGTCGATCGCGTCCATCCCGAGGCCGGAGCGCAGGGCGTTGTGATGCACCAGTGCCCGGTCGACGCGCAATTCCAGCGTCGCCGGATCGGCGAGGTCGGCGACCCGGATCGCCCGGCGACCGACCTTGTCCTCGTAGGCGGGGCCGATGCCGCGCCCGGTGGTCCCGATCTTGGCGACACTCGCCTGCGCCTCGCGCGCCCGGTCGAGTTCACCATGATAGGGCAGGATCAAGGGCGTATTTTCGGCGATCAATGCCAGGGGTCCAGTACCACACCGTTGCCGATAACCGAAAGCTTGCCGCCCCGCACCACGCCCGAGGGCAGCGCGTTCAGCTTGTAGACCTTGCCGTCGATGACCAGCGTGTGGCCCGCATTGTGCCCGCCCTGGAACCGCGCGATGACGTCGGCGCGTTCGGAGAGCCAGTCGACGATCTTGCCCTTGCCCTCGTCGCCCCACTGGGCACCTACCACCACGACATTGGCCATGCGTCTCGCTCCATATCCGGCAAACCGCGTCCGTATAGCCGCAGCCCGAGCCGGGCGAAACCGGTTTTTCGCCGGGTACGGTCGGCCGGGCCGCCGCTCAGGCTGCCTTCTGCCGGCTGCGGCAGTAGCACGAGGCGCGGATCGGCACCGTCGCCCGCGCCACCGCCTGATCGAGCTGCAGCTTGATGTGGCGCGCCTCGATGCGTTCGCCGCGCCGCACAAGGCATTCGTGCAGCCCGTGCAGGCTCCAGACATTGCGCGGGTGCTGGCAAGGCCGGGACAAGGTGCCATCAAGCCCGAGATCGGCGCGGTAGACCGCCTCCGCCTCTTCGAACTGCCCGGCCTCCATCAGAAGCGCGCCGAGCGCGTGGCGGGTCGGCTGCATCCAGCCCCAGGGCTCGTCATAGACAAGCGTGTCGTCCAGATCGACACTGCGCCGCAGATGGCCGAGCCCCTCCTCGACCCGGCCGGCCTTGAAGGCGATTTCGCCGTCCATCATCGCCTCGCCCACTTGCAGGACATCCTCGCAGGTGTTGTTGAAGACCATCCAGGTTTCGGGGATTGCCTGACGCGCGGCCACCGCCAGCGCCCGTTCCGCCGCGGCGTCCTCGTGCCGGCCGAGATTGGCGTGGGCGATGGCGCGGGCCTGGTGCATCGCGGCGGTCGTGTAGCAGTAAAGCGCGCGGTCCTCGGGGAAGGGTTCGTCAAGAATCTCCTGCCAGCGACCGAAGCGGATCATCACGTGGATCTTCTTGCCGTAGAAGCTTTCGAACATCTCCGGCATGTAGCGCACCACCGGGTCGGGCAACATCTCCATCAATCGCTCCGCCGCCGCAAGCGCCACCTCGGGCTGACCAAGGAACATCGCGCCGTAGGCCTCGAAATGGACGTTGTGGATGCGGTAGATCGTGTAGAAATTCTCAGCCCCCGCCGCGGCCTCGTATTTCCGGTCGATCAGCGCGGCGCGGCGGTTGCGGTCGACGACGTTGTGGTAATCGCCGCAAAGCACGTCGATATGGCTGGCCATGTGGATCAGGTGACCGCTGTCGGGCACGAGGTCGGTCAGCCGGTCACCGTGCTTCAGCGCCTTTTCGGGCGTCGGCGACATCTCCATCAGGTGGATGTACATGTGCAGAAGTCCGGGATGGTCCCAGGCGTCGGCGCGCGTCTCGAACACGGTTTCCAGCGCCGCCTGCGCCTCTCTGGTCGAGGCGCCCTCGGCCGGGCCGCCGGTCTTCAGATCCCAAAGCTGCCAGGGCGTGCGGTTCATCAGCGCCTCGGCAAAGAGCGACACCACGTCAAGGTCTTGAGGATGCGCGGCATGGACCTTCCGCATAGACTCCGCGAAGGCGTCATTCCACGGTCCGTAGTCCTCGATCGCGGGGTCGTCGGGGAAGCGGTGCGCCAGCGCGTCGATCAGATCTGCCTCGACCGGCGTCAGCCCGCCCTTCAGCGCCTGCGCCCTCGCCAGCGCGTCATGAGCGCGCACCAGCGTGGCCTTGCGGTCCTCCGCGTCGAAGAATTCCCACGGCTTGTTGTAATTTGGTCCGAGCGCATGGGCGATGCCCCAGAAGGCGGCGCCACATCCGGGATCGGCGTCCGCCGCCGCCTGAAAGTTCTCCACGGCGGCTTCGTGGTTGTATCCGTAAAGCCAGACGAGGCCCCGGTCGAAGGCCGCCTGCGCTTCCGGGAATGCGGTCGTTACGGGCCGCGTATGGCGACCGAGATCGAACTGGGCTGTCACGATATCCTCCCTCTCGCGTGTTTCCTCGCTCACTCCACCTCACCGCGCACCATACCGCGCCAGACTACCACAGCCAGCCGCATATTGTCCGCCGGTCGCCCCGCCCTCTGGACAGCGGCAAGTGCGGCGGGCTACGCAACGGCAAAACGCGGGGTTCGTGATGGGTTTCCTTTTCCGCTGGCTGGCGGCCCTTGGCCTTCTGGCACTGACCTACAATCCGACCGGGCTGAGCTATGCCCACTGGGCGCAAGCCGGGTTTGCCGACAGGAAATCGCTTGTCGTGCTGGCGGGCCTTGTCCTCTTCGCCGCCTATGCCGTTTATCTGCGCGCCACGCTCCGCTCCATCGGGGCGCTCGGGATGATCCTTGTCGCCGCCCTCGTCGCGGCCCTTCTTTGGGTGCTTTACGACTGGGGCTGGCTTGCGCTGGACAACGGGGCGCTGAACCAGTGGCTCGGCATCCTTGCCCTTTCCGTCATCCTCGGCGTTGGCCTGTCGTGGTCGATCATCCGGCAGGCGATCTCGGGCCAGGCCGATGTGGACGACTCCGACAGCTGACCCCGGATCGGGGGTTGCGGCACGGCCCGCATCGCCCTAGATAGGCGCGTCGGCAAAACACGAAGGCCCGCTCATGGAAAACGTCGTTCTCACCGTCCATCTGATCCTCGCGCTCCTGATGATCGGGGTCGTGCTCTTGCAGCGCTCCGAGGGCGGCGGGCTTCTTTCCGGCGGTGGCGCGATGTCGGCACGCGGGGCCGCGAACGCGTTGACCAAGCTGACCTGGATTCTTGCCGCGGCTTTCATCGCGACCTCGATCACGCTGACCGTCATCGCGGCGCAGAAGTCGAAAGGCACCTCGGTTCTCGACACCTCCACCTCGGCCCCGGCCGAGGGCGCCGACGCCGCGGCGACCCCGGCGCTGCCGGAAGGCGATCTTCTGCCGCCCGCGACCGGCGACGCGCCGGTCGCCCCGCCGCCGGCGGACTAGGTTCGACCACAACGATTTGATCCGTCGGTCAAAGCCGACCACAACACCTTGCGGTCCGGTTGCGGGCGGCCCGCGAATCTGTTACTTGTTGACTCCCGTGATGCCGTGTCCGGAACGGACCCGGCAAACCCAAGAAACTTGAGGCAATCACGGGGGCCGACCTGCATGGCAAGATACGTATTCATCACCGGCGGTGTGGTTTCCTCGCTTGGCAAGGGACTGGCCTCGGCGGCCCTCGGCGCGCTGTTGCAGGCGCGCGGCTTTTCGGTGCGGCTGAGAAAGCTTGATCCCTATCTCAACGTCGATCCCGGCACGATGTCGCCCTTCGAGCATGGTGAGGTCTTCGTCACCGACGACGGGGCCGAGACCGACCTCGACCTTGGCCATTACGAGCGTTTTACCGGGGTCCACGCCCGCAAGACCGACTCGATCTCTTCCGGCCGCATCTATTCCAACGTCTTGGAGAAGGAGCGCCGCGGCGACTACCTCGGCAAGACCATCCAGGTCATCCCGCACGTCACCAACGAGATCAAGGACTTCATCGCCATCGGCGATGACGAGGTCGATTTCATGCTCTGCGAGATCGGCGGCACGGTCGGCGACATCGAGGGGCTGCCCTTCTTCGAGGCGATCCGCCAGTTCTCGCAGGACCGTCCGCGCGGCCAGTGCATCTTCATGCACCTCACGCTTTTGCCCTATCTCGCCGCGTCGGGGGAACTCAAGACCAAGCCGACCCAGCACAGCGTCAAGGAGCTTCGCTCGATCGGCCTCCAGCCTGACGTGCTCGTCTGCCGCTCCGAACATCCGATCCCGGAAAAGGAACGCGCGAAGATCGCGCTGTTCTGCAACGTCCGCCCCGACTCTGTCATCCCCGCCTATGACCTGAAGTCGATCTACGAGGCGCCCTTGGCCTATCACCGCGCCGGGCTCGACCAGGCGGTACTCGACGCCTTTGGGATCAGCCCCGCGCCGAAACCGAACCTCGACCGGTGGGAAGACGTGATGGACCGTCTGACCAATGCCGAGGGCGAGGTTCGCGTCGCCATCGTCGGCAAGTACACGCAGCTTGAGGATGCCTACAAGTCGATCGCCGAGGCGCTGACCCACGGCGGAATGGCCAACCGGGTGCGCGTCAAGGCCGAATGGATCGACGCGGAGATCTTCGAACGCGAGGACCCGGCGCCATACCTCGAACGCTTCCACGCGATCCTCGTCCCCGGCGGGTTCGGGGAACGGGGGACGGAAGGCAAGATCAAGGCCGCCCAGTTCGCCCGCGAAAAGCAGATCCCCTATCTCGGCATCTGCCTCGGCATGCAGATGGCAGTGATCGAGGCGGCGCGCAACGTCGCTGGCGTCGCCAAGGCGGGGTCAGAGGAATTCGACCACGAGAAGGGCGCGAAACGCTTTGAGCCGGTGGTCTATCACCTGAAGGAATGGGTGCAGGGCAACCACATGGTCAGCCGCAAGGCCGACGACGACAAGGGCGGCACGATGCGCCTTGGCGCCTATACCGCGCATCTGAAGGCCGGATCGAAAGTCGCCGGGGTCTATGAGACGACCGAGATCGAGGAGCGCCACCGCCACCGCTACGAAGTGGACGTGAAATACCGCGACAGGCTCGAAAAATGCGGGCTGGTGTTTTCCGGGATGAGCCCGGACGGGCGGCTCCCCGAGATCGTCGAATGGCAGGACCACCCCTGGTTCATCGGCGTGCAGTTCCACCCGGAGCTGAAATCCAAACCCTTCGCGCCGCATCCCTTGTTCGCGGATTTCGTCCGGGCGGCGAAAGAGGTGGAGCGGTTGGTGTGAGGGAGAGGACTAACTGGCTGTCTTCACCAGACGGCTCGCGAACCACCCCTCGATCGCCTCAAGATCGGTCGCTCCCTCAACGACAGAAACGACAACATCATCAATTTTATCATGATCTGCATGACAAGATCGTATCCACTTCTTTCAATCAGGAGCGTCTCAAGCGTAACCGTCCGGCCTGACCGCTACGCGCGCCATTTCCATGGCAGCAGGTCATCGACCTTTGTGATCTTGTAGTCCGGGATGCGGGCGAGGGTGTTGGCGAGCCAGGCGTGGGGATCGACGGCGTTGAGCTTGGCCGTTTCGATCAGGGTGTAGGCGATGGCGGCAGCCTTGCCGCCAGCTTCGGAACCGACGAAGAGGTAGATGGGATGACCGTTTCCCTGGACGTTCGGAGCGGTGCGAAGCTCCGGGCGTTCAAAGGGAGGATGCTCATGAAGGACATAGACGCTTATGTTGGACTCGACGTTCACAAGGAGACGATAACGGTCGCCATCGCGATGGCCGGCCGGGAGGGCGAGGTACGGTCGTGGGGCGCAGTCCCCAACGAGCGCACGGCAATCGACCGGATGCTCAAGCACATGGGCCATGCAGGCGACCTCGCGGATCGCCCCGGTTCGATAGAGGTCTTCGAACCCGGCATAGTCGTCGGCATGCATCCAGCCGCGATAGCGGGCAAGATGATCCTTCGGGTGCTGGCCTTTCCGGTCGCCGGAGAAGCGATACCAGGCCGCCGGAGGGGCATCCCCGCCCCAGGGACGCTCGTCACGGGCATAGGTCCGGAGCCGGGCGGTCTGGGTCTTGCCGGTGCCGGGGGCCAGCATCTGCACCGGCGTATCGTCGGCAAAGATCGCCTCGCCCGACAGGACATGGCGCCCGATGGCATCGGCCAGGGGTTCGAGGAGGGCGGTGGACTTCCCAACCCAGTCGGCCAGGGTGGACCGGTCCAGATCAAGGCCTTCGCGGTCGAAGATCTGGCTCTGGCGATACAAGGGAAGATGGTCGGCATATTTGCTGACCAGCACATGGGCCAAGAGGCCCGGGCCGGGACGACCACGCTCGATCGGGCGCGTGGGCAGCGGGGCCTGCACGAAGCGTTTACAGCAGGCGCAGGTCAGCCTCGGCCGGACGATCCGGTTCACGATGAAGCGCCCGGGCAGGTATTCCAGTTCCTCGGTGACATCCTCGCCGATCCGGCGCAGGCGGCCACCGCAATCGGCACAGGCCTCGGCGCCCGGGGTCAACTCGACCTCCATCCGGGGGATATGGTCCGGGATCGGACGGCGCTTCGGTTTGTCCTTCTCCTCGATGTCCGGCAGTCGCATCCGGGCGGTCATCGCGGCGGCGGCGATCTCGTTCGCCATGGTCACTCGGACCAGTGGCGTTCCCATGGCTCACTCTCCAGCGCCAGTTGCAGTTGTTCGGCCGTCTCCGGCGACGCCCCGAACCGGTGCGCCCGGTGCCCGGCCAGCTGGTGGCGCAGCTTCTCGATCAGGATCGCCTGTGCCTTGACCTCGGCCAGAAGCCGCGCGGTGAAGCTGCGCAGCTCCTCGGGGTCTTCCGGCAAGGTCAGG
>NCEA01000015.1:0-4303 GCA_002280515.1 Rhodobacterales bacterium 32-67-9
CTTCAACGCCCTCGGCACCGCCGAAATCGTCCGCGTCGTCTGACATCAACGGGGAAAGGGGGAAGGCACGCCTCGAGCGTGAATTTCGCAACAACGCCAAATACAACGCATACACCGGCTGGCAGGTTTGCAGACGGTTTGCAGACGCCGCTTGACTTATCCAGTGAAAAGCCCCATCTGCGGCAGGTCCGATGGCCCGCTGCCGCGTGAGCAGCCGTTCCCCTGATACGGGGGCAGAGGCCCGGATACCGGTTCCCATGTCACGCCAGGGGTCCTGCGGTCCGCGTTGGACCGCGCCCCGCTGATACCGCGCTGCGTCCCGAAAGGACTCAGGGCACTGACCTTTTCCGGCCCTCGAAGAGGGGCCGAACCCTAGGATAACATCTTGAATTACTTCGAAGAACTCGGCATCGACAGCCGTGTGGTCGCCAACCTCGCCGCGATCGGCCTGACCGAGCCGACGCCGATCCAGACCCGCGCCATCCCGGCCGCGCTGGACGGGCGCGACGTCATGGGCCTTGCCCAGACCGGCACCGGCAAGACCGCCGCCTTCGGCCTGCCGCTCGTCACCAAGCTGCTGGAGATCGGCCGCCGGCCGGAGCCGAAGACCTGCCGCGCGCTGATCCTTGCGCCAACGCGGGAACTGGCCACGCAGATCACTGATAACCTTCAGAAATTCGCGCTGAAAACCCCGGTCCGCACCTTCCGCGTGGTCGGCGGCGCCAGCCTAAACGCCCAGGCCCAGCGCCTTGCCTCCGGCATCGACATCCTCGTCGCCACGCCCGGCCGCCTGATCGACCTTCTGGAGCGTAAGGCCCTGAAACTGAACGAGGTTCGCTACCTCGTCCTCGACGAGGCCGACCAGATGCTCGACATCGGCTTCATCCATGCGCTGCGCCAGATCGCCCGGCTCCTGCCGCCGAAACGGCAGACCATGCTCTTCTCGGCGACGATGCCGAAGCTGATGGACGAGATTGCCGCCGCCTACCTGACCAACCCGATCCGGGTCCAGGTCTCGCCTCCGGGCAAGGTCGCCGACAAGATCGACCAGGGTGTCCATTTCGTCAATCAGGGTGACAAGGCCAAGCTTCTCGCCGACTACATCGCCAAGCATCCGGGCGAACTGGCGCTGGTCTTCGGCCGGACCAAGCACGGGTCGGACAAGCTGATGAAGCTCCTTGACACCTGGGGCTTCAGCGCCGGCGCGATCCACGGCAACAAGAGCCAGGGCCAGCGCGAGCGCACGCTCCAGGCTTTCCGCAACGGCGAGTTGAAGGTGCTTGTCGCGACCGATGTCGCGGCGCGCGGGATCGACATTCCCGATGTCCGCCACGTCTACAACTACGACCTGCCGAACGTGCCAGAGAACTACGTCCACCGTATCGGCCGCACCGCGCGGGCCGGAAAAGCGGGCCGCGCAGTGGCCTTCTGCGCCCCGGCGGAGTTTGGCGAACTGAAGGCGATCGAGAAGGTGATGAAGGCCGACATCCCGGTCATCGGCGGCAATGCCCCTTCGGGTGCCGAGGCGAATGCCGCGGCGAAGGAAGCGAAGGACGCGAAGGGGCGCGGCGGCAAGGGCCGGCCGCAGCAGCGCAACGACGGCGGGCAGAAGGCTCGTCCGGCGAAACGCCCCTCGCGGCGGCCCCGGCGCGCCAAGGCCGCGTGACGCGAACGGCCGAGGCGCGTCGCCGCGCCCCGGCCCGCCTCAGGTCATGCCGGGCTCGACCGGGTGATCGACCGCACCGCCGGCCTCGGCCCAATCCTTGAAACCGCCGATATTGTAGACCTGGGCATAGCCCATGTCCTTCAACACCTTGCCGCCAAGAGCCGAGCGCCCGCCTGAGGCGCAGTAGACCAGAACGGGCCGCGCCGGATCGAAATCCGCGTCGTGATAGGGCGAGGCCGGATCGGCGCGGAATTCCAGCATCCCGCGCGACACGTGGCGCGCCCCCGCGATGGTCCCGGTCAGCGCCAGCTCCGGCGCGTCGCGGACATCGAGGACGAGGACGCCCCCCTTCGCAATCATCGCCTGCGCCTCGTCGAAGCCGAGTTTGGGCACCAAGGCATTCGCCTCGTCGATCATCTCTTTGACGGTTCGGGCCATGCTGTTCTCCGCGATATCACCCCGGGGACGTTACGATCGCGGGCAACCGTGCGCAACGCCTTGCGGCACCGGCGGCTCAGTTGGCCTCTTCCTCCAGATGCAGCTTCATGTCGATCAGCACCTTCTGGATTGCCAGCGTCTCGGTCAGCAGGCGCTTCGCCTCGTTGATGGAGATGGTGCCGTCCTCGATCGAGATGTTGTATTCGGCCATCAACTGGGCGAAGCGCTGGCTGAGCGCCACGACGGATGAATTGACCCCGCCCTCGGTCGAATTCTTGCGGTCGTGGTCGTAGCTGAGCGTGATGCCGCGCAGATCGGCCAGCGCGGCGGTGACGTGCGGAAACCGCGCCGCGCCCTCCAGCGCCGCCACGACGTCGATCGGCATGAAGCGGTCGGCATGTTCCGGATCGTCCGAATAGTACCGGCCGAGCGTCGCCTTCGATTTTCCGCACAACTGGGCGGAGGCTTCGATGCCGACATCCTTTACCAGCGCTTCGCTGTGTTTTTTCAAATAGTTGCCGACCGGCTTCGCCACGAGAATCCTCCCATACATTTGGTCCCGGTCTCGATAACCGGGGGAAATCGCCACCACCTTTCCCCTTAATCCCTCGGACCACATTTGTCATTTCTAAAGCGTCTCCGATGTTGCGGGGATGGGTAAAAGGTTCCGGTGACCCAACGCCGGTTTGAGTAGGGGTTCGCCGCACGTTCGACGGGTGGGAGAGTCGAAGCCGGTCTGACCGGCAGAAGTGCGGCGGACCTTTCAATTTTTACGAGTGATTGTACCGTCGCCGGGGGTGGTGGAACTTCCCAGGTGACGGGCGTTGGTGTTGCAAGAAACCGGGGGCCGGGGAAGGTCTTGCCGATCTTCTCCGGCACCCCGGGTTCCCTGCTTGAACCCCGGGTCAGAGAGGCGCTATCACGGCGCATGGCCAAGCTCTATTTCCACTATTCGACGATGAATGCCGGCAAGTCGACGCTCTTGCTGCAGGCGTCTCACAACTACCGTGAACGCGGCATGGTGACCTGTCTGCTCACTGCCCGTCTCGACGACCGCGCCGGGGCCGCTCGCATCGCCAGCCGCATCGGCATCGGCGAGCCGGCCGAGACCTATGACACGACAACCGACCTCTACGCGCTTCTGCGGGCCCGGCTGGCGGAGGGCCCGATCGACTGCGTCTTCCTCGACGAGGCGCAGTTCCTGACCCGGGACCAGGTCTGGCAACTGGCCCGCGCGGTCGACGACCTCGGCCTGCCGGTGATGTGCTACGGGCTGCGCGTCGATTTCCGCGGCGAGCTTTTCCCCGGCTCGGCAGCCCTTCTGGCGCTGGCCGACGAGATGCGCGAGGTGCGCACGATCTGCCACTGCGGCAAGAAGGCGACGATGGTGGTCAGGCGGGGACCGGACGGCAAGGCGCTGCGCGACGGCGCGCAGGTCCAGATTGGTGGAAACGAGACCTATGTCTCGCTCTGCCGGCGGCACTGGCGGGACGAGATCGGCGATCGCAGAACGGAGTGAGGCGTCGCTCATGGACAGTTGCGGCCAGCCGGGCTAGGGATGATCGCAGGCCGGACGAGGACAAGATCATGGGCGCGGCATCGTTGTTTTCCACCCTCCGCACCCGGCTTCACCGCAAGATACTGAACGCCGCGCTCCGCGTGATCGAGGTGCATGTCGCGCGGCAGCCGGGTCTTTTCGTCTTCGTCTACAACCGGGCCGAGGACAACCTCGTGCCGATCACCTGGAAGGCGCGCGGCGTCACCCACGTTGCAACGGGCGACAGCGGACGCCGCCCCACCAACGACTGGGCCACGCTCGAAGAACAGCTCGACTATGACGGCCGGATCGTCGTCGATGTCGGGGCGAACCTCGGTGGCACGGTGGCGCGCTTTGCCCGAAAGGCGCGCAAGGTCGTCGCGATCGAACCGCATCCGGGCAACTTCGCATTCCTGCTCGACCAGATCCGCATCCGCAAGCTCGACAATGTGGAACCGCTGCGCCTCGCCGTCTCGAACGCGTCCGGCCGCGCCACGTTTTACGAACGCGAGTCGCACGGAATTCACAGCCTCGGCCCGCACAACAAGGGCAAGGTCCGCTCTACTTTCGAGGTAGAGGTGGCGACGCTCGACCAGCTCTGGATCGACCGGATACAGGAACCGATCGGACTTCTGAAAGTCGATGTCGAGGGCTTCGAGGTC
>NCEA01000015.1:4312-51958 GCA_002280515.1 Rhodobacterales bacterium 32-67-9
GTGCCGCGAAGCTTCTCGAACAGCGGCTGATCGACGCCGTGGTGTTCGAATTCAGCCCACGAATTCACAAGATCCGAGGGCTGCCCGCCGATGCGCCGCTCCGGGTTCTCCGGCGCCACGGATATGACGTCTTCACGCTCGACGGCCGGTTGGTCGCTGAGGGAGACGAAATGCCGGCGCTCTGCGACCTCATCGCGCGGCCGGCAACGCCCCGTCAGTAAAGCCGCCCGCCCTCCGGCACCTCGTGGTCCGGCCCGATCAGCACCACCTCGCCCTCGGCGTCCGGCACGCCGAGGACCAGCACCTCGGACATCACCTTGCCGATCTGGCGCGGCGGGAAGTTCACCACGGCAAGGACCTGCCGCCCGATCAGCCCGTCGGGCGTGTAATGTTTGGTGATCTGCGCCGAGGACCGCTTTTCGCCAATCCCGGGGCCGAAATCGACCCAGAGCTTGAACGCGGGCTTGCGTGCCTCGGGGAAAGGTTCGGCCCGAGTGATCCGGCCGACGCGAATGTCCACCTTCAGGAAGTCGTCGAAGCTGATCGTCATTTCCCAAGCTCCCGGCCGCGTTCCGCAGCCGCATGGACGGCCTCCTTCAGGAGCGCGGGGAACCCCCGCCCCTCGTCCATCAGCAACTTGAGCGCCGCCGCCGTCGTGCCGCCCGGCGAGGTGACGTTGACGCGAAGCTGGTCGGGGCCGTCGTCCGCTGCCTCGGCCAGCGCCCCCGCCCCCGCCACCGTCGCCTTGGCGAGTTGCAGGGACAGCGCCTCCGGCAACCCTTCGGCCACACCGGCCGCCGCCAGCGTTTCGATCAGGTGAAAGACATAGGCCGGACCGGAGCCTGAGACGGCGGTGACCGCATCCATCTGGTGTTCGCCATCAAGCCGGACCACTTGCCCGACGGCACTCAGCAGCGTCTCGGCCAGCGCCAGATGGCCCTCGCCCGCCTGACGGTTGCCGCAGATCGCGGTGATTCCCTTGGCTATGGCGGCCGGCGTGTTGGGCATGGCGCGGACGATGGGCGTCGCGGCGCCCAACACCGCCTCGTAGCTGGCGATGGTCGTGCCCGCCGCGACCGAGACGAAGAGCGTCCCGCCGCCGCCGAGCGCCGTCAGCGCCGGCAACGCCTCGGCCATCATCTGCGGCTTCACCGCGATCAGCACGATGGCCGGCGCCTCGGGCAGGCCCGCATTCAGATGCACGCCCTGCGCCCGGAGCCAGTCCGAGGGATGCGGGTCGAGCACCCAGACGCGCCCCGCCGGCAGCCCGCCCTTGAGCCAGCCGGCCAGCATCGCCGAACCCATCTTGCCGCAGCCCAGAAGCACCAGCCCCCGGTCGCGCACCGTTCCCATGTCCATGATCGCCTCCTTGGTCCGGAGGCAGAGATTAGCGATCCCGCGGCCGAGGGAAACCCCCCGACCGGCAGGATCGGTTCAGGCGCGGCCGAAGGCGCGCGACATCGCGACATCCATCGCGCGTTCCGGCGTCTCGTTGCCCCAGCAGGTCAACTGGAACGCCGGGTAGAACCGCTCGGCCGCCGTCACCGCCTCGGTGATCAGCCGGTCGATCTGCTCGGGCCCGGCGATCTGGCCGCCGGCAAGGCAGAGCCCGTAGCGCCAGACCATCAGCCGCTGCTCGCCCCAGAAGGTGAAGCCGCCGGACCAGACCATGTCATTGGCGCGGTTCAACGCCTCGTAAAGTGCTGGCAGCGAGTCTTCGGGCGGGTCCATCTCGAAGGTGCAGATGAGGCGCAGCGTCTCGTCATAGCCCGACCAGGCGAGCGTGATCGAATAGGTCCGCCACTGGCCTTCGACCGCCATCGCGATCTGATCGTCCGTCACCCGGTCGAAGTCCCAGTCGTGATGCTCTGCAAGCGTCTCGACGATGTCGATCGGATGCAGGTCCTCGGTATTGAGGTAGGATTCGGATACTGACATGCCCGGCCTCTGTCCTTATTGGCCCCCTGTGGGACATGCCCACAAGGAGCTGGGTGAGCCAACTAGGATCGGCGTATGCCCGCCGCCGTCCTACCTCATATGGTGTCGACTGGCGCCCCTGCTGTAAAGCGAAATCTTGCCCGCCGCACCGGATCGGCGGCGAAAATGTAGCGTGACAGAGATATCTGCAGTGTTTGACAGAGATACTTGCAACAGACGAATTTACGGTACGGCTCTCAGATTGCCCGGACGTCGTCCTCACCCATCTCGAAGGTTGTGCGGGGATTCCAGTGCACCTTCGTACCGTCCGACATTCCACCGGCAATAGGAAACTTCATCTCTGTCTGCCTGGCATCACTCTTCTTACCTGTCGCTCTGGCGGTGGGCACGCTGCTCGGGCGGCGGGCGAGGTGCGCAGTGCTCGGGATAACGGGTTGCTGATTGTCCTCGAACCAGGCTTCAATCGAGACGATCTGGAGACGCGGGTATTGGCTGTTTCCAATCGAAAAGAAGCCAGCGCTGGCTGCGTTCTGTGCCATGTCCCGGGTGGGTCGGCGAAGGCAAATGAACAAACCACCGTCAGCCCCCTCTCGCTCAAGCACACCGCGGAAATCCCTGACATCCGAAACACCGACGGAGTTACCGCCCTTCACCGACGTGAGGATGCGCCCAAAGCCCTTGCCCGGGCCGCCAGGGAAGAAAATTTCACCATCAATCCCTTGATCCCGACCCTTTTTGATCTCCCGCAACTGCTGTACACCAACCAGATAATTTGCCCACCATTGAAACTGATACTTGTTACGCTCAGCCAGTTTGACCGCGCTGGCAAAATCATTCGGGCGCCCATCGACCTCAAAATTCATCCCCTCTTTGAGGCCAAGGTTCTTCGTCAGGCGATCCGCAACGAGCTCGATGGCATGATAGGCCACGTCGATTCCGACCCACCGTCGACCGGTGGAGGCCGCAGCATGGACCGTCGTCCCACACCCGCAGAAAGGATCGAGAACCAAATCGTCTTTCTTGGAAGACAGGGCAATAATTCGCTCCAGCAACTTCAGGGGTTTCTGCGTCGGGTAACCCAGCCGTTCTCTCGCTTGGGAATTCAATGGATTGATGTCGGCCCAGACATCTGACAGCGGAAGGCCCTTTTGTTCATCCAAATACCTCCGGAACCTCGGCACCCGACCGGGCGCGGTCTGGTGGATCATACCCGCCGCACGGGCGGCCTCCATGCGATCTTTCGTCCATCGCCATACCCGCGTCACGCCCATGAATTCATATGTGAGGTTCGGACGGTCTTTATTCGGGTTCAGCAGGTTGTCCAACTGGTAGCGGCGGCCTCTTTCATCTCGGTGGCAGTATTTCTGACGGGTCTTATCCGGCAAATCGGCTTCGTCGTAAGGCATGTAGGACGCTTCCGTGTTCCAAAAGGCATCCGTCGATCCGCCGTAGACAAGGATGATGTCATGGTTGCTGGGAAGCCGCCGGCTCGTGAGGCTCTTGGCACCGGTGCGGTTCCACACGATCTCGTTTCTGAACAGTTCCGGGCCAAAAATACCGTCGAGCATGATCTTGAGGTAGTGGCTCGCCGTGGGGTCACAATGAATGTAGAGAGAACCTGAAGGCTTCAGGACCCGGCGAAGTTCATGAAGTCTGACGGCCATCATGACGAGATAGGCCATCAGATCACTTCTGCCGAGCGCCCCATATAATGCGTTCACGAAGAGGGCGAGCGGGCCGCCGATTTGCGCGACCTGCCTGAATGCATCTTCAGCTTCATGATCCCAGAACCATGTGTCCCGAAACGCTTCTGCTTGGGCGGAGCGCCTCTTCTCGTCAGGAGACTCGAAAAGCACATTATATCTGGCGTCGCTATTGAAGGGCGGGTCGAGATAGATCAGATCGACGGTATGGTCCTTGACGTGCTCGCGCAGCACCTCAAGATTGTCGCCGAAGTACAATGCGTTCATCATCTGTATACCCCGCTGCCCCCAGGGTGCGGAAATCATGTTGCGAATACCTTAGGTGTCAAAAGGCTTTAGCATCCGGACGTCGCACAGCGCCGTGAACGCGACATTTGCGCAACGCCGGGCGCTGGGGTCCCTGCGCCACGAGCGATCAGGGTTCGCTGCTGATCAGCAACTCCGCCCGCTCCGGCTGGGCCCCCTTCCCGGCGATCGTATAGGTCGTCTTGACCTCCTCGATTCGGAACCGCCTGAAGGTCTCCCGGATCTCCGGCACGTCGTTTATCGACATCAGGAACCGCCCCTTCAGCTCCGCTAGCAGTTCCGCCAGCCGCGCGAACTCCTCCCGGCCGAACAGCGCCTTCCCGTAGTCACCCTCGCAGCCCCAATACGGTGGATCGAGGTAGAAGAACGTGCCCGACCCGTCGTAGCGGCGGAGGAGCTCGGCATAGTCCAGGCATTCGATCACGACGCCCGCAAGCCGCATGTGCAGGTCTTCCAGCATCGGTTCCAGCGTTGTCAGGTTGAAGCGGGCCGGCCGGTCGCGGCTGACGCCGAAGTTGCGGCCCGAGACCTTGCCGCCGAAGGCCGTGCGCTGGAGGTAGAGGAACCGCCCGGCGCGCTCGAGATCGGTCAGGGTCTCCGGATCGGTTGCCACCAACCGTTCGAATTCCGTCCGCGTCGTCAGCTGGAAGCGCAGCGTCTCGAGGAACTGAGGATAGTGGCGCTGAAGGATGCGGAAGAGGTTCGCGACATCCCGGCCGCGATCGTTGATCACCTCGGCGCGCGGACGTCGTGTCCGCCGCAGGAAGATGCCCCCCATGCCGACGAAGGGCTCCACGTAGGTGTCGTGCCGCTCGGCATCGACGATGGCCGTGATGCGCCGTGCGAGGTTGCGTTTGCCACCCAGCCAGGGGGCCACGGGAAGCACCGGTTCAACGGGCATTGAAGGGGGCATTGAAAGGGGTCTTTTCGGGGACATGCGAATCGTGCCTTAAAGCGACTCCCTGAGCTCAGGGGGGAGCGGCCATAAGCGTTGTCTGGTCGGCGGGGCTGTCTAACTTGTCCCCGTGTCAGAGGGCGTTGGCGCGCCCTCTGGCCTCCCGGCGCGAGCCGGGAAGCCGAGATCTTGATCACGGTCGCGTAAGGCTCACCATCGGCCGAACGGAGACACCACCCGGTGTTCCATCCGCCTGGAGAGCACCGACCATAACGATTGGCAGGTTGAGCCAGGCGCGATTGTTTACATCGGCGGGATGGACCAACGTGCCAGTTCCGGCCCCGCCCCCGAAGAAGACCGTATCGCCTGCGGCAAATGTCCCGCTCGGCTTTACCAGGCGGACACGCCCCTGACTTGCCGATGCCCCGGAGCCGTCGGCGGCAACGATTGTGGCGGAGTTGATCGGCGTCAGGCCGACACCGTCATAGGTGTCTGGCGCACCGACGCACCATTCCCAGCCAAAACAATCCGTCCAATGCGCCTCCGAGGTGCCGATACTGGCCATGCCGCGCTGCTTCCGCGTCGTAGTCACATCGCCGGCCGAGGACCAGACCTCGACATAGGATCCATCGGCCGCCCAGAATACCTGATCGAACTCGGGAACCGGCCACTTCAGCACACCGATGCTCCGCAATGCCCCCAGCATAAGCTGCGTCAGATATTGCCCCGATCCATCCAGCGTATCGAGCGCCGGATGCAGGTAGTCGAGAAGTGCCGGCGCGCTGTTCAGGTTTCCGATCTCCCAATTGTGGGGCTCCAGGCCCTGCGGCAACAGATAGCCGACTGCACGCGCGTCCCCGGTTGCCGCCCGAACGCCGCCCCTGCATCTGGCATAGTTCTTCATCGTGAACTGCACCCCGGTCGGGGTCCGAAGCGAGTTCGCCATCGCTTCGGCCGCCGGCCGCGCATGCGGCCCGAGGAGCGCCCAACGGGTCTTCGTCGTGTCGTAGAGCAGGTTCCAGTCGTTCTGCACCGTGGCCCCGCCAATATAGGCGTAAGGCAACGTCTTGGCCGAGCCATCGGCCCACGCGCGACGGCTGAACAACTCGTAGACGGCATAGCCGTAGTTCAGCGCCAGAGCGGCCGGGGAGGCATACCAGCTCGAATAGCAGGTGCCGACATGGACCCCGTTCACCGTCGCGTAGTTGTGGATCGTCAGTTCGTCCGAGAACCGCCGCAAGGCGTCAGTGTTCGAAAGGGCCTCGTTGAAGCCGGTGCCGCTGACCGTGTGGTGCAAAAACACGCACTTGTAGCCGGTGAGGGTCAACAGCGCCACATTCGCCATCGCGCGCAGCGACGAGGTTCTGCCGGTGCCCGTCGTCTCGAAGACATGCTGGACCGTTCCCGACCCGATGGGGCTGCGGCTGTTCAGGATATGCTGGATCGCATCATCCGTGCTCTCGGGGGTGTAGCTGATCGACACGCAGTTCGTCGGGAGAGCGACCGCGGTTCCGTCCGATGCCTTGACGTTTCCCTGCCACGTGACCGACTGCCCCGCTGTCACGGCGTAGATATAGGTCGACGTGTTGTAGGGCGTCAGCCAATTGCCCGAGAAGTTCACCGTGGTCAAAACCGATGTCGTGATCTGGAACGGGAAGGTCGCGAGTGCACTGTCCCGCAGGCACACGTTCTGGCGGATCGTGATCTCGCCCGCCCAGCCGTTCGTCAGGTTCGCCGAAGGCTGGACGCGGATGTTGTTGTTGCCACCGATGCCCCCATTCGCGGGAACATGGCCTGTCATGTCGAGGAGGCAGTTTTCGACGACGACGTTCTTGTATGCCTTTTCGATGGTGATCAGGTCCGTGTGCGGATCGAGAAGAAGCCAGTTCGCATCGCTCTGCTTGGAGGCCGGCAGCGGGTTCGTGTTGCCGTCGATCTTCGACTGGAAGGCCCAGCCGCTTGTGTTGTAGACGCGATCCCCGGTCTGGTAGGTCGTAGAACCATTATAGGCGAAGATGTTGGCGATGTTCTGGATCGACTGAACGTAGCACCACCGCGCCTGGCCGGCGACGAGCTTGGCGCCGTCGGCCGACAGGCCCGTGATCTTGCAGCGATCCAGCACCATGAAGCCATAGCCGCTGGTGCCGCCGCTGTCCTCTTCCCGAAACGCCGCAGCCCAGCCGCCCACGTCGCCATTGCCCGTTGCCGTGCAGTTGCTGATCCTCGCCACGCTGCCGGTGCGGGCATAGACCGCGAAACCGTTGGTCCCTGAATTCGTCCGGGTGAACAGGCATTGGTCGAAGGTGACATCCGCGCCATTCGCCGTCTCGATCTGATAGTCCGGGAAGTGCCAGTCGGTGACGAGCTGTGTCCCGGTGACCGTCAGGATATTGCCGGAGAGGGTGAACCCAGCAGGGAGGTTGCCTGGGGCTGCGACGTTCAGAGTAGCAACGGAGGTCCGGCCGCACATGCCGGGATTGGCGAGGTTGCGGACCTGATCCTCGACCGACGCGAGCGCCGGCATAGGAATGTAGTCTTTCGCCGTCTCGTAGCCGCGTGCGCTCTCGGACTGGCCCCAATTCGCCATCACGTAGCCGACGGCAAACCTGTTCGACGTGATCGCCGTGGTCGCGGGGGCCGACTGGATCCTGACCTGCACCTTATACCACGGTCGCGCAATCGACACGTTCAGCGCCCCGATATAGGTTCCCGCCCCGGAGACCGTGTCGATCGCTGTCCAGTTGGTCGTGAAGAACCCCTCGGGATCCTGCGAGACAACTCGGGCCTCGATCACGTCGCCGACGCCACCAGTGCCAGATATCCGTTCCCATTCGAGCAGCTGCTCATGCCGAGCCGCGCGTTCTGCGTCGGTCTTTGCGAGAATGTCGGACATCACGCCGCCCCCTTGACGAACTGCCGCGCATGCTCGGCCAACCGGCGGGCATAGGCATCGCGGACGAACTCGCGTCCGGCCGCGTCGATGATGCGCTCGAGGTTGGCGCGGCCGAGTTCGCCACGCGACTGACCGAACGTGGCATTGCGACCGTTCGACGGTGTCAGTCCGTTTTCCTTGCACCAGTGGTCGAAAGTCAGACCACGAGCGCGAAAAGCGCCGACGATCACCTCATGGAGGATCGCGCCCGGCTGGAATTCAGGTTGTTTTCGTGACATGTTGCCTCACAAGCTATGGCGTCTGGCCACAATATGTAACCAAACTAGGCAACTAGTGGTGGCCAGTCAAGAGGATTTGCGAGGGTATGGGCGACAGTCCTGGAAAACGTCTGGCTTCGTTTCGACAATCATTGGGGCTATCGCAGCGAGCGTTCGGTGCCGCTATTGGAACAAGCCACGCGACCGTCGCATTCATCGAAGGCGACGAGCGCGACCCTTCAAGGGCATTCCTCCAGAAGATTTCAGACACTTACGGCGTAAACGCCGACTGGCTTTTGAGCGGACACGGCGAGATGCTCCGCGCGCCGGGAGGTGGCTATGAAGCGCGGCGCGGCAGCGTCGAACCTGCGGATCGCTCGAAGCCTGGTCACGGCGACGTCACCTACGCCGGTATCGAATACGCCTTTGCCAGACGCATGGCGCTCTCAATCTCTGCTGGCAACGGGCTGACCCCTATCGACGAAGGCGAGGCAGAGGGTGTGGCATTCCCGGTCGCCTGGCTGCGCCGGCAGGGGATCAACAGCGACTTGGCGGTCCTGGTGAGCGTGAAGGGCGACAGCATGGCGCCGGCGATCCCGGACGGCGCCCTGGTACTGATCCACGTTGCTGAGCGCTCGATCGCATCCGCTGGGATCTATGCCTTCAACCTGGACGGCGAATCTTACGTGAAACGGATCGTGCCCCAGTCGAGCGGGGCAGACGGCCGGCCCAGCGCGGTGGCCGTACTCGCGGACAATCTGGCCTATCCACCGATAGTGCTCAGCGGTCCGGAGTTGAACCGAATGACAATTGTCGGCCGCGTCCGCGCGGTGGTAGCACAGGTTTAGCGCATTTCTTGAAGCGCAACGTTCGCAAGAGATCGTTCGTCACAGAAGGCATCATGTATGTTGAACTATTACCATCTTCCCCGGAGGATCGCGGTCGCTCTTCTTGTTGCCCTCCCAGCCGGAGTGTCAGCACAAGGTCTCGTTCAATCGGTACCCATACCAATTGACGTAGAGATATTGGCTTGTGCTATCGAGGACAGCGTGGGCGTGTTTGTCGTAAGGGTCGACGACAGTGGTCAACCGATCGAGTTGCTGACCGAGAGACCCGAAGACGAGGTCTCGATACAGGACGGCCGCATCATCCTAACTCGTGACCAGTCGACCTTGATCGTATCCAAGCGCCGAATTGTTGGCAGCGAAGGAAGCAAGGTGCTCAGCGGCGTCTGCTCCCCTGTCGCATTCGACATCCTTGCGGCTCTGCAGCCGAAGCGATAACTGCCAGGACGAAGGCGTCTTTTCGGCACCACTGGCTCGTGCGATCGAGAAATCAGTTGCATGTTCCCTGAGCAAGACGCCACCATCGCCCAAGCTGGTAATGACGTGTTTTCAATAGCTTACGGCCAACATGCAAATCGGTACCGAACATGCAACGCAATTTGCATGTTCCGCGCCCATGATCGGCCTCCTGCAGCCTGGTCATCGAGCCATCATCACAGATTTATTGCTTGTTTTACGGATGTTTAAACGGTCACACCCCGAACGCCCCCTGACCGGCCTAAAAGGCCCGTCCTTCGCCTGAAACGGCCGATTTCCGCTTTACTGCCGACAATCTTCCGGCTCCCCTCGGCACCGCGCCACCGGCTCTTTCGGCCCTTATTTCATTGGCCCATCCGGCTTCTACCGGGCTCATCCGCTCTGTTCCGCCCTCACTGCAGGAATAAGTGTCAACACACAGAAAAACCTGTGGACAGAATTGGATGGAATGCGCCGCCCTCTGGCGCCGCCGCCGGCGTCAGCCCTTCGACTTGCCGCCCCGGCCGGCATGGGGCGGGTTGCCGACCGCCTCCAGCGCCGCGATCCGCGCCTTCAGCGCCTCGTTCTCCTCGCGGGCCTTCTGCGCCATCGCGCGGACCGCGTCGAATTCCTCGCGGGTGACGAAATCGCGGTCGGCCAACCAGCGATCCATCAGCGACTTCATCGCCGTCTCGGCCTCGGTCTTCGCCCCCTGCGCCACACCCATCGCGTTGGTCATCAGTCTCGACATGTCGTCGAAGAACTTGTTCGGTCCGCTCATCGGGCGCCTCCCATGGGGCAAATCACATCTGCCGCCTATATGCGCGCGGGGGGCCGAAAGCTCAAGGTTGACTTCGCCGCGCCCCCGCGCTCAGACAAGGGCGAAGGAGACCGCATGTACGCCGCCATGAACTTCCCCGACATCTCGAACGAGATATTTGCCATCGACCTCTTCGGGCTGCATCTGGCGCTCAGGTGGTATGCGCTCGCCTATCTCGCGGGGCTGATCGCCGGGTTCCTCATCGTCCGCGCGCTGATGCGGCGCCCTGTCCTCTGGCCCGGCGACCGGGCGCCGATGGCGCCGGAACGGACGGAGGATCTTCTGACCGCGATCATCCTCGGGGTGATCCTTGGCGGGCGGCTCGGCTTCGTCCTCTTCTACCAGCCGGGATACTACCTGTCGCACCCGGCCGAGATCCTGAAGGTCTGGGAAGGCGGCATGTCGTTCCACGGCGGCTTTCTCGGCACTGTTGTCGCCGGGCTCTGGTTCTGCCGGCGTCACGGCGTGCCGGCGCTGCAACTCTCCGACGCGATGGCGCTGGTGGCGCCAGTGGGCCTCTTCTTCGGGCGGTTGGCGAATTTCGTGAACGCGGAACTTTGGGGGCGGCCGACCAACCTGCCCTGGGGCGTGGTCTTCCCCGGCGAGGCGGCGCAGGACTGCGCCGGCATCGCCCCCGGCGCCTGCGCCCGCCACCCGAGCCAGCTTTACGAGGCCGGGCTCGAAGGCCTCGTTCTCGGCCTCGTGCTGCTGGCGCTTCTCCGGGCCGGCGCGCTGAAGCGGCCGGGGCTGATCACCGGCATCTTCCTGCTCGGCTACGGCCTTTCGCGCTTCGCGGTCGAGTTCGTGCGGCAGGCCGACGCCCAGTTCATCACCCCGGACAATCCAATGGGCTACGTCATCCACGCCGGTGGCGCCGGCCTGTCGATGGGGCAGCTCCTGTCGCTGCCGATGGTCGCGGCGGGGCTCTGGTTCTGGCGGCGGGCGCGGGCGTGACACCGCTCGGGCAGATCCTCGCCCGGCGCATCGCGGCCGACGGGCCGATGAGCGTCGCCGACTACATGGCGGACTGCCTGCTGCATCCCGATCACGGCTATTATGCCACCCGCGACCCCTTCGGGATGGGGGGCGATTTCACCACCGCGCCCGAGATCAGCCAGATGTTCGGCGAAATGCTCGGCCTCTGCCTCGCGCAAAACTGGATCGACCAGGGCCGGCCAGCACCTTTCGTTTTGGCCGAGGTCGGGCCGGGGCGCGGCACGCTGATGGCCGACATCCTGCGCGCGATCCGCGCCGTCCCGGGCATGACCGATGCCGCAGAGGTTCACCTTGTCGAGGCCTCGCCGGTCCTGCGCGCCCGGCAGGCCGGGACGCTTCACGGCCATCGCCCGGTCTGGCACGACGGGGTGGAGACGCTGCCCGACCTGCCGCTCTTCCTCGTCGCCAACGAGTTCTTCGACGCCCTGCCGATCCGCCAGTTCGAACGAACGGCCGAGGGCTGGGCCGAACGTCAGGTCGGCCTGCGCGAGGGGCGCCTTGCCCCCGGCCTCGGCCCGGTGACACGCTACCCTGCCCTCGCCGCCCGGCTCGGCGACACCCGGCCCGGCGACCTGGTCGAGACCTGCCCCGCCCTGCCCGGGATCGCTGCCTCTATCGGCGCCCGCATCGCCGCCCTGGGCGGCGTGGCGCTGATCATCGATTACGGCGGCTGGCATTCGCTCGGCGGCACGTTTCAGGCGCTGAAGGCGCATGAACGCGTCGATCCCTTCGCCACGCCGGGCGAGGCCGACCTGACCGCGCATGTCGATTTCGAAGCCCTCGCCACCGCCTTCGCCGGCGCGGGAACCGCGGTCACGGCGATGACGCCGCAGGGGGTGTTCCTGGAACGGCTGGGTATCACGGCGCGGGCCAAGGCGCTGGCGCGCAAGCTGCAAGGGGCGGCACTCGACGCCCATGTCGCCGCGCATCGACGCTTGACCCACCCTGAGGAAATGGGACAGTTGTTCAAGGTGATTGCGAGTTATCCACGGGAATGCCCCCCACCGCCCGGATTCGACCCCTTGCCATGACACTCGAGATTCTCACGCATGACGCCCTCGTCCCGCTGCGCCACGGGTTCTTCACCCGCAAGGGCGGCGCTTCGTCCGGGATCTTCGCGGGGCTGAACTGCGGCCACGGCTCGTCCGACCAGACCGAGGCGGTGGCGATCAACCGCGAACGGGTGTCGGCCGCGCTCGGGGTGGCAGCCCCGGCGCTGATCGGCGTGCATCAGGTTCATTCCGCCGAGGCCATCACCGTCACCGGCCCGATGGCGACCTCGATCCGCGCCGACGCGCTGGTGACCGCGACACCGGGGCTGGCACTGACGGTACTGACCGCCGATTGCCAGCCGGTGCTTTTCGCCGATACCGGCGCCGGCGTGATCGGCGCGGCCCATGCCGGCTGGCGCGGCACGCTCCTCGGCGTGCTCGAGGCGACGCTCGACGCGATGGAGGCGCTCGGCGCCCGGCGTGCGGACACCATTGCGGTGATCGGACCGGCGATCAGCCAGCGCGCCTACGAGGTCGGCCCCGAATTCCTTGACGAGTTCATGAGCGTTGACCCCGGCTATTCGCGGTTCTTCTCCGGCGGTCAGGGCGACCGCGCGCATTTCGACCTTCCGGGCTTCGGGCTTCACCGGCTGCGCGAGGCCGGTATCGGCCGGGCCGAGTGGATCAGGCACTGCACCTATTCCGATCCGGAGCGGTTCTATTCCTACCGCCGCTCGGTCCTGCGGCACGAGGCCGATTACGGTCGGTTGATCTCGGCAATCCGGCTCTGAGCCGGGGCAGGACGCGGGCCGCATCGGCCCCCACGCTTTGCAGCCCTGCCCCAAAAATACCCCGAACCGTGCCCAATCTCTGCCGCAATGCCGGGTAATATCGCTTCATCCGGTCGCAGAATCGGAACCAAAAGAAGCGGCCCGCAAGAGGTCGTGAATTGAGGCAAAGGAGCAGTCTGATGAAACCGGACCGTCGCTGGATGAAATCGGTTCTCGCCGAAAGCGCCAAAGCTGGCCCCATCCTGCCTTGGCACCGCGGCGCCCGCCAAATCGCCGCCCGCAAGCGCAAGAGCCAGAGCGACACCGGTCCGTCCGCCCAAGGCTGACCCATTCCTGCCCACACCTGTTCCCTGCGCCCCCTCCAGCGCGGGACACCAAGAACCGGCGGACTGATCGCTCTCCCCCCCAGGGATCGGTCCGCCGGCTTCCGCTTTTCCGGACCACCGATTCGGCCAACCCGACCCAGCAATTCGTTGTCGAAGGGTTAACGGGTCCGTCTTGTCGCGTCCGGCTCAACAAAGCCGGTTCGGAACCTGCGATTAGGTGCCAGCGTTTTGAAAATCATCCCCATTTTTTGACAGGACCGGCAAAACAGGTCAGATTGTTCACATAGTCAATCTGCATTTAGGGGTGGGGGCTCCGCAGATGTGACCAGACCGAAAGGCTGATCGCGTGTCGTACCCTCAAACCGGAATTAACCGTCTGACGACGGACGTTTTCAATTCTCCCGTTCCTCAATCCAGATCCATTTCCCACCCCGCCGCCCCGGCCGAGGTCCAGTACGCGCGGCGCCCCCCCCTCACCCGGCGTTACGAGATCGCCTATCTCGGTCAGGACGGCTGCATCGAGACCGGCACCCGCCTTGCCCCGGCCATCCCCGAGTTCGAGGAGGCGTTTTCCGCCTTCGCACGCGGCAGCGTCATCGCCACGGCCGACGGCCCCGTCGCGGTCGAGGATCTGGTGCCGGGAATGCGGGCGCTGACCGGCGAGGGGCGGGCCGAAACGATCACCTGGATCGGCTCGATGACGCTCTTCCCGCCCCGGTCAATGCCGGGGATGTATGACGGCAAGCTGACGCGCATCACCGCCGATGCGTTCGGCGTCGGCCGGCCGATGCCTGACCTTGTCCTCGGGCCGCGCGCGCGGCTTCTGGTGCGCGACGCACGCTGCCGCTTCGCGACCGGGATCGACAGTGCTTACGCACCGGCGCGGAGCTTTGCCGACGGGGTGTCGATCATCGAGGTGACGCCGGTCGCACCGATCGCGGTCTATCATGTCGTGCTCGAACGTCAGGGCTCGCTGCGCGCCGCCGGGCTCGAGATCGAGAGCTACCATCCGGGCATCCGCGCGGCCGACGGCTTTGACCCGCAGGTGGCGCAGCTTTTCCTGTCGCTCTTCCCGCAGGTGAAGTCGTTCAGCGAATTCGGCGCCATGGCGCATCCGCGCATGTCGGCACACGAGGTCGAGGTCGCATTGGCCGGCTGACACGGGAACGGCGCGGCGCCCCTCAGGCGCTGCGCCCGAGCCGCGCCTCGAGCACGTCGAAGGGGACGCCCGGCTGGTCCTTGGCGCAGCGGATGACGAGGCTGGTCTTGACGCTCGCCACGTTCGGGGCCGAGGTGAGTTCCTCGGTCAGGAAGGTCTGGAACGACGACAGGTCCGGCGCCACGCATTTCAGGATGAAGTCAATCTCGCCGTTCAGCATGTGACATTCGCGCACGAGCGGCCAGCCCCGGCACTTCGCCTCGAAGGCCGAAAGGTCGGCCTCGGCCTGGCTGTGCAGCCCGACCATCGCGAAGACCTGAACCTCGAAGCCAAGCTCGCGCGGATTGACGTCGGCGTGGTAGCCGCGGATATAGCCCGCCTCTTCCAGCGTCCGCACCCGGCGCAGGCAGGGCGGCGCCGAGATGCCGACCCGGCGGGCCAGCTCGACATTGGTCATCCGCCCGTCGTCCTGCAACTCTGCCAGAATCTTGCGGTCGATCTCGTCGAGCCTGTTGGCGGCCATATCGGCTTCTCCGTGAATTTTTCGGGAACTTATCCTCGGGGGGCCGCTTGCGCAATATTATTTCACGTCCGCGCAACTTTTTCGCGGCGCCGTTTCCCGCACCCGTAACATAGCATGGGTTTCAACACTCCAACCACTTGTCCCCGCCGAGCCACCGGGGGTCTTTCCCCTGCGCCCCGAGCCGACTATATCGCTCTGACGGCATTCAGAGGGGACGGTCATGGGCGCGACGCGGCATACGAAGGTTCTGATCATCGGCTCCGGCCCGGCGGGCTACACGGCCGCCGTGTATTCCGCCCGCGCGATGACCAGCCCGATCCTCGTCCAGGGCATCCAGCCGGGCGGCCAGCTCACCATCACCACCGAGGTGGAGAACTGGCCCGGCGACACCCATGTGCAGGGCCCCGACCTGATGGTGCGGATGGAAGAGCACGCCAAGGCGATGGGGGCCGAGGTGATCTCCGACCACATCTCAGCGCTCGACCTTTCCCGGCGCCCCTTCATCGCGGCCGGCGACAGCGGCACGACCTATACCGCCGACGCGGTGATCCTTGCCACCGGCGCCCAGGCGAAGTGGCTGGGACTGCCGTCCGAGGAAAAGTTCAAGGGTTTCGGTGTCTCGGCCTGCGCCACCTGCGACGGCTTCTTCTATCGCGGCAAGGAAGTCGTGGTGATCGGCGGCGGCAATACCGCCGTGGAAGAGGCGTTGTTCCTGACCAACTTCGCCACCAAGGTCACGCTCATTCACCGCCGGAGCGAATTGCGCGCCGAGAAGATCATGCAGGACCGGCTCTTCAAGCATCCGAAGGTGGAGGTCCTTTGGAACCACACGGTGGAGGAAGTTCTGGGCGACGCCGACCCGCTTGGCGTCACCGCAGTCCGGGCGAAGGACGTAAACACCGGCAAGGTGACCGACGTCCCCTGCGCCGGGTTCTTCGTCGCCATCGGCCATGCGCCGGCCTCCGAACTGGTGAAAGAGCAGCTTGAGCTTCACCACGGCGCCTATGTGAAAGTGAAGCCCGGCACGACCGAGACCTCGATCCCCGGCGTCTTTGCCGCCGGCGACCTGACCGATCATGTCTACCGGCAGGCGGTGACGAGCGCCGGCATGGGCTGCATGGCGGCGCTTGATGCCGAGCGCTGGCTGGCGGCACAGGGCGCGGAGGATCAGGCCGCCGCCGAGTGACCGGCCTGCTGCCCCACATGACGCAAGTCAGAGGGCGTTCTTGCCGGACATGATCCCCCGGGCGGCGGTCCTAGATCCTGCCCTAATGCCGAAGGACGGTTGTCCTGCGGTGGCCAGCGCGCGGCACGGTGAACCCCTGCCGCAGGTGCGTGACCGGGGAAGACCCGCCCCCTTTCCCACATATCCGGCAACAATTCCGTTGCAACGGGCCATTGGGCGCCATTCCCCGCCCAATGCGCCGATTACTCTTTCCTTCGCGGTGCGGATGTGAAATACGTTCAGCTCTGAACATATATAGAGTCACCCGCCGTGCCAGCCGAGGCCACATCGCCATCGGAAGACGACCAGCTCTTCCGCCTGCTTCGTCAGCTTGACCAGCGGCCGGATGCCTCGCAGCGCGCCACGGCCCAGGCGCTTGGCATCAGCCTCGGCACCCTCAACGCCCATCTGCGCGCCGCCACCGACGCCGGCCATATCCGCATCGCCGACCGCAAGGGGCCCGACCGCCGCCAGCGCTTCACCTATGAGCTGACGACGAAGGGCGCCGCCACCAAGGCCCGCCTGACCGACCGGTTCCTCGCCCGCAAACTTGCCGAATACGACGCTCTTCACGCCGAACTGACCGGCACGAAAAGCGGCCTTCTCCATCTCGATAAAAGGACCCCCCTGATGCAATCGAACCTCTCCCCGATCCCGGAGCTTTACGTCTCCTACGACAGCGCCCAGAAGCTGAAACATGAGGCCGGCGCGCTGCCGTCCTGGGATCTGACCCCGCGCCAGATCTGCGATCTGGAGCTTCTGATGAACGGCGGCTTCCACCCGTTGAAGGGCTTCCTGACCGAGGCCGACTATGACGGCGTGGTCGAGAACATGCGGCTGGAAAGCGGCGCGCTCTGGCCGATGCCGGTGACGCTCGACGTCTCGGAGGCCTTCGCCGAAAAGGTGGAGCCCGGCCAGGACATCGCACTGCGCGACCAGGAAGGCGTGATCCTTGCCATCCTCTCGGTCACCGACAAGTGGGAACCGAACAAGTCGCGCGAGGCCGAAGGCGTGTTCGGTGCCGACGATCTCGCCCATCCGGCAGTCAACTACCTGCACAACCAGGCCGGCAAGATCTATCTCGGCGGCCCGGTCACCGGCATCCAGCAGCCGGTCCACTACGACTTCAAGGCCCGGCGCGACACGCCGAACGAACTGCGCGCCCATTTCCGCAAGCTCGGCTGGCGCAAGATCGTCGCCTTCCAGACCCGCAATCCCCTGCACCGCGCGCATCAGGAACTGACCTTCCGCGCCGCAAGGGAAGCGCAGGCCAACCTCCTGATCCACCCGGTCGTCGGCATGACCAAGCCGGGCGATGTCGATCACTTCACCCGGGTGCGCTGCTATGAGGCGGTGCTGGACCAGTATCCGGCCTCCACCACGCATCTGTCGCTGCTGAACCTAGCGATGCGGATGGGCGGCCCGCGCGAGGCGCTTTGGCACGCGATCATCCGCCGCAACCACGGCCTCACGCATTTCATCGTCGGCCGCGACCATGCCGGCCCCGGCAAGAACAGCCAGGGCAAGGATTTCTACGATCCCTATGCCGCGCAGGACCTGGTGCGTCAGCATCAGAAGGAAATCGGCATCGAGATGGTCGACTTCAAACAGATGGTCTACGTGCAGGAAAAGGCCCAGTATTTCCCGGTGGACGAAGTGCCGGAAGGTTCTACCGTCCTCGACATCTCGGGCACCGAACTGCGCCGCCGTCTGCGCGAAGGGCTGGAGATCCCGGAATGGTTCTCCTTCCCCGAAGTGGTGCAGGAACTGCGCCGCACCTCGCCGCCGCGCGCCAAACAGGGCTTCACGGTGTTCTTCACCGGCCTTTCCGGTTCGGGCAAGTCGACCATCGCCAACGCCCTCATGGTCAAGCTGATGGAGATGGGCGGCCGCCCGACGACGCTTCTCGATGGTGACGTGGTGCGCAAGCATCTCTCGTCCGAGCTCGGCTTCTCGAAAGAGCATCGCGACATCAACATCAAGCGCA
The DNA here is from genome assembly GCA_002280515.1 of Rhodobacterales bacterium 32-67-9. Lineage (GTDB taxonomy): Bacteria > Pseudomonadota > Alphaproteobacteria > Rhodobacterales > Rhodobacteraceae > Albidovulum. The sequence continues at coordinate 22,425 of NCEA01000015.1, forward strand.
TCGGCTATGTCGCCTCCGAGATCACCAAGAACGGCGGCATCGCGATCTGCGCGCCGATCGCGCCCTATACCTCGACCCGCCGCGCCGTGCGCGAGATGGTCGAAGCCTACGGCGCCTTCGTCGAGGTCCATGTCGCGACCAGCATCGAGGAATGTGAACGGCGCGACCGCAAGGGGCTCTACAAGCTTGCCCGCGAAGGCAAGATCAAGGAGTTCACCGGGATCTCGGACCCCTACGAGGAGCCGCAGAACCCCGAACTCAAGGTCGAGACCGAGAATGTCGACGTCGACAACTGCGCCCATCAGGTGATCCTGAAGCTGGAATCGATGGGCCTTATCAAGGCCTGATCGTCGAATGAACGCATGACGCGGAAAGGCCCCGGATATCCGGGGCCTTTTTCATGTCGGGCGTCGGGTTGCCTGGATGCCGCGCTCAGCCCGTCCGCTTCATCCGCCCGATCAGCCCGTCCTTCAGCACGAACTGGTGATAGGCCGCGCCGACAACATGCAGCGCTACCAGTGTGACGAGAAGGTTGAACATCACCTCATGCGCCTCGCCCGCGAGATCGACCGCGCCGAACCAGGCCACGAGGCCCAAGGCCGGGATGAGGACGAGAACGGCATAAAGCCCCAGATGGGTAAGCTTCGCGATCATGTCCGTGACCGGATGGCCATCTGGCGGCAGCGGCGGCGCACCGCGAACAAGCCGCACCGCGATCCGTACCGCCGCAAGGGCGAGGATCGCGACACCGACCCAGACATGCGCGGCGGCCACCGTGCCGAAGGCGTCACGGCCCTTGTGAAATGCGTACCACGCGGACTTCATCGCATCGCTGCTGACATAACTCGCGCCCAGCAAGAGCACGACGCCCCAGTGAACTGCGATCTGCGTGCGGCTGTATCCGGTAACCTCTGACATCTGTCCCTCATGTTGTTCAGACCCGATGGCCGTCGGGACCATCGGTCATGTCACGCAGTGAGGTCGATTTTCCGTCGCGGGTAAATGCAACCGAGGTTGCAGATCGTCAGTGAACGCTGACCGGCGCCATGTCGTTCTGCCGCGCCAGCATGAAGGCCAGCCGCCGGTCCTTGACCAAAGCCAGCCGCTCGCCAGAGGCGTCGTGAACCGCATAGAGCGTTTCCAGCCCCATCGCCTGCGCCCGGATCTCCTCCGGCAACTCGGCCACGGGAACCTCGCGCACATAGACGATGCGCTCGCCCGAAACCGGCCCGAAATCGTATTTGGTATCCATGCCCGTTTCCTCCTTAGCCCTTGGTGATGCGGATCGTCTGCACGGTCCTTTCCGGGACGGCCCGGACCAAATCGACGTGCAGCAGTCCGTTTTCCAGTCGCGCCCCGTCCACCTCGACCCCCTCGGCCAGCACGAAGCTGCGCTGGAAGGCGCGCGCCGCGATGCCGCGATGCAGGAAGATGCGACCGTCATCGGCATCCTCGGCCTGGCGGCCGCGGATCACCAGTTGCCGTTCCTCGACCGTGATCGCGATGTCGTCCTCGCGAAACCCCGCGACGGCGAGCGTGATGCGAAAGCCATGTTCCGAGGATTGTTCGATATTGAACGGGGGATAGCCCTCGTTCCCGGTCTTCGCGGTACGTTCCACCAGCCGTTCAAGCTGATCGAACCCCAGAAGGAAGGGATGGGCGGCAAAGGTCAGTTTCGTCATCTCGGGCATGTCCTCGACATCAAGCGACACTCGTCAGGGCCCCGCTTCAGGCGACCCTGCGGTGAATATGGAGACCCGAAGCCGGGCCGACAAGGCAACCCGGCGCGAAAAGCTTCCCGCAAGGGCGCGGACTTGCTATCTTCTGTTACCGCTCCCGGGAACGACTCATGACATGGACGACATGAACGCGCATTTTGAAATGGACAATGCCGAGGTTCTGCGCGTGAAGCTCGAAGTGCTCAGGCAGGAGCATCGCGACCTCGACGAGGCGATCCATGTGATGGAAGCCTCGGGCCGCGCCGACCAGCTTCGGCTGAAGCGGCTGAAAAAGCAGAAATTGATGCTCAAGGACAAGATTGCCCGGATCGAGGATGTCCTGACGCCGGACATCATCGCCTGACCTTGCCCCGCCCCGTGCCGCCGCTATAGTGCGCGCTCCATTTCCCGGGGCGCGGAGAGCGGCATGAGCGTGAAGGTCGGCATCATCATGGGGTCCCAGTCCGACTGGCCGACGATGAAGGAGGCGGCGGCGGTGCTCGACGAGCTGGGCGTCGCCTACGAGACGAAGATCGTGTCGGCGCACCGGACGCCCGACCGTCTCTGGGCCTATGGCAAGACCGCCGTCGAACGCGGGCTTCAGGTGATCGTCGCCGGTGCCGGCGGCGCGGCGCATCTGCCTGGCATGATGGCCTCGAAGACCCGGGTGCCGGTCATCGGCGTGCCGGTGCAGACCAAGGCGCTGTCGGGCGTCGACAGCCTTTATTCCATCGTCCAGATGCCGAAGGGCTACCCGGTCGCCACGATGGCCATCGGCGCCGCCGGCGCGGCCAACGCGGGCCTCATGGCGGCCGGCATCCTCGCCCTTCACGACGCGGCCCTCGCCACCCGCCTCGACGCCTGGCGCGATGCGCTTTCCGCCTCGATCCCGGACGCCCCGCAAGATGAGTAAACCGCTGCCCGCCGGCGCCACGATCGGCATCCTTGGCGGCGGCCAGCTTGGCCGCATGCTCTCCGTCGCCGCCGCCCGGCTCGGCTACCGGACCCATATCTACGAGCCGGCCGCAGCCCCGCCCGCCGGTGACGTTGCCCGGATCGTGACGACCGCCGCCTATGACGATCTGGCGGCCCTCGCCAAGTTCGCGCAGTCTGTGGACATCGTCACCTACGAGTTTGAGAACATTCCCACTTCGGCGCTAGACGCGCTCGAGGCGCACTGCCCGATCCATCCCAACCGCCGCGCCCTCGCCATCAGCCAGGACCGGCTTGTCGAGAAGGCGTTCCTGCACGATCTCGGCCTTCAGACAGCGCCTTTCGCGGCCGTCAACGACGCCGACGGCCTCGCCAGGGCAGTGGACGAGATCGGCACGCCCGCGATCCTCAAGACACGCCGGCTCGGCTATGATGGCAAGGGCCAGGTCCGGCTGAACACCCCCGATGACGCGCCGGCGGCGATGGCCGCGATGGCCGGCGCGCCGGCGATCCTCGAAGGCTTCATCGACTTCAGCCACGAAGTCTCGGTCATCGCGGCCCGCAGCCTTTCGGGCGAGGTGACTGCCTTCGATCCGGGCGAGAATGTCCACCGCGAGGGCATCCTGCGCACCACCACCATCCCTGCCCGCCTGACCGAGGCGCAGCGCACCGATGCCGTCTTCCTCGCCGGCCGCATCCTCAACGCGCTGAGCTATGTCGGCGTCATGGGGGTGGAGCTTTTCGTCACCCGCAAGGGCCTGATCGTCAACGAGATCGCCCCGAGGGTACACAATTCCGGCCACTGGACCCAGAACGGCTGCGCCGTCGACCAGTTCGAACAGCACATCCGCGCCATCACCGGCTGGCCTTTGGGCGACGGCTCCCGCCATTCCGACGTGGTGATGGAGAACCTGATCGGCGACGATATCAACCGGGTGCCGCAGATCGCCCGCGAACCGCATGCCGCGATCCATCTTTACGGCAAGGCCGAGGCCCGGCCCGGCCGCAAGATGGGCCATGTGAACCGGGTCATGCCCCGGAAGTGATCCCCGTTTCGCGCCGGTGACGGAGACCGTCCGGCGTCAGCGGAACACCCGTTGCGCGGCGTCGAAATAGGTCAGGTCGTGATCGAACCGGCCACTTTCGAGGAACTCCAGAACCTCGGCCACCACGACCGGGTTGTTCATCATGAAAGTATGGGTGACCGGCAGCACGATATGGTCGCGCATACCGCCGATCTTGGTGCTCTCGACGCTGACCTTGCCGTCGTCCTCGCCCTCGATCACCGCCGAATAGACCGGGTTCAGCGACTGGTTTCCGGCAATGATCCCAAGGTCGAACTGCGCCGCCGGCAGCTCGTTCGGCAGGCTCGACGGCCCGGTGCCAAGCTCCAGCCCCGCCGGGCCGTTCAGCCAGCGGAAGGCACCGAGGTCACCGAAAGCGTCGACAAGCTCCGACCCGTGGTTCGGCGGCGCCATCATGACCACGCGGCCCATCTCGGCCGGCCGGTGATCGGCAAGCCAGGCGCGGACGAGGATGCCGCCCATCGAATGGGTGACGAAATGCACCCGCTCCTGCCCGCATTCCGCGACCGCCGGTCCGACCTCGGTCGCGACCAGCGTCTCGATCGTCGCCTCGGTCGACGGGTAGCCACGGTTCACGACATGGTAGCCCGCCCGGCCCAGCGCCTCCTCCAGCACCAGAAGCGAGGTCTCGCTCCGCGCCAGCCCGTGCAGGAGCACCACGCAATCGGCCCGCGCCACCGGCGCGGCGGCGATGAGAAGGAGGGCGAGGCCGAGTTTCCACATGTCCCGGAGATAGGGAATTCACCGTCCCGATGCGAGCCTCTTGTCCTCGCCGTGACGCTTCGTCACTGTCGGGCGCATGAAGACACGCTCCCCCCGCCTCGCGACGCGCGCGATCATCGTCCAGGACGGACGGCTGCTTCTCGTCAACGCCTATCCCGGCGGACGGTCGGACCTCTGGTGTGCGCCCGGCGGCGGGGTGGAGCCGGGCCATTCCCTGCCCGAGAACCTCGCCCGCGAGATCCACGAGGAATGCGGGCTTCGGATCGCGGTCGGCCGCCTCGCGCTCGTCAACGAATTCCACGATCCGCGCTCGGGCTTTCATCAGGTCGACCTCTTCTTCCGCTGTACCGTCACCGGCGGCCATCTTGACCCCGGCTGGGCCGATCCGGCCCGCGTCGTCCATACCCGCCGCTTCTTCGCGGCCGATGAGGTCGCCGCGATCCGGCTCAAGCCCGACAGCCTGCCGCGCGTGGCGTTCGGGGCCGAAGGGCCGGCCGAATACGATCCCTTGGAGGTCATCGTGACATGAGCCGCGCCTTCGTGAAGGAAGACGGGCCGGACAACGAACCACTGCCCGACCTGCCGATCAGCCCGCATCCGAACTACGTCACGCCGCGCGGCCTCGCAGACTTGCGCCACCGGCTGGAGGCGACCCAGACGGAGCTTGCGCAGTTGAAGGCGCGGGCCGACCGGCTCGACAAGCTGCCCGAGAAGGCAGCCGAACGCGACATCCGCTATCTTGAGGCGCGGCTCCGCTCGGCGATCCCGGTCGACCCGGCCGAGCAGCCGCGCGACGAGGTGGCCTTTGGCGCGCGGGTGACGGTCGCGGACGAGGACGGGCGGGAAACCGTCTACGAGATCGTCGGAGAGGACGAGGCTGATGCGGCGGCGCAGCGGATCGCGCCGCACTCGCCACTCGCCCGCGCACTTCTCGGCGCGCGGGTCGGCGATGTCGTCGACTGGCGCCGGCCCGCCGGCCGGCTTGACCTCGAGGTGATTGCCATCGCCTATCCCTGACGCGGCGACCGCAGGGCGATCGCCACCCCGCCAAGCACGAGCGCCGCGGAGAGGAGGAAGCGCAAGGTCAGGGCCTCGCCCAGGAACACCAAGCCGCCGGCAAGCGCGATCAGCGGCACCGTCAGTTGCGCGACCCCGCCCCGCGCAGCGCCGAGCGCGGGCAACACGGAATACCAGAGCGCATAGCCAAGGCCTGAGGTCAGGGCGCCCGAGATCACCGCAAGGAGCAGCCCCGCCGGCATCGTCGGCACCGCCCCCTGCATGACCGGCAGCGCGCGGACAAGGACGAGGGCGACCGGCACGGCGAGGACGAAGTTCCACGCCGTCGCGCCGAGCGGATCTGTTGAGCCGCGCGCCGAGAGCGAATAGATCCCCCAGCCGATCCCCGCCGCCGCCATCAGCGTCGCGTGGAACAGGCTCTCGTTCGCCCCCGACCCCGGCCCGAAAAGGTAGGCAAGCCCCAGAAAGGCGAGGCCGGAACCGATCCAGCGCCGCGCCGGCACCCGTTCACGCGCCAGAAGCGCGCCCGCGAACATGGTGATCTGGACCATGCCGAACAGGATCAGCGCGCCTGTCCCCGCATCGAGTGCGCCATAGGCGAGCGAGAAGCCGAAGAGATAGACAAGAAGCGACATCGCCCCCGCCGCGCGACCCTGCGGTCCGGGCCAGAGCGGCCGCCCGCTCACCAGCCGCCGGCCGAGAACCAGAAGCGCCAGCATCGCCGCGCCGGCCAGGAGCCGGACTACGGCGAACCGCACCGGGTCGATGAGACCGTTCCCGACCCCGGCCCGGTTGAGAACGGAATTCGCGGCAAACGCGATCATGGTGAGGGTGGTGAGGAGGAAAAGGCGCATGGAGAAGAGCTAGACCGCTTCACCGCACCGGGCAATGGCAGATCGCCGGCCCCTTGATATGGGACGCGGCGCCCACGCGACGGGCATGGCCGATGCGCCCATTCGCTGGGTCGGGTTGAAACCGACCCAGCCCGGGACGTCTCATACAAAAAAGGGGCCCCGCTCGGGGGCCCCTTCCCTGTCGGTCCGTTTGAGCGGAACCGTCTTACATCATGCCGCCCATGCCGCCCATGTCGGGCATGCCGCCGCCGGCAGAGCCCTTCGGCTCCGGCCTGTCGGCAACCATGGCTTCGGTGGTGATCAGGAGGCCGGCGATCGAGGCCGCATCTTCCAGAGCGGTCCGCACGACCTTGGCCGGGTCGATGACGCCGAACTTGAACATGTCGCCATATTCTTCGGTCTGGGCGTTGAAGCCGAACTTCACGTCGTTCGACTCGCGCACCTTGCCGGCGACGACCGAACCGTCGACGCCCGCGTTCTGGGCGATCTGACGCAGCGGCGCCTCGAGCGCCCGGCGGACGATCGCGATGCCGGCGGTCTGGTCGGAATTGGCGCCTTCCATGCTGACGAGCTTCTTCGCCGCCTGGATCAGGGCGACGCCGCCGCCAACGACGATGCCTTCCTGAACCGCCGCGCGGGTCGCGTTCAGCGCGTCATCGACGCGGTCCTTGCGCTCTTTCACTTCGACTTCGGTCATGCCGCCGACGCGGATCACCGCAACGCCGCCCGCGAGTTTCGCGACGCGTTCCTGCAGCTTTTCCTTGTCGTAGTCCGAGGTGGTTTCCTCGATCTGGGTGCGGATCTGGGCAACGCGGGCTTCGATCTCGGACTTTTCACCGGCGCCGTCGACGACGGTGGTGTTGTCCTTGGTGATCGAGACCTTCTTCGCCCGGCCGAGCATGTCCATGCCGACATTCTCGAGCTTCATGCCGAGATCTTCGGAGATGACCTGGCCACCGGTCAGGATCGCGATGTCCTGAAGCATGGCCTTGCGGCGGTCGCCGAAGCCCGGCGCCTTGACGGCGGCGATCTTGAGGCCACCGCGCAGCTTGTTGACGACGAGCGTGGCCAGCGCCTCGCCCTCGACGTCCTCGGCAACGATCAGCAGCGGCTTCTGGCTCTGGATGACGGCTTCGAGAAGCGGAACCATCGGCTGGAGCGAGGAGAGTTTCTTCTCGTGCAGCAGGATCAGGCAGTCTTCCAGATCCGCGATCATCTTGTCGGGGTTGGTCACGAAGTAGGGCGAGAGGTAGCCGCGGTCGAACTGCATGCCCTCGACGACTTCGGTCTCGGTCTCGAGGCCCTTGTTCTCTTCGACGGTGATGACACCCTCGTTGCCGACCTTCTGCATCGCATCGGCGATCTGACGGCCGATTTCGGCTTCGCCGTTGGCCGAGATGGTGCCGACCTGCGCCACTTCGGCGCTGTCGCTGACCGGGCGGGCGGCGGCCTTGATCGCCTCGACGACCTTGGCGGTGGCAAGGTCGATGCCGCGCTTGAGGTCCATCGGGTTCATCCCGGCGGCAACCGACTTCATGCCTTCCTTGACGATGGCCTGGGCCAGAACCGTCGCGGTGGTGGTGCCGTCGCCGGCCTCGTCATTGGTGCGGGAAGCGACTTCCTTCACCATCTGCGCGCCCATGTTCTCGAACTTGTCGGCAAGCTCGATTTCCTTGGCGACCGTCACGCCGTCCTTGGTGATGCGCGGGGCACCGAACGACTTGTCGATCACGACGTTGCGGCCCTTGGGGCCAAGCGTCACCTTCACCGCATCGGCGAGGATGTTGACGCCGCGCAGCATACGGTCGCGGGCATCGCTGTCGAATTTGACGTCCTTAGCAGCCATGTTGGCTTCTCCTGGTTGTCTGAATGGAAATTTCGGTCAGTGACAGGCTCAGGCGATGATGCCGAGAATGTCGCTTTCCTTCATGATCAGCATCTCGGCGCCATCGACGGTCACTTCCGTGCCCGACCACTTGCCGAAGAGGATCCTGTCGCCCTTCTTGACGGACGGCGCGATCAGCTCGCCCGAATCCTTGCGCGCGCCTTCGCCAACGGCGACGACTTCGCCCTCGGCCGGCTTTTCCTTGGCGCTGTCGGGGATGATCAGACCGCCCTTGGTCTTGTCTTCACCTTCAATGCGCTTGACCAGCACGCGGTCATGAAGCGGTTTGAATGCCATCTGGTAACACTCCCTAGGTTCCAGGTTTGAATGCGATTAGCACTCGTGTTGACTGAGTGCTAACGGGGCGTAGTTAGGCCCCTCGCCGACCCGAGTCAACTCCCGACTCGCGCAAAAGTGCCCAGCCTTCGCCTTGGCGTGGCCATGAGCCCGTGCAAGGATGACTCTCACGTCCAGACGCGAGCTCCGGGAGTTTCTATGATCCGCGCCACCCTTCTCTGTCTGCTTCTCGTCCTGCCCGGACGCGGCGCCGTAGCGGCCTGCGCCGGAACCGACCTCTGGCCCGCGCTGCCGGCAGAGGAGCGCATCGCCATCGACGCGGCGGTCGACAGCCTTGCCTATCCGCGCGGCAACTTCTGGCGGGCGACGCGAGGCGACGAGGTCGTGCACCTTGTCGGCACCTACCATTTCGACGACCCGCGCCATGACGCGATCGTCGCGCGCCTGACCCCGGTCATCGAAAGCGCCGCGACCGTCCTTGTCGAAGCCGGCCCCGAGGAGCAGGAGCGGCTGAAGTCCGAAACGACCCGACATCCCGACAGGCTCTTCCTGGTCACGGGCCCGACCCTGCCGGAACAACTCGGCGCGGCGGACTGGCAGGTACTGGCCGAGGCGATGAAGGAACGTGGCATTCCCGCCTTCATGGCCTCGAAGATGCAGCCCTGGTATGTGTCGATGATGCTCGGCATCCCGCCCTGCGCGATGACCGAGATTGGCACAGGCGCCCACGGGCTCGACGCGCGGATCATCGAGCTGGCCGAGGAACAGCAGATCCCGCTGCGGGCGCTCGAACCCTATGACACGGTCTTCGGTCTTTTCGACGCGATGACGCCTGAGGCGCAGATCGACATGATCCTGACCACGCTGGCAGTCGTCGACCGGGCCGAGGATTACAGCGCGACCCTGACCGAGGCCTATTTCCGCGAAGATGTCCGCGTGACGTGGGAACTGGGGCGGCAGTCGGCCTACGGCCTTCCCGGCAAGACGCGCGAAAGCGTCGATGCCGACATGGCCGAGATGGAGGAGGCCCTGATGTTCCGCCGCAACCGGTCGTGGATCCCGGTGATCGAGGCGGCGGCGGCCGAGGGGCCGGCCTTCGTCGCCTTCGGCGCCCTGCACCTCTCGGGCCGGGATGGCGTTCTGGCGCTTCTGGAGCGGGCGGGCTTCACGCTCGAACGGCTGTCGTTCTGACACTCCTGCCCGATGGCGGGCCGCATCGGTAAGGCGGGTTTCAACCCGACCTTACACGGATCGCGGGGCACCGCCCCCCGCCGGCGATTCTCCCGTCCGGCGCCCCCCGTGACAACCCCGTCGGCAGCGCCTATAAGGCGCGCGATTTCCCTATCTCCGACGGATGACGCGCATGATCAAAGTCTTTGGCCACAAATCCCCCGACACCGATTCCACCGGCTCGCCCATCATCTGGGCCTGGTACCTGACCGAGGTGAAGGGCACGCCCGCGAAACCGGTGCTCCTCGGCGAACCCAATACCGAGGCGGCCTTCGTCCTCAAGCGCTGGGATCTGCCAAAGCCCGAGATCATCTCCGACGTGGCGGCCGGCGACACCTGCGTCATCGTCGACACCAACAACCCGGCCGAACTGCCTGCCTCGATCAACGAGGCGAACGTCGTCCAGATCATCGACCACCACCTTCTTGCCGGCGGGTTGAAGACCAAGGGCCCGATCGACATCACCGTGCGCCCGCTCGCTTGCACCGCGACGATCATGCACGACCTGATGGGCGCCGATGCGGCGCGGATGCCGAAGACCATCAAGGCGGCGATGCTGTCGTGCATCCTCTCCGACACGCTCGAATTCCGCTCGCCCACCACGACCGCGCATGATCGCGCCGTCGCCGAGGCGCTGGCGAAGGACCTCGGCATCGCGATCCCCGACTACGCTGCCGAGCTGTTCGCCGCGAAATCCGACGTCTCGGCCTTCTCGGATGCGGAGCTTCTGCGGATGGATTCGAAGGAATACAGCGTCGCCGGCAAGGAACTGCGCGTCTCGGTGCTGGAGACGACGGCGCCGAAGATGGTCCTCGACCGCAAGGCGAGCCTGATGAAGTCGATGGAAAGCGTGGCGAAGGAAGACGGCGCCGATCAGGTCCTGCTCTTCGTCGTCGACATCCTGAACGAGGAAGCGACGCTTCTCGTTCCGAACGATCTGGTGAAGCAGATGGCCGAAGCCTCGTTCGGCGCCAAGGTCGCCGGCGACACGGTGGTCCTGCCCGGCATCATGAGCCGCAAGAAGCAGATCATCCCGGCGCTGAAGCTCTGACACCGCCACCGCGTTGAAGAAGGGCGCCCCGGGGGCGCCCTTCGCTTTCCCGACGGCCTGTGCCGGCCGGACCCGTAGCCGAGGAGCCCTGCCCATGACACGGATCATCCAGTCGCTTGCGGAGGTGTCGCAAGGATACGACGCGCTCTACTGCGATCTCTGGGGCTGCCTTCACAACGGCCGCGCCGCCTACCCTGCCGCAGTCGCCGCGTTGCAGGGGTTTCGCTCCGGCGGAGGCCGGGTCGTTCTGATGACCAATGCGCCGCGGCCCAACCGCTTTGTCGCCGAACAGCTCAGCCGCCTCGGCGTACCCGGCGATGCCTGGGACCTGATCGTGTCGTCCGGCGACGCGGCACAGGCGGGGATGTTCTCCGGCGCGGTCGGGCGAAAGGTCTACCATATCGGGCCGGAGAAGGACCTCGGCTTCTTCACCGACGTTCCGGAGGACTTCGCCGATGCCCCTCCGATCACCCGCGTCCCGCTGGAGGAGGCAGAGGGGATCGTCTGCACCGGTCCGTTCGACGACCTGACCGAGACGCCTGCGGATTACCGCGCCACGCTCCTCTACGCGAAGGCCAAGGGGTTGTCGCTGCTTTGCAGCAATCCCGACCTGATCGTCGATTACGGCGACAAGCGCATCTATTGCGCCGGGGCCATTGCCGCACTGTACGACGAGATGGGCGGGACCAGCCTTTACTACGGCAAGCCGCATCCCCCGATCTACGACCTCGCCCGCCGCAGGCTTGCGGCGATCGGGGCGGAGGTCGGCAATGACCGCATCCTCGCCCTTGGCGACGGCATAAACACCGACATTCTCGGCGGGATCGGCGAGGGGATCGACACGCTCTTCGTCACTGGCGGGCTGGAGGCGGAGGCGTTCGGGGCCGATGTTGAGGCCCCCGATGCCGCGCGGCTGGAGGCCTGGCTGGACGAACGGCAGCTCTCGCCGACCTACAGTATCGGCCGCCTGCGTTAGATTATGACCGGCAAGCAACAATATTTCAGAAATCAGACGATTCCGGTCCAATAATTACCGAACGACATTGCGGAACCGCCCCGCTTCCGTTATGCTGCACCGCAACATAACCAACCGGGATTCGCGATGATGCTCGACAACATGCCGCGCGGAACGATCTGCATCGAGGATCTGGAGATCGGGATGACCCGCTATCTCCAGAAGACCATCACCGACCGCGACATCGAGATGTTCGCCGAGGTCTCGACCGACCGCAATCCGGTGCACCTCGACGACGACTACGCCCGCGACACGATCTTCGAGGGCCGCATCGCGCACGGGATGCTGACCGCCGGGCTAATCTCGGCGGTGATCGGCGAACAGCTTCCGGGGCACGGCACTGTCTATCTCGGCCAGTCGCTGAAGTTCATGGCTCCGGTCCGGCCGGGCGACACGGTCTATGCCGAGGTCAAGGTCATCTCCATCGACCATTCCCGGCGCCGGGTCACCCTTGAAACCCATTGCGCGGTGGGCGATACGGTGGTCCTGAAAGGCGAGGCGCTGGTTCTGGCGCCAAGCCGCAAGTTCGACTGACGCGGCGGGCGCTCCCGCCAGACGGGGGCAGATGCGCATTCACCACCACTGGAACGGGGCCGCACCATCCGACCGGGGGGCCTCGGTGGCGATGGGCAATTTCGACGGCGTGCATCTTGGCCATCAGGCGGTGATCGACCTCGCCCGGCAGGCCGACGCGCCGCTCGGCATCGTCACCTTCGACCCCCATCCGCGCCAGTTCTTCGCGCCGCAGGCGCCTGCGTTCCGGCTGATGAACGCCGAGGCGCGCACCCACCGGCTGGAAAAGCTGGGTGTGGCGCAGCTTTACGAGCTTCCCTTCGACGCCGCCCTTGCCGGGATGGAGGCGGAGGCCTTCGTCGCCGAGGTGCTCGTCGCCGGTCTCGGCGTCGCGCATGTCACGGTCGGGGCGGATTTCTGCTTCGGCAAGGGTCGCAAGGGCAATGTCGCGACATTGCGCGACGCCGCCCGCCGGCACGGCTTCGGCGTCACCATCGCCGAACTTGTCGCGCAGGACGGCGAGGAAATTTCCTCGACCGCCATCCGCACTGCCCTGAGCGAGGGTCGCCCGCGCGACGCGGCGCGGATGCTCGGCCACTGGCACCGGATCGAGGGCGCGGTTCTGCACGGCGACAAGCGCGGCAAGGATCTGGGGTTTCCGACCGCGAACATGAGCGTTGCGGGGCTGCACCTGCCAAGGCTCGGCGTCTACGCGGTGAAGGTCGACGTGCTGACCGGGCCGCATCAGGGCAGCTACAACGGCGCGGCGAGCCTTGGCGTGCGGCCGATGTTCGGGGAAAACCAGCCCAACCTCGAAACCTATCTCTTCGACTTCGCCGGCAATCTTTACGCCGAACACCTGTCGGTCGCGCTGATCGACTACCTGCGCCCCGAGATGAAATTCGACGGCCTGCCGGCGCTTGTCGCGCAGATGAACGCCGATTGCGACCGGGCGCGTGGTATCCTCGCGGCGCTCTGACCCCTTCCCTTTCCCGCGCCGCTCAGCCACTCTCGCGCCCCATGAAACACGATATCCCCCGCGACGGGCTTCGCCCCGGCTTCTGGAACCGCCCGCTTACCGCGCTCACCCCGCGGGAATGGGAGGCGCTTTGCGACGGCTGCGGCAAGTGCTGCCTCAACAAGCTCGAGGATGCCGACACCGGCGAGGTGTTCTTCACCCGGATCTCGTGCCGGCTCCTCGATACTGAGACCTGCCGCTGCGGCCAGTACGAGGAGCGCAAGCGCTTCGTGCCGGAATGCGTCGTCCTCAGCCCCAAGACCATCGCCAAGGTCGCCTACTGGATGCCCTCCACCTGCGCCTACCGGCTTCGCCATGAAGGCAAGCCGCTTTACGATTGGCATCCGCTGATCTCCGGCGATCCGGAAAGCGTTCAGAAGGCGGGCGAGTCGGTCCGGGGCTGGACCCTGCCGGAATTCGAGATTCCCGAAGAGGACTGGGAAGACCACATCATCGAGGATCTGTAATGGAATTCGCCTCCGACAACACCTCGGGTACCGCGCCCGAGATCATGGCCGCACTGAGCGCGATCAACGCGGGCTACGCGCCGTCCTATGGCACCGACCCGGCGATGGACCGGGTTCGCGCGATGATCCGCGAGGTCTTCGAGGCGCCGGAGGCGGCCGTCTATCTGGTCAACAACGGCACCACCGCGAATTCCCTGTCACTCGCGACCTACTGCCCGCCCTGGGGCGCGGTCTATTGTCACGACACCGCCCATGTCGAACTCGACGAATGCGGCGCGCCGGAGTTCTTCATCGGCGGCGGCAAGCTGGTGAAGGTGCCGGGCGAACATGGCAAGATGACGCCGGGCGCGCTCAGGACGGCGATCGGGGCGACGCCGCAGGGCTTCGTCCATTCGGTGCAGCGCGCCGTCGTCACCCTGACCAACACGACCGAGGCGGGCACGGTCTATTCGGCGGCCGAACTGTCCGCGCTCTGCGCGGTCGCGAAGGAGTTCGGCCTGCCGGTCCATCTCGACGGCGCGCGCTTTGCCAATGCGCTTGTCAGCACCAACGCCAGTCCGGCGGAAATGAGCTGGAAAGCCGGCGTCGATATCCTGTCCTTCGGCGGCACAAAGAACGGCTGCATGGGGGTCGAGGCCGTCGTGCTGTTCGATCCCGCGAAGGCCTGGGAATTCGAGCTTCGCCGCAAGCGTGGCGGGCATCTCTTTTCCAAGCACCGCTACCTTTCGGCGCAGATGGAGGCCTATCTGACCGACGATCTCTGGCTGCGTCTGGCGCGCGACGCCAATAACCGCGCGACCGAGCTGGAGGCGGCGATCCTGTCGGCACCCGGCGCAAGTCCGCTTTATCCGCGCGAGGCCAACATGGTCTTCGCCTCTCTGCCGCGCGGCAGGCACCGGCGGGCGATGGCGGCCGGCGCGCACTATTATCTCTGGCCACATGACGCGACCCTCGACGGGCCAGACGACCAGCCGGTCAGCGCCCGCTTCGTCTGTTCCTGGTGCACCACTGAAGCCGAGGTCGACGCCTTCGCGGCCCTCATCCACGGTCGAGATTGACGCCGATCAGACCCGCCGTCTCATCCGGGTGGGTGATCGGCACCATGTGACCGGCCCCCGGCACCGTCGCGACGCCGACATCAGGCAACCGCGCCGCGATCTCTTCAGCGATGCGCTCGATGATCGTGGGCGAACGGTCGCCGCGGATCAGGAGGACGGGCATGTCCAGTGTCTCGAGCGCGCCCGGCACCAGGATGCCGGCGCTGTCTTCGTAAAGTGCCGGATGCCCTGCGGCCACGAGATGGATGCGCCTGGCGATGTCGCCGCGCCGGCTGCTCCCCATCTTCGCCCAGTCGACTCCGGTGCCCCAGACCCGGGTGAAGGCCTCGGCGGACGCGTCCGCGTTGTCCGCGACCATCGCCGCATCGAACGCCTCCATCTCGTGGATATGCGTCTTCCATTCCGGGTGCCCCCTGGCGGCGGTGAAGAGCACCGGCTCGATCAGGGTCAGCGTGCGGATCGCCTCTGGCGCGGCGATGGCGAGGTTGAGCGCGGCCACCGCGCCGAAGGAATGGCCGAGAAGATCGACAGGCCCCTCGATAAAGCTGGCCGCGATTTCGGTCGCGAGGCCGAGGTAATCGCCCTGCCCGCTCCAGTCGGCCGAGCGCCCGTGACCCGGCAGGTCGACGGCGGTCAGGGTCAGCCGGTCGGCCAACCGTTCCGCCACGCCGGCCCAGGCGTCGGAGCTTGCAAGCGAGCAGTGGATGGCGAGCGCCGGCCGCGACCCGTGGCCGCTGACCTGCCAGAACGTCGGATGCCCCGCCCGGTCGTCGAGCGGCATCAGAGCCTGCCAGCCAGATGCAGGTCGAGGTCGTCGAGCCGGTCCTGCCCCCAGAAGCGCTGGCCGTCGTCGGTGATGTAGAAGGGCGAGCCGAAGACGCCCTTGCCCACCGCCTCCTCAAGGGTATTGGCATAGGTTTCCGCCCCCATCAGCATGCCGCTGTCGGCAAGCCCGGCGTCGAACCCGTGTTTTGAAAGGAGATCGCGCACCGTCTCGTCCTCAGAGATGTCGCGCTCTTCGGCCCAGCAGGCGCGCAGGACCGCGTGAACCAGCCCGCCAAGATCGCCCCCGGCGCCCTTCTCCTTCGCCGCCTGCGCGGCGATGATCGCGTAGGACGAGGGCGCCGCGTTGGCGGGCCAGAACATCGGCTGAATGTTGATCTGCATCCCAGCCTTCCGGGCCTGCCGCGCAAGTTCCTGCAGCCGGTATTCCTTGCGGCTTTCGTGCCGGTCCTTCGGCGCCGTGCCGCCGGTCCGGGGGAAAAGCGCGCCGATGTCGAGCGGCTTGTAGGTGATCGTCGCGCCATGTTTCGCCGCGATCTCCTCCAGCCGGGTGCCAGCCAGATAGGTGAAGGGCGAAATCGTCGAGAAATAGTAGTCGATATGTGGCATCGGCGCATCTCCTTGAGGTTTGCGGGGAGGCTAGCCGGGTGATAAGCGAGTGGCAACGTCACGAATCCGTCATCCGGCGCGGGCCCGAGCGGCCCCTACGACAAGGACCCGAACATGGCCAACATGACCGAACCGAAACTGATTTCCGGAAACTCGAACCGACCGCTCGCCAATGCGATCGCCCGGAGGATGTCGATGCACCGGGGCATGAGCGTCGGTCTGGTCGATGCGCGGGTGGAACGGTTCAACGACCAGGAAATCTTCGTCGAGGTCTTCGAGAATGTCCGCGGCGAGGACATGTACATCATCCAGTCGACGTCCAACCCGGCGAACGACAACCTGATGGAGCTTCTGATCATGACCGACGCGCTGAAACGCTCGTCGGCCAACCGGATCACCGCCGTCATCCCCTATTTCGGCTATGCCCGGCAGGATCGCCGCGCCAAGGCGCGCACGCCGATCTCGGCCAAGCTGGTGGCGAACCTGATCACCGAGGCGGGTGTCGACCGGGTTCTGACGATGGACCTGCACGCAGCGCAGATCCAGGGCTTCTTCGACATTCCCGTGGATAACCTTTACGCCTCGCCGATCTTCGCGCTCGATATCGAACATCACTTCAAGGGCAAGCTCGACAAGGTGACGGTGGTTTCGCCCGACGTCGGTGGCGTGGCGCGGGCGCGCGAACTGGCCCAGCGGATCGGCTGCGGCCTCGCCATCGTCGACAAGCGGCGGGTGAAGGCCGGGGAGATCGCCGAGATGACGGTGATCGGCGACGTGTCGGGCCAGACCTGCATCATCGTCGACGATATCTGCGACACCGCCGGAACCCTCTGCAAGGCGGCAGAAGTGCTGGTCGAGGGCGGCGCCAGCGAAGTTCATTCCTACATCACCCACGGCGTCCTTTCGGGCCCGGCGGTGGAGCGAATCACCAAGTCGGTGATGAAGAGCCTCGTCATCACCGATTCGATCGAACCGACCGAAGCGGTGAAGCAGGCGAAGAACATCCGCATCGTTCCGACCGCGCCGATGTTCGCGCAGGCGATCATGAACATCTGGTCGGGCACCTCCGTCTCCTCGCTCTTTGACGCGGAAACGCTTAGCCCGATCTACGAGGGCATGTATTCGCGGGGTTGACGGCGCGGGGGCGCTCGTGCGGGGACTCGCCTATTGCCGGGCTGTATCCTGCCGTCGCGCATTCACCCTATACATTCCGCCCGTTTGGCCTTAGGTGCCGTCATTCGCCGCGCTGGAACCCCTTCCCGCGCGCCCGCGCCGTTGGCGCGGTTCCTGCCCGCCCGCGCGGGCCGAGCCTGAAAGACGGACCCGATGACCGAGAACCCGACCCTGATCCGGCCCCTGGCCGACGCGCTGGCCGATCGCGGCTATGCGGTGCTGACCCCGGTGCAGGAGGCGGTGACGCAGGCCGGGCATGGCGGGGCGGACCTGCTCGTCTCGGCCCAGACCGGCTCGGGCAAGACCGTCGGCTTCGGCCTCGCCATCGCGCCGACGCTTCTGGACGCGGAGGAACGCTTCGGCCCCGCCGGCGCCCCCCTCGCCCTCGTGATCGCGCCGACGCGGGAACTGGCCTTGCAGGTCAAGCGCGAGCTTGGCTGGCTTTACGCCCTGACCGGCGCCACCGTCGCTTCCTGCGTCGGCGGGATGGACATGCGTGACGAGCGCCGGGCGCTCGACCGGGGCGCCCATATCGTCGTCGGCACGCCGGGGCGCTTGCGCGACCATATCCAGCGCGGATCGCTCGACATGACGGCAATGCGCGCCGTCGTGCTCGACGAGGCGGACGAGATGCTCGACCTCGGCTTTCGAGAGGATCTGGAATTCATCCTCGGCGAGGCGCCGGAGACCCGCCGGACGCTGATGTTCTCGGCCACCGTGCCAAAGGCCATCGCGACGCTGGCGCAGAAGTACCAGAAGGACGCGGTGCGCATCACCTCGGGCGGCGAGCGCAGCCAGCATGCCGATATCGAATACCGGGCGATGCAGGTCGCGACCCACGATGTCGAACATGCAATCGTCAACGTTCTGCGCTTCTACGAGGCACAGAACGCCATCGTCTTCTGCAACACCCGCGCCACGGTGAACCGGTTGACGACGCGGCTGTCGAACCGCAGCTTTTCCGTCGTGGCGCTTTCGGGCGAACTCAGCCAGTCGGAGCGCACCCATGCGCTTCAGGCGATGCGCGACGGGCGGGCACGGGTCTGCGTGGCGACCGATGTCGCGGCGCGCGGCATCGACCTGCCCAACCTCGACCTGGTGATCCATGCCGAGTTGCCGTCGAACGGTGAGACGCTCCTGCACCGCTCGGGCCGCACCGGCCGCGCCGGCCGCAAGGGGGTCAGCGCCCTCATCGTGGCGAAGAACGCGCGGCGCAAGGCCGAGGGATTGCTGCGCTTCGCCAAGGTGACAGCGGACTGGGTCGACGCCCCTTCGGCCGAGGCGGTGCGGCTGAAGGACGAGGAGCGGCTCTTGTCCGATCCGGTCTGGACCGAGGCGGTGGCGGAGGGCGACGCCGCCTTCGCTTCGCGGCTTCTCGACCTCCACGGGGCCGAGCGGATCGCGGCGGCCTTCGTCAGGGCCTGGCGCGACCGGCATTCGGCCCCGGAAGAACTCTCGGCCGCGGATGCGCCTGCCCGCCCGACCGAGGCGTTCGGACCGAGCCGCTGGTTCGCGATCTCGGTCGGCCGGGCGGACCGGGCGGAGCCGCGCTGGATCCTGCCGATGCTCTGCCGCGCCGGCAATCTCGGCCGCGAGGATGTGGGTGCGATCCGGGTGCAGGAGACGGAGACCTTCGTCGAGGTGCTGGCATCGCGGGCACCGGCGCTGCTCGCGGCGGTGGGAGCGTCGGGCAAACTTGAGGGCGGCGCGGTGCTGCGGGCGCTCGACGCGCCGCCGTTCGGCCCGCGCGGGCCGGCACCGAAGCCGGACACCCGGCCGGCAGAGCGGAGCGATGCCCGGCCTTCGGAGCGGGCCGGCACGCGGCCGGAACAACAACCGGAGAAGAAGCCTGACGGCTGGCAGACGAAACCGAAGGCGCGCCACATCGCTCCGGACGTCGCCGCCGATCATGGGCTGCTTGCCGAGCCGAAGCCACCTGCCCCGAAGGCGAAGCCGTCCGGAAAGAAACCCCATCGGAAGGGTAGCGGCCCGGCGACAAAGGCCGTTGCGGCGAAACCCGGAAAACCCCCGCGCAAACCCGCGAAACCCGGCCCCCGCAAGGGCGGCATGGCCCCGCCGAAGCGGGGGCGGAGCTGAGCCGCTAGACGATCTCCCAGTCGTCCTCGCTGGAGATTTCGCCGATCGCCAGCCAGTCGGCGCGGATCCGGGCGACGCGGGTGTCGCCCCAGGTGCGGAAGACGATGACGAAGCCTTCCGGATTGACCATCTCGGCCGAGATGTCGGCGCGCTGGTTGGTCTTCTGGTCCATGTCCCACATCGACATCGAGACATGGACGATCGGTTCGGACCGGAACGGTTCGGAAAATTCCACGATCCGCCTGAGTTCGCGCGGGCCATTGCCGGTCCACATCGCGCCGCCGTCCTGATAGTCCGAGAAGAGCACGATCGAGCCGCGCTCCACCCCCGTCAGATGACTGCTCAGCCGTCGCATCCGCACCCCTTCCCGTTTCGCCCATCTAAGCCCGGCGGAACGCCGTGGAAAAGCGGAAAATCCCGAGCGCACCGGCGCATCCCATCGGCAAGAACTGGCTGTGGTGGAATTCCACCATTCCCGCAATGGGCGAGCTGACGTAAGGTCAGGGCTCTTCCGCCGGTTCCCGGTCTCCGAGTCGATTTTGGCCGGGGCCGCGGTGGGGGGGTGTGTTTTCAGACCAACTCATTTTCAGGAGGATGAAAGATGCCCGATGGCGATCTTATCTCGATCAACGACCTTCCCTGCTGCCCCGAAATCGCGAAGGAGCCCTGCTGCGAGCGGCTGCGGGTGTCCTACCGGCTGACCAACCGCCAGCTCGACGTGCCGGTGGAAATCACCATTGTCGCCGAGCTGGAGCGCTGCCCCGGGCCGATGTCGCTGGGCGACGTCGTCTATTCGACGACACTTCTGCCGGGCGAAAAGGTGCGGCTCTACACCTCGACCCGGAACAACCGCTTCACTTACGACGCGGAGTCGGAGGTCAGCTACCGGCACGAGCAATCGTCGGAGGAGACCTATTACATGCGGTCGATGGACCGCTACATGTCCGACCTGACGGTGACCGACAGCGGCTCCGCCTCGTCCTCGTCGCATTCGGATTTCGAGACCGACGTGGACGGCTCCTATGCCTCGATCGGCTTTGCCGGCGGTGGCAGCGTCAATGTGGAGGGCGACTTCAACTCGCGCAGCTCGTCGTCGTTCCTGCGCCAGTTGTCGAGCCATGCGCGGACGGCGCATGACCGGTCCGTGCAGGCGACACGGGCGGCGAATTCGGTGCAGATGGGAGAAGTGCAGAGCCGCTCCCATGCCGAGGGCGAAAGCGAGAGCGCCTACGAGGCCTCGACCCGGACCTTCGAGAACAAGAACCAGTGCCATGCCGTCACCTACTTCGCCTATCAGCTGGTGAAGAAGCAGACGCTGAAATTCCGCATCGTCTCGGTCCTGCGACGGGTGGTCGATGCGGCGGCGTCGAGTGCCGTCGATGCGCGCCCGGTGCGGCCGGCAACCGGCGTGAAGATACTGCCGAACGGCGTCCTCGCCACCCAGACGGCACGGCTCGACGTGCAGACGGCGGGGCGGACCTCGGCGGCGGCGCAGCGGGCGAATATCGTCACCGGCGTCGGAAATCTCGGCATCGGCGGGCTTGCCGGGTTGACGGCGGTGGCCTCGCCGTTCCGGGTGGCGACCAACGTGCAGCCGATCCCGGCCGACGTTCAGGACAAGGTGCTGAAAAAGGTGGACGACGACCTCGTGAAGGAAGGCATCCTCGCCAAGGCCGGCTCGGACGAGGTGGGGGCGAAGCTCGCGGCCGAGCTGAACTTCGAGCGCACCTATTGCCTGCCGACGCAAGGCATCGTGGTCAAGGGCTGCCTCGACAAGTGCAACACGTGCGAGGAGGAGCGGCAGAAGGCGATTGGGCTCGACCTCGTCCACAAGGATCTGATGAACCAGCTTCTGGCCAAGCAGATCCAGCTTCTGGAGAAGAGCCAGGAATACCGCTGCTGCCCGGTGGGAGAGGCGGAGCCCGAAGACGCCTGAAGCGGCTCGGTAAAAACGAAAGCGGCCCCGGCAGGGGCCGCTTATTCACGCTCTTGAAAAGCCTGAGCCTTATGAGATTCCGATGTGATCGCCGAGCGCCACCATGTCGGCGAGAAGCTTGGCCGCGTCGTCGACGACATCGTGATGCCCTGCCTCCTTCGCCGCCCTCAGCCCCTCTTCGGCGCGCGCGACGAAGCGTTTCACCACGTCCGGGGTCACTTCGCTCACGTGCAACGCCTCTTCGGCCAGCAGCGTCGTGCCTTCGGCCGACACCTCGGCAAAGCCGCCGGTGACCGCGTAGTCGTCGGTCCCGCCGTCGGCCTTGACGATCCGCAGGATGCCCGGACGCAGCGTCGTGATCAGCGGCGCATGGCCCGGCATCGCGGTCAGGTCGCCGGCGGCGCCCGGAATGCGGACCTCGCGCGCCTGAACGGAGGCGAGCCGCCGTTCAGGAGAGACGAGATCGAACTGCATCGTATCGGCCATGATGCCCCCTTACGCCGCGTCTGCGGCCAGACGCTGTGCCTTGGCTTTCACTTCCTCGATGTCGCCGACCATGTAGAAGGCGCCCTCGGGCAGGTGGTCGTATTCGCCGGCAACCACCGCCTTGAAGGACGAAATGGTCTTTTCGAGCGGCACCTGAACGCCGTCCGACCCGGTGAAGACCTTCGCCACGTCGAAGGGCTGGCTGAGGAAGCGCTGGATCTTCCGGGCGCGGGCCACGGTCAGCTTGTCCTCTTCGCTCAACTCGTCCATGCCGAGGATGGCGATGATGTCCTGCAGCGACTTGTAGCGCTGAAGGATGCCCTGCACGTCACGGGCGACATTGTAGTGCTCTTCGCCGACGACAGATGGATCGAGGATCCGGCTGGTGGAGTCCAGCGGGTCAACGGCCGGGTAGATGCCAAGCTCCGAAATCGCGCGCGACAGAACCGTGGTGGCGTCGAGGTGGGCGAACGAGGTCGCCGGCGCCGGGTCCGTGAGGTCGTCGGCCGGAACGTAGATGGCCTGCACCGAGGTGATCGAGCCTGCCTTGGTCGAGGTGATGCGTTCCTGCATCGCGCCCATGTCGGTCGCCAGCGTCGGCTGGTAGCCCACGGCCGAAGGAATACGGCCGAGAAGCGCCGACACCTCGGAACCCGCCTGCGTGAAGCGGAAGATGTTGTCGACGAAGAAGAGAACGTCGGTCCCCGACTGGTCGCGGAACTGCTCGGCCAGCGTCAGGCCAGAGAGGGCGACGCGCATCCGCGCTCCCGGCGGCTCGTTCATCTGACCGTAGACAAGGGCCACTTTGGACTTTTCCAGATCGTCCGGAACGATAACGCCCGACTCGATCATCTCGTGGTAAAGGTCGTTGCCCTCACGGGTCCGTTCGCCAACACCCGCGAAGACCGAGAAGCCCGAGTGCACCTTGGCGATATTGTTGATCAGTTCCATGATCAGAACCGTCTTGCCCACGCCGGCGCCGCCGAAGAGACCAATCTTGCCGCCCTTCGAGTAGGGCGCCAGCAGGTCGATCACCTTGATGCCGGTGACGAGGATTTCCGACGAGGTCGACTGGGCGGAGAATTCCGGCGCCGGCTGGTGGATGGCGCGGGTTTCCTTGGCCTTGACCGGGCCCTTTTCGTCCACCGGCTCGCCGATGACGTTGAGGATGCGGCCAAGCGTCGGGTTGCCGACCGGAACCGAGATCGGCTCTCCAAGGTCGGTCACGGCGGCGCCGCGCACGAGGCCTTCGGTCGCGTCCATGGCGACGGTCCGCACGGTGTTCTCGCCGAGGTGCTGGGCAACCTCGAGAACGAGCCGCTTGCCGTTGTTGGTGGTTTCAAGCGCGTTCAGAATCGCCGGAAGGTGATCGTCGAACTGCACGTCCACGACGGCGCCGATGACTTGCGTCACCCGACCCTTCGCGGCGGCTGCTTTCGGTGCTCTTGCCATCTTGGTTTCTCCGGTTTCGTCAGAGCGCCTCGGCGCCCGAAATGATTTCGATAAGCTCTTTGGTGATCGCGGCCTGGCGCGAGCGGTTGTACTGGATCGTCAGCCGGTCGATCATGTCGCCCGCGTTGCGCGTCGCGTTGTCCATCGCGCTCATCCGCGCGCCCTGCTCCGAGGCGCCGTTCTCCAGCAGGGCAGTAAAGACCTGCGTGGCAAGCCCGCGCGGCAGGAGGTCGGCGAGGATGCCTTCCTCGGACGGCTCGTATTCGTAGAGCGTCGAGGCGCCCTCGCTCTCCTCGAAGACAGCCGGGATCACCTGCTGCGCGGTTGGGATCTGGCTGATCACCGACTGGAAGCGGTTGAAGAAGAGCGTCGCGACATCGAATTCGCCGGCGTCGAAACGCTGGATCAGGTCGCGCGCGATCGCTTGCGCATTTTCATAGCCCACGCGCTTGACCTCGGAGAGGTCGACATGGGCGATGAAATACTTGGCGAAGTCGCGCTTGAGCTGTTCGCGGCCCTTCTTGCCGACGGTCAGGATCTTCACCGTCTTGCCCTGCGCCAGAAGCTCGTTCGCCCGCGTCCGGGCAAGCCGGACGATGGTCGAGTTGAAGCCGCCGCAGAGGCCGCGTTCCGCCGTCATCACCACCAGTAGGTGGGTCTGGTCCTTGCCGGTGCCGGCCAAAAGCCGCGGCGCGCTGTCCGAGCCGCCGACCGAGGTGGCAAGGCCGGACATGACCGCGGTCATCCGCTCCGCATAGGGGCGGGCCGACTCGGCCGCATCCTGGGCGCGGCGGAGCTTGGCCGCCGCGACCATCTGCATGGCCTTGGTGATCTTCCGCGTCGACTTGACGCTTCCGATCCGGTTTTTCAGGTCCTTAAGGCTGGGCATATCCCTGTCCTTCCCTCCCGCGCGTTACGCGAAGGTCTTGGCGAATTCGTCCAGGCTCGCGCGGATCTTGGCCTCGGCATCACCCTTGATCTTCGGGTCTTCCTTGGTGATCAAGTCGAGAAGGGCCTTGCCGTTGGTGCGCAGGTGCTTGAGCAGCCCGGCCTCGTAGCGACCGACGTCGCGGACCGCGATATTGTCGAGGTAGCCTTTGGTGCCGGCGAAGATGACGCAGACGATTTCCGCGTTGGTCAGCGGAGAATACTGCGGCTGCTTCATCAGCTCGGTCAGGCGCGCGCCCCGGTTCAGAAGCTTCTGGGTCGCGGCGTCGAGGTCGGACCCGAACTGCGCGAAGGCCGCCATCTCGCGGTACTGCGCCAGTTCCAGCTTGACCGGGCCGGCGACCGATTTCATCGCGTTGGTCTGCGCCGAGGAGCCGACGCGGCTGACCGAGAGGCCGGTGTTCACGGCCGGGCGGATACCCTGGTAGAAGAGTTCCGTCTCGAGGAAGATCTGGCCGTCGGTGATCGAGATCACGTTGGTCGGGATGAAGGCCGACACGTCGCCGCCTTGCGTCTCGATGATCGGCAGGGCGGTCAACGAGCCGGCGCCGTTGTCCTCGTTCAGCTTGGCCGAACGCTCGAGGAGGCGGGAGTGCAGGTAGAAGACGTCGCCCGGATAGGCTTCGCGTCCGGGCGGACGGCGGAGCAGCAGCGACATCTGGCGGTAGGCCACGGCCTGCTTGGAGAGGTCATCGTAGATGATCAGAGCGTGACGGCCGTTGTCGCGGAAATATTCCGCGATGGCGGTCGCCGAATAGGGCGCGAGGAACTGCATCGGCGCCGGGTCGGACGCAGTCGCGGCCACGACGATCGAGTAGTTGATGGCGCCGGTCTCTTCCAGCTTCTTGACCAGCTGGGCCACGGTCGAGCGCTTCTGGCCGATGGCGACGTAGACGCAATAGAGCTTCTTCGACTCGTCGTCGCCGGCGGCGTCGTTGTAGGATTTCTGGTTCAGGATCGTGTCGAGCGCGATCGCGGTCTTGCCGGTCTGGCGGTCGCCGATGATCAGTTCGCGCTGACCACGGCCGATCGGGATCATGGCGTCGACCGACTTGAGGCCGGTCGCCATCGGCTCGTGCACCGATTTCCGCGGGATGATGCCGGGGGCCTTCACGTCGGCGACGGCACGTTTCTTGGTCTTGAGCGGGCCCTTGCCGTCGATCGGGTTGCCGAGACCGTCGACGACGCGGCCGAGAAGCTCGTCACCGACCGGCACGTCCACGATGGACTTGGTGCGCTTGACGGTGTCGCCTTCCTTGATCGACCGGTCGTCGCCGAAGATAACGATACCGACGTTGTCGACTTCGAGGTTCAGCGCCATGCCGCGGATGCCGCCGGGGAATTCGACCATCTCGCCGGCCTGGACGTTGTCGAGCCCGTGCACACGGGCGATCCCGTCGCCGACCGAGAGAACGCGGCCAACCTCGGCCACCTCAGCTTCCTGACCGAAGTTCTTGATCTGCTCCTTAAGGATCGCAGAGATCTCGGCTGCCTGGATTCCCATTATCCGACCTCTTTCATAGCATTCTGGAGGGAAGCGAGCTTCGAGCGGATCGAGGTGTCGATCATCTTCGAGCCCACCTTGACGATAAGTCCGCCGATGAGGTCCTCATCGACGGTGGTGTTGAGCTTGACGGTCTTGCCGACGGTCTTCTTCAGCGTCGCGGCCAGCTTGTCGGACTGCGCCTTGGTCAGGGCGGCGGCGGCGGTCACGTCGGCCGTCACCTCGCCCTTCTCCTCGGCAATCATCGACTGCAGAGCGGCGAGAAGCTGCGGCAGGACGAAGAGCCGGCGGTTGGAGGCCATCAGGCCCAGCGTGCTCGCGAGCATCGCCGACAGCTTCATCTTCTTGGCCAGCGCGGCCATCGCCTTGGCCTGCTCGTCGCGGGAATAGACCGGCGAGGCGATGACGGAGCGCAGATCCGCGCTGTCGTCCAGGGCCGAGCCCAGCGCCGCGACATCGGCTTCCAGCGCCACGAGACCCTTGGCCTCCCTGGCGAGTTCAAACACGGCCGTCGCATAGCGCCCGGCGATCCCTGCGGAAATCGAAGCTGGTTCGGACACGTCCACCCTTCCGATTATTCTGTCCCATCGCCTCTTTGTCAGGTCAGAGGCCACCCGTGACGTGCACGAGGGGTGCACGTCCGAAGTCGGCGCGGGTGTAGCAGAGGCGTTCGAGCCTCGCAACCGCCTTGGTGAACTTATTGGAAGCCGGGAAATCCTGCCTTTTCAGGTATTTCGGGGCCGTGCGGCAAAGTGCGGCAATTCCGGGGTCTGAAGTTTGGGCGTTAACATCCGACAGGGGCGCCAGAATCCCCTCGCAAGGGCCGCGAGTCTCGTCCCCGCTGGGCAGCCGCGCCGGTCCGGGCGCGCCGGAGTCATGCCGGTTCCGCCGCCGGCTTCGGCAAGCCTTCGAGTACCTTGAGCGGACGCTTTACCGCCGCGGCAAGCCCGGGCCGCTGCGGCGCATGCACCTGTTTCGAAACTTCGAGCATCAGGACGCCCCCGGCCAGGACCGAGGACACCCGGTGGCCGAAGCGTTCCCAGGCCGACGCGGTGCGAAGCCAGAAGCGGCGCGAGCTTGGCGGCGCGAAAAGCGCCGACTGCTGGCGTTCGGCGGCGAAGCTGTGGCGTCGGAGCTGGGCGTCGAGCTGGCTCATCGAATAGGGCCGGCCATAGCCGAAAGGCGTCTTGTCCGACCGCGACCAGAGGCCCGAGCGGTTCGGCACGATGAAGAACGCCCTGCCCCCCGGCCCCAGCACCCGCCAGCATTCGTCGAGCAGCGCCGTAGGGTTCTCAGAGGTCTCGAGCCCGTGCAACAGAACCAGCCGGTCCACCATCCCGGTGTCGAGTGGCCACTGCGTCTCCTCGCAGAGGACCGAGACATTCTCCATCCCCGCCGGCCAGGGCATGACCCCCTGCGGGCCCGGCATCAGGCCGATCACCCGGCGCGAGTCGTCGAGATAGGGGCGCAGGAGCGGCGCGGCGAAGCCGTAACCGACGACGGTCTGGCCTTTCGCCGGAGGCCAGAGCCTGACGACCTGATCGCGGATTGCCTTCTGCGCCACCCGGCCAAGCTGGGTGCGGTAATAGAAATTCCGCAGGTCGAGAACGTCGAGATGCATTGCGTCCGTCGCTTCATTCGGCAAAAGTCGGGCGAAGCATACGGAAACGGACGCGAAAAGCCATGCCACTGGACATCGTCACCGTCCCCTGTCTGAAAGACAACTACGCATACCTCGCCCACGACGTGGCAACGGGGGCGACGGCGGTCGTCGACGTGCCCGAGGCGTCGCCGATCCTGAACGCGCTGCGCGAGCATGGATGGCGGGCCAGCCACATCCTGATCACCCATCACCACGACGACCATATCGCCGGGGTGAAGGCGCTGGCGGCGGCGACCGGCGCCCGCGTCATCGGCGCGGCGGCCGATGTCCACCGCCTGCCCCCGCTCGACGAGGCCGTCGCCGAGGGCGACATCGTGCGGATCGGCATGGACGAGGGCCGCGTCATCGACGTTTCGGGCCATACGTTGGGCCATGTCGCCTATCACTTCCCCGCCTCGAAGGTCGTCTTCACTGCCGACAGCCTGATGGCGCTCGGCTGCGGCCGGGTGTTCGAGGGGACCATGCCGCAGATGTGGCGGAGCCTGTCGAAGCTGGCCGCGCTGCCGCCCGACACGCTGGTCTGTTCGGGCCATGAATACACCGCCGCGAACGCGCGGTTCGCACTGACTATTGAACCGCAGAACGCCGCGCTTATATCGAGGGCCGAAGCGGTGGAGGCAGCGCGGCGCGACGGCCGCCCGACAGTGCCGACGCTTCTGTCGGAGGAACTGGCCACCAACCCGTTCCTGAGGGCGGGATTGCCGGAGGTGAAGCGGGCCCTGGGAATGCCCGATGCCGGCGACGCCGAGGTTTTCGCGGAAATCAGAAGCCGCAAGGACCGGTTCTGAGTATCGGCCGGTGGCAAGGCGAGTCTGAACCCGCCTTGCGTGTGAGGCCGGTCGTGCGACCGGCGGGATGAAATCCGTCTTGCATCGCGGCGGCGCGGATTTCGCCGTTCACGAGATGCGGCAGATTTCCGACAATTTGGTTACCATTGGGCACATTCCGATCACATTTTGCGCCGGT
The DNA here is from genome assembly GCA_002280515.1 of Rhodobacterales bacterium 32-67-9. Taxonomy (GTDB): domain Bacteria; phylum Pseudomonadota; class Alphaproteobacteria; order Rhodobacterales; family Rhodobacteraceae; genus Albidovulum. The sequence goes on from NCEA01000015.1 coordinate 50,906, forward strand.
GTTCCGGCAAAGAACAAAATCGGCGAGAAAACACTTGAAGATGCCCGATTTCCACCGAAGTTTAAGGTTATGAGGCGACGGTAGGACACGAGGCTCAGCCCGACCTGCCAGAATGAAAGGAGCACGAAGGTGCCGTCATTTTCGAACACGCTCGAACAGGCAATTCACGCCGCCCTGGCGCTCGCCAATGCGCGCCGGCATGAACTTGCGACGCTGGAGCATCTCCTGCTCGCGCTCGTGGACGAACCGGAGGCGGCCAAGGTGATGCGCGCCTGCTCCGTCGATATCGAGGAGTTGCGCAGGACCCTCGTCGAGTTCATCGACGACGACCTCTCGACGCTCGTCACCGATGTCGACGGCTCCGAAGCGGTGCCGACGGCCGCCTTCCAGCGGGTGATCCAGCGCGCGGCGATCCACGTCCAGTCGTCGGGCCGGACCGAGGTGACCGGCGCCAATGTGCTGGTCGCGATCTTCGCGGAGCGTGAATCGAACGCCGCCTATTTCCTGCAGGAACAGGACATGACCCGCTACGACGCGGTCAACTTCATCGCCCACGGCGTCGCCAAGGACCCGTCCTTCGGCGAGACGCGCCCGGTGAGCGGCGCGCAGGAACACGAAGAACACGCGACCGAAACCCAGGGCGACGCCAAGGAATCGGCGCTGGCCAAGTATTGCGTCGACCTGAACGAGAAATCGAAAAAGGGTGACGTCGATCCGCTGATCGGCCGCGAGGCCGAGATCGAGCGCTGCATCCAGGTCCTCTGCCGCCGGCGCAAGAACAACCCCCTGCTGGTCGGCGATCCCGGTGTCGGCAAGACCGCCATCGCCGAAGGCCTCGCGCTGAAGATCACGCGCGGAGAGACCCCGGACATCCTGTCGAAATCGACGATATATTCGCTCGACATGGGCGCGCTCCTGGCCGGCACCCGCTATCGCGGCGACTTCGAGGAGCGGCTTAAGGCCGTGGTGAAGGAACTGGAGGACCACGCCGACGCGATCCTCTTCATCGACGAGATCCACACGGTGATCGGCGCCGGCGCGACCTCGGGCGGG
>NCEA01000016.1:0-13132 GCA_002280515.1 Rhodobacterales bacterium 32-67-9
ACATCCGCATCGCCCTCATCAACCGCTTCAACGCCCTCGGCACCGCCGAAATCGTCCGCGTCGTCTGACATCAACGGGGAAAGGGGGAAGGCACGCCTCAAGCGTGAATTTCGCAACAACGCCGTTTCAATCCGAAATACGACGACGTAGCGTACCGCGTGACGTCGACCTTTGCGCATTCCGGATCGACGGCTGATATCGCGTTCTTCGCCAACGGCGTCAAATGGCAAGCCGGGATGGACGAAAGCTGGGCGATCGACAATCTTCGGGTCAGCATCAACGCCCCGATGGCGCCGGTGCCGCTTCCCGGCAGCCTCGCGGCGCTGGCGGGCGGCCTCGGATTTCTGGTCGCCGGTCGACGGCGCCGGACGCAAGCAATCGCCTGATCCCATCCCCGGCCGCTTGAGCAAGATCAAGGCCGCGATCCTCGACTGAGTCCATTATGATGAGCGATTCAGTCAAGGATGGAGGGCGAGATGGTCACTCGGAAACATGCGGACGGCGTGGTGCAGGACCCGTCCGACGAGGCGGTGGCAACCTTCGTCGCCTTGCAGGCGGCCGGGCCGGACACCATCGGAAAGGTTTACATGGCGATGCTCGAAGGGGCAGGGGATCTGGGCAGCGAGGTGGTGCAGTTCGTCGCGGAGCGCATCGCCGAGGATGTGAGGACCCAGCACGAGATCATCGAATGCCGAAACCCGACGGAGCTGGTGCATATCCAGCACCGGTTCCTGCAAAAGGCCTTCGACCAGTATTCGGCGGAGACCGGAAAGCTCGTCAAGATGAGCAAGGATCTGGTCCACACGGCCTTGCGGACCGCCACGGCCTGACCGGCGTCCTTTTCGCTTGACCGACGGGCGTTTCGGCGAATGGTGGTGGTATTTCAAGTTCATCGAGCCAGCCGGTTCTGCGGCGGGTCCGGGTTTTCGAAGGCTGTGCATGCCGAATTCCGATTTCGGACCGGATGAATCCCCACCAGCCGCCGGGCGCGCGGCCCTTTTACGATCGCCCGCCGTCCCGACCTTTGCCGCGGTCCTGACCGCGCTGCTGCTGATGCTGACCATCGGATATCTTGGCACGTCGGCAGGTCACAGTGGCGTCATCAACCTCTCGTGGTTCGTCCAGTACCGCGACGTTCTCTTCGGCGGCGGCCTGCCGCGCCATTTGCCGGACATGTGGTCGGGTCTCGGCGGCCTCGACTTCTTCTTCTACGGTCACGTCCCCTTCTTCACGGCCTCTATGGTCTCGCTCGTCTGCTCCGGGTGTTCCGACGCGACCGCCTTCGCCACCGGCGGCGGGATCGGAGTCGCGCTGTCGCTGCTGACCTTCTACCTATTTGCGCGGCGGTTCACCGCGCCGCCGGCCGCCCTTGCGGGGGCCTTGGCCTACGCGGTGATGCCCTATCACCTCGGCGTCGACTGGTACTGGCGGCAGGCGGCGGCCGAGGCGTTTTCCTACGCGCTCCTGCCGGTCGTCGCGCGCGGCATCGACATCGTCCTGCGCGACCGCAGGTGCGCCCCGAGCCTCGCCGTCGGCGTCGCGGTGCAGCTCGCGACGCATTTGCCGACATCGGTGCTCGCGGCGCATGTCTTCGGCCTCACCGTGCTGGCCTGGGCGATCGCGACCGGGTCGCCGGGCCGGGCGGGTGCCGCCGCGCTGCGGCTTTTCGGGCTTTCGGCGACCGGCGCGATGCTGGCCGCCCCGTTGTGGCTGCCCGGCGTGGCGCTGCTCGGGGAGGTCTCGCCCGAATTGCTGTTCAGCGATCATTTCGTCGCGACGAAATGGCTTGTCACCCTGCCGGACTTCACGCCCCCCGATCGCGTGACCATGATCCTCGTCCTTGCCTGTTTCGGCGTCTCGGCCGTGCCGGTCCTGGCTGGCGCGCTCCTGATCCGGCGCACCGGAACCCCGGCACGGCTTTGGCTGATCGTGCCCGTCATGGTCGCCTCGGTCCTGATGACCGGCCTGTCGCGGCCGCTCTGGGAGGTCGGGCTGTTGCCAAAGGTCCAGTTTCCGTGGCGCCTGATGGTTTTCGTCGAATTTTCCGGGGCATTGGGGGCCGCCCTGGTGGCCGAGGCCTGGCGCGTCCGGCGCCGGGGCCGGGCGATGCCCATGCTCCTTGGTGCGGTGCTGGCGGCGTCGGTTGCCTTCGACGTCGCGGCAATGGCACGGCGCGGGCCGGTGCTGATCGGTGGCGCGGGTATCCCGCGCATAGGCGCCGCGGAATATCTTCCGCCGCGCTTCCTGAACGCGGTGATGCCCTATCTTCCGCCGGGCGCGCCGCTGTTCCGGATCGCGGCGGTGGTGCAGGACCGGGCACCGGGGATCGCCGCGCAAGGCGACGTTCGCGTGCTGTCGCGGTTGGCGCGCACGACGATCGTGCAGCCGCTGACGGAGGGACAGACGGTGGCGCATGTGCCGGTGCCGTGGTGGCCCCACTGGCGGGCGCGCGATGCCGCGGGGCGGCTGGAGATCCGCCCGGACCCGGCCGGCCTGATGGAGATCGCGGCGGTGCCGGTGCGGCCCTTGAGCGGGGATATCGTCATCGCCTTGCCCTGGTTGCGGGTCGAGAAACTGGCCGCCGCGCTCGCGTTGCTCGGGGCGCTGATGCTTGCCGCGATGCTCGTGCGCACCCGTCCGTGGCGGCGGACCGGCCGGCCGTCATAATGCGGGCGCGCAAATAAAACGGGCCGGAAAATCCGGCCCGTTTTCCTGTCGTTCCCTGCTGGCGGAGTGGTCTCAGCTACCCCAGGTCCGGATCGGGCCGCTGTCCATATGAACGAAGTTCGAGCGGGAATACTTGCCGACACCGCCCGCCTCGCAGGCCGCTGCCGCGCGGTACATCTGGCTGACCGAGCGCGACCGAAGCCGGAGATCGGCGGCCTGCGCCTTTATGTGCAGCGAATTCCGCGCGACGCCGCGCGAGGAGGACCGCAGGAGCGCGTTGGTCTTGGCGGTGCGGTAGCCGGACAGCAGCATGAACGGCTCGCTCACATCAAGTAGCCGGTGCGCGGCGGCGGCGATGTCGACGGTGCGCGGGTCGATCTCCTTGGTCTCGTCCGAGCGCCAGTCGCGCATGAAATAGGTGATCTCGTTCAGCGCCTCGGGAACATACTTGCCCTCGATCCAGTAGATCGTGTCGATGCTCTCGCCGGTCCGGCCCGAATACATGCGGATGCGGCGGATGTCGCCGGCGCCACGCAGAAGGCTGAAGGCGTTGGAACTGGTCGGCGCCGCGACCACGGCGGTTGCCGCAAAGGCCGCAAGAAGTCCACGCCGAGTGAAACCCGAAGTTGAGTGATCTGTCATGGCTGCACGCCTGTCCCGTCGCTTGTCACCGCCTTTTCGGCGGATTGATCGTTGAATTCCCCAAGTGCTGCCATGTTATGGCACAGGACGATTCCCGCGCCAACCGGACAATTGTGCGCAGTCTGGAAATTCAAGGCCGATCGGCAAGATTTCGCTGAATCGCGACGGGTGTGGCTTTCGGGTCGGCAAATTCGCTGGCGCGTGGCGGAAAAGCGACAGTGGTGCCGGGGGTCTGGCCGATCTGGCCGTTTCGTGAATGGACTTGATGCGGCGAATGCCGGACAGTGGTCTGAGGCACGAACAGGACAGCAACACAGAGGTTTTCATGTCGTCGAAGAGCCGACGCACCCGATTGGTCACTCTCGCAGCCGTTTTTTCCCTGTCCCTGGGCCTGAGCGCGCCCGGTCCGGTCGTTGCGCTGACACCCCCGGAAATGGCGTTCCGCCAGTCGGTTGCGGAACTTGCGGCCGAGGATCGGGCCATCGCGGAATTCTACCGGGAACGTAATTACGCGCCGCTCTGGACCACAGGCGCCGATGCCGGGCGCCGCGCGGCGCTGTTCAGCGCGCTCGGGCGGGCGGGAGATCACGGCCTGCCGTCAGCACGGTATGGTGCAGACGATCTTATGGCGGGCTTCGCCTCGGTCGGTTCGGAACGCCAGCGCGGCAAGCTCGAGATCGCGGTGACGAAGGCGTTCCTCGCCTATGCGCGCGATGTCCAGACCGGGTTCATCACCCCCGCAAGCGTCGATCCCGGCCTTGTCCGAGAGGTGCCGCTGCGCGATCCGCTGGCCACTTTGCGCGCTTTCGCCGCCGCCGATCCGGCGGCCTTCCTGCGCGGGTTGCCGCCGCAGGCGCCGCAATACAACCAGCTTCGCCGCGCCCGGCTCGACCTTCAGGCGGTGATTGCCTCCGGCGGCTGGGGCGGAGCCGTCGCGGCCAAGGACCTGCGGCCCGGCGACAGCGGCGCGGCCGTGATCGCGCTGCGCGACCGGCTGATCCGCATGGGCTACCTCGGCCGCTCGGTCGCGGTCGCCTATGACGGGGCGCTGCAGAAGGCGGTGCAGAAGTTCCAGATCGACAACGGTCTCACCCCCGACGGCATCGCCGGCGCCGGCACCATCGCCGAGATCAACGTCGGCCCCGAGGCGCGGCTCCGCGCTGTCGTGGTGGCGATGGAGCGGATGCGCTGGATGAACGGCATCACGCTTGGCAAGCGCCACATCTGGGTGAACTTGCCCGATTTCACAGCCAAGATCGTCGATGACGGCAAGGTGACGTTCGAAACGGTGACGGTTGTCGGCATGAATGAGTACGACCGCCGCAGCCCGGAATTTTCCGACCAGATGGAGTTCATGGTCATCAACCCGACCTGGAACGTCCCGCGCTCCATCACCGTCAAGGAATACCTGCCGATGCTGCAGAAGAACCCCAACGCGGCGGGGCATCTGAAGATCGTCGACCGGCGCGGCAGGGTGGTGAACCGGTCCGAGACCGACTTTACCCAGTTCACCGCGCAGAATTTCCCGTTCTCGATGTCGCAGCCGCCATCGGACAGCAACGCGCTTGGTCTCGTGAAGTTCATGTTCCCGAACAAGTGGAACATCTATCTGCATGATACGCCGTCGAAATCGCTCTTCCAGAAAGAGGTGCGCGCCTTCAGCCACGGTTGCATCCGCCTCGGCGATCCCTTTGATTTCGCCTATGCGCTTCTGGCGCCGCAGACCGACGACCCGAAGGGCCTGTTCGAGGCGCATCTGCGGACCCGCAACGAGACCACGATCATGCTGGATCAGCCGGTTCCGGTACATCTGGTCTATTTCACCGCCTATCCCGACGCAAAGGGCCGTATCGGCTATCGCCGCGACATCTATGGGCGGGATGCGGCGTTGTGGGACGCGCTGCAGGCGGCCGGGGTGGAACTGGCGGGCGTTCAGGGGTAATCCTTGGGCGGAAGACGCCGGGGGAACCATGGGCCACACGATCCGCGACATCGCAGCCGCGCTTGACGCCGAGGCAGAGGGCGAGCGATGACCTCGCGCTTGCCATGGATCCGAAATATGCGGGCGGGCTGGCAAAGGGCGGTGCGCGGGCCGCGGTGCTCTGGGAGGGTGCGGACTGGGCCGCCCTCGGACTCAGGGCGGCGATCTTCGTCGTCCGGCCGCGTCTCGCCATGTCGGTGATCACCCGGGCCTTCGACGCCGGACCGGACGTTGCCGACGGTATCCACCCGACCGCTATCCTCGGACCCGGCGCCACCATCGGGATCGGCGCGGCGATCGGGCCCTTCGTGGTGATCGGCGCCGACGTGCGGATCGGCGCGGGGGCACGGATCGGCGCACATGTCACGATCGGGGCCGGTACAAGGATCGGCGAGGACGCGCTGATCCATCCCGGCGCCCGCCTCGGCCGGGGCCTGCGCATCGGCGACCGCTTCATCTGCCAGTCCGGCGCGGTCATCGGCGGCGACGGCTTTTCCTATGTCACGCCCGAGAAGTCGGACGCCGAGGAGGTGCGCAGGACGCTTGGCCAGCGCGCCGAGATCCGCGCGCAGAAATGGCTGCGCATCCAGTCGCTCGGCGGTGTCGTCATCGGCGACGATGTCGAGGTCGGCGCCAATGCGACGATCGACGCGGGCACGATCCGCGCCACCGCCATCGGCAACGGCACCAAGATCGATAACCTCGTGCACCTTGGCCACAACGTCGTGGTCGGCGAGGACTGCCTGCTTTGTGGCCAGACCGGGATTGCCGGCTCGGTCCGGATCGGCAACCGGGTGATCTTTGGCGGCCAGTGCGGCGTGGTCGACAACATCTTCATCGGCGACGACGTGATCGCCGGCGGTGGCACGAAGATCCTGTCGAACGTCCCGGCCGGGCGGGTGCTGCTCGGCTATCCCGGGATCAAGATGGAAACCCATGTGCAGGCCTGGAAGAACATCCGTCGCCTGCCACGGCTTTTCGATCAAGTGGCGGCACTTCGCGCGGCTGTTACAAATCCGGGCGAGGAAGGGCTCAAGGAGGACGGCGATGACGACTAGCGTGAAGGACCGGGTGATCGCCATCATCGCCGAACAGGCGGTGCTCGACGTGTCCGACGTCTCGCCCGAGATGAGCCTCGACGAACTCGGCATCGACAGCCTCGGCCTCGTGGAATCGATCTTCGCCATCGAGGAGGAATTCGACATCTCGGTTCCCTTCAACGCCAATGAGCCGGGCAAGAGCGAGTTCGACATCTCGTCTGTCGCGGCGATCATCGCGGCGGTCGAGGGGCTGGTGGCCGCATCGACATGAAGCGGGTGGCCATTACCGGGGCGGGAACCATCAACGCGCTCGGCCATGACGTGACCACGACGATGACGGCGCTGCGCGAGGGCCGTTGCGGCATTAGCCCGTTGACCTTCCGCGACGTGGAGCGGCTGTCGATCCGCATCGGCGGCCAGGTCCGCAACTGGGAGCCGGAGGCGCATTTCAACCGCCAGGACATCGCGCTTTACGACCGCTTCACCCAGTTCACCATGCTCGCCGCGCGGCAGGCGGTGGAGCAGTCGGGCCTCGATTTTCGCGGCAAGCTCGGCCTCGAATGCGGCGTCGTGCTCGGCACCGCAGGGGGCGGGGTGACCACCTGGGACGAGAATTACCGTACCGTCTACGAGGAGGGGAAGAACCGCGTCCACCCCTTCGTCGTGCCGAAGCTGATGAACAACGCCGCGGCGAGCCATGTCAGCATGGAATGGAGCCTGCGCGGCCCGTCCTTCACCGTCGCCACCGCCTGCGCCTCGTCGAACCACGCGATGGGGCTGGCGTTCCAGATGGTGCGGTCGGGCGCCGCGCGGGCGATGATCGCCGGCGGGTCCGAGGCGATGCTCTGCTTCGGCGGGATCAAGGCCTGGGAAGGGCTGCGTGTCATGTCGAAGGATGCCTGCCGGCCGTTCAGCGCCAACCGCAACGGCATGGTGCAGGGCGAGGGCGCCGGCGTCTTCGTCTTCGAGGAGTGGGAGCATGCGCGGTCGCGTGGCGCCGAGATCCTCGCCGAGGTCGCGGGGTTTTCGATGACCTCTGACGCCGCCGATATCGTGATGCCGAACCAGGCCGGGGCAGAGCGCGCGATCGCCGGCGCCTTGCGGGATGCCGGGCTCGACCCGGCCGAAGTCGGCTACGTCAACGCGCATGGCACCGGCACCGCGGCCAACGACAAGACCGAATGCGCTGCCGTGGCGCATGTCTTCGGCCGCCATGCAAACCGGCTGATGATCTCGTCGACGAAGTCGATGCATGGCCACCTGATCGGCGGCACCGGAGCGGTGGAGCTTCTGGCCTGTATCATGGCGCTCCGCGACGGCGTGATCGCCCCGACGATCGGCTATGAGGAGCCGGACCCGGAATGTGCGCTCGATGTCGTGCCGAATGTCGCGCGCGAGGCGAGGGTCGGCGCGGTCCTCTCCAACGCCTTCGCCTTCGGCGGGCTGAACGCGGTCATCGCTCTCCGGCGCGCCTGACAACGTTGGGCATGAATGACAAAGGCCGCCCCCGAGGGCGGCCCTTGCCGGATCGTCGGCTTTGCCGCGTCAGTTTTTCGGCGCGTTGGCCTTGGTCACGGCCTCGAACCCGGCGGTGAAGCCCTTGAGCGAGATGTCCACATCCACGGTCCGCGACGGATCGGCCACCGGCACCACCGAGATCGTCGCGACATTGCCCTTCTTGAACCCGTCGATGTCTTCCTTGGTGAAGCCGACGCGCGCGACGCAGCCGACCTCGGTGCAGAAGGTGAAGGGATAGCGCTTGGTCTTGCCGCTATCGACGGTGATGTTGAGTTGCTGGGTCAGCAGCGTCTCGAGCGGGGTGATGATCGTCGCGCCAGCAACCGCCTCGCCGCCGTCGGCCAGGGCCACAAGGCTGATCTCGGAGATCGGCTTGTCGGAATCCTTCTCCTTCAACAGCTGGTAGAGCTGGCAGGGATCGGACCCGTCATCGGTGCGGATGCAGCGCAGTTGCCAGGCGCCGAAGGTTTCCGCGACATAGGGCTCGCCAACACCGTCCGCTGCCGCCGGTGCAGCGGCGGGCGCTTCAGCGGGGGCGGCCGTTCCGGCCTCCGGGGCCGCCGGCGCCGTCGTTTCCTGCGCCATGGCCGGTGCGGCCAGGGCAAGAGCGAGGATCAGGGGCAGCGATCTGGTCAGTGCGGACATGTTTCTTTCCATTCATCGTCAGGAATTTCGCGGATGGCTTTACCATGCCGCTTGGGGAGTGTCAGCGGAGAAAGCTGGGATTTCGCGGGCCAGCGGCTTTCCGCCAGAGCCGTCCGCACCGTTCCGCAAAGACGACGAAAAAAGGGCCCCCAGAGGGGCCCTTCCAATTCTTTCGCTCCCTGTCGGACAGGCCGACTTAGTCATTGACGCGAACGCTATTCAGTTCGACCCATTGCGTCAACTGGAAAAATCGCACCTTCCATAAATTTGATTTTGCACAAAAAAATGCCGCGCCCGAGGCGCGGCCAGTCTGACAGGGAGGAAGTCTCATCCGGTGAAAGAGACACATTGCCGGATGCATTCGACTCTGGCATGGCCGGGTTAAGAATGTATGGTATTGCCGAAACGAGTATGGTGACGGGGGACGTAGTGCTGACGGAAGGCGGAATATTTGTCGGAGGTGGCGGCGACGGCTATGCCGAGCCGCAGCAACTCCTGTTGAAATACGGCAACCGGCACGGTCTGATCGCGGGGGCGACGGGCACCGGCAAGACCGTGACCTTGCAGATCCTCGCCGAAGGCTTTTCTGCTGCCGGCGTGCCAGTCTTCCTCTCCGACGTGAAGGGCGATCTGGCCGGCCTCGCGGTGGCCGGATCAACCGGCGCCAAGCTTCACGACGCCTTCATGAAGCGCTGCGCGACCATCGGCTACGACCTTACGTACCAGGCGTTTCCGGTTGCGTTCTGGGACCTTTTCGGTGAACAGGGCCATCCCATTCGCACCACCGTGACCGAGATGGGGCCGCTTCTGCTCGCCCGGCTGATGGACCTCAGCGAAGCGCAGGAGGGCGTGCTCAACATCGCCTTCCGGCTCGCCGACGAAGAGGGGTTGCCGCTTCTCGACCTCAAGGACCTGCAGGCCATGCTGGTCTGGATCGGCCAGAACGCGGCCGAGATCGGGCTGCGCTACGGCAATGTCGCGCCGGCGACCGTGGGGGCGATCCAGCGCCAGCTTCTCGTGCTGGAGAACCAGGGCGGTACCCGGCTGTTCGGAGAGCCGGCGCTTGCGCTCTCCGACATGATGCGGATCGCGCCGGACGGGCGCGGCCAGGTGAACATCCTCGCGTCCGACACGTTGATGTCCTCGCCCCGGCTCTACGCGACCTTCCTCTTGTGGCTGCTTTCCGAACTCTTCGAGGAACTGCCCGAGGTCGGCGATCCCGACAAGCCGAAGTTCGTCTTCTTCTTCGACGAGGCGCATCTGCTTTTCGACGGCGCGCCGAAGGCGCTGGTTGACAAGGTCGAACAGGTGGCACGGCTGATCCGGTCGAAAGGTGTCGGGGTCTATTTCATTACCCAGAACCCGGCCGACGTGCCTGACGACATCCTCGGGCAGCTCGGCAACCGGGTGCAGCACGCGCTGCGCGCCTTTACCGCGAAGGACCAGAAGGATCTTGCCCGGGCGGCACAGAACTACCGGCCGAACCCCGCCTTCGACACCGAGACCGCGATCAAGGAGGTCGGCACCGGCGAGGCGGTCACCTCCTTCCTCGAAGCCAAGGGCGTGCCGGGGCTGGTCCAGCGGACGCTGGTGCGGCCGCCGGCCAGCCAGCTTGGCCCGATCACGCCCGAGGAACGCCGCGCCGCCATCGCCGCGACCGGGCTTGGCGGGAAATACGACACGGTGATCGACCGCGAGTCCGCCTTCGAGCGGCTCCAGGCCCGCGCCGAAGAGGCCGCCGAAGCCGCCGCGAAGGCCGAGGAGGACGAAGAGCGGCAGAAGGAGGCGGAGCGCGAGCTGAAATCCGCCCGCCGTTACGACGGGCAGACCACGGGGCGCTCCACGTCGCGCCGCTCCTCGCGCTCGGACAGCATCGCCACGTCGTTCGGCAAGAGCCTCGCGCGGCAACTCGGCACCAGGACCGGCCAGGCCATCGTCCGCGGCATCCTCGGTTCGCTCTTCAAGTCGCGCTGAGTTTCCGGGACGGCAACGATCCGCCAGACTTCGGACGGTCTGTTGAGCGACTTTTCCAAGGTGTGACCACAGGATGGATTTCGTCCTTCCCGCGTCATGATTCTATGCTACTCAGCCTTCGGGGATAATCTAGGTGGTCTGTCTGTCCGCGTGGCAGATCTTGTTGTGGAGAACGATAGCGATGACTTTGAGTGCGCAAGAGCAGTACATGCTGGAACTCATCAACCGGGCACGGCTCGATCCGGATTCCGAGGCGGCGAGTCAGGGCATTGGACTGAATGACGGGCTGGCCGCCGGGACGATTTCCTCGACTGCCAAGGAAGTTCTGGCGCCGAACCTTGACTTGGATACCGCTGCCTCGGGTCATACCACCTGGATGATCAACAACAGTACGCTCAGCCATATTGGCGTTGGCAACAGCCTGCCGGACGACCGGATTAGCTCAACGGGGTATCCTGGGGGATCCGGGTTCGGATTTTCCGAGATCGTCGGCGTCGTCAATGCCGACACGTTCTCGACGCAGGAAGCGGCGGCCGACGAACTTTTCCGCCTCATCATGCTGAATGCGGTCGATAACACGCCCGGGTCCAGCGATCGTGAGGCGCTGTTCTTCGGCGCCGTACGCGAAGCAGGCATTTCTATCCAGAACGCTCCCTATACAATCTCCAGTTCACCTTGGGGACATATCACTCATGTGCCACTCGGACAGGTGTTCAATGCTGCCGTAATGACCCAAAACTACGGCCAGGTCGGCACCGACGTCTTCCTGACGGGTGTCGCCTATTCCGACAATGACGGGGACAATTTCTATTCGATCGGCGAAGGATTGTCGGGAGTCGGGTTCGCGATCGGTGCCAATTCGACCTCGACAGCGGCGGCGGGGGGATATGCGCTGAAATTGGCGCCGGCCGCCGGAGTCAGCGTGGACGTCACAGCTGTGGGGGGTGCGGTATCGGTCGTCCAGGTCGATCTGTCTGCAGGTAACGTCAAGCTAGATCTCGTCGACGGGAACCTGTTCCGCACCTCGGGCAACCTTACACTCGTTTCCGGCGTCACCGATGCGGAGTTGTTGGGCATTGCGAACCTGATGCTGACAGGAAACGCCCAGAACAACATGCTCTGGGATAACCGGGGGGACAATACGATCGATGCCGGCGATGGCGACGATCTTGTCTACGACCGGGGCGGTCACGACAATATCAATCTCGGTGACGGCAATGACACAATGATGGTGGGTGGCGGCCTCGATACGATCGCCGGCGGCAACGGCATCGACAACATCAGCTATTTCAACTCGACCAGTGGCGTGAATGTCGACCTGTTTTTCAACTACGTTTCAGGAGGCTGGGCTGCTGGTGATACGATCTCGGGCTTCGAGATGGTCTACGGATCGAATGTCGGCAACGACATTCTCAAGGGCACGAACGGCGACAACATCCTGCGCGGCTATGGCGGCAATGACATCGTCTTCGACCGTGCCGGCGACGACAATGTCGATCTTGGCGACGGCAATGATACCGTTCTCGTCGGAAACGGTGCGGACACGCTCATTGGTGGCAATGGCATCGACAACGTCAATTACTATTACTCGTCGGGTGGCGTGAACGTTGATTTGCTGACCAATGCGTTGTCCGGCGGCTGGGCGGCGGACGACGTGATATCGGGCTTTGAACGCGTCTACGGGTCCAATACCGGCGGCGATGTCTTGAAGGGCACGAACGGCGACAACTTCCTGCGCGGCTATGGCGGCAACGACCTCGTCTACGACCGGGGTGGCAACGACAACGTTGACCTTGGGGCTGGGAATGACACGGTGATCGTCGGCGGGGGCGCAGATACGATCGCCGGCGGGAGCGGCATCGACAACATCAGCTATTTCAGCTCGACCAGCGGCGTGAATGTCGACCTGTTTTTCAACACCGTTTCGGGCGGCTGGGCAGCGGATGACAGAATCTCGGGCTTCGAGAGGGTCTACGGATCGAATGTCGGCAACGACATTCTCAAGGGCACGAACGGCGACAACATCCTGCGTGGCTATGGTGGCAATGACATCGTCTTCGACCGTGCTGGCAACGACAATGTCGATCTTGGCGACGGCAATGACACCGTGCTCGTCGGAAACGGTGCGGACACGCTCATTGGTGGCAATGGCATCGACAACGTCAATTACTATTACTCGTCGGGCGGCGTGAGCGTTGATTTGCTGACCAATGCGTTGTCCGGCGGCTGGGCGGCAGACGACGTGATATCGGGCTTTGAACGCGTCTACGGGTCCAATACTGGCGGCGATGACTTGAAGGGCACGAACGGCGACAACTTCCTGCGCGGCTATGGCGGAGACGACCTCTTGGACGGCAGGGCGGGCAATGATTATCTTGAAGGTGGCACAGGCGCTGATACGCTGATTGGCGGGTCAGGAGCGGATTCCTTCATTTTCCACGACGGTTTCAATGTCGACAACGTCAATGACTTTTTGCTTGCGGACAACGACCGCCTCTCGCTCGACGATGCGCTCTGGATCGGTACGCTCAGCGCAAGCCAGATCGTTTCCACATTTGCGTCGGTTGTTGGTGGAGACGTCGTCTTCGATTTCGGTGGCGGCGATGTTCTTACACTCATCGGTGTAGTCGATGATGCGGGGCTGGACGCTCAGATTTCCATCATC
>NCEA01000016.1:13173-65117 GCA_002280515.1 Rhodobacterales bacterium 32-67-9
TCAGAGCGGGCGGATCTTCAGCCGGGTGATGCGGTTTTCCTTGCGGCTGAGGACCTCGAAGCGGAAGCCGTGGAACGAGAAGACCTGGCCCTCGGCCGGGATCATCTGCGCTTCGTGGATGACGAGGCCGGCGACGGTGTTGGCCTCGTCGTCGGGCAGCGTCCAGTCGGTTGCGCGGTTGAGGTCACGGATCGTCATCGCGCCGTCGACGATGCAGTCGCCCGCCTCGCTCCGCTTCAGCGGATGCTCGGCGTCGATGTCGAACTCGTCGGTGATCTCGCCCACGATCTCCTCGATGATATCCTCGAGCGTGATGAGGCCGCGCAGGTCGCCGTATTCGTCGACGACCAGCGCGAAATGGGTGCGCCGTTTCAGGAATTCGCGCATCTGCTCGTCGAGCGGCGTCGTCTCGGGCACGAAATAGGGCGGCTTGGCGACGCTCAGGATGTCGAGGTCGCTGATCGAGTCGAGCTGGCCGTCGCCGGTGCGCAGGAAACGTTCGACCGCGCGCAGGAGGTCCTTGGCGTGGATCACGCCGACGACGTTCTCCCGCTCGTCCCGGTAGAGCGGCAGCCGAGAATGCGGCGAGGCGAGCGCGCGCGAGATAAGTTCGTCCGGCCGGGTGGTGACGTCGAGCATCTCGATCTGGCTGCGGTGACGCATGATCTCCTCGACCGTGCGGTCTGAAAGGTCGAGCGCGCCAAGCAGCCGGTCGCGGTCCTCCTTCATAACCGCCCCTTCGGAATGGCCGAGCGCCAGCGCACCTACGATCTCCTCGCGGAAGCTGAGGATGTGGCTGTCGGGATCGGTCCGCACGCCGAAGAGCATCAAGAGCCCCCGAACGATCATCCGCACCAGCGTGACGATCGGCGTGAGGACGAGGATGAGAAAGCGGATCGGCCGGGCCACGCGGGCTGCCGCGGTTTCGGGCGCGGTGATCGCGTAGGTCTTCGGCAGCACCTCGGCGAAAACCAGCACCAGCGCGGTCATCACCAGCGTCGCGACCGCCACCCCGTTGGCCCCGAAGATCCGCGAGAAAAGCGCGGTGGCGAGGGCGGCGGAAAGGATATTGGCGACGTTGTTGCCCAAGAGGATCGCGCCGATCAGCTTTTCGCCGTCCTCGGTCACCTTGAGCGCGGTCTCGGCGCCGACGCTGCCCTTGTCGGCCTGCGCCCGGAGCTTTCCGCGCGACGCCGCCGTCAGGGCGGTCTCGGACCCCGAGAAAAAGGCCGAGAGGAGGAGAAGCGCGAGAATCGCGCCCGAAGTCAGCCAGAAAGCGCTGTCGAAAACGTCGGTGCTGGTCATCGGACCCGTCCTTTTGATCTTCGCCGTTTATGGGCGAGCGGCGGTCTGCCTTCAAGATGCCCGTAGACGGCCGGCTCAGCCCCCGCCGCGCGCGAGCGGGTGGTGGTCGAGCACGAGGTCGCGCAGCCGTTCGTCGAGCACATGGGTATAGATCTCGGTGGTCGAGACATCGGCGTGACCAAGAAGCGTCTGGATCACCCTGAGATCGGCGCCGCCGGCCAGAAGATGGGTCGCGAAGGCGTGACGAAGGACATGCGGCGTGACCCGTGCCGGCGCGATCCCGGCGGCTACGGCGAGGTCCTTCAGAAGGCCGTGGAACGCCTGCCGGGTCATGTGCCCCTCGCGGCCCCGCGCCGGAAAGAGGTGGCGGGCGGGGGGAACACGCGCCTCGATCCGGGCCGCCTCTTCGGCGGCGTCACGGACGGCAAGCCATTCGGCAAGCGCCGCGCGGGCCGGGGAAGAAAGCGGCACCATCCGTTCCTTGCCGCCTTTGCCCCGGACCAGAAGCATCCGCGGATCGCCCCGCGCGGCGGCAACCGGCAGGCTGACGAGTTCGCTGACCCGCATTCCGGTCGCGTAGAGGAGTTCCATCAGGCAGACGGTCCGCAACCGCTCGAACGCGCCGCGCCCTCTGTTGCGGCTCGCGGTCAGGAGCTGGTCGACCTCCTCCACGCTCAGCACTTTCGGCAGGCGCTTGGCCTTGCCCGGCCCGCTGATCTGGATCGCCGGGTTGTCGGTGCGCCAGCCTTCCTCATAGGCGAAGCGGTAAAGCTGGCGGATCGCGGACAATCGTCGCGCGCGGGTGGCGCGCGACAAGCCGTCGGCCTCGCAGGAAACGAGGTAGGCTTCGACATCGGCCCGTGACGCGCCGGCGAAATCCTTCGATTTCTGTTCCAGCCAGGCGGAGAAATCCTTGAGGTCGCGGCCATAGGCAAGGAGCGTGTTGCGCGCCGCGTCAAGTTCGGCCGCCTGCGATTCGAGGAAGGCCGAGATCCATCGTGCCGCCGCCGCCGGTAGGGCCGCCATGCCTCAGCCCCGTCGCTCGAGCAGGACGAGTTCCAGCGCCGTGCGCCGCGCGGTGGATTCGAGCCCGACGCCGCGCAGGAATTGCAGCCCCTCGGTGATGCTGCGCAGGTTGCCGCGCACGCCGTCGGTAATCCGGTCGACGGTCAGGAGCAGCGCCTCGCCAAGGCGCTTTTCGGCGACGAGCTCGGCGAATTCGGGCGAACGCCCCGCCTCGGTCGCGAAGGCCGCGTGGATCGCCGCGCCCATCTGGTCGTTCGGCGTGGTGCCGGCGCTTCTTCCCGTGGCCAGTCCGACGAGGAAGCGTTCCTCTGCGTCCGCAGGCGACCGCGCGAGGGCGACGGCTTCGTAGTCATCCGACAAAAGCCCGATGCGGAACGCGAGTGCGCCGGCAGCCCCCGTCAGACCCAAGTCCGCGACCCGGCGCCCGTATAACGCGGCGAAAGGCACTTCTAGTTCCATTTCGGCCACGCGCTGCCAGGCGGCGGGCAGGGTGCGGGCGACGGCATCCGGCGCGCCGACAGCAAGGGCGGCGTCAAGCGCCTGGATCGCCGATACCCGCTCCCAGACCCCGCCTGAGGCGGCTGCTTTCCGTTCGGTGTAAAGGCCAAGCAGCCGGTTCGGCTCGATCGCGCCGCTGCGCGCCAGCCGCTCGCCGGCCTCGAGCCGCGTCTTCCAGCCGGCGTTTGACCGCAGGTCCGCCTGCGCGAAGGCCACCGGCAGCGTCGTCGTCGGCAATGGCTGCCCGATTGCTTCCATCAGCCTCAGGACCAGCGGCGACGGGCGGGCGGGCATCGGCAGATCCGCCTCGCCCTCGAAAAGCTCGGGGTCGAGAAAGCGTTCGAGAAGGGCGGACATGTCAGGGTCGATATAGCCCAGCGCCTCGCCGGTGCGCAGCGACAGCGCCGCCGCGTTCCAGTCGCCGCCCCGCGCGAGGCAGAAGACGCGGGCAGGGAAGGTCGGCGCGATATCCGGGGTTTCACGCATCACCTCGCAGGCGCGATCCTCCTGCCCGGTAAGAAGCGCGATGTCGAACCAGCGACGGAACGGCTCTGCCTGCGGCGTCTCCACCTGTTCAAGCAGCGCCAGCGCGGGATCGAGCGCGCCAAGATCGAGAAGCTTGTCGATGCGGGCAAGGAACAGCTCCCCGCGCATATCGGAATCGAGCGGCGGCGCCAGTTCGGCCAGCAGGAGCATATAGAGAAACGCCTGCATCGCGGGTAGCGCGTCGACACGTTCGGCCCGGATGAGCCGCGCAAGCTCGGACGACGCGGTGGTGCCCCAGAGATCACGCGGCAGCCCGGTCCGCGCCACCGGAAGCAGCCCGATCGCGTCGAGCGACGGCGCGTCGAGCGGCATGACCGTGATCGGATCGCGGGTGATGTCGGAGGCCACCGGCGGCTCGATCGAGACCGAGGGCGGCAAAGGCATCGCCGCCGGGGTCGCCACGGATCGCGATAACCAGTCGATTGCCGAAAGCGGCTCCGACCCGTGGGATTCGGCGTGAAGCCCCGTTGCGGCGAAAAGAAACGCGGGCAAAAGGGCGCCCGTCCTACCTGTTGACATTCAACTCGACCGGTTCTGATTTCTCGACCCGATCCGGGGTCATGTCGCCAAGATAAGCATATCCTGTCAATCCGGCAAAGCCGAGCAGCGCGAGGACGAAGAGGATTTTGAGAATGCGCAACATTGGGTCCTGCCGTGTTCTTGTTCGTTCTTGTTGGTCCTGCCCCCTGCCTCGGACGGGTCAGGTTAGTCGTCGGCCGCGCAAGTCGGGCGCGAACGATCGGATTATATATGGCTTTTGTGGCGAGTTCACGCCATTCAGGGCAGAAAGTTGCATATTGGGCAGGAGGTCGCCGTGCCGGCGCCGGCAAGGCGGGCGGTGCGCGTGAAGATGAGGCAGGGAAAAGGCGTTTGAGGCGCAGACTGAAAAAGACGATCGTGCTGATCGGCATGATGGGGGCAGGCAAGACCGCGGTCGGAAACGCGCTGGCCCGGATGCTCGGCGTCGATTTCCTCGATTCCGACGACGAGATCGAGCGCGCCGCCAACATGAGCGTGGCCGACATCTTCCAGCGCGACGGCGAGACCTTCTTTCGTGCGCGCGAGGCCGAGGTTCTGGCGCGGCTCCTGTCGGGCCGGCCGTGCATTCTGTCGACCGGCGGCGGCGCGTTCCTGTCCGACCGTAACCGGGCGATGATCGCCGGCAAGGGCGTCGCGGTCTGGCTCAAGGCCGATCTCGACCTTTTGTGGCAACGGGTCCGGCACAAGACCACGCGGCCCCTGCTGCGGACGCCCGACCCGAGGGCGACGCTGGCCGAATTGCTCGACGCGCGCGAAGACATCTATGCGGAGGCGGAGATCACGGTCGAATCGAGGCCGCATTATTCGGTCGACGAGATGGCCGAAAAGGTCATATCCGCACTGGCGGAACGGCCTGACATTCTGGAGACGACATGACCGGGAACATCGACAACGTCCGGGTGGCGCTTGGGGCGCGGAGCTATGACGTGCGGATCGGGGCCGGGCTTCTGGCGCGCGCGGGGGCGGAGATCGGCCCGCTCCTGTATCGCCGCCGCGTCGCCGTCCTGACCGACGAGACCGTCGCCGCGATTCATCTCGACGCCTTGCGCGAGGGTCTCGGCGATATCGCGATGACCGCGCTGGCACTACCCGCTGGCGAGGCGACGAAGGGCTGGCCGCAGTTTTCCCGCGCCGTCGACTGGCTTCTGGCCGAGAAGGTGGAGCGGCGCGATATCGTCGTGGCCCTTGGCGGCGGTGTCGTCGGCGATCTTGGCGGGTTCGCGGCCGCCGTGCTCCGGCGCGGCGTGCGCTTCGTGCAGATCCCGACCAGCCTGCTCGCCCAGGTCGACAGTTCGGTCGGCGGCAAGACCGGCATCAACTCGGTCCACGGCAAGAACCTGATCGGCGCCTTTCACCAGCCGGCGCTGGTGCTCGCCGATATCGGCGTGCTCGACACGTTGCCGGCCCGCGATTTCCTCTCGGGCTACGGCGAGGTGGTGAAATACGGACTTCTCGGCGATGCCGGATTCTTCGACTGGCTCGAGGCGAACGGTCCCGCCCTTGCTGCCGGCGACAGGGGCGCCCGCCAACACGCAGTGCGCCGCTCGGTCGAGATGAAGGCCCGCATCGTCGAGCGCGACGAGACGGAGGAGGGCGACCGGGCGCTTCTCAACCTCGGCCACACCTTCTGCCACGCGCTTGAGGCTGCGACGGGTTATTCCGACCGGCTGCTGCACGGCGAGGGCGTGGCGATCGGCTGCGCGCTGGCCTTCGAGCTGTCGCAGCGCCTCGGCCTTTGCAGCCAGGAAGCGCCGAGCCGGGTCAGGGCGCATCTGAAGGCGATGGGCATGAAGACCGATCTGGCCGACATTCCCGGCGATCTGCCGGGGGCGGAGGCGCTGATGGCGTTGATGGCGCAGGACAAGAAGGTGGTGGACGGCCGCCTGCGTTTCATCCTGGCGCGCGGCATCGGCGCGGCTTTCGTCGCAAGCGATGTCGAGGGGGCGGCGGTCCTGTCGGTTCTGGACGAGGCGCTCCGCCGACGTTGAGCCGGGATGTGGTGCCGGGGGTGGACTGTGGCGGGGACACCATCGCGGGGACGGCATTGGGCCTTGTTCAGAACGAAACGCGCGCTCTCCACCCGTCTGGCGCGGGCGACCAGCCCGGGCCGCGCCCGACCCTCCCACCGGGAGGGCGCATTGCGACGTCAGGCATATGACTTCGGTCGGAGGCATCTGGCGGCATAAAGCGCCTTGCTCACCCTCCGCAAAGCGCCCACCCAGGGTCGGGCGCGGCCCTTCTCACTTTGGGAAAGATCGTCCCGGTGCCAGACTTCGCCGCCGAATGTCGCTGTCCGTATTCCCGTCAGAACGGGATTTCGTCGTCGAGATCGGGCCGGCCGCCGCCTGACGCACTGCCGCCGCCGGACGCGCCACCGCCATAGCCGCCCGAGCCGCCGCCATATCCGCCGCCCGACCGGTCGTCGTCATATCCGCCGCCGCCACCACCGCCGCCCGATCCGCCCTCGCGGCCGTCGAGCAGCGTCAGTTCGCCGCGATAGGGGCGCAGCACGATCTCGGTCGTGTAGCGGTCGGCGCCGCTCTGGTCCTGCCACTTCCGGGTTTCCAACTGGCCCTCGATATAGACCTTCGAGCCCTTCTTCAGATATTGCTCCGCGATCTTGGCGAGCGGTTCGGAAAAGATCGCGACCGAGTGCCATTCGGTCCGCTCCTTGCGTTCGCCGGTCGTGCGGTCGCGCCAGGATTCGGATGTCGCGATCCGAAGGTTGCAGACCTTGCCGCCGTTCTGGAACGAGCGCACTTCCGGGTCGCGGCCGAGATTGCCGACCAGAATGACCTTGTTGACTGACCCCGCCATGCGGACCTCCTCGTCACGATTCCCTTTGGCCCCCGTTAGACCATCCGGTTCCGGCCAAGAAAAGCACTCATGGTTAATATTCTTCTAATTCGGACCTGTACCGGCGCCGGACCGGGCCTCTAACCCGGGTTGCACGCCGTCAAGAGACCCGGCTCTGCCCCTTCCGGCCGATGGGCAAGGCCCGGACAGGGCCGCATATGGGGCGCAGGAAGCCGGTGCGCAGTGCCCCGGCAGACGGAGGAACGACACATGACACGTATGAAGACCCTGGCGGCGGCCACAGCGCTGATCTTCGGCCTTGGCCTTCCGGCCCTCGCCGGTTCGATGACCGATGCCGCGATGCGCGAGAAGGTCACCGCCGACTTGACCGCCGAGGGCTACGAGGTGCGCAAGATCGACCGCGAGGACGGGATGATCGAGGTCTACGCGGTCAAGGACGGCAAGATGTACGAAATTTACCTCGACGGCGAACTGAAGATCGTCCGGACCAAGGAACAGAGCTGAGCAGAATGCCGCCGGCGGCGCAAATCCGCCGCCGGCACCGGATACCGGAAGGGAACGTCATGATGACCAAGGTCAAGGTCTGGGATCCGGTCGTGCGGATCTTTCACTGGTCGCTGGTGGCCGGGTTCACCGCGAATGCGATCTTCACCGATGCCGAGGGCAAGCTGCACGAATGGATCGGCTACGCGGTCGTGGCACTCGTCGGGCTCCGGATCCTCTGGGGCCTTGTCGGCACCCGCCACGCGCGGTTCTCGGACTTCCCGCCTTCGATCGCGGCCGCCTGCGGGCAACTGCAGGACATGGCGACCGGGCGGCGGCACGCCCATATCGGCCATTCGCCGCTCGGCGCGCTGATGATCTACAACCTTCTCGTCTCGATCCTCGTCATCGGGGTCAGCGGTTACCTGATGACGACACTGGCCTTCTTCGGTGTTAAATGGGTCGAGGAACTGCACGAGTTGGCAGTGACCTGGGCGGAACTCTCGGTTGCGGCCCATGTCGCGGCGGTGATCTTCGAAAGCCGGCGGCTGGCGATCAATCTTCCGTATTCGATGCTGACGGGCTACAAATCGATGCCTGAAGCAGGGGAGAAGGAATGACCGAGGCGAAACGACCGGAGCGCACCAAGGTATCGGCGGTTCTGGTCCTGATGCTGCTCCAGGGGTTCTGCGCGACCTTCTTCCTGTTGGACATGATCAGCGATTTGATCGCCGAGCCGTCCTCCATGTGGATCCGGCCGCATTTCGTGATGGAGATCCTCGCCAATCTCGGCCTCGCCGCGGGGGTCGTGTTCGAGGGCGCCTATCTTGTCCGGATGTTGCGCCGGCAGGCCCATGCCGATCGCGCCCTGTCGGCGGCCTCGGGCGCGCTGCACGAGGTGATGGAGGGTTATTTCGACGACTGGCGCCTGACCCCGGCCGAGGCCGATGTGGCGGCCTTTACCATCAAGGGCTTCTCCATCGCCGAGATCGCCGCCTTGCGCGGCTCGGCCGAGGGGACGGTCAAGACCCATCTCAACGCAATCTACCGCAAGGCCGGGGTTCCGGGGCGCGGGCAACTCGTCAACCTGCTGATCGAGGAACTGCTCGACGGCCCGCTCGTCCGGCCGAAGGTCGCGGCCGCCTCCGGTTGAAAGCCCGCTGGCGGGTTCGGGCTGGCCGCTTCGGTTTTTTGCGCTATAGTCGCGCGCGGGAAATTGGGCGGGGGACCGATGCGATTTTCGATGGTTGCGATCCTGGCGGTCACGCTGGGGGCGGCGGGCGATGTCGGAACGCTCCATGCCGAAGGGCTCGCCTTCGGCAGCGCCGCGACATCCCGGCTGGCGATGTTCCGCAAGCAGACGTCCGTTCTCGATACACGGGCGGCGACGCAATATTCCGCCTCGGTGAAGCTGACGCCGCATGGCAAGGCCGGAACCGCTCCGGCCGCGATCCCGAGCTATTCGGGGCGCTACCGCGGGCTTTATCTCGACGCCGCCAAGGATGCGGCGCGGCGGCACGGGGTGCCTGAGGATCTGTTCCTGCGGCTCGTGCAGCAGGAAAGCGGCTGGAACCCGCAGGCGGTGTCACTCAAGGGAGCGACGGGGCTGGCGCAGCTGATGCCGGCGACGGCGCGGCGGCTCGGGGTCAATGCCACCGATCCGCATGACAACCTCGAAGGCGGGGCGCGGTACCTGCGGATGATGTACGACCGGTTCGGCGACTGGAAGCTGGCGCTGGCCGCCTACAATGCCGGACCCGAAGCGGTCGCCAAACACGGCGGCGTGCCGCCCTATGCCGAGACCAAGGGCTATGTCCGGGCGATCTACGGAAGCTAGGCGGTTTCTTCCCTGATCTCGTATTCGCGCGGGATGCCCTTGGTGGCGCGTGCCCAGATCGTCGTCGCGGCGCGGGCCTGATGGGCCTCGAACGCCGTGCGGTCGCGGAAGGTCTCGCTGACGGCGAAGCGGGTCGGGTCGGAATGCGAGCGCAGAACTTCGAAGCGCAGGCACCCCGGTTCGGCGCGGGTCAGGCGGATATGGTCGCGCAAAAGCTCGGAGACCCGGTCGGCCTCTTCGAGGGTCCGGCAGATGAGAAAGCCCGAGAGGGTCACGCGCGCCATGGCCTGAGGATAGGGCAGGCGGCGCGCCCGGGAAAGCCCCCGGCGCGGGTGTGAGGGCCGCGACCGCTCATTCCATCTCGATCGTGCCGGGCGGCTTCGAGGTCACGTCGTACATCACCCGGTTGATGCCCTGCACCTCGTTGATGATGCGCGTCGCGGTCTCGCCGAGGAATTCGTGAGTGAAGGGGTAATAGTCCGCCGTCATGCCGTCGACGCTGGTCACTGCGCGCAAGGAACAGGCGTAGTCGTATGTGCGGTAATCGCCCATCACGCCGACGGTTCGGACCGGCAGGATCGCCACGAAGGCCTGCCAGATCTCGTCGTAAAGCCCGTGCTTGCGGATCTGGTCGATATAGACCGCGTCGGCCTTCCTCAGGATCTCGAGCTTATCGCGGCTGATCTCGCCCGGGCAGCGGATTGCGAGGCCGGGGCCGGGGAAGGGATGGCGGCCGATGAATGCCTCGGGCAGGCCAAGCTCACGGCCCAAGGCGCGGACTTCGTCCTTGAAAAGCTCGCGCAGCGGTTCGACGAGCTTCATTCCCATCTTTTCCGGCAATCCGCCGACATTGTGGTGCGACTTGATCGTGACCGAGGGGCCACCGGAAAAGCTGACGCTTTCGATCACGTCGGGGTAGAGCGTGCCCTGCGCGAGGAAGGTGGCGCCGCCGACCGCGTGGGCGTGCTTCTGGAAGACGTCGATGAAGAGCTTGCCGATGGTCTTGCGCTTCACCTCAGGGTCCGAGACGCCTTCGAGCGCACCGAGGAAGAGGTCGCTTTCGTCGGCATGGATCAAGGGAATGTTGTAGGTGTCGCGGAACATGGCAACCACCTCTTCCGCCTCACCGAGCCGGAGAAGGCCGTGATCGACGAAGACGCAGGTGAGCTGGTCGCCGATCGCCTCGTGGATGAGGACGGCGGCGACGGAGCTGTCGACCCCGCCAGAGAGGCCGCAGATCACCTTCTGGTCGCCGACCTGGTCGCGAATCTTCTGGATCGCGTCCTCGCGGTAGGCGCCCATCGTCCAGTCGCCGGTGAAGCCCGCGAGACGCACGAAATTCTCGTAAAGCTTCGCGCCCTTCGGGGTGTGATGCACCTCGGGGTGGAACTGGACGGCGTAGAAATGGCGTTTCGGGTCGGCGGTGATGGCGAAGGGCGCGTTGGGCGAGGTGCCGTAGACCTCAAACCCCGGCGCGATCGCGCTGACATGGTCGCCGTGGCTCATCCATACCTGCTCGCGCCCATCCGCGAACCAGCCGTCGAGGATCGGGAGCGTTCCGGCGGCGGGCGTCACATAGGCACGGCCGAATTCGGCGGTGCCGTGGCCGCGCTCGACCTTGCCGCCGAGGAGGTGCATCATCACCTGCTGGCCATAGCAGATGCCGAGGATCGGCACGCCGAGGTCGAAGACCGACGCGGGCGGCATCGGCGCGCCTGTCGCGAAAACCGAGGCGGGGCCGCCGGAGAAGATCACCGCCTTCGGGGCGAAGGCCTTCAGGAAGGCGTCGTCCACCCGGTTGAACGGGTGGATTTCGCAGTAGACGTTCAGCTCGCGCAGGCGCCGCGCGATGAGCTGCGTGACCTGGCTGCCGAAGTCGATGATGAGGAGGCGTTGATGCACATGTGTCATGGCCGCGAGATAGAATGTTACGAAGGAGCACGCAAGCCGCATGCGCGGTGGCCAGGGCGCAGTTTCTGCAAGTTCAGCGATGAGGGAGAAACTGCTTGACCTAACGTCAGTCGCCGTACTCTGATCCACCGTGCAAGTGCAGATAAGTGGTCGTCGGGTGGGGTGAGCGGTTGGTTGGTGGTGAGCGGGGTTCAGGAACGCTTTCGCTGGTTGGCCAGGTCTATGACAGCGTGGCCGATCCGGACGGCTGGGGCGATGTCCTGGGCGGTTTTTGCCAGATGTTCTCGGGTGTCATCGGCCTTTTGGCGGTGACCGACCCGCGTGACGGCCGCATCATCCACACAGAGTCCTGGGGGAACCCCGCAATCGTCGAGCCGCTCCTGAAACGGGGGATGAGCGAGTTACCCTTTGTCGAGGCGATCCCGCGGCTTGAGGTGGACATCCCGCTGACCGTCGACCGTTTCTATGAGATTCAGGGCCCGGAAACACAGAACCGCTGGCGGTCATCAGCGCTGAACCGTGACTGGGCCATTCCGAACGGGATCGACGATTGCATCTGGCTGCCCGTCCTCCGGCAGGTCGACGCGGCGGGAAATCTGGTGATCGTCACCGGGTGTGACCGGCCACAGATCTCGGACGGCGATCTTGCCGATGTCGCCGAACTCGCGCCGCATGTTCGCCGGGCGATCACGATCAGCAATCTTGTCGACGAACGGCGTGGCCATGTCGATCTTTTCGCCGAACTCCTCGACAGGCTGAGTTGCGCCGTCGTGGTCGTCGATGCGGCAATGAAGGTTCTTTACGCCAATGGCGAAGCCGAAGACCTGCTGCGCGAAAGGGGGCTGGTCTCTACCCATCGTGCGACCCTGACCCTGCACTGGCCGATGGCGCGCGCCGCGGTCGAGATGGCCGTCAGTCTTGGACGGACGAGCGAATTGTTACTCGGGACCGCTGGTCTGGGGGTGCCCATGACGCCGGGGCTCGATGTCGCGGTCGCGCACGTCATGCCGCTGGCCCGCCGGGACCTGTCGGTGCGGGTGAATGCCCGTGCCGCGGCGGCGATCTTTATCGTGCGCCCCGGCAGGACACAGCTCTCGGGCCTTGACGCGGTGGCGGCGCTCTTTGGTCTGACAGCGGCCGAAAAGCGTGTGGCGGGGCAGATCTCGAGCGGGATGCTCCGGCCGGAAATCGCCCTGTCGAATGGCGTGGTCGAGGGCACCGTGAAAGTGCAACTGTCGGCGATCTTCGACAAGACCGGCGCGCGCGACCAACGCTCCCTCGCGCTGCTGATCCGCGATCTCACGCCGCCGGTGCGCGAAATCTAGGCGCATTCGCCAACGTTTTATACCCGTTGGCATATGTCCGGACCCGATTTTGGACGCAGAGTATCGGCGGCGGCCGTCATGCCGCTTCGTATTTCAGTTCGATATATTGGGCGCGGGGGCGCGAAATCCGTGAAACTCGACAAATCGCAAAAGCATTTTAAACTCCGGCTCGGCCTGGCCAAGTTGCGCCCGATGACCTCGCTTATTGATCGCGAGATCATCGCCGGGTCGGATGCGATCGTTCCGCACAATGAAAACTGGGTAAAAATGTACCTCGACCAGGGCCACCGGGTCAGCTTCGACGGCGGGCGCGTCATCGCACTTCGGGGGATGGACTTTCGCGGACGGCCGATGTGGTTCGTCCGGCGCGAGGATCATCGTTATGGCTATCATTCACTGGAAAGCGATCCGCTTGCCGCAACCGAGGAGGCGCAGGCGGCCTGGTCGCTCCGTCGTGCCGTCCGGCAGAACTGGGATGAGGTGGAGCGTACGGCGTCGCGGCTGATCGCCCGGCAGGAAAAGTTTTCCGTGACGCTCGACGATGCCCGGAACTCCGCGCTTTGTACCGCCGGGATCGAGGGTTTCCTTGAACAGACCGGGCTGACGGGAATCACGGGCATTCCCGGCTGGCTGGCCGCGATCCTGATGCGGACCGTGGACCAGCAGGTGGGCTTCGTCATCTATGCTGCGGCGGAACGCGTGCGCCGCAAGTCCGACGACGAATTTGCCCTGCCGCCGCTTGCCTAACCGCGCATCGCTCGCCCGTCAGGCCGCCCTGGCCTTGGCCCGCAGGAGCATCCCGTAAAGGTCGCGCGGGTCGTCGGGGTCGGCGATCATGTCCAGCGGTTCGCTGTAGGGCAGGGTCTTCAACTGGTCGTGGACATAGCGGAGGGCCGAGAAATCCTCGATCGCGAAGCCGACCGAGTCGAAGAGCGTGATCTGGCGGGCGTCCGTGCGGCCCATTGCGGCGCCGGTGATGACCTGCCAGAGTTCGGTCACCGGGTGGTCGGGGGCGAGCTGCTGGATCTCGCCCTCGATGCGGGTCTGGGGCGGGTATTCGACGAAGATCGCCGAGCGCAGGAGGATGTCGCGGTGAAGCTCGGTCTTGCCGGGGCAGTCGCCGCCGACCGCGTTGATATGGGTTCCGGGGCCGACCATGTTGTCGGTCAGGATCGTCGCGAGTTGCTTGTCGGCGGTGCAGGTGGTGATGATCTGCGCGCCCTCCATCGCCGCCTCGGCGCTCGCGCACCGCGTGAGCTTTAGACCGGAACCGCTGAGATTTCTTGCGCATTTTTCGGTCGCGACCGGGTCGATATCGTAGAGCCGGACGTGCGTCACACCACAGATCGCGTGGAAGGCCAGTGCCTGGAACTCGGCCTGCGCACCGTTGCCGATCAGCGCCATCGTGGTGGCGCCTTGGGGCGCGAGGTGCCTGGCGGCGAGCGCCGACATCGCGGCGGTGCGGAGTGCCGTCAGGATCGTCATCTCGGTCAGGAGGATCGGGTAGCCGGTCTGGACTTCGGCCAGAAGCCCGAAGGCGGTGACGGTCTGCAGCCCCTCCTTGGTGTTCTTCGGGTGGCCGTTCACGTATTTGAAGCCGTACATCTCGCCGTCGGAGGTCGGCATCAACTCGATCACCCCGACATCGGAATGCGAGGCGACGCGCGGGGTCTTGTCGAAGCTTTCCCAGCGCCGGAAATCCTCCTCGATATAGCCGGCGATCTCGGTCATCACGCGTTCAGGTCCAAGATGAAGAACGAGCTTCATCATGTTGTCTACGCTGACGAAAGGAACGATATTGAGGGCCATTATCCGAAACTCCGGGTGGGGCGGTCGAAGACCTTGCGGCCCATCAGGGAACCGACGAGTTCGACCATCAGGCGAGCGGTGCGGCCGCGTTCGTCGAGGAAGGGGTTGAGCTCGACAAGGTCGAGCGAGGTGACAAGTCCGCTTTCATGCAGATGCTCCATCACCAGATGCGCCTCGCGGAAGGTGGTTCCGCCGGGAACGGTGGTGCCGACGGCCGGGGCGATCGAGGGGTCGAGGAAATCGACGTCGAGCGAGACATGGAGCAGTCCGTTGGCGGCGCGCACCGTGTCGAGGAATTCGCGCAAGGGCGCGACGATGCCGCGTTCGTCGAGGACGCGCATGTCGCAGATCGTGGCGTCGGTATCGAGCAGGCCGGAATGCTCGGCACTGTCGACCGAGCGGATGCCGTAAAGGCAGATCCGTTCGGCCGGGACCGGCGCGGGGAAGGTCGGAAATGCGTCGAAGCCGCTCCGCCCGGCGATATAGGCGACCGGCGTGCCGTGGAGATTGCCGGACTGGGTGGTGAGCGGCGTGTGGTAGTCGGAATGGGCGTCGAGCCAGAGGACGAAGAGCGGCCGGCCCTGCTTCTTCGCGTAGGCCGCGACGCCGGCGACCGAGCCGAGCGAGAGCGAATGGTCGCCGCCGAGGAAGATCGGCAGGCCCTGCGCCATCGCCTCTTCGGCGCGCGCCGCCAGCGCCTCGGTCCAGGCGACGGCCTCGGCAAGATGGTGGACGGCCGGGTTGGGGCAGGTCACGTCGCGCAAGGGCGCCGGGGTCACGTCGCCCCAGTCGGCGACCGGCCTGCCAAGTGCCTCGAGGCTTTGCGCAAGCCCCGCGACCCGGTAAGCGGCGGGCCCCATCAGGCAGCCTTCGCGTTTCTGGCCGCTGTCGATCGGCGCGCCGATCAGGATCGAGGTCTGGGTCATGGCTCTTTCGCTCGGTTCGGGATTCGGGTCAGGCGAGTGTCTTGCCGGATTGCGCCGGAGAAAAGCGTCGCTATTATCATATTGCGCAAGCGAATTGGCAAAATGGCGGGGATGATGAGCGATCTGGACGATACCGATCAGGCCCTGATCGCCGCGCTCCGGCGTGACGGGCGGGCCTCGTTCTCCGATCTCGCGGCACAGCTCGGGCTGGCGCGGGCGACGGTGACGGCGCGGATGGAGCGGTTGCAGAACCGCGGCGAAATCCAGGGCTTCACCGTGATCACCCGCGGCGACCTGACGGCGATGCCGGTCCGGGGGCTGATGATGATCGCCATCGAGGGGCGCGGCACCGAACGGATCATCGCCCGGCTTTCCGGACTGCCGGAGGTCACGGCGGTGCATTCGACCAACGGCCGCTGGGACCTGATCGCGGAGCTTGGCACCCGGACGCTGGAAGACCTTGACGCCGTGCTTCTGAAGGTGCGCGGCTACGAGGGCGTGCTGGCGAGCGAGACGAGCCTGCTGCTCTCCACCCGGCGCGCCGGGCGACGTTAGTCGCGGCGGGCGGCGGCGATCCAGAGTGCGACGAGCGCGAAGGAGAGGATCGCGTTCCACGTGGCCATCGAGAGGGTCGCGAAGGTCCAGGCGACCTCGTCGCAGCGGACGAGCGGCGCCTCCATGATCTGGTTGAGAAGATCCTCGGCCGAGCCGGCGAGGCCGCCGCCCGAGGTGCAGGTGTCGGGCCCCTGCCACCAGCCCTGTTCGACGCCGGTATGGTAGATGCCGAGCCCGCCGGTCGTCGCGGCGGCGAGCGCGCCGGCCCAGGCCAGTCCGCGCCGGCCGGTAACGATGAGCGCCACGCCGATCAGGATGGCCGCCCCGTGCGGCCAGCGTTGCCAGAGGCAGAGCTTGCAGGGTGCGTAGCCGAGCATCTGGAAGAAGAACGCGCCAAGGAGGAGCGCGGCGGAACCGGCGGCGGCGAGAAAGGCGAGTTGCGCGGCGCGTGTCATGCGTGCGACCTCAGCACGAACCACGCTGTCGTGGCGATCAGGAGGACCGCCCCGGCGATCCACATAAGCCGCCGTTCGATGAAGGCGAGGATCGACACCCCGTAGCGCCGGAGCAGCCAGCCGAGGCCGTAGAAGCGGGCACCGCGCGCGACGA
The DNA here is from genome assembly GCA_002280515.1 of Rhodobacterales bacterium 32-67-9. GTDB lineage: Bacteria > Pseudomonadota > Alphaproteobacteria > Rhodobacterales > Rhodobacteraceae > Albidovulum. The sequence continues at coordinate 29,361 of NCEA01000016.1, forward strand.
TGGCCGAGAGGATGAAGAGCCAGAGGTTGAAGCCGACGACGCCCGAGAGGATCGTCACCACCTTCATCGGCGGCAGGTGCGAGAGGCCGGAGGTCACCAGCAACAGGAGGATCAGCCAGACATCGGCACGCACCGTCGCGCGCAACTCCTCGAACGCTGAGAGCTTGCCGTAGAACTCGAGGGTCGGCGCGGCAATGTAGTCGAAGGCGTAATACCCGATGGCCCAGCCGAGAATGCCGCCAAGCACAGAGGTCACGGTCGCGAGGAAGGCGTAGGACATCGCCCGCTCGGGTTTGGCCGCGCACATCGGGATGAAAAGGACGTCGGCCGGGATCGGAAAGACCGAGCTTTCGACGAAGGATACCGCGCCGAGCGCCGTCGGCGCGTGGCGCGAGCGTGCCCAGGACAAGGTCCAGTAGTAGAGTTTGCGAAACATGCCCGGCCCGCTTCGGCACCGCGCCCAAAGCGGCGCCCCGCCCTTAGGCCACGCGGCCCTCCCGAGGTCAAGCGCGTCGGGACTTCCGGGGCCGCCAATAACCGGTTAGTGTTTCCCGGTCAGGGGTAATCGGTCCGGTACGGGGGGCTTTCGACATGAAGTGGCAGGGGCGTCGCGGCAGTGGCAATATCGAGTACCGGCGCCGGATGAGCGCGGGCCGCGCCGGGGGGCTCGGGCTTGGCGGGATGCTGGCGGTGCTGGCGATCGGCTACTTTCTCGGCATCGACGTGACGCCGCTATTGAGCGGGGCGCCGATCGGCGGGTCGACCCAGTCTGGCGACCTGACAGAGGCCGACATGCGGGCCGGCGAGTTCGTGTCGGTGACGCTGGCAGATACCGAGGAAATCTGGAGTGACATTTTCGCGCAGGAACTCGGCGCGACCTACACGCCCTCGACGCTCGTGCTCTTCAAGCAGGTAACGCAATCGCCTTGCGGCAATGCCTCGGGTGCCACAGGACCGTTCTACTGCCCGCTCGACAAGAAGGCCTATCTCGACACCGACTTCTTCACCACGCTGGCGCAGCGCATGGGCGCCAAGGGCGATTTCGCCGCGGCCTATGTGGTCGCGCACGAGATCGCGCATCACGTGCAGGACGAGCTTGGCATCCTTGGCGAGGCCAACAAGATTCGCCAACGGGCGAGCGAGGCCGATTCGAACGCGATCTCGGTCCGGATCGAGTTGCAGGCCGACTGCTTGTCGGGTGTCTGGGCGCGCCATGCGAACGAGCGGTTCGGCTCGATCGAACCGGGCGACGTGGCCGAGGCGATGAATGCCGCCAAGCAGATCGGCGACGACACGCTGCAACGCAATGCCGGCCAGCGGCCGATGCCGCACACATTCACCCACGGCACCTCCGAGCAGCGCCAGCGCTGGTTCGCGACCGGTTACCAAAGCGGTTCGATCGCCGCCTGTGACACGTTCAGCGCCGCCGATCTCTGAGCGCCCGCAAGGCTCTTGTCTTGATCGCGGCGGGGCGCTAGACCGGCTTCCGGTGGCCCGAGTGGCGGAATGGTAGACGCAGCGGATTCAAAATCCGCCGCCGCAAGGCGTGCGAGTTCGAGTCTCGCCTCGGGCACCAAATCTCAGCATTTCCGCGCAAGCGGCGGCGCGAATCGGTACCGGACAATCTCGTCCCCTGGCGGACAATCCCGATGCGATTTCGGGTTTGGCCCGGGATCGTGCACGAATTTCATCCGCCACATTTTTGCCTCATTTGCCTGAAGATTGTGAGGCGCAAGCTGTGGTTGTTTCCCTTTTGGAAACGGAATCCTGTCGAAACAGGCAGGTCTGCCCAAGGGACTCGCTTGGGTCTCCGGCGCTGAAAAAAGGCTACATTAAGAAAAACAACGCAGTATCCATCTTTCTCGATATTCGGGATGGAAACAGTTACTGTCATTCTGCCGTATGGCGAGGCGCGATGGTCAAGCCGCGGCAACAATCAGAACGCGAGTGATGCCGTCTTTTCGACACTTTTTCCTTCCGCCAGCCGCGCTCCGGCGGTATTCCTGAAGACGCCCTTTTGGGGGGGCATGTCTGGTGGCTGGGTAACGCGCCCCGGCAAACGCGGTGGGTGAACCGTGGAACGGAGCGGGGCCGAAACAGTCTGAAAATGCGTGGGGAGGCGGTCCTCCCTGCCGAAAATGCGGAAACGGTTCGTTTCCGCATTATGGACGGTTACGTGCCGGGCGGATGTTCGGGGCGCGGGTGTGGGTATGCCTTCGGGCAACGGTTCCGGGTGGGGGAACGGGTGGCATGACGATTATTGCAAACTACGACTTCAGCGGGTCGGGGACCACGCTTGGCGATTCTGCCCCTGCGGCGGGGCAGCAGGACGGCATACTCTTCAATGGCGCGGCGATGTCCGGCGGTAGCCTCGTTCTCGACGGGTGTGACGACTACGCGAAGGTCGCGGTGTCGGACGCCTTCCAGCTGTCGCAGGGCACGATCGAGCTGGTCTTCAGCCCGACCGCGCATGTCGGCAGCGGCGAGAACACGGTCCTGTCGCGCGACAGCGACGGCGCGGACAACGGCGGCCAGTTCAGCCTCGCCACGACGATCTCCGGCGCGGTCGTGATCCATCACAACACCGCGGTGAAAGACTACGGATTTTCGACACCCGAAGGTTTCTTTGCCAATGGCGACGTGCTCAGCGTCAGCTATTCATGGGACGCTTCGGGCAAGGGCGGCGCCTTCATCGTCACGAACGAGTCCACGGGGGCGACTTATTCCGAGGCGATAGACGCCGCCCTGACGATGGACATGGGGGCGGGGAACAACGAGCCTTGGGTCATCGGGGCGAGCGCCGAACTGTCTGCGGACGGGCAGGCCGATAACCTGACCGAGTTCTTCCAGGGATCGGTTGACAGCTTCAGCATCTCTGACAGCGTCGACATTGCCCTCGCTCCGCTCGACGGGATCGTCGAGGGAACGGCGGGCGACGACCTGATCGACACCAGCTATCTCGGCGACCCCGATGGCGACCGGATCGACGCCAATGATGCGATCCTGCCCGGCGCCGCACCGAACGACGACTACGTGCTGGCAGGTGCCGGCAATGACACGGTTCTGGCCGGACAGGGCAATGATCGGGTCTACGGCGAGGATGGCCACGATTCCGTTCTTGGCCTTGGCGGCGACGATTACATCTACGGCGGCGCGGGCAACGACACGCTGGACGGCGGTGGCGCCAACGACACGGTTCTGGGCGGGCAGGGCGACGATGTCGTCTATGGCGATGCCGGCGCAGACCTGTTGGACGGGGGCGACGGCAACGACTACCTCAACGGTGGCACCGGCGACGATACGCTGACCGGCGGCGCCGGCACCGATACCCAGTTCGGCGGTGACGACCGCGACACCTTTACCGGCACCACCGCCGGCGACAGCATCGACGGCGGAGAGGGCGGTGTCGACTACGACACGCTCGACCTTCGCGACTGGGGCAAGTCCTTCACCAACATCATCTTCGACCCGGCGAACCCGGAAAACGGCATCGTGGAATTCCTCGATGCCCAGGGGACGATCGTCGGCACCCTAACCTTTGAAAACATCGAGAACATCGTGCCCTGCTTCACACCCGGAACCGTAATCGCGACGCCCCAGGGCGAACGCGCCGCCGAGGATCTAAAGGTCGGTGACCGCGTCGTCACCCGCGACAACGGCATCCAGGAAATCCGCTGGGTCGGTCACCGGACGCTCGACCACGGCCAGCTTGCGGCGCATGACCACCTGAAACCGGTGCTGATCACGCAAGGCAGCCTCGGCCACGGCCTGCCCGAGCGCGACATGCTGGTGAGCCCCAACCACCGGATCCTCGTCGCGAACGAACGCACCATGCTCTATTTCGAGGAGCACGAGGTCCTGGTCGCGGCGAAGCACCTGTCGAACAGCCGCTCGATCCGTCCGGTTCAGCCGCTGGGTGTCACCTATGTGCATTTCATGTGCGACCGGCACGAAGTGGTACTGGCCAATGGCTGCTGGACGGAATCCTTCCAGCCCGGAGACTATTCCCTGAACGGTCTCGGCAATGCCCAGCGCAATGAAATCTATGAGATTTTCCCCGATCTGGAGAAGGCCGAGGGGCGCAAGGCCTATCCGGCGGCGCGCCGCACGCTGAAGGGTTACGAGGCGAGCCTGCTGCGCCATTGAGGCGGGCCGGGGGGCCGGAGGAGGGACACGATGCCGGGTCTGGAACAGCCGATGACGGGGGCCGGAACCTGGTCGCTCCTCTCCGGCCCGACTCCGCCGGCGGTCCGGCTGGTCTACGCCGAGGCACACGCGGCACTTGGACGGGTCGAGCCGCTCGATGCCGAGAACCGGACCGCCGGCGAAACCGGGTTTGCCGGGCTCCTAGCCAGGGTTCCCTGCTTTACCCCCAGCACCCGGATCGCCACCGAACGGGGCGAATGCCCCGTCGAGGCCCTGAGGCCGGGCGACCGCGTGGTGACGCGCGACAACGGGGTGCAGCCGGTCCTTTGGGCCGGTGGCAGCGCCTACGGCTGGCGCGACCTCGGGTTGCTTCCGGTCCTGCGCCCGGTCCTGATCCGGGCCGGCGCGCTTGGCGACGGGCTGCCGCTGCGCGACCTTCTCCTGTCGCCCAATCACCGGATCCTGGTGCGGTCGATGAGCGACACGGGCGTGGCGACCGGTGAATCGCTGGTCGCGGCGCACGGCCTTGTCGGGCGGCCGGGGATCGAGGTTGTGGCACCGGCGGCCGTCACCTATCTCCAACTGCTTTTCGCCCGACACGAGGCCGTTCTGGCCGATGGCGTCTGGTCCGAGAGCTTTCACGTCGGACCCGCCACGCTTTCGGCAATGCCGGGCGCGGCGCGGGACGCGGTCCGGGCGGTCCTGCCGGAACTCGGGCGCGCGGAGGCGCCCCCCCTGGCCCCGGTTCGGCCCGAGATTTCGAAGCATGAAATCGGCGCGCTGCACTGCTGATTGTCAGGTCGTATCTCTGGGGTGAGCGTCCGTCGATTCTGACGCGTTCCGGTTTTTTTTTTCCCCCGTAAAAACGGCTGATTCCGAGATTGTTGCCGTGAGACTGCCTTAATGGAGTCCTAATCGCGGGATAATTTTTCGTTAACGCTGTGTTGTTGGCGTACGTATGGTTTGTAAGGAGTGCCGGAGATGAACGGCGAGTCAATCAGTGGGTCCATCCGGCGGGGCGTAAGCGGTGTGGTCGAGTCCAGCCCCCAGACCCGCCAGGCGCGGATTCCCTATACCCCCTGTTTCATCGCCGGAACCGAGATCGCCACGCGCCGTGGCCCGGTCTGCATTGAAGATTTGTGCGTCGGTGACCGGATCCTGACCCGCGACAACGGCTATCGCCCGATCCGCTGGATCGGCGCCCGCCAGTTCGACACCGTTGCCCTTGCCGACTACCCCGAACTTCAGCCGGTGCGGATCCCGGCCGGCACCCTTGGTGACGGGCGTCCGGCCTGCGACATCGTGGTCAGCCCGCAGCACCGCATGCTCCTGACCGGCGCCTTGGCGCTGAGCCTCGGCGGCGAGAGCGAGATCCTGATCGCGGCGGCGGAGTTGATCCACCTCGGCATCGCCGAGCCGGCCGCCTTGGATGCGGTCGTCTATGTCCATATCATGTTCGACGCCCACGAAATCGTCTCGGCGAACGGCTGCTGGAGCGAAAGCTTCCATCCGGAGGCCTCCGCGCTCGACGGGCTCCATTTGGCGCAGCGGCGCGAAATCCTCGCGATCTTTCCCGAACTGGCGACGGCCGATGGTCAAGCCGCCTATGCTCTGGCACGGTCCGCCTTCGTGCCGGCCGTGCGGGCGCCGGTGGCCGTCGCTGCGTGACGTCCGGGGCGGTGATCAACTGCCCCTGCGGCGCCATGCCTCCCAGTCCTCGGGCGTGTCGAGGTCGGTAACTGCCCGTCTGCCGGGCAGCGCGACGCTTCGCACCGCTTCCCCCTCAAGCACGACGCGGCCGCCGCGGTCGCCGGTCAGCACCGCCATTTCCTGCATCAGCCGGCGCGGCAGGATCACCGGGTGGCCAGCCTCCGTGCCGTCCTCGGTCGTTGCCCGCACGGGCCGGGTCGGATCCGCGGCGAAGGCCGCGATCATGCGGGTAAGGTCGGCCCCGTCGATATCCGGCATGTCCGGCAGAAGCACCATGAGCCCCTCGGCCTGACCGATATTCTGCGCCCCGGCGCGCAGGCTTGCGGCCATCCCTTCATGTGCGTCCGGAATCGGCACGACCCTTACGCCAAGCCCCATCAGCACCGCCCGCCGCGCCGGCACCAAGGGGCCCGAGGCCGGCAAGGTCACGATGACCTGCGCTCCGGTCTCAACCGCCAGGCCCGCGGTATGGCGCAGCGCCGGTTCGCCGCCGACTTCTTCCAGCAACTTGTCGGAGCCGCGCATCCGGCGTGACGCGCCGGCGGCTGGAACGAGGATCGCAAGGTCGGTCATGCGGCACCTCCTTCGCCGGGTGGCTTGGCTGGCCTGCACACAGTCCTGACGTCAACTATCGGCTTGGCAATGGTTTGGCGCAAGGGGGCATCGCCCGGACGCGCCCCTCCCGGCCCTTTGCTCTCTCTGAGGCGTTCGTCGCTGGAAACACTCTACCGGAGCGTTTCCTGGCGCGCCTCACCCCCGCATCCGCGCGCCGTCGGCATCCCAGAGCGGTCCGTCGATCATGCGCGCCTTGCGTCTCTCGCCGAGGATCTCGATCTCGGCATCGATCCCGTCGCCGATCAACTCGACCGGCAGGAAGCCCATCGCCACCGACTGGCCGGTCCAGTGCGAATAGCCGCCGCTGGTGCAGAACCCGACGACCTTGTCCCCGACCCAGATCGGCTCGTAGGCCACCACGTCGGCATCCACGGCGTCGACGATGAAGGCGCAGAGCCGACGTTTCGGCCCTTCGGCCTTCTCCTTCATCGCCGCCGCCTTGCCGATCCAGTCGGTGGGCTTGTTCCAGCGGATGAAGCGGTCGATACCGGTCTCGGCCGGGTAATAATCGGGCGAGAATTCCCGCGCCCAGGACCCGAAGAGCTTGTCGAGGCGCAAGGACATCATCGCCCGCATCCCGAAGGGGCGCAGCCCGAGGTCCTGACCCGCTTCCCAGAGCGCGTTCCAGAGCGCGCGCTGCTTCATGAAGTCGCAATAGATCTCGTAGCCGAGATCGCCGGTGTAGCTGACGCGCTGGACGAGACAGTCGACCATTCCGACCGTCAACTGTTTCGCGTCCATGAACTTGAACGCCGCGCCCGAGACATCCGATCGCGTCACCCGAGCCAGCAACTCGCGCGCCTTCGGGCCGGCGATCTGGAAGCCGGTGATCCGGTCCGAGATGTTTTCGACCGCAACACCCGCGTCGAGGTTTGCCTCGAACCAGCGCAGATGCTGGTCCTGCGCGCCGTAGGAGCCGGTGATCCGGAACTCGGTCTCGGACAGGCAGGTCACGGTGAAGTCGCCGATGATCTTGCCTTTGGCGCTGAGCATGGGCGTTAGCGACAGCCGCCCCGGCTTCGGGATCGCGCCGGCCATGATCCGGTCGAGCCAGGCGCGCGCGCCGGCACCGGAAACGCGGAACTTGCCGAAGTTCTGCACCTCGTTGATGCCAACCGCATCGCGCACCGCCATGACCTCCTGGCGGGTCGCCTCCCATGCGTTCGAGCGTTTGAAGGAGGGCGTCTCGTAGCGCGGCTCTCCGGGCAGGGCGAAGTAGTTCGCGACCTCAAGTCCGTATTGCTGGCCCCAGACCGCGCCCATGTTGTCGAAGATGTCGTACATCGGCGTGGTGCGGAAGGGCCGGGCGGCGGGGCGTTCCTCGTTCGGGTAGCTGACCGAGAAGCGCATCTGGTAGTTCTCGATCACCTTCGGGACGGTGTAGCCGGGGCTGGTCCACTTGCCGAAGCGGGCGACGTCGAAGCCGCGCGGATCGACCTCGGTCTCGCCGTGGATCATCCATTCGGCAAGGCTCTTACCCATGCCGCCGCCTTGGGAGAAGCCCGCCATGACCGCGCAGGCCGACCAGTAGTTGCGCAAGCCCGGCACCGGCCCCATCAGCGGGTTGCCGTCCGGCGCGAAGGTGAAGGGCCCGTGAATCACGGTCTTGACGCCGGCCTTCTGCAGGACCGGGAAGCGCTGATAGGCGAAGGCGACGCTGTCCTCGATCTTGTCGAGATTGTCGGGCAGAAGCTCGTGCCCGAAGCCCCAGGGCGTGCCGTCGATCGACCAGCCCTCGCAGGGTTTTTCATAGAACCCGATGACAAGGCCGCGGCCTTCCTGCCGGAGATAGCTTTCGCCGCCGGGGTCCATCACATGCGGAAACTCGGTGCCGCCCTTGAGGATCTCGACGATCTCGGGGATCTCGTCGGTAACGAGGTACTGGTGCGCCATCGGCAGGAGCGGCAGGTAGACCCCTGCCATCGCCCCCACCTCGCGCGCCCAGAGGCCGCCGGCATTGACGATATGCTCGGCATGGATGGAGCCCTGTTCCGTCACCACGTCCCAAGAGCCGTCGGCGCGGGGATTGGTCTCCAGCACCCGGTTGTGAAGGACGATCTCCGCCCCGCCCATCCGCGCCGCCTTGGCATAGGCATGGGTGGTGCCCGAGGGGTCAAGGTGACCGTCGAGCGGATCGTAGAGCGCGCCGATAATGCCCTTGGTGTTGACGAGGCCGTGGGTGAATTTCTCGATCTCTTCCGGTCCGAGGATCTCGGTGTGCAGCCCCATGTAGCGGTGCTTGGCGCGCTCGGCCTTCAACATCTCGAACCGGGCCTGGTTGTCGGCCAGCGTGATGCCGCCGACGTGGTGGAGGCCGCAAGACATGCCGGTGATCTTCTCCAGCTCCTTGTATAGCTGGATCGTGTAGCCTTGCAGCGCGGCCATGTTGGTGTCGCCGTTCAGCGTGTGAAAGCCGCCCGCCGCGTGCCAGGTTGAGCCGGAGGTCAGCTCCGACCGCTCGATCAGCATCACATCGGTCCAGCCGTATTTCGTCAGGTGGTAAAGCACCGAACAACCGACGACTCCGCCGCCGATGACCACGACCTGTGCATGCGTTTTCATGGGATGGTTCCTTGATCTCTGCGACTGGGGGCCGCGCCGCTTTCCCCGGAAAATGGCAAATGCGATGCCGGGCAGAGACACTGTCCGCGACAAAATTCGTCGGTTTCCGTCCACGGCATGTCGAAACCGGCCATCTGCAACCGGAGTTGGATGGGCCGGGGTAGTCACGCAGCCTAGCTGGGACTATGAGCGTCAAACAGGCGGAGCAGGGTATGATTCTGTCCAGACTTCTGGGATCACTTGTTCTGCTTGCCGTCGCGCTCGGCGTCTTCGTGGCGTTGCGCCCGCTCTTGCCGATCGACGAGACGCGCTATCTCGACGTCGCCTGGGAGATGCGGCTGAGCGGTGATCTCTTCCACCTCACGCGGAATTTCGATCTCTACACTCACAAGCCACCGATGCTGTTCTGGCTGATCAACCTGGTCTGGCAGGCGACCGGCGTGTCGGAATTCGCGGCCCGGCTGGTGGCGCCCGGCTTCGCGGTTGCCGCGGCGGTCGCGATGGCGCGGCTTGCCCGCCGGCTCTGGCCCGGCGACGGGGGCACGGGCGCGCGTTCGGTGCTGGTCCTCGCCGGGTTCACGGTGTTCCTCATCTATGCCAGTGCTACGATGTTCGACACGATGCTGGCCCTGGCGACGATTCTCGGCATGGGCGTTTTGTGGCGGATCGGGCAGGGTGAGAGCGGCTGGCGGATCTGGACGGGGTTCGGCGCGATCCTGGCTTTCGGCGTCTATGCCAAGGGGCCGGTGATCTTCGTCCACTTGATGCCGGTGCTGCTGACAATGCGGGTCTGGGCGCCGGTGCCGCCGCGTCCGGCCGAGGTTGCGCGCGGCTTCGCGGTGGCGTTGGCGGCGGGTCTCGCGCTGGTCGCGCTCTGGCTGGTGCCGGCACTTCTGGCCGGGACGGCGGCCTACCGGGAAGAACTGCTCTGGACCCAGTCGGCCGCACGGGTGGCGGGCGGGATGGCGCATGACCGTCCGGTCTGGTTCCTCGTGGTGCTGCTGCCGGTCATCCTCTTTCCCTGGGGCTGGTCCTGGCCGGTCTGGCGCCGGGTGGCACAAGAGGTGCAGGCCCGAGGACCGGGGCGGATGCTGGCGATCTGGGCGGCGTCGGGGCTGGTCCTCTTCTCGCTCATCTCGGGCAAGCAGGTGCACTACCTCGTGCCGGAGTTCCCGGCTGTGGCGCTGCTGGTGGCGCGGGCGCTCGGGGCCGCCGGACCCGGCGTGCGCGCCGGATCGGCGGCGGCGATCGTGCCGGTCGCGCTCGGGGTTGCGGCGCTTCTCCTTGCGGCCGGAGTGGTTCCTGCCTCAGGTGATCTGGCGGTGGTGCAACCGGCCGCGGCCGTCGTGATCTTCGGGCTTCTCACCATCGCCGTCGGCGTCGTCGGCTGGCGTCTGCCGCTGCTGCCGGGCCATGCCGTCATCGGCATCGGCCTTGCTACAGCGCTGCATATCCTCATCGCGACGAGCGGGCTCTATTCGGCCTATGATGCATACCCGATCGCGGCGCGGCTGAAAGCGGCCGATGCCGGGGGGCTGGCGATCGCCGGCATGACCTACAATGCCGAATTCAATTTCAAGGCCCGGCTGGCCGCACCCGTTGCGACGCCCATCGACGCCGAGGCGGTTCAGACCTGGTGCCGAGCGCATCCGGAAGGCTTGCTGTTCGGACCCGTCGGTCGCGTTCCTGTCACGGCCGCTCCGTCCGAGACTCTTCGCTACAACGGCATCGACTACGGTTTCTGGCCGGCCGCCTCGGTCAACGCTCGGGGATAAGGCCGCGCGGACTGAACCTGAGCACAAGAAGCAGGACCAGCCCCATCGTCAGAAGCCGCATATGCGCCGCGCTGTCCTGCAGATGCTGCTTCAGCGCACCCTCGGCCATACCGGAGGTGATGAGGTCCATGAGCTGGTTGCCCCAGGGTTCGACCTTGATCCAGAGATACCAGATCAGGAAGCCGCCGAGAACCGCGCCCCAGTTGTTGCCGGAGCCGCCGACGATCACCATGACCCAGATGAGGAAGGTGAAGCGCAGCGGGTTGTAGGTGCCGGGGGTAAGCTGGCTGTCGAGAGTGACGATCATCGCCCCGGCAATGCCGCAGACGGCACTGCCCAGGATGAAGATCTGCAAGTGCCGGCGCGTCACGTCCTTGCCCATCGCCTCGGCCGCCGTCTCGTTGTCGCGGATCGCGCGCATCATCCGGCCCCAGGGCGAGTTGAGCGCCATCTGCGAGGCCCAGATCAGGGCGAGGAGGATCGCGACGAAGAGCCCGGCATAAAGCAGCTTCACCACGACGGTCGAGGCGGTCACCGGATCGGTGCCGAACCCCGCCGCCCAGTCGACGAAGCCGGGATTGGCCTGAAGGTTGACCTCGTAAGGCACCGGGCGCGGGATCGAGATGACGTTCTTGACGCCGCGCGCCAGCCAGTCCTCGTTCTTCATCACCGCGATGATGATCTCGCCGATGCCGAGCGTGGCGATGGCGAGGTAGTCGGAGCGGAGGCCAAGCGCGGTCTTGCCGATGATCCAGGCGGCCCCGGCCGCCAGAAGCCCGCCGACCGGCCAGGCCAGCAGCACCGGCAGGCCAAGCCCGCCGAGGTTGGAATAGGTCGCGGGCTTGAACGCCTCGACCACGACGACCGCCGGGTCGAAGACCGCGCGGTAGAGGAAGAAGCCGCCGATCAGCACGACCAGAAGGGCCATTGCCCGGCTGCGCCCCGCCAGCCGCTTGTTGAGCGCGATGGCCAGCGCGATCACCGCGACCCCGATGATCAGCGCGAGGATCAGCCGGAAGGCGCCACCCCCGGTCCAGACCTCTGTTACCGGCGGGGTGGCGATCAGCACGGGCGCGAGCCCGCCGAGCGCCACGAATCCGACGATGCCGACGTTGAAAAGCCCCGCGTAACCCCATTGCATGTTCACGCCAAGCGCGAGGATCGCCGAGATCAGCCCCATGTTCAGGATGCCGAGCGCGGTGTTCCAGCTTGCCGTCATGCCCTCGATCAGGATCAGCGCCGCGACGAGGCCGAAGAGGAGGATGTTGCGCAGGTTCATACCGATTTCCCCTTGAAGAGGCCGGTGGGCTTGAAGAGGAGGACGACGATCAGGATCGCGAAGGAGACCGCGAACTTGTAGTCCGTCGAGAGAAGCTGGGCGAGCCCGTCCGGCGCCAGGCTTTCAGGCAGGACGTAGGTCGCGACCTTCTTCCAGGCATAGGTGAAGCCGACCTCGCTGAAGGCGATGAGGAAGCCGCCGGCAATGGCGCCCAAGGGGCTGCCCAGGCCGCCGACGATGGCGGCGGCGAAGATCGGCAAGAGAAGCTGGAAGTAGTTGAAGGCCTTGAACGCCTTGTCGAGCCCGTAGAGCGTGCCGGCGATGGTGGCGAGACCGGCCGCGATGATCCAGGTCACCGCGACGACCCGTTCGGGGTTGATGCCCGAGAGAAGCGCCAGATCCTCGTTGTCGGAATAGGCCCGCATCGACTTTCCGGTGCGGGTGCGGTTCAGGAACCAGAAGAGCAGCGCCACCACGATCACCGCCGTGACGATGGTCAGCGCCTGGGTCGAGCGGAAGGCAAGCCCCTCGGCCAGCCCGGTCGCCTTCTTGAAGTCGCCCGCGTTGATCAGGAACCGCGCGCCGTCATCAAAGCGGATCTCGTCGACGCCGATGATGAAGCGGGTGACGCCGTTCATGATGAACATCACCCCCATCGACACGATGACGAGGATCACCGGCGCCGCCTTTTGCTTCCGGTAGAACCGGTAGACCGCCTTGTCCGTGGCCAGAACCAGAGCCGCCGTGATCGCGATCCCGAAAGGCAGCGCCAGAAGCGCGGTCGGAAGGGGTCCAAGATGGATGCCGAGACCCTGCATCCACCAGGTGACGAGGATCACCATCCCGGTCCCGAAGGCCATCGTGTCGCCATGGGCGAAGTTGGAGAACCTGAGGATGCCGTAGATCAATGTCACCCCGAGGGCCCCGAGCGCCAGCTGCGCGCCGTACGCGGTGGCGGGGATGATGACGAAGTTCAGAAGTGCGACGATCGCGTTGAGAAGGTCCATGTCCTCAGCCCCCCAGGAACGTGCGGCGGACCTCGGGGTCGGCGAGAAGCGCCTCTCCGGTGTCCGTGTAGCGGTTGGCGCCTTGGACAAGGACGTACCCCATGTCGGCGATTTCGAGCGCCTGACGGGCGTTCTGCTCGACCATGAGGATCGAGATGCCGGTGCGGGCGACCTCGATGATGCGGTCGAAAAGTTCGTCCATGACGATGGGCGAGACGCCGGCGGTCGGCTCGTCGAGCATCAGGAGTTTTGGCTGGGTCATCAGCGCCCGTCCCACCGCGACCTGCTGGCGCTGGCCGCCGGAAAGTTCGCCCGCCGCCTGCCGCCGCTTGTCCTTGAGGATCGGGAAGAGGTCGTAGACCTGCTCCATCGTGCGGCGGAAGTCGTCGCGGCGCAGGAAGGCGCCCATTTCGAGGTTCTCCTCGACGCTCATCGAGGGGAAGACGTTGTTGGTCTGCGGCACGAAGCCCATGCCCTTGGCGACCCTGTCCTGCGGGCTGAGCGCGGTGATATCCTCGCCGTCGAGCTTCACATGGCCACCGCGTAAGGAGAGCATCCCGAAGACCGCCTTCATCGCGGTCGACTTGCCGGCGCCGTTCGGGCCGACGATGACCGCGATCTGGCCCTTTTCGACGGTCAGCGTGCAGTCGTGCAGGATGTCGGCGGCACCGTAGCCGCCGGTCATGTTCTCGGCCGCGAGGAAGGGGCCGCCGGGGGCGGGGTGCGCCTTGCCACCCGTCGCCGGAAACTCCAGCTCTCCGCCGCCGTCCTTGGTGATCGAGCGGTCCTTGTTGCCGCGATCGTCCTTGTAGGGGTTGTCCTTGCCGCTCATGCCCCGGCCTCCGCTTCCGCCTTGACCTTGTTCTTGAGGCCGCGCCCGAGATAGGCCTCGATCACCGCCTCGTTCTGCATGATGCTGTCGGCCGACCCCTTGGCCAGCACCTTGCCCTCGGCCATGACGATCACCGGGTCGCAGAGCCGGCCAATGAAATCCATGTCATGCTCGATCACGCAGAACGTGTAGCCGCGTTCCTTGTTGAGCCGCACGATGGCGTCGCCGATGGTGTTGAGAAGCGTGCGGTTGACGCCGGCGCCAACCTCGTCAAGGAACACCACCTTGGCCTCGACCATCATCGTGCGGCCAAGCTCCAGAAGCTTCTTCTGGCCGCCGGAGAGGTTGCCGGCGCGTTCATCCGAAAGATGTGAAATCGTCAGGAAATCAAGGACATCGTCGGCTTTCTTCGCAAGCGCGGCCTCCTCGCCGCGGATGCGGGCGCGGTGGAACCACGTGTTCCAGAGCGCTTCACCCGACTGGCCGGCGGGAACCATCATCAGGTTCTCGCGCACCGTCATCGACGAGAATTCATGCGCGATCTGGAAGGTCCTGAGCAGCCCCTTGTGAAAGAGGTCGTGCGGCGGCAGGCCGGTGATGTCCTCGCCGTCCATCATCACGCGGCCGGAGGTCGGCTGGTAGACCCCGGCGATGACGTTGAAGAGCGTGGACTTGCCGGCGCCGTTCGGGCCGATGAGGCCGGTGATGGAACCCTTGGCGATTTCCATCGACGCGCCGTCGACGGCCCGGAAGCCGCCGAAATGCTTGTGCAGATCCTCGACGATGATCATGCGGACACCCCCTGTCTTCACGTTACATCAACGATGTCCGCGAAGTTCTTCTTTTTTATACGGAAAGGCAGCCCGGACGCGCCGGGCTGCCTTCCTGGTTCATGCGGTTCAGCGGAACTTCACCGTCTCGTACTTGCCGTCCTTGAACTCGATCTCACGGTAGTTGCCGGCCGATTCTCCCGGTCCGATCAGCTCCACCGCGGTGGCGCCGACATAGTCGATATCGGTGCCCGCCGCGATCAGTTCGAGGCCCTTGGCCAACTCGCCCGGGAAGATCTCTTCGCCCGGCGCGTTGGCCACGTCCAGCACCTTTCCGGCAAGATCGCCCGAGGCCGAGGAATTCGCCGCCTGCATGGCGAACATGATCAGCGCCGCCGCGTCATAGCTTTCCGGAGCGAAGGGGCCGGTGCCGTCGAAGCCGGCACCCGCCGCCATCTCCTGGAACTTCGCGGCGCCGGGGCTGTCAGTGCCCGGATAGGCGCCGTAGGAGCCGTTCAGTTCCGCGCCAAAGTTCTCGTTCAGCTTCTCGCCGACCATGCCGTCGGGGAAATAGAAGGTCGAGAACGCGCCGGTGTCGAGCGCGGCGCGCACCACGCCGGAGCCGCCCTGGTCGACATAGCCCGCAACGACGAGAACGTCGCCGCCGGCCGAGGCGAGCGCGCCGACTTCGGCCGAGTAGTCGGCCTTGCCGTCTTCATGCGCCGACGAGATCGTGACCGTGCCGCCGGATTCTTTCCAGTTGCGCTCGATCGCCTCGGCAAGGCCCTTGCCGTAGTCGTTGTTGGTGTAGGTGATGGCGATCGAGCCGACACCGTGATCCTTGAGGATGTCGCGGACAATCTCGCCCTGACGCGCATCCGACGGCGCGGTGCGGAAGAAGAGGCCGTTGTCCTCGGCGGTCGAGAGCCCCGGCGAGGTCGCCGAGGGCGAAATCATCGCGATACCGTTCGGCATCGCGACATTGGCGAGGATCGCGCCGGTCACGCCGGAGCAGTCGGCGCCCATGATCGCGTTCACCTTGTCGGTGGTCACCAGCCGTTCGGCCGCAGCGGTCGCGGCAGCGGCATCGACGCAGGTCGAGTCGCCACGCACCGACGTCACGGTGGAGCCGCCGAGCAGCTTGCCCGACTCCGTCACTTCCTTCATCGCAAGCTCGGCGCCCGCGCCCATCGCGGGCGTGATCGATTCCAGCGGGCCGGTAAAGCCGAGGATCACGCCGATCTTGATGTCTTCCGCCCCGGCGGCGCCGGCCATCAGGGCCAGGCTCGCGGTTGCAGCGAGAAGCTTCTTCATGTGTTCACTCCCATGTTGGAACGTTGTCCTGATAGCAAACTAGAGCGCGTCCGGTGAAAAGAAAAGCCATTCGCTGCGCAGGGTAATGCCGTGACGGTCCGGCACTAGGCCTTGACGCGGCGTCAGTCGCGCCCAATGGGGGCGCCTGTCGCGAAACCGGAACCAATGAACCGCGAACGGTCCCGCAGCGCTGGCTCGCGGCCCGGCAATGACGGCCGATGGCGCCGGTCAGACCGAAAGCCGGGGCGTCGCGATCGCCTGCGCGCCGTGGCTTCCGCGTTCGCGGTAGGGTGTGGTCTTGTAATGCGCCCGGTAGCACTTGGAGAAATGCGAGGGGCTGGCAAACCCGCAGGCGAGCGCCACGTTGATCACGCTCATGTCGGTCTGCATCAGGAGGTTGCGCGCTTTTTGCAGCCTGAGTTCCATGTAGTAACGCTTCGGCGAGCGGTTGAGATAGCGCCGGAACAGCCGCTCAAGTTGGCGCGTCGACATGCCGACATCGGTGGCAAGATCGGCCGGGCTGATCGGATCCTCGATGTTCTGCTCCATCATCTGGATGACCTGGCTGAGCTTCGGGTGACGCACGCCGATCCGGGTCGGGATCGACAGCCGCTGGGTGTCCTGGTCGGTGCGGATCGCGGAATAGATGAGCTGGTCGGCGACGGTGTTGGCAACCTCCTCGCCGTGGTCCTGGGCGATGATCTTCAGCATCATGTCGATGGAGGCGGTGCCGCCGGCCGTCGACATGCGGTTGCCGTCGATGACGAAGACCGATTTCGTCAGCTTCACGTCCTCGAATTCCTCGAGGAAACTGTCCTGGTTTTCCCAGTGGATCGTCGCGCGCTTGCCGTCGAGCAGGCCGGCCCTGGCGACGGTGAAGGCGGCGGTGCAGAGCCCGCCGATGGCGACGCCGCGGCGCGCCTCGCGGCGGAGCCAGTTGAGAATCGACTTCGTCGTCGCCGCCTGCACGTCGATGCCGCCGCAGACCAAGATCGTGTCCTCGCGCTCGATGTCGTCGAGGCCCATGTCGAGCTTGAAGGAGGCGCCGTTGGAGCAGGTGCTTTCCACCCCGTTCTCGCCGGCGAGCACCCAGGTATAGGCTTCGCGCCCGATCACCCGGTTGGCGATGCGCAAGGGTTCGATCGCCCCGGCGAAGGAGAGCATGGTGAACCTGTCGAGAAGCAGGAAGACGAACCGCTTCTGCCTCAGCGTGCTGTTCGTTTCCTTAGTGCCGCGCGTCGGAACGACTGACATTATGCGACCCATATTGTCGTTTTGGGCACAGAACCACTAATGCAGGGCCGCCGCAAGGGCGATTTCGGGGCCATATGGGTTTGCAGCGCGCCGGCCGCTTCGGTATAAGCCGCCCGTTATCGCTAAAGCCTTGAGGAGAATTCAGATGACCAAGGGCTGGACCAAATCCGACTGGCGCCGCAAGCCGCGGGTGCAGATGCCCGACTATCCGGATCAGGCCGCGTTGAAGGCGGTCGAGGCGCAGATCGCCGCCTATCCGCCCCTGGTCTTCGCCGGCGAGGCGCGCAAGCTGAAGCGCGCGCTTGGCGAGGTGGCCGCCGGCCGCGCGTTCCTGCTTCAGGGCGGCGACTGTGCCGAAAGCTTCTCTGAATTCTCCGCCGACAACATCCGCGACACCTTCAAGGTGTTGTTGCAGATGGCGATCGTGCTGACCTGGGGCGCCAAGGTGCCGGTGATCAAGATCGGCCGCGTGGCAGGTCAATTCGCCAAGCCGCGTTCTGCCGCGACCGAGGTGATCGGCGGGCAGGAACTGCCGTCCTACCGGGGCGACATCATCAACGGCTTCGATTTCACCGCCACCGCGCGGATCCCCGATCCGGCCCGGATGCTTCAGGCCTACACCCAGGCCGCGGCCTCGCTCAACCTGCTGCGCGCCTTCTCGACCGGCGGTTTCGCCGACATGCACCGGGTCCAGAGCTGGATTTCGGGGTTCACCGACGAGGACGAGGCGCAGCGCTACCGCGAAGTCGCGACCCGTATTCAGGACGCGATGGAATTCATGGGCGCGGCCGGTGTGACCTCCGACACCGTCCACGCAATGGCGACGGTCGATTTCTACACCAGTCACGAGGCGCTGCTGCTGGAATACGAAGAGGCGCTTTGCCGGATCGATTCAACCTCCGGACTGCCGGTCGCAGGCTCGGGCCACATGATCTGGATCGGCGACCGCACGCGGCAGCCGGACGGCGCGCATGTGGAGTTCTGCCGGGGCGTGCAAAACCCGATCGGGCTGAAATGCGGCCCCTCGCTGACGAGCGACGATCTCAAGGTGCTTATGCAGCTGCTCAACCCGGAGAACGAGGCCGGCCGGCTGACGCTGATCGCCCGTTTCGGCGCCGGCAAGGTGGCCGACCACCTGCCGCGCCTGATCCGCACGGTCGCGGAAGAGGGCGCCAACGTGGTCTGGACCTGCGATCCGATGCACGGCAACACGATCAAGGCGGCCTCTGGCTACAAGACCCGGCCCTTCGATTCGGTGCTGCGCGAGGTGAAGGAGTTCTTCGGGGTCCACAAGGCCGAGGGCACGATCCCCGGCGGTGTGCATTTCGAGATGACCGGCAAGGACGTGACCGAATGCACCGGCGGTGTCCGCGCCGTCACCGACGAGGATCTGTCGGACCGCTATCACACCGCCTGCGATCCGCGCCTCAACGCGTCGCAATCGCTGGAGCTTGCATTCCTCGTCGCCGAGGAATTGCAGGGCCGGCGGGCGATGCAGAAGGCCGCCGGAATGTGACGGCGACAGAACGCCGCTAAAGCACAAGGCGGCGGGCCATGGACCCGCCGCCGGTACTCACGACGCACAGAGGTGGCGGCCCTTCGGGGCCGCTTTTCAGTCGTCGGAAACGACGAGTCTCAGATGTCCCCGGCTGCGGATCGGCTGTGGCGCGACGCCGGTGAAGGACGCCGGCGGTTCCGCGAAGCCCGCCGTGGCCGGCATCGGCATCGCCGGTCGGGTCGGCGCCGACTCCATGATCGGGCTGACCATGCTCTCCACCAGGTCGAAGCGGCGTGGCGTCCGGCCGATCGGCCCTTCGGCGACGAGACAGCCGAGTGCCCGGCTGACATCGCCGAGATCGGAACGGAGCGGCAGGATCAGGAGCTTCGCCGCCATCGCCGGCTTGCCGAGCCCGGCCTCCGCCGAAAGCGTCAGTTCGGCGGTGCGCGGCCCGGTGAAGACCGCGTCGAGCAGGGCCGCGATCTCGGCCCGGCCCTTCGGCGTGAAGAAGGAGGTGAGCGGCATGCCCCGCACCTCCATACCCATCAGGTCGTTGAGATGCATGCCGGCCAGGCGGAACCGCGCCACCTGCGGCGCGATCCGTTCCAGCACGAAGGCATATTCGAGCGCCCGCTCGATGCCGCGCGGATCGACTTCGGACCGGTAGGGAACCAGCCGCCCGTCGCGGAGCGCCTCCCAATAGGCTCTCACCTCAGAAATGCACGGAAATCTCATATCCTTGCGGTATCCCGAAAGCGGGACGACCTTGTCCCGGCTGTCACTGAACATGTTCACGTCGCACCTGCCGCATTACCAAAAGACGAACCGGCTCTCCCTCCGCGTTGTGGCGGCGGTCAGGTTTTGTTAACCCTAGGGCCGGAATGATTACCCAAGTGTTAATATACGCCTTCTTACGGCCATCTGGGGGACAAAAGTCTTAAATGGTTAACGCACAACTGGTCTCGATGACGGGATTTGCGGCCCGTCGCGGGCAGGGCAGGGGCTACGCCTGGGCCTGGGAGATTCGGTCGGTCAACGGCAAGGGGCTCGACCTCCGGGTGCGGCTGCCGGACTGGATCGAGGGACTGGAGCCCGCGGTGCGCGCCGCGGTGGCCAAGGTCGCCGCGCGGGGCAACGTGACGCTGTCGCTGAAGATCGCGCGCGAGGACGCGGGCGAGGCGCTCAGGGTCAATGCCGCCGGGCTCGACGCGGTGCTCGAGGCGCTTGGTCTCGTCAAGGCGCGGGCCGGGGCGCTTGGCCTGCCGCTGGCCGATCCGACCGCCGCCGAGGTGCTGGCGCTGCGCGGCGTCACCGACCAGGGTGGCGAGACCGAGGAGACGGCACCGCTGCTCGCAGCACTTCTCGACGATCTGGCGCCGCTTCTGAAGGATTTCGCGGCGATGCGGGCCGCAGAGGGCCGGGCGCTTGCCACGGTGATCGTCGGGCAGGTCGACCGGATCGCGGTGCTTGGCGCCGAGGCGAAGGCCGCCGCCGACGCCCGCCGGCCCGAGACGGAGCGGGCGCTGAACGATAACCTCGCGCGTGTGCTCGCCGGCGCGGCTGAGGCCGATCCGGCCCGTGTCGCGCAGGAACTGGCGCTGCTCGTCGTCAAGGCCGACGTGACGGAGGAGATCGACCGCCTCGCCGCGCATGTCGAGGCGGCGCGGGCGCTTCTGGCCGAGACCGGCGCCATCGGCCGCAAGTTCGACTTCCTGATGCAGGAATTCATGCGCGAGGCGAACACCCTCTGCTCGAAATCCGGCAATGCCGCGCTGACCCGGATCGGGCTTGACCTCAAGACCGTCATCGACCAGATGCGGGAACAGGTTCAGAACGTGGAATGAGCATGAAACGCAAGGGCTTGCTGATCATCCTGTCGTCTCCGTCCGGGGCGGGCAAATCGACGCTGGCAAAGCGGCTGATGGCCTGGGATGAGACGCTGCGCTTTTCTGTTTCGGCGACGACGCGGGCGCCGCGTCCGGGCGAGGTGGACGGCAAGGACTACTACTTCCGCTCGCGCTCGGAGTTCGAGGCGATGGTGGCGGCGGGCGAGATGCTCGAACATGCCGAGGTCTTCGGCAACCTCTACGGCTCGCCCAAGGCGCCGGTGGAGCAGGCGATGGCCGAAGGGCGCGACACGCTCTTCGATATCGACTGGCAGGGCGGCCAGCAGATCCGCAATTCGGTTCTCGGCAAGGACGTGGTGTCGATCTTCGTCCTGCCGCCCTCCATCGCCGAGCTGGATCGGCGGCTGAGGCTGCGCGGGCAGGACAGCGACGCGGTGATCGCCGGCCGGATGGCGAAGTCGGAGGCAGAGATCAGCCACTGGGCGGAATACGACTACGTTCTCGTGAACGAGGATATCGACCGCGCCGAGCAAGAACTGACGACAATCCTCACCGCCGAGCGGATGCGGCGCGAGCGCCAGCCGGGTCTTTCGGAATTCGTGCGCGGCCTCAATCGGGAGTTTGCCTCAAGATGATCTACGAACTCGATGGACTCGCGCCTGAAATCGCCGGGGACGCCTGGGTGGCACCGGATGCCAACCTGATCGGCAAGGTGGTGCTGGAGGCGGGTGTGAATGTCTGGTTCGCCGCCACCTTGCGCGGCGACAACGAGGAGGTCCGCGTCGGGCGCGGGTCGAACATCCAGGAAAACACCGTGTGCCATACCGATATGGGCTATCCCCTCGTGATCGGCGCGGATTGCACGATCGGCCACAAGGCGATGCTGCACGGCTGCACGATCGGCGACGGGTCGCTGATCGGCATGGGGGCGACGGTGCTGAACGGGGCCAAAATCGGCAAGGGTTGCCTGATCGGGGCGGGCGCGCTCGTCACCGAGGGCAAGGAGATCCCCGACGGCAGCCTCGTGATGGGGGCGCCGGGCAAGGTGGTCCGGATGCTCGACGCCGCGGCGCGGGCGAAGCTTCTCGCCTCGGCGGCACATTACCGCGAGAACGCGGCGCGATTCGCGCGGGGATTGCGGGTCGTCGACCGGTAGCGCCGCCCCTGTCGGGCGGGTGCGCCGGAAGGCAATGGACAAGGTCCGGCGAGGCGCCCGGCCGGAGCAAGTGGAGGCAGGATGAGCGACATACCCGACAACCTCGTGCGCCGGACCGGCTGGCCGGCGAGCGTCAGCCGCGCAGTGGGGACGCCGTTGCAACCCTCGGTGGTCTACGCCTCGGCCGATCCCGACCAGCTCGACGCGCAGTACGAGGGGCGGCTCGCGGGCTATACCTATGCGCGCGAAGGCCATCCGAACGCCGATGTCCTCGCCGCCAAGATCGACGCGCTGGAAGGCGCGCCGGGGGAACGGGGGCTGATCCTCGGGTCCGGCATGGCGGCGGTCTCGGCGGTGCTGCTCGGGCTTCTGAAGGCCGGCGACCGGGTGCTGGGCGGCAATCAGCTTTACGGGCGGAGCCTCAGGCTGATGGCGCAGGACCTGCCGCGCTTCGGTATCGGGGCGGATCTTGCCGATCCGACCGATGCGGCGGCCCTGCGGGCGGCGATCCGGCCCGAGACCCGGCTGATCCTTGTCGAGGTGGTGTCGAACCCGACGCTGCGCGTCGCCGACATGGAGGCGATCCTGGCGATCGGCCGCGAGGCGGGCATTCCGGTCGCGGTCGACAATACCTTCACCACGCCGCGCGGCTACCGGCCCTTCGACCACGGCGCCGATATCGTCATCCATTCGGTGACGAAGCTTCTGGCCGGCCATTCCGACGTGACGCTCGGCTATGTCGCCACGCGCGATCCGGCCCACCGGCAGGCGATCCGCGATTTCGCGGTCACCACCGGGCTGACGCCAAGTCCGTTCGACTGCTGGCTGGCCGAGCGCGGGCTCATGTCGTTTCATCTGCGCTATGACCGGGCCGAGGAGAACGCGGCGGCGCTTGGTGCGTTCATCGCGGCGCAGCCCGGGGTGCGGCGGGTGATCTATCCCGGCCGGGCCGACCATCCCGACCACAACCGCGCCGCCGGGCTTCTCGGTCGCCGGGGTGGCAACATGCTGTCGTTCGAGCTGGAGGGTGGCCGGGCGGCGGCGAATGCGCTGACGCGGGCGATGCCGGGCGTGGCCTTCGCGCCGACACTCGGCGATATCGGCACCACGCTGTCGCATCCGGCGTCCAGCTCGCACCGCGTCCTTGGCCCCGAGGGGCGGGCGGCGCTTGGCATTTCTGAAGGGTTCTTCCGGGTCTCGGTCGGCGTGGAGGACATTGGCCTTCTCTGCCGCGACTTCGGCGCCGGGATCGCGGCGGCGGCGGTCAGCCGCTGACCGGCCCGTCGTCGGGGACGACGATCAGGTCGAAATCCAGCCCTGCCGCGTGGCTGCGCACCTCAGCAATAACCGCGTCGGGGGCGGGCAAGGGCGGGGTCAGCGCGCGCAGCGCGCCGCCAAAGCCGATCCGGCCGAGCCGGTCGACGAGGTCGAGGATGTCGAACCCCGGCCCGAGCAAAGGCGCGAGGATCGTGTCAGGCATCACCTGGGCAAGAAAGTGCAGGTTCAGCGTCTCGTACCTCGCCACGATGCAGGATCCGCCCATCGCCTTCCGGACCGGTTCGAGCAGGGCGGGCGGGACTTCGACGGCAAGAAGCTGCGGACCGACGCCGGGTGACGCATCTTCCCGCATTCCGGACGGCACCTCGCCGGACGGGATCGCGTCCGGAGGTTTCGTCGGACTTGGGCGGCCAGTCTTGGGCATAGGTCTTTTTCCAGCTACCACCGGGGGGAAGTTTCCGGCCGGATCGTCTGCCGGGCGATTCCGACGGATCCGCTTCCCTTAAAGGTTTAGCCTCCCTGAACGGAAGTGCAATAACCAAGCCGGCTTGATTTGCCGGTCATTTGCCCCGAGACAGGTGCGGACATGGCAGGGAGGCCGGCATGAAGGCGGCAGAGACCCGCGAGATTCTCGAAGCGGTGCCGACCGCGCTGATCCTCGTTGGCGCCGACCAGCGGGTGATTGCCGCGAATCAGGCGGCGACGGCACTCTTCGGGCTGGCGCTCGAAGGCCGGTCGTGCAGCGCCTTCCTGCGCCATCCGGAGTTCCTGAACGGGCTTGAGGCCTGCCTTGCGGACGGCGGCAAGCGCACGGCGCGGATCGTCTTGACCGGCCCGGCGAGCGAGACGCAGCTGGCGCTGACCTTCACGGCGCTGCGGGTCGAGGGGCAAAGGGGCGTCATCGTCGCCTTCGAGGATCTGAGTGCGCTGGAACACGCGGTGGCGATGCGGCGCGATTTCGTCGCCAATGTCAGCCACGAGTTGCGCACCCCGCTGACCGCCCTCGTCGGCTTCATCGAGACCCTGCGCGGTGCGGCGCGCGACGATCCGGCGGCGCGCGAGCGGTTCCTCGGCATCATGGAGCGCGAATCGGGCCGCATGATCCGGCTGGTGAACGACCTTCTGTCGCTGAGCCGGGTCGAGGCCGAGGAACGCCGCCGGCCGGCCGAGCAGGTCGAGATCGTCGGCCTTCTGCGCTCCGCGCTGGTGACCCACCGCGAACAGGCCCGCGCCGCCGGCATCGACCTCAGGCTCGAGGCTGGCGCGGCGCCGGTGACGCTCAGGGCCGATGCCGATCAGTTGGTTCAGGTGTTCCACAACCTCGTCGAGAATGCCATGAAATACGGGGGGGCCGGCAAGGAGGTGGTCGTCCGCGTCTCGGAACTGGAGCACGAGCCGGTGCTGCGCGGCCCGGCGGTGCAGGTCGAGGTCGTGGACCGGGGCGAGGGCATCGACCCCTTGCACCTGCCGCGCCTGACCGAGCGATTCTACCGGGTCGACAGCGACCGATCGCGCGAAAAGGGCGGCACCGGCCTTGGCCTTGCCATCGTGAAACATATCGTCAACCGCCACCGCGGCCGCTTCAGGATCGAGAGCGAGGTCGGAAAAGGCAGTCGTTTCATAGTGATCCTGCCG
Source organism: Rhodobacterales bacterium 32-67-9 (assembly GCA_002280515.1). Taxonomy (GTDB): domain Bacteria; phylum Pseudomonadota; class Alphaproteobacteria; order Rhodobacterales; family Rhodobacteraceae; genus Albidovulum. Next base: position 54,039 of record NCEA01000016.1, read on the forward strand.
GCCGGCTGACCGGTTGCGGCGCGGCGGCCCGCCGCCGGCCCGCCGCCCAACCGCCTCCCAATCTCCGACTGTCATGAGAACGTTACACGGCTGTCACAAAACCATAGCCGCGTGGGCCTAGAGCGTCGGACGAGGCCGCCCGGGGGTGGTGGCCGCAACGAGACTTGCAGGAGAGTGCAATGACCATGATGAAATTCACCGTTTCCGCGATCGCGCTGGCGGCTGCCGCCACCGCCGCCGACGCGCGCGACCAGATCCAGATCGCCGGTTCGTCGACCGTGCTGCCCTACGCCACCATCGTCGCCGAAGCGTTCGGCGAGAACTTCGACTTCCCGACCCCGGTCGTGGAAGGCGGCGGTTCGGGGGCTGGCCGCAAGAAGCTTTGCGAGGGCGTGGGCGAGAACACCATCGACATCGCCAACTCGTCGAGCCGGATCAAGCAGTCGGACATCGACCTCTGTGCCCAGAACGGCGTCAACGAGATCATGGAAGTCCGCATCGGCTATGACGGCATCGTCTTCGCCTCGGACGTGGATGGCGCCGAATTCGCGTTCACCCCGGGTGACTGGTACGCCGCCATCGGCGCCAAGGTCATGAAGGACGGCGCGCTGGTCGACAATGCCAACAAGACCTGGGCCGACGTGAACCCGGCCTTGCCGGCGCAGGACATCCTCGCCTTCATCCCTGGCACCAAGCACGGCACCCGTGAAGTCTTCGACGAAAAGGTGCTGATCGCGGGCTGCGAGGAAACCGGCGCGCTCGAGGCGCTGAAAGCCGCGAACGGCGGTGACGAGAAGGCCGCCGAGAAGGCCTGCATGGCGCTGCGCACCGACGGCGTGTCGGTCGACATCGACGGCGACTACACCGAGACGCTGGCCCGCCTTGACGCCAACAAGAACGCCATCGGCGTCTTCGGTCTGTCGTTCTACCAGAACAACACCGACAAGCTGCGCGTCGCGACGATGGACGGCATCGTGCCCTCGACCGAGAGCATCGCCTCGGGTGAATATCCGGTCTCGCGTCCGCTCTACTTCTACGTCAAGACCGCGCATCTCGGCGTGATCCCGGGCCTGCAGGAATACATCGACTTCTTCGTCTCCGACGACATGGCCGGCCCGGACGGCCCGCTGGCGGCCTACGGCCTCGTCTCGGACCCGGAGCTTGCGGCGACCCAGGAAATGGTCGCGGCCGGCACCCCGATGGCCCCGCTGAACTGACCCTATCCTTGCGGGCGGCGCCGGTGCGCCGCCCGTTTTCCCGTCCGGAAGGCTGACATGAGCATCTCCGTCCTCGTCCTGATCGTCCTCGCCGTCGCGGCCGCCGGTTATGTCCTGGCCCGGCGCCGGGCGCTGGCGCTTGCGGGCGGTGACCGGCGCAAGCTGCATTCGCTGATCGGCTATTATGGCCAGACCGTCTTTCTCTTCGCCTCGGTCCCGGCGCTTCTGTTGCTCGGCGCCTGGCTTTTCGTGCAGCCGATCGTGATCGAGAACCGCGTCGCGGCGCTCATCACCGCGGCCGATATTCCCGAGGGCGGATCGCTCGACCTGGTGCTGAGCGATGTGCGCCGGGTTGCGGCCGGGCTCGATGCGGTCGCTGCGGCCGATGGGCTGAGCGAGGCCGATGTCGCGGCGATGCAGGCCGATGTCTCGACCGTCCGGGACCGGCTTGCCGGCGTCGGCGTGGCGCTTGGCGCCGAGGTTAAACCCAACGTGTTCAAGGCCGCGACGGTCTATCGTGGCGCGGCGAACACGTCTCGGCTGGCGATGGCCGTCGCGGTGATCGCGGTCGCGCTGGCAGGCTTTGGTCTCTCGATCCGACGGGTGCGGCCGGACTTCCGCGCCCGCAACGTGTTCGAGGCCTTCCTCGTGACGCTTCTGATCGGCGCCTCGCTGGTCGCGGTGCTGACCACCGTCGGCATCGTCGCCTCGCTTCTCTTCGAAAGCATCCATTTCTTCCAGCTCTACCCGGCGAAGGATTTCTTCTTCTCGCTGACCTGGAACCCGCAGTTTCGCGGCGGCTCCAGCCTCGGCATCTGGCCGCTGCTCTGGGGCACGCTCTACGTCTCGTTCGTGGCGCTGCTCTTCGCGGTGCCGATCGGGATGATGATCGCCATCTACCTGTCGGAATACGCTTCCAAGCGGATGCGGTCCTTGGCGAAACCGGCGATCGAGATCCTCGCGGGGATTCCGACCATCGTCTACGGCCTGTTCGCGCTGATCACCGTCGGACCGCTTCTGCGCGACTACCTCGCCCAGCCGATGGGCCTTGGCGAATCGTCGTCCTCGGTGATGACGGCGGGGCTGGTGATGGGGGTCATGCTGATCCCCTTCGTCTCCTCGCTCAGCGATGACGTGATCAACGCGGTGCCGCAGGCTATGCGCGACGGCTCCTACGGGCTGGGCGCCACCCAGTCCGAGACGGTGCGCCAGGTGATCCTGCCCGCCGCGCTGCCCGGCATCGTCGGCGCCATCCTTCTCGCGGCGAGCCGCGCCATCGGCGAGACGATGATCGTCGTGATGGGGGCGGGGGCAGCGGCGCGGCTTGGCCTCAACCCGTTCGAGGCGATGACGACCATCACCGTGAAGATCGTCAGCCAGTTGACCGGCGATACCGAATTCGCCTCGCCCGAGACGCTGGTGGCCTTCGCGCTCGGCATGATGCTCTTCATCTTCACGCTTGCGCTGAACGTGATCGCGCTCGTCGTGGTGCGCAAATACCGGGAGCAGTACGAATGACCGACGCCGCAGTCGCCACGCCGCCGCGCCACGGGTCGCTCCTCTCGGCCGACGACCGCACCCGCCGCCGCAACGCGGCCGAGCGCCGGTTCCGGCTTTACGGGCTGATCGCCGTGGGCATCGCGATTGCCGCGCTGATCGTGCTGTTGAGTTCGATCCTGGTGAACGGCAGCAGCGCCTTCCGCCAGACCTTCCTGCATCTCGACATCCATCTCGACGAGAAGGTGCTCGACAAGTCCGGCACCCGCGACGTCGCGGTGATGAGCAAGGTCACGACCATCGGCTACGGCAAGCTGATCGACGCCGCGCTGAAGACGACGATCGAGGATGAGGGCATCGCCGTCGCGGGGCTGACCGCCAAGGACGTGACGGACATGATCTCGAAAGAGGCGGCAGCGCAGGTTCGAACCCGTGTCCTCGCCGATCCCGACCTCGTCGGGCAGACGGTCTCGTTCAAGGTGCTCGCCAACGGCCGCATCGACGGCTACCTCAAGGGCCGGGTGACGCAGGAGAGCGCCGTACGCGACAGCAACGTCTCGCCAAGGCAGCTTCATCTCGCCGACGCACTTCGTGAAAAGGGCCTGCTGAGCCGCGATTTCAACTGGGGCTTCATCACCGCCGCCGACGCCTCCGAGCTTCGGCCCGAGGCGGCGGGGCTCGGCGTCGCGATCCTCGGGTCGGCCTACATGATGATCATCGTGCTGGTGCTGTCGCTGCCCATCGGCGTCGCGGCCTCGATCTATCTTGAGGAATTCGCGCCGCAGAACCGCTGGACCGATCTGATCGAGGTCAACATCTCCAACCTCGCGGCGGTGCCTTCGATCGTCTACGGCATCCTCGGCCTCGCCATCTTCATCAACTTCGCCGGCCTGCCGCAATCGGCGCCGATCGTCGGCGGCCTCGTGCTGACGCTGATGACGCTGCCCCGGATCATCATCCCGACCCGCGCGGCGCTTAAATCGGTGCCGCCCTCGATCCGCGAGGCCGCCCTTGGCGTCGGCGCGTCGAAGATGCAGTCGACCCTGCATCACGTCCTGCCGCTGGCCATGCCGGGCATCCTGACCGGCACGATCATCGGCCTCGCACAGGCCCTGGGCGAGACGGCGCCGCTTCTCCTGATCGGCATGGTGGCCTTCGTGCGCGACTATCCCGGCGCGCCGCCCGAAGGCTTCTTCGACCCCGCCGCGGCGCTGCCGGTGCAGGTCTACAACTGGACCCAGCGTTCCGACCCGGCCTTCGTCGAGCGCGCCTCGGGGGCGATCATCGTTCTGCTGATCTTTCTTCTCATCATGAACGCCGTGGCGATCGTTTTGCGCCGCAAGTTCGAACGGCGCTGGTAAAAATGGCGGAGACTGCGACAATGGACGACATGCGAGCGGTGGAAAACGCAGTGAGCACGGCCGAGATCAAGATCGCCGCCCGGGGCGTGCAGGTCTTCTATGGCGATACGCACGCCATCAAGGACGTGGACGTGGACATTCCCGACCGGACCGTGACGGCCTTCATCGGCCCGTCGGGTTGCGGCAAGTCGACCTTCCTGCGCTGCCTCAACCGGATGAACGACACGATCCCGATCTGCCGGGTCGGCGGCAAGATCACGCTCGACGGCGAGGACATCTACGACAAGCGCGTCGATCCGGTGCAGTTGCGCGCCAAGGTCGGCATGGTGTTCCAGAAGCCGAACCCGTTTCCGAAGTCGATCTACGACAACGTCGCCTACGGGCCGAAGATCCACGGCCTGAACCGCAACAAGGCCGAGCTTGACGAAATCGTCGAGACCTCGCTGAGGAAGGCCGCGCTATGGGGCGAGGTCAAGGACCGGCTTTCCGAACCGGGGACCGGGCTTTCGGGCGGGCAGCAGCAGCGGCTCTGCATCGCGCGGGCCATCGCGACCTCTCCGGAAGTCCTCCTGATGGACGAACCCTGTTCTGCGCTCGACCCGATCGCCACCGCGCAGGTCGAGGAGCTGATCGACGAGCTGCGTTCGCAGTTCTCGGTGGTCATCGTCACCCATTCCATGCAGCAGGCCGCCCGCGTCAGCCAGCGCACCGCCTTCTTCCATCTCGGCAATCTCGTCGAATACGGCGAGACGAGCCACATCTTCACCAATCCGAGCGATCCGCGCACGGAAAGCTACATCACCGGCCGGATCGGCTGAGGAGGACCCGCACATGAGCGAACAACATATCCTGCGGGCCTTCGACCGCGACCTGGAAGCCATCCAGGCGCTGGTGATGCGGATGGGCGGCATGGTCGAGACCGCGATCCTCGAAGCGGCACAGGCGCTGGAGACGCGCGACGAGGATCTGGCCGAAAAGGTCCGCAAGGACGACAAGGCCATCGACGCGCTGGAAGAGAAGATCAACGAGGAGGCCGCCCGGCTCATCGCGCTGCGCGCACCCACGGCGTCCGACCTGCGCACCGTTCTGACGGTGATGAAGATCTCCGCCAGCCTCGAACGGGTCGGCGACTACGCCAAGAACATACCGCGACCGCGATGTCGACCAGATGTACAACGCGCTCTTCCGCGAATTCCTCACCCACATGATGGAAGACCCGCGCAACATCACCGCCTGCATGCACCTGCACTTCATCGCCAAGAACGTCGAGCGGATGGGCGATCACGCGACCACGATCGCGGAACAGGTCATTTACCTCGTCACCGGCTCGATCCCCGAGGAAAGCCGCCCGAAGGCCGACAGCGTGACCACGATCGGCGTCGAGGGAGACTGAGATGCAGGCGCCCACGGTTCTGGTGGTCGAGGACGAACCCGCCCAGCGCGAGGTTCTGGCCTACAATCTGGAAGCGGAGGGGTTCCGCGTGTCGCAGGCCGACAACGGCGAGGAGGCGCTGCTGCTGGTCGCCGAGGAGACACCCGACCTGATCGTGCTCGACTGGATGTTGCCCAGCGTCTCGGGGATCGAGGTCTGCCGCCGGCTGAAGTCGCGGCCCGAGACCAAGGGCGTGCCGATCATCATGCTCTCGGCCCGCTCCGAAGAGGTCGACCTCGTGCGCGGGCTGGAGACCGGGGCAGACGACTACATGGTCAAGCCCTATTCGGTGGTCGAGTTGATGGCACGGGTGCGCACGCAGCTCCGCCGCTCGCGCCCCTCGGCGATGGGCGAGGTGCTGGAATTCGAGGACATCACGCTCGATCCCGAAACCCACCGGGTGTACCGCGACGGCAATGTCCTGAAGCTTGGCCCGACGGAATTCCGGCTGCTGACCACCTTCATGGAAAAGCCCGGCCGGGTCTGGAGCCGCGAACAACTGCTCGACCGGGTCTGGGGGCGCGACATCTATGTCGACACGCGCACCGTCGATGTCCATGTCGGGAGGCTCCGAAAGGCGCTCTGCGTGCATGGTGGCGAGGATCCGGTGCGGACGGTGCGCGGCGCGGGCTATGCGCTCGGCTGAAGGCTCAATTTCCGGTTGATCCGTCGAAGATCTTAAAGTCGAGCCAGGCTAAGTCGGGCGCGCGAACGCACCCGGCCTATTCCTCGCGGTCGTCCCCGAAGCGCGAGTCGTCGTCGGACTCGTCCTCGCCCTCGGGCAGGTACTTGCCCGAAAGCCGGATCGAGTGGTCGTCGTGCCGCGGGTCCATCACCACATCGGACGGAAGCTCTCCCGACAGCCAGTCGCGGATCTCCTCGCGCGCGTCGGCGGGCTCGGCCTCGGTCAGTTCGGCAATATAGGTGATGAAGGCGCGCTGGTCGCCGTCGATCTGCTCAAGCTCGTCCTCGTCGGCATCGGGCCATTTGTCGATGATCGCTTCGAAGAATGCGGGCCAGTTTTCCTGGACGTGGTGCCATTTCATGGTTGAAGCCTTGCCGGTTCGGATCTGTCTTGCAGGACAATCTTGCCCGTGTTTTGGTGCCGGGGAAAGGGGCTTGCCGAGATTCAGCGGGCCGGAAACCAGGGGCGGGTGCGATTGGTGAACCAGACGAGTGACAGCATGACCGGCACCTCGACAAGCACCCCGACCACGGTGGCCAGCGCCGCGCCGGACCGGAGCCCGAAAAGCGAGATGGCGACCGCGACCGCCAGCTCGAAGAAGTTTGACGTCGAGATCAGCGAAGCCGGCGCCGCGATGACATGGGGCAGGCGCATGGCATGGGCGCCAGCATAGGCCAGCGCGAAGATTCCGTAGGACTGGACCAGAAGCGGAACCGCGATCAGAAGGATCGTGAGTGGCTGGACCAGGATCGTGCCGGCCTGAAACCCGAAGAGCAGGACCACCGTCGCCAGCAGGCCGATCACCGACCAGGGCCTCATCCGGGCGAGGAACGCCTCGACCGCGTGGCGGTCCGCCCCGGATTCGAGCCGCCGCCGCGTCAGCACCCCGGCACCGAGCGGCAGGAGGACATAGAGCACGACCGAGAGGAGCAGCGTCTGCCACGGCACGACGATGTCGGTCACGCCAAGCAGGAAGGCGGTGATCGGCGCGAAGAGGAAGATCATGATCACGTCGTTCACCGAGACCTGCACCAGCGTGTAGTTCGGATCGCCGCGCGCGAGCTGGCTCCAGACGAAGACCATCGCGGTGCAGGGCGCGACCCCGAGCAGGATCATGCCCGCGATGTATTCGCCCGCCGCCTTCGGATCGACGAGGTCCGTCCAGACGACGCGGAAGAAGAACCAGCCGAGCGCCGCCATCGTAAAGGGCTTGATCAGCCAGTTCACGACGAGCGTGAGGAAAAGCCCGCGCGGGCGCTTGCCGACATCCTTGATCGCGGCGAAATCGACCTGCACCATCATCGGGTAGATCATGATCCAGACGAAGGCCGCGACGACGAGGTTCACGCGGTGAAGCTCGATCCCGGCGACAAGCTGGAAGAGGCCAGGGAAGGCCACGCCGAGGAGAACGCCGGACAGGATGCAAAGCGCCACCCAGACCGACAGGAACCGTTCGAACATGCCCATTCCGCACTCTCCCCGATGCCGCCGATCTGGCGTGAAAAGCGAGCGCGGTCAAGCGCCTCGAGGGGCGCTCAGGGAAAGCCGGACCCAGGGTCGGGGGAGGGGCGCCAGGCGGCGCGCCGGGTCAGAACCAGCTTTGAACGGTGCGGGCCCCGCCCGAAACGTCGTCGCCTACGCCCGCAACCGTGTTGCAGGCGGCGAGCCCGGTCAGAAGCGCGATCAGGATCAGTCTGCGCATAAGTCTTGTCCTATTCTTCGTACCACCAGACTTCGGGCTGAAAACCCGGCCAGTCCCCGTATAGCGGAATCCGCTCGGGGTAGTGAAGATGCGCCGAATGCGCGATACGCGAGACCTTCGAGAACCAGACCGGGATCACGTAGCGCCCCGCCGTCAGGATGCGGTCGAGCGCCTGGGTCGCGGCGATGAAATCCTCCTGGCTCCGGGCGCCGGTCATCGCGGCGACCATCGCCTCGGCGGCGGGGGAGTTCATGCCCATCCAGTTTCGGCTGCCCGGTTCCGTCACCCCCTTGGCGCCCCAGTAGAGAAGCTGTTCGTTGCCGGGCGAAAGGGAAAGCGAGCGCGTGTACCAGGCCATGTCGAACTGGTAATTGTTGGTCCGTTCCTTGTACTGGGCGCTGTCGACAACCGTCACCCGGGGCGTGATGCCGAGGTTCTTCAGCGCCTCGACGTAGATGTCGGTGATCGTCTGGGTCTCGGTCGCACCAGAGGACAGCACGATCTCGAAGTCGAAGGGCGCGCCGTCGGCTTTCTTCAGGACACCGTCCTGCACCGTCCAGCCCGCCTCTTCCAGAAGCGCGATGGCTTTGCGCAGATTACCCCGGTCGAGCGCGCGGGCGGCGTTGCCCTCGGGAAGGGAATAGCCTTCGATCGTGCCGGGCGGCAGATCGGCGGCGAAGGGGGCGAGTAGCTCGGCCACCTTGCCGGTCGCGGCGCCGTGATCCATGCCGAGGACCGAGTTCGAGAAATACGAGGTGATGCGCGGTTCGGTGCCGCCGTTGAGGGTCTGGTTGATGAACTCGAAGTTGAAGGCGAGGATCATCGCCTCGCGCACCCGCCAGTCGGCGAAGACCGGGTTGCGGGTGTTCATCACGAGGCCGGTGATGCCCGAGGGGCGCTGGTTCGGGATCTCCGCCTTCACCACCTCGCCGGACTGGATGGCGGCGAAATTGTACTGGCTGAGCCATTTCGCGGAATTGGCCTCGCGCAGGCTTGTCGTCTCGCCGGCGGTGAAGGCCTGGAAGACCACGTCGCCGTCGCCGAAATAGTCGTAGCGGATCTCGTCGAAATTGTGCTGGCCCCTGTTGAAGGCAAGGTCACGGCCCCAGTAATCGGGGTTGCGGCGGAACGAAATGTAGCGGCCGGGTTCGAAATCGGCGACGACATAGGGGCCGGAGCCGATCGGCACGTCGAGCGAGCTTTCGGCGAAATCCTTGCCGTCCCACTGCGCCTTCTTCAGGATCGGCCGCATCCCCATAAGAAGCGCGAGTTCCCGGTCGGGCGCGTTGAAGGTGAAGCGGACCGAGCGGTCGCCCGTCTGCTCCATCATCGCGACCTTGCCCCAGGTGCCCCGGTAGCGCGGATGGCCTTGCGTCCCGAGCGTCTCGTAGCTCCACATCACGTCGGCGATGGTGACCGGGCTGCCGTCGGAGAATCGGGCCTCCGGCCGCAGGGTGAACTCGACCCAGCTCCGCGATTCGTCGGTCTCGACCGATTCGGCGAGCAGGCCGTAGAGCGAGAACGGCTCGTCGATCGAGCGGCCCATCAGCGTCTCCACCGTATGGATCCCGAGACCCCAGGGCGCATTGCCCTTGAGGATGTAGGGGTTGAGCGAATCGAAGCCCCCCGGCTCACCGAAAACGATGCGTCCGCCCTTCGGCGCGTCGGGGTTGGCATAGGGCAGGGACACAAAATCGGGTGGCAGCGCCGGCCGGCCATACATAGCTATGCCGTGCTGAGGCTCCGCGAGTGCGGCCGACGCGCTGAAAAGCCCGAGGCAGAGGCCCAGCGCGCACCCGATCCGGGAGAAAAAATACGGTCGCATTTCAGCAACAATCCTGACTGCCCTTGTTTCGTTGGTGCCGACGCTATCCGGGCTTCCCTGCCTTTTCAAACTTTTAGCTTGGCCAGTGGCGAAGGACCGCGTATAAAGTGACTACTGCTCGATAGGTTTCTTGCCTGTATGAAACCTGCCTCAATAACTTAACGCCCGCCTTGTGCGGGCGTTTTTTTCGGTCCGCACCATGCGCGGACGCCTCCACCGGACACCGTCGCCCGATGCCGTCGCCCCATGTCATGGGGCGCCCCCGCGCCACCTCTTCCTTTCGTGACAATCGGGCGGACATTCCGCGCGTGTATTTTGCACGCGCAGCACCTATCTTCGCTGCAGATGCAATCAACAGCGAGAACGGACATGACACTTTCCGGCAAGACCGCCATCATCACAGGGTCCAATTCCGGCATCGGCCTTGGTGTCGCGCGCGAACTGGCGCGGGCCGGGGCGGCTGTGGTGCTGAACTCGTTCACCGACCGGCCCGAGGATCATGCCATGGCCGAGAGCATCGGCAAGGAATTCGGCGTCAAGGCGCGCTACATCAAGGCTGACATGTCGAACGGCGAGGAGTGCCGGGCGCTGGTGGCGAACGCGGGGCGCTGCGACATCCTCGTCAACAATGCCGGCATCCAGTTCGTCGCGCCGGTCGAGGAGTTCCCGGTCGAGAAGTGGAACGCGATCCTCGCGATCAACCTGTCCTCCGCCTTCCACACCTCGGCCGCAGCGCTGCCGGGGATGCGCAAATCCGGCTGGGGCCGGATCGTCAATATCGCCTCGGCACACGGGCTGACGGCCTCGCCCTTCAAATCCGCCTATATAGCAGCCAAGCACGGGGTCGTCGGGCTTTCGAAGACGATCGCGCTCGAGACTGCGGGGAAGGGGATCACCTGCAACGCGATCTGCCCCGGCTATGTGCTGACGCCGCTGGTCGAGGCGCAGATCCCCGACCAGATGAAGGTCCACAACATGGACCGCGAGACGGTGATCCGCGAGGTCATGCTCGACCGCCAGCCGTCGCGCCAGTTCGCCACCGTCGAGGAGATCGGCGGCACGGCGGTCTTCCTCTGTTCGGAGGCCGCGGCGCAGATCACCGGGACCACGATCTCGGTTGACGGTGGCTGGACGGCGCTTTGAGGATTGTCGGCCCGGCCGGGGCCGGGCCGATCCGCCGGGGGGCGCCGCCCCCCGGACCCCCCGAGATATTTCCGGCAAGATGAAGAGGAAGGCGGAGCGTTGGCGGTGAGGCGTATAAATCTGGCCCTGCAGGGCGGCGGCGCGCATGGCGCTTTCACCTGGGGTGTCCTCGACCGGCTTCTGGAGGACGAGGAGATCGAGATCGCCGGAATTTCCG
>NCEA01000055.1 GCA_002280515.1 Rhodobacterales bacterium 32-67-9
GGCCGCGCCCGCGAAGGGATGCACCCGACTGCCGGCAATCGAGGTGACGTTGACGACGGCGCCTTTCGCGGCCGACAGCTCCTCTTTCAACCCACGGGCCAGGATGACGCTGGCGAAGAAGTTCACGTGGAAGACATGCCCCCACGTCCTGAGGTCGGTGTCGAGCGTCGACAACCGGCCGCCCCCCGCCGCCTTGGGCGAGATCCCGGCATTGTTGACCAGCGCATGGAGCTTGCCGCCGAGCTTGGCGCGGATCCCCGCGATCGCCTCGATGGTCCGGTTCGGGTCGGCAAGGTCGATCTGGATGTGATCCTCGCGCCCGCCGCCCCACGGGCATTCCTCCGGAAAGGGATGGCGCGAACAGGTGATCACCCGCCAGCCTTCGCGGGCAAAGCGCATCACGGTTGCATGGCCGATTCCCCGGCTCGCCCCGGTCAGCAGCAGGGTCTTGGCGTCACTCTTCGTCATCGCAGCCTCCGATCGCTTGCCGCGAAGCTATGCATTTGACGGCGGAAGGCAACAGCGCTCGGCCCTTGGCAGGCGCAAGCCGAGCGGATAACACGGGAACGCCATGAGGATCACGCGCGATGAGAAAGCAAGACATGAACCGTGACTGGATCGCCACCGCCCGGACCCTCTCCGAGGCGCTTCCCTATCTTCAGCGCTACGCCGGCGCCGTCGTCGTCGTGAAGTTCGGCGGCAACGCGATGGGCGACGAGGACGCGATGGCCGAGTTCGCGCGCGATGTCGTCCTCATGCGTCAGGTCGGTGTGAACCCGGTGGTCGTGCATGGCGGCGGGCCGATGATCAACGACCTGCTCGGTCGCCTCGGCATCAAGTCGGAATTCGTGCGCGGCAAGCGGGTGACCGACAAGGCCACCGTCGAGGTCGTCGAGATGGTGCTGACCGGCCTTGTGAACAAGCGCATCGTGCAGGCGATCATGGACGAGGGCGGCCGCGCGGTCGGCCTTTCCGGCAAGGACGACGACCTCATGGTCTGCGTCGCCGACGATCCGGAGCTTGGCTTTGTCGGCAAGCCGGTCGAGATGAACGTGCAGGTGCTGCGTGATCTCTTCGCCGCCGGCATCATCCCGGTCGTCGCCCCGGTCGCCACCGGCATGGCGGCGAACGAGACGTTCAACGTCAACGGCGATACCGCCGCCGGCGCCATCGCGGCAGCACTCAAGGCCGACCGGCTGCTGCTCCTGACCGATGTGTCGGGGGTGAAGAACGAAAACGGCGAGGTGGTGACCCAGCTCACACCCGCCGATGTGCGCGGCATGATCGCCAAGGGCACAATCTCGGGCGGGATGATCCCGAAGGTTGAAACCGCGCTGGCCGCGGTCGAAGGCGGCGTACGCGCGACGGTAATTCTTGACGGGCGCCAGCCGAATGCCTGCCTCCTCGAGCTGTTTACCGATCACGGCGCCGGCTCGATCATCCGCTCGACCGAGCCGCGCGTGAAGCCGCGCGCCACGTGAGCGCCCTTGCCGCGATCGAAGATCGGATCGCGCCGCATCGGCTCGCGGTGTTCGGCGCCTTTCACGCCGAGGCCGGCGACGAGCTACCGCCGGACACCGGCACGGTCTTCCTTCTCGGCCCGGAGGAGCCAGGTTTCTGGCGCCATGTAACCTCAGACCCGGAATGGCTCGACGGCCAGCCCGATCCCCTCGACCGTTGGTCTGCGCGGGTGATCGGCGCCATCGCCCGGTCATTCGGCGGCACCGCGTGCTTTCCGTTCGGCGGCCCGCCCTATCATCCCTTCTACCGTTGGGCGCTTCGGACCGGGCGGGCCTGGGCCTCGCCGGTGACGCTTCTGGTTCACGACCGCGCCGGATTGTTCGCGTCCTACCGGGGCGCGATCCTGCTTCCGCAGCGAATCGACCTGCCCCCGCCTCCGGCGGCCGCGCCTTGCGCCGATTGCCTGGGCCAACCCTGCCGCGGGGCCTGCCCCGCCAGCGCGCTCTCGGCAGCAGGCTACGACGTTCCCGCCTGCCACGGCTTTCTCGACACCGAAGCCGGCGGGGAGTGCCTTTCTTTGGGTTGTGCCGTTCGTCGCGCTTGCCCGGTGTCGCAGGCCTATGGCAGGCTGCCGGAACAATCCGCCTATCATATGAGGCTCTTTCACACATGACCCCTGCCGGCCACCGCCGACTGATCCTGACCCGCCATACGAAGTCCTCCTGGGATGACCCGACGACTGCCGACCACGACCGGCCACTGAACGGGCGGGGGCGCCGGGCGGCGCTCGAGCTTGGCGAGTGGCTCGGCTCGCGGGGCTATGAGCCGGACGAGGTTCTTTGTTCGACGGCCAACCGCACGCGGGAAACCTGGGCGCGGATCGTCGCCGCCCCCGTGGAAGTAACGCCGGCGGTCAGCTATCTCGACGCCCTTTATCATGCGTCGCCGGATGTCATGCTGAACATCCTTCAGGGCGCCAGCGGGGATTGTGTCATGATGCTTGGCCACAATCCCGGAATTGCGGAGCTTGCCGCGATGCTGCCGGCCCGCGCACCGATCGACCCGGATTTCAAGCGCTATCCGACCGGGGCAACCCTTGTCGTCGATTTCGAGATCGCTAGCTGGTCCGACCTCAGGCCCGGCGCGGGAAGTGTCCTGGATTTCTTTGTCCCCTCGGGCCGCGACTGAACCTGCGCGCAAAGAAAAAGGCCCCGGCAAGCCGGGGCCTTTTGCGTTTGACGGGTGCCGTCAGTGGCCGAGGATCTGGCTGAGGAACAGCTTCGTCCGGTCCGACTGCGGGTTGTTGAAGAACTCCTTCGGCTCGTTCTGCTCGACGATCTGGCCCTGGTCCATGAAGATCACCCGGTTCGCCACCGCTTGGGCAAAGCCCATCTCGTGCGTGACGCAGAGCATCGTCATCCCCTCTTCCGCAAGCTCGATCATCGTGTCGAGCACTTCCTTGATCATCTCCGGATCGAGGGCCGAGGTCGGTTCGTCGAAAAGCATGATCCGCGGTTTCATGCAGAGCGACCGGGCAATCGCCACGCGCTGCTGCTGGCCGCCCGAAAGCTGGCCGGGGTACTTCAGCGCCTGTTCGGGGATCTTCACCTTTTCGAGGAAGTGCATCGCCGTGGCCTCGGCTTCCTTCTTCGGCACCTTCCTGACCCAGATCGGCGCAAGCGTGCAGTTCTCGAGGATCGTCAGATGCGGGAAAAGGTTGAAGTGCTGGAACACCATCCCGACCTCGGAGCGCACCTTGTCGATGTTCTTCAGGTCGTTGGTCAGTTCGATCCCGTCGACGATGATCTTGCCCTGCTGGTGTTCCTCCAGCCGGTTGATGCAGCGGATCAGCGTCGACTTGCCGGACCCGGACGGGCCGCAGATGACGATGCGTTCGCCCCGATTCACGGTCACGTTGATGTCGCGCAGGACGTGGAACGCCCCGTACCACTTGTTCATGTTGGTGATCTGGATCGCGACCTCATCGCTGACTTGCATGTGGCTGCGGTTGATTTCGCGGGTGACGGCATGTGGGTCCGACATGGGGTCGCTCCTTAACGGTGTTCACGCTTCAGCTTGTTCTCGAGGAACATCGAGTACCTCGACATGCTGAAGCAGATGATGAAGAAGATCGCGCCGACGAAGATGTAAGGCTCCCAGTAGATACCCTTCCACTGGATCGAGGCGCGCACGGCGTCGGTGATGCCCTTCAGGGGATCGAGGAGCGCCACGAAGACCACCAGTGTGGTGTCCTTGAAGAGCCCGATGAACGACGACACGATGCCGGGGATCGAGATCTTCAGCGCCTGAGGCATGACGATCAGCCGCTGCGCCTTCCAGTAGTCGAGGCCGAGCGCATCGGCCGCCTCGTACTGGCCGCGCGGCAGGGCGGCGAGGCCGCCCCGGATCACTTCGGCGATATAGGCGGCCGAGAAGAGCGTGACCATGATGATGACCCGCAGGATGATGTCGAAGTTCGTCCCCGGCGGCAGGAAGTAGTTCAGGAGAAGCGACGCCGTGAACAGGAGCGTGATCAGCGGCACTCCGCGGATAAACTCGATAAACCCGACGCAGAGGGCCTTGACCAGAAGCATGTCCGACTGCCGGCCCAGCGCGAGCACGATGCCCATCGGCAGCGAGATGGCGATCCCGGAAAGGCCGATGGTGAAGGCGAGGACAAAGCCGCCGAATTCGTCGGAATTCACCCGGCGCAGCCAGAAGGGCTGGTTCCGACCGGACATCGCGGCCAGTGCGTCCGTCGCCGGCCCGGCGGCGAAATACCACCAGAAGAAGGCCGCCAGAACCGCGAAGGCCAGCGCCGGCATCAAGCCGATCATCGGCGTGGCGATGCGCAAGGCGATGCCCCCGACGATGAAGCCCGCCATCACCATCACCGGCAGCCAGATCGTGCCGCCCCAGAGAAGCCAGAAAGCAAGAGCCGGGAAGACCAGCGAGAACCACATCAGGTTCTGCGGCCAGTGCCTGCCGCGCGAGCCCACGAACGCCGTGACGCCCGCGATGATGACGAGGATGCCGACCGGCAGCCACTGCCCGTTGTAGGCCGAGAGCCAGAGCACCAGGACTCCGACCACGGCCACCGCGCCCATCAGCTTTTTCGACATCTCGTCGAACAGCACCGGCGCGAGCGCCAGGAACAAGAGCAGAAGCGCGAGGATCGGCCGCCAGTATTCACTGGACGGATAGAAACCGAACAGGAACTGGTTCCACCGTTCGCGGATCATCGCCCAGCAGGCACCATGCGCCCCCTCGCCCCAGTTCGCCGCGATCACCTGACGGCACTCGCCGAGCGAATTGGCATTCCACACCCCATGCAGGAACCAGGGCAGTGCAAGTTTCAGGAGATAGGCAATCGTCAGTAGACCCAGCACGGTCAGGATCGAGTTCAGCAAGCCAGAAAACAGGTTCTCCCGCAGCCACTTGATCGCTCCGGATTCGAGCGCCGGCGGCGCTTCGGGCGGAAGCATGCTGTCGCGGACGTAGCGTGCGGAATGCGCGTGCAGATCACTCATCTCAGCGCTCCTTCAGCTTGACGGCATTGTTGTAGACGTTCATCGCCGACGAGATCATCAGGCTGAGCGCCAGGTAGATGAGCATCAGCAGAAGCATGCTCTCAAGCTCCCGCCCGGTCTGGTTCAGCGTGATGCCGCCCAATGTGCCGCGGAGGTCCATATAGCTGACCGCGATCGCCAGCGAGGAGTTCTTGGTCAGGTTCAGATATTGCGAGATCAGCGGCGGGATGATCACCCGGAGCGCCTGCGGCAGGACCACCAGGCTCATCGTGCGGCCCGGACGCAGGCCGAGCGCATAGGACGCCTCCGTCTGGCCCTTGGAGATCGCCATGATCCCCGCCCGCACGATTTCGGCGATGAAGGCCGCGGTATAGAGCGTCAACCCGAGCCACAGTGCCATCAGAGAGTTCGAGACGAGGGTGCCGCCGGAGAAGTTGAAGCCGCCGAGCGTCGGAATCTCGAGGTGGAAGCCGAGCGCGAACAGAAGCGCCACGATGGGGCCGACGAGCGTCAGAAGGCTCTTCCACCACGTCTTCGGGCGAATGCCGGTCGCCTCCTGCACCGCGGTCGCGTGGCGCTTGATCGCACGGTATCCCATGGCGCTGCCGATCAGCACGGCCAGGACGGCGATCGTGTTGAGACTGATCGGCAGGAACCCGATAATTACCTCTCCCAGCGACCGTTCATAAAGCGCCTTCGGGATGAAGGTGCCGCGATTGGTGATGGCGACGGAGTCGAAGAGAACCATCGAGGCAGCCGGTTCCACGCCCGCTGCGACCATCTCGTCAGTGACCTTGAAGTCGCGCGGCGCCGGGGTGATCTCGGTGAAGACAGCAAAGGCGACGAGGATCCACAAGAGGACCGGCACGTTGCGGAACATCTCGACGTAGACCGTCATCAGCTTCGAGACGAGCCAGTTCTTCGACAACCGCAGGACGCCGACCATGACCCCGATCACTGTCGCCGCGACACAGCCGAGCACCGCCACGAGGATGGTGTTGACCAGCCCGACGAGCATGGCGCGGAAATGCGTGTCGTCGTTCGTATAGGGAATGAGCGTCTGGTTGATGTCGTAGCCGGCCCGGTTCCACAGGAACGAGAAACTCAGATCCTTGCCGCGAGTCGCGAGGTTACTGAAAAGGTTGTCCAGAAGCCACCAGAGACCCAATAGAAACAGGACCATCACGATGATTTGGATCGTGATCGACCGATACCGGGTATCGTAGATGAGCATCCCAAGCCGAAAGGATTCCTTCGGCGTGTCCGCGACTAGTGCCATTGCTATATCCCCATTGCCGAAGGCGTCTGCGGCTTTGCCGTCTCTACAGGGCCGTCGGCCCCCGCCTTCAGATCATTCTAGGTTGCAAAAGAGGCGCGCGGAGTTCCGCGCGCCTCGATATTTTCCGGATCAGCGGAAGGGCGGCGTGTAAAGCAGCCCGCCCTGGGTCCATTGCGCGTTCAGTCCGCGCGCCAGACCGATCGGGGTGGATTCGCCGATAGAAGCCGCGAAGATTTCGCCATAGTTGCCGGACGCCGCGATCGCGCGCTTCGCCCAGTCCTTGTCGAGCCCGATCATCGCTCCGAGATCGCCTTCGGTGCCGA
The DNA here is from genome assembly GCA_002280515.1 of Rhodobacterales bacterium 32-67-9. Lineage (GTDB taxonomy): Bacteria > Pseudomonadota > Alphaproteobacteria > Rhodobacterales > Rhodobacteraceae > Albidovulum. Next base: position 6,594 of record NCEA01000055.1, read on the forward strand.
GCATCCGGTTGATTTCCGGGTTGTTCGTGCCCTTGGCAAGCTCTTCGACATTGGCGGAGGTCACGCCATACTCTTCCGCTGCGATCAGCGCGTTGAGGGTCCAGCGGGCGATGTCGGCCCATTGGTCATCGCCATGCCGGACCAGCGGCCCGAGCGGCTCTTTCGAGATGATTTCCGGTAGGATGATGTGGTTTTCCGGGTCCGCGAAGATCGCGCGGGTGGCCGCAAGGCCCGACGCGTCGGTCGTGTAGGCGTCGCAGGCACCGGCGAGGTACTGCTGCTCGCCTTCGGCGTTGGTGTTGATCGGCACCGGCTGGTAGGTCATGTTGTTGACCTTGAAGAAGTCGGCCAGGTTCAACTCGGTCGTCGTGCCGGTCTGGATGCAGACCGTGGCGCCATCAAGCTCCTTCGCGGAGGACACGCCAAGGTCCTTGCGGACCATGAAGCCCTGACCGTCGTAATAGTTCACGCCGACAAATGTGAACTTGAGATCGGCATCGCGCGAGAAGGTCCAGGTCGTGTTCCGGGCCAGAAGGTCGATCTCGCCCGAGGCGAGCGCGGTGAAGCGGGTCTCGCCGGTGGTGGGCACGTACTTGACCTTCGAGGCATCGCCCAGAACCGCCGCGGCCACCGCCTTGCAGACGGCGACGTCGAAGCCCTGCCAGTTGCCATTCGCATCGGGCGCGGCGAAACCGACAAGGCCGGTGTTCACGCCGCAGACCAGTTCGCCGCGGGCTTTGACGTCGTCGAGCGTCGCGGCCGACGCGAAGCCGGCCAGCAGAGCGGTCGCCGCCAGCGTCCCGAGGAATACGGATTTTTTCATGCTTACCTCTTCCTGAGTTACCGCCCGACCCGGGCGGAATGTTAAGGCCAGGTGGTCCTGGCGCTGATTGTTGGGATTGATCCCCAGTGGACGCAGTTTTGACAGATGAACCCTGAACGTCAAGAACGCATTCACCGGCCAAACCGGGGGCGCCGGGTTTTGCCCCGCATACCGAAAATCGGATGCGCCACGCCCTCCACGGCGAAACAATATTAGGGTCTGGGCGCAGAAATTTCCCAAAAATGACGGGCATGGGTGAAGTCCGCATGCTTCTGCGTCGCAGCAATCATGGCGTCTTCATCCTGCCCCCAATGCGCGGCCTGCCAGTCCTCATCGATTCGGGACAGGCGCCAGAGTTGCTCCGGCTCGAACCCGCCGCGCGTTGCGGCAAGCCCGAGGACGAGCGATCCCGTCAGGCTGACGAGATCGTGGAGCGCGGTCAGTTCGAAGGCCGACGCGGCAAAGACCGGCCCGGCCAGACGCGCGAGGCTTTCGCGCGGCTGGTCGACCGGAACCACCCCGACAGTCGTAACCAGCGGCGCGCCATAGGTGCGGGCGGCCCAGTCGAGGAGCGGATCCCACGCCTCGGCCTGCGCCCGGACCAGCACCTCGGGCCCTTCGGCGCGGTAGCACAGCAGGTCGGAACCGCCATAAGCCGCGATCAGGTCGGCGACCTCGTCGAATTGCGGGGCGACCTTGTCGATGGCGGCATTGGCCGAGCGGGTCACCGGCATCGCGCCCGGATTGACCACGTCGGCAACCGCCGCCCATTCCGCCGCGACCGCCTCGGCCATCGCAAGGGTCGGCAGCAGCAAGGGACGCTTCGCCGGGCTGCGGATCGGGCGATGGTCGAGATAGACGGTGTAGCCGCCCTCCTCCGCCTCGGCGCGGACGTCGGTCCAGAACCGCTTGGCCGTCCAGCCGCTCATGCCATTTCCCATATCCGGTCGAGCGCCGGACCCAGCGCCGCGAAATCGTGGATCACCTGCCCGGCGCCGGCCGCCCGCAGCGCCTCGGCCGGGTGATAGCCCCAGCCGACACCGATCGTCGCCATCCCGGCGGCGCGCCCCATCTCGATGTCATAGGTGGTGTCACCGATCATCACCGCGTTCCGCGCTGTGACCCCGGTCTCAGCGAGCGCCGCCAGCAGCATCGACGGATGCGGTTTCGACGGATGATCGTCGGCCACCTGCGTGGTGGCGAAATGCGCCGCGAGCCCGTGCGTGGCAAGCATGTGGTCGAGGCCGCGCCGGGACTTTCCGGTGGCGACGCCAAGGACGAGGTCCGCCCGCGCCCCAAGTTCGGAAAGAACCCTGGCGGCACCGGGAAAGAGCGGCGACAGCGTGTCGGCGCGCAATGTCCCGAAGCTCCGCTTGTAGGCGGCGACGATCGCATCCCGCGCCTCCGCCGCGAGGTCCGGCACCAGTCGCGCCACCGCCTCGGGCAGCGACAGGCCGACGATGGACAAGACGGCTTCACGCGGTGGCAACGGGTGCGCAACCGCCGAAAACGCATGTTCCATCGCCGCGAAGATATGGTTCTGGCTGTCGATCAGCGTGCCGTCGACATCGAAGACGACGAGCCTCAGGTCCCCCGTCATGCCTCCTCCGCGAAGGGATCGGCGGGAACCTCGGCCTCGGACCAGCCGAGCGTCTTCCAGGTGCGCTTCATGTGGTCTGGCAAGGGCGCGGTCAGGGTGATGCGCTTGCCGGTGATCGGGTGGTCGAACGCGATGGAGCGGGCATGGAGGTGCAGTTTGCGGCTGATCTCGCCGCCGAGCTGCGCGCCCCAACCATCACCGAGGTTTTCCTGCCCCGAGCCGCCATACTTGCCGTCGCCGACGATCGGGTGTCCGATCTCGGCCATATGGGCGCGAAGCTGGTGGGTGCGGCCGGTGATCGGCACCAGAGCCACCCAGGCGGCACGGGAACCGAGCGCGTCGAGGACGGCGTAATCGGTCGTGGCGCGCTTTGCACCGTCGGTCGCCTCGATCTTCGAGGGGTGGACGGCGATCATCTTTTCTCCCTCGCCCGCGCCGCCATGCCCCGACGCCTTGACGAGGCCGAAGCGGACCGTGCCCATCTTCGGCGACGGCACCCCGGCAACGGCGGCCCAGTAGATCTTGCGCGTCGTACGGCCACGGAACGCTTCCGAAAGCGCCCGCGCGATCCGCGAGGTGCGGGCGAGGAGCAGCACCCCCGACGTGTCCTTGTCGAGCCGGTGGACAAGCTTCGGGCGATCCTTGTAGCCGAACATCAGCGCTTCGGTCAGCCCGTCGACATGGCGGTTGCCCTGGCCCGAGCCGCCCTGAGACGGCAATCCCGGCGGCTTGTTGAGCGCGATGATATGCTCGTCCTTCCAGAGAACCGCCGCCTGGATCATCCTGGCATCCGCCGCGCTGATCCCCGCCTCGGGCTTTGGTGCCTGCGCATCCGATTTCGGCAGTGGCGGCACCCGAACCTGCATGCCGGGCGCGACCCGCGACGAGGCCTTCACCCGGCCGCCATCGACGCG
>NCEA01000017.1 GCA_002280515.1 Rhodobacterales bacterium 32-67-9
TGATGGGCGCGGTCGGCTGGGTCGCGGGACTCGTCGTCGCCTTCCCGCGTGAAACCGTGGCGATCTACGAGCTGATCCGGCAAGGTCGTCCTGCCGAGGCGCTGGCGATCTACCGCTGGTTCCGGCCGCTTCTCGATCTCGACGTCTCGACCCATCTTGTCCAGCAGATCAAGCTTGCGGAGGTCCACGCCATCGGCTCGAATGAACGGGTTCGCGGCCCCCGCCTGCCGCTTTCAGGCGCGCACCGGGCGCGGGTCGAAGCGATCATCAAGGCCGCCATCGCGACGCGTCCCGATCTTCCGGCCCTTTGAGGAGCAGCCATGCCCGCCCGTCCCGACGTTTTGATCATCGGCGCGGGCGTGATCGGCCTGTCGGCGGCACATGCAGCGCTGGCGCGGGGGCTCACGGTGCAGGTCGTCGACCGAACCGGCCCCGCCGCCGGGGCCTCGGCTGGAAATGCCGGCGGCTTCGCCTTTTCCGAGATCCAGCCCCTCGCCTCGCCCGAGACCTTGCTGAAGTCGCCACGCTGGCTGCTCGATCCGCTCGGCCCGCTATCGATCCCGCCACGCTACGCGGCGCGGATTGCGCCCTGGATGGCGCGGTTCGCATGCGCCAGCCTGCCGCACAGGGTCGCCGCCTCCACCCGCGCGCAAGCGTCGCTGATGAACCTCGGGCGCGAGACGCTGGAACCGCTTATGGCGGCGACCGGCACCTTGCCGATGTTGCGAAAGACAGGGCAGATCGCGGTCTATGAAAGCATCAAGGCCTTCGACGCCGCCTGCCGGGCGCACGACGAGGCGCGGCAATTCGGATTTTCCTACCGGCCCCTCGTCGGCAGCGACGCGATCGCCGAGGTCCAGCCCGGCCTGTCGCCGCGCTTCAGCCACGCGACGTTCACCGAGGACTGGTGGGCAATCGCCGATCCCAAGCTCTATGTCCTCGCGCTTGCCGGGGAATTCCGGGCAAAAGGTGGTGAAATAGACACTGGAAACGTTCGCGCGATCACCCCTGAGGACTGGGGTGCCGTGGCGCATCTGGACGACGGTCGATCCCTTCGGGCGGGCCGCATCGTCCTTGCAGCCGGCGCCCATTCGCACCTGATCGCCCGCACGCTCGGTGACCGTATCCCGCTGGAGACGGAGCGCGGCTACAATACCACGCTTCCCCCCGGCGCCTTCGACCTGCGCTGTCACATCACCTTCGCTGACCACGGATTCGTCGCGGCGCCGCTCTCGACCGGAATCCGCATCGGTGGCGCCGTCGAATTGGGCGGGCTCGACCTGCCGCCGAACTACGCCCGTTCCCGCGCCATGTTGAAAAAGGCGCAGGCGTTCCTTCCCGGCCTCGATCCGGAGGGCGGGACCGAATGGATGGGGTTCCGCCCCTCGCTGCCCGACACGCTTCCGGCGATTGGCAGGGCATCGAAGACGCCCGCCGTGATCTATGCCTTCGGCCACGGCCACCTCGGGCTCACCCAATCGACGGCGACGGCCACGCTGGTCGCCCATCTCCTGACCGGCGCCGCGCCCCGGATCGACCTTGCCCCGTTCTCTCCCGCCCGCTTCAAGGGACTGCCATGACCAGCCACACATTCCTCTGCATCGACGGCCATACCTGCGGCAATCCTGTCCGCCTCGTCGCCGGTGGCGCGCCGCAACTGGAGGGCAGGACCATGCTCGAACGCCGGGCGCATTTCCTTGCCGAGTATGACTGGATCCGCACCGGCCTGATGTTCGAGCCACGCGGCCATGACCAGATGTCGGGTTCGATCCTTTACCCGCCGACGCGGGACGACTGCGATATTGGTGTGCTTTTCATAGAGACCTCCGGCTGCCTGCCGATGTGCGGGCACGGCACCATCGGCACCGTGACGACGGCCATCGAAAACGGCCTCGTCCAGCCGAAGACGCCCGGCATCCTCAATCTCGACACGCCCGCCGGCCGGGTCGTTGCCGAATACCGGCAGGACGGCCGTTTCGTCGAGGAGGTGCGCCTGACCAACGTCCCCGCCTTCCTCCAGTCCGAGGGGTTGAACGCCGAGGTCGAGGGGCTTGGCGAGATTACCGTGGACGTCGCCTACGGCGGCAACTTCTATGCCATCGTCGAGCCGCAGCCGAATTTCCGCGATATCGCGGATCACCGCGCCATCGACCTCGTTGGCTGGAGCCCGCGGCTCCGCGCGGCGCTGAACGACAAGTACACGTTTACGCACCCTGAAAAGCCCGCGATCAACGGCCTCAGCCATATCCTCTGGACCGGCGCGCCGAAGCATCCCGAGGCCACGGCGCGAAACGCGGTGTTCTATGGCGACAAGGCCATCGACCGATCGCCCTGCGGCACCGGCACCTCGGCCCGCATGGCGCATTGGGCGGCGAAGGGGCTTTTGCGCGAGGGCGAGGATTTCGTCCACGAAAGCATCATCGGCTCGCTCTTCAAGGGCCGGATCGAAGGGCGCACGACGGTCGGTGGCCGTGCCGCGATCATCCCCTCCATCGCCGGATGGGCCCGGGTCACCGGCTTCAACACGATCTTCATCGACGACCGCGACCCCTTCGCCCACGGCTTCGTGGTCAGTTAGGGGAGGAGAGAGATGCGCTCGACCAAAGTCATCCATGTGATCTCGGCCCATGCGGAAGGCGAGGTGGGCGATGTGATCGTTGGCGGCGTCGCGCCCCCGCCGGGCGAAACGCTCTGGGATCAGCGCCGGTTCATCGCGAAGGACGGAACGCTTCGCGCCTTCATGCTGAACGAACCCCGGGGCGGGGTCTTTCGCCACGTCAACCTGCTGGTCCCGCCGAAACATCCCGACGCGCAGATGGGCTTCATCATCATGGAGCCGGAGGACACGCCGCCGATGTCCGGCTCGAACTCGATCTGCGTCTCGACCGTGCTCCTCGACGCCGGCATCCTGCCGATGACGGAGCCGGTCACCGAACTGATCCTTGAGGCCCCGGGCGGCCTTGTCCGGGTTCGCGCCGAGTGCCGCAACGGCAAGGCCGAACGCATCACGGTCCGCAACCTTCCGTCCTTCGCTGACCGGCTCGGGACCGCGCTTGAGGTCGAGGGGCTTGGCACACTCACCGTCGATACCGCCTTCGGAGGCGACAGCTTCGTGATGCTCGACGCGGCGGCGCTGGGACTGGCGCTGACATCGGACGAGGCGCGCGACATTGCCCGGCTCGGCGTCCGGATCACCGATGCCGCGAATGAGCAGCTTGGCTTTTCGCATCCCGAACGGGTCGACTGGGACCATATCTCGTTCTGCGCGTTCTGCGGCCCGCTGGAACCGATGGAGGCCGGCTTCGCCACCCGCTCCGCCGTGGCGATCCAGCCGGGAAAGGTCGACCGCTCCCCCACCGGGACCGCCGTCTCGGCCCGCATGGCGGTTCTTCACGCCAAGGGGGTCATGCGCGAGGGTCAAACCCTGAACGCGCACTCGATCATCGACAGCACGTTCACCGGCCGTATCGCCGGACGTGTGACCGTGGCCGGTCGCCCGGCCATCGTGCCCGAGATCAGCGGCCGTGCCTGGATCACCGGCACGCACCAGCACATGCTCGACCCAGACGATCCCTGGCCGGGCGGATATCGCCTGACCGATACCTGGGGCGCCGGCGGCTGAAGAGCCTTCGGCAGAGGTATCTGGACCAAAAGGAAAGGTGGCGTGCTCAGCCGTGCCGGCCCTTGTGGCCGACGGTATAGTAATGGCCGGTCCGGGTATCGAGGTAGGGCAGGAGCGGGATCTCTTCCTGCTTGAGGAATCCGCGTTGCGGCAGCTTGCCGGCCTGCACCATTTCGATCACCGCGACGACGGAGGCCGAGGTCGTCCAGGCGATGGCGGTGCGGCGCCGGCCGGCGATGTCCAGCGGATAGTAGGCGCGCACGTATTCCTTGCGCTTCAACTGGTCTTCGGTCCAGCCTTCGGCCGCGACATGGACATAGACGACGTCCTCGTCCACCGGCGGCTTGGCATGGGTCAGGATCTTTCCCGCCGCCTCGCGGTTTTCGCGCATCAGAAGTTCGTGGAAGAAGAAGTTCATCAGTTCCACGTGGCCGGGATAACGCATCGTCTTGTAGTCGAGGTTCTCGATCTTGTCGGCATAGGTCTCGCACATGGTGCCAAGGCCGCCGGAGGTGGTGAAGGCTTCGAGCTTCACCCCGTCGATGTAGATCGTCTCGAGCCATTCCATCGCCGAGACGGTCTTGAGCACGCCCTCCTCGATCACCTCGCAATCGTTGAGGTATTCGTTGACGACACCCTCGGGCGACCAGTTGAAGGCGTAACCGAGCAGCCCCGTGGGGTTCTGCGGCAGGGCGCCGACGCGGAGGCGGATAGAGCGGACCTTGTCGAACATGTCCGCAAGATATGCGCCGACGATGCCAACATAGCCGGGGGCAAGGCCGCATTGCGGGGCCATGATGCCCTTCGAGGTCTTCGCCAGTTCACGGATGTGCTTCGTGGTCGGGACGTCCTCGGTCAGGTCGAAGTAGTGAAGACCCAACCCATGGGCGACGGTCGAGACGCCGATGTTGAGGTGATAGGGCAGGCAGGAGAGCACCGCCTCCTGATCCTTCAGGATCGCCTTGAGCGCGGCCGTGTCGGTCAGGTCGGTCTTGCGGGTCGGGAACGGGCAGCCCGACACCTCACGCGCGTCGATGCCGGTGACGGCAAATCCCGCCTCGGACAGGAGTTCCGCCGCCAGATGGCCGACCTTGCCGAGGCCGAGTACGGCAACCTTGCTGAACGACATGACGCGCTTCCTTTTCTTTCGTGACGGTGCCGGTAGACGGCAGGTTCGCCGTCACAATCGCCCGCGCGGCTGGCGATTTCTTCGGGTATTCCGGCGGTTTTGCAGGGGGAAGGCAGAAAAGTGCCGGGCTGGTCGGTCATTTTGTCGGGGCGGGAGGGGTATCCCCTTGAGGGCCGATGTCTGTCTCTATGGACGTCGTGGACCGTAACATAGCGACCGAACGAGCGACAAATAATCATGGAGATCAAAGCAATTTTCGATGTTCGGTTCCAAGGAGAGGGAAAGGGATCGGTTTGGCTCACCGACAGTCCGGACAATCGAATCTGGTTCGAAAGAAACAGAGGAAATCTCGCGTCGAACAGCGCTCTCTTTATTGCTGAGCATTACGATTCCATACAGGCAGCCCTTTGCTATATGATCTGGGGCATAGAGGATCACTTTCCTGACTGGCAAAGAATCATGGTTTACGGAATTGAGCCTGCCATCTCGGTTCCGAGCGAGCTGGCGGATGAGGGTCGCTGGGAAATCCGCGACGACGGTATGGTTCTTCATCGAAGGTAATAATCCGCACGAATTCGGATAGTCCGACCTCGGCGGCGATAAGTACGGTATGCATCGCACCGACGTTTGTGCTAGGAAACAAAGAAGTCCCGGGTCAAGCCCGGGACGACACCTCCTAAAAAGTCGAACTTCACCCCCTGGGCCAGCGGCAGTTGGGCCGAATAGTTGATCGTGTTGGTCTGCCGCCGCATGTAGCCCTTCCAGGCGTCCCAGCCGCTTTCGCGGCCGCCGCCCGTTTCCTTCTCGCCGCCGGTCTCGGCACCCGAAGGGCCGACGTTGACGTCGGCGATGCCGCAGTCCGATCCGCTTGGCCTCCGCGTTACGGCGATGCAAACCCGTGGCGGGCGTGGAAGCGGGCGATCTCTCGCGGTTCCGGTGCCCGTCCGGTGAAGATTTCCACATAGGCCGGAATGCGGGCCATGCGGGTGGAGAGGTCTTCGTCGGCCTGCATCGAGATATAGCCGATCTGGGTCAGGTAGGTTGCCCGTGCCCGCACGTCGGCACGGGCCGGATCATCGCCGAACCGCGTCAGCATGGCGCTGAGGGCTGCGACCCGCTCGTGGTCGGCCGTTCGAACTTCCTCCTGAACCTCCCGCGCGGACAACGCCCAGCTGCGCACCGCGAATTCGAAACGCGCGTCGAAAAGGTCCGGGTCGAGCCAGCAGTCGATGACATTCAGCATCGCCTCGGCCACCGTTTCGGCATAGGCCTCGGTCCGGGCCACGAGATTGCCGGTGTTCTTGTCGCGCCAGCGGGCAAGAAGGGCGGCAAGCAGCGCCTCGCGGTCGTGAAAGAACCAGTAGAAGCTCGTCCGCGACAGTTTCAGCGTTTGCGCAAGCGGCAGGATCTTCACCGCGTCGATCCCGCTTTCCAGCAGAATGTCCTGCGCCGCGCCAAGCCATAGCTCGGGCGACCCGCGCCAACCGCTGTCTTTTTCGACCACGTTCATGCCGGCATCCTATCTGGTCGTTCATCCTTGTCAATGAAATGAGCATTACTGTCCCTATTCTTGACATAAGTGAACACTTGCGCCTAACCTCCCGGCGACACCCAGTTCGGAGCAAGGCCGCCATGTCGAACGATCCGCTTCTCCAGCCCTACAAGCTCAAGCACCTCACGCTCAGGAACCGCATCATCGTGACCTCGCATGAGCCGGCCTATCCCGAGGACGGGATGCCAAAGGGCCGGTATCGGGCCTATACGGTCGAACGCGCCCGGGGCGGTGTGGCGATGACGATGACGGCCGGCTCCGCTGCGGTGTCGAAGGACAGCCCGCCGGTCTTCAACAACCTTCTCGCCTACAAGGACGAAATCGTGCCCTGGGTGCGGCAGATGACCGACGCCGTGCATGAAGAGGGCGCGGCGATCATGATCCAGCTTACGCACCTCGGCCGGCGCACGCGCTGGGACAAGGGCGACTGGCTGCCGGTCCTGGCGCCGTCGCACCACCGCGAACCCGCGCACCGCGCCTTCCCGAAGAAGCTGGAAGACTGGGACATCGAGCGGATCATCAAGGACTTCGCCGATGCCGCCGAGCGGATGAAGGCGGGCGGCATGGACGGGGTCGAGCTTGAGGCCTATGGCCACCTGATCGACCAGTTCGCCTCGCCGCTTACCAACGAACTCGACGGACCCTATGGCGGCTCGCTCGACAACCGGTTGCGGTTCTGTTTCGACGTGTTCCGGGCGATGCGCGAACGGGTCGGCGAGGATTTCATCCTCGGAGTGCGCTACACCGCCGACGAATGCCTGCCCGGCGGCACCGGCAAGACCGAGGGCCTGGAGATTTCCCGGCGCCTCGCGGAGAGCGGGCTGATCGACTACCTGAACGTCATCCGCGGCCATATCGACACCGATGCCGGCCTGACCGATGTAATCCCGATCCAGGGCATGAAGAGCGCGCCGCACCTGGACTTCGCCGGCGAAATCCGCGCCGCGACCGGCATGCCCACCTTCCACGCGGCGAAGATCCCCGACGTGGCGACCGCCCGTCACGCCATCGCCGCCGGCAAGGTCGACATGGTGGGGATGACGCGAGCGCACATGACCGACCCGCATATCGTCAGAAAAATCATCGCCGGCCGCGAGGATGACATCCGGCCCTGCGTCGGCGCCAACTATTGCCTCGACCGGATCTATCAGGGCGGGCTGGCCTTCTGCATCCACAATGCCGCCACCGGGCGCGAGGAGACCATGCCGCATGTGATCGCGAAGGCAGCGACGCGCAGGAAGGTGGTGATCGTCGGTGCCGGGCCTGCCGGGCTCGAGGCGGCGCGCGTCGCCGGCGAACGCGGGCATGAGGTCGTGGTGTTCGAGGCGGCCGGGCAGGCGGGCGGCCAGATCCGCCTTACCGCGCAGAACGAGCGGCGGCGCGAGATGATCTCGATCATCGACTGGCGGCTTGCCCAGTGCGAAAAGCTGGGCGTCGCCATCCGTTACAACACCTGGGCCGAGGCGGACACGGTTCGCGCGGAGAACCCCGGCGTGGTGATCGTCGCAACCGGCGGTCTTGCACATACCGACGTGCTGTCCCGCGGCAACGACCTTGTCGTCTCGAGCTGGGACATCATCGCGGGCGATGTCCGCCCCGGCGCCAACGCGCTGGTCTATGACGACGCGGGCGACCATGCCGGGCTTCAGGCGGCCGAGGTCATTGCAAAGGCCGGGGGCCATGTCGAAATCATGACCCCAGACCGCAGCTTCGCACCCGAGGTCATGGCAATGAACCTCGTGCCTTACATGCGCACGTTGCAGAAGCTCGACACGACCTTCACCGTGACTTACCGGCTGGAGGCGATCGAGAAGGACGGGAACGAACTGGTCGCCCATATCGGCAGCGATTACGGCGGGGTGGCGCAACTCCGGCGCTTCGACCAGGTGGTCGTGAACCACGGCACGATCCCTCTCGACGATCTCTATTTCGAGCTTCGCCCGGATTCGTCGAACCGAGGCGAAGTCGGCTACGACGACCTGATCGCGGGCCAGCCGCAGTCAGTCGTGCGCAATGCCGACGGCCGGTATCAGCTCTTCCGCATCGGCGACGCGGTCGCCGCCCGCAATACACATGCCGCGATCTACGACGCGCTCAGGCTCGTCAAGGATATCTGAAACGGGCGCCCGCGCACGGGAGGCACGACTGCGGGCGGTGCTTTCCCACGCGTCGAAGCAGGATCACAGGGCGGTAATCCATGCCGGTGTGACGCGCGCGAATGGAAGGCCGCCGGCGTAATGGCCGGACGGAATGGATGTCAGGCGCGATGACTCCATAGCCGGTGAGGATCTGGTGGAGCATCCTGTTGGAGAGCATCACTGGTGTCTCCCCGAAGCCGGGGTCTATTGCCGGGGCGGAAGAGTGCGCCGGGGGCTCTATTGGGCAACCACGTGAAGGATTCGTATCGCGAATTCAGCATGATAGCGGGCTGGCATGAACTAACCAGCACCGCCCAACCACAAGACTGGAAACTTGCCGTCCGACAATGAAGCGCTCAGGCGCCGGGCTCGCCGACAATCTTCTCGACCCGGAGATGGACTGCGAGGCCGTGCCTTCTGTACGATGTGGCCGCCGACTGCCTCCCCGGTCCTTCGACCTGCAGGACCGGCCATGTACCGTCGGGACGGCGAATGCCTAACCCCAGGTCCGGACCACGCCCGCTGACACCCAACGGTCGAAAACCGCGAGGGCTTCATCCGAGAACGCCTCATCGTTGATATGCGCGTCCAATTCGATCAGGCTGACATTGTCGGGACAGTTTGCCCGGATTGCGGCGCAAAATCGGGCAAGCCCTTCCGGATTAGACAGAGGTGCACCGTCCCGGTCCCACTCGTTTCCGCCGTGTTTCGGCATCAAAAAGACGGTCGGTCCCTGCGCCTGCGAGAGTTTTTCGCAGATTTCCTCTGCGAGGCGCTCGCGCTCGGCCACCGTCAGCACGACGGATGTCAGCAGACGGTTATGCGCATGGGCGGGCCGATCCCGAAAATGCTCGGGCAGAGCCTGCCATCCGACCAGATCAACGAGGTCGTAGCACCCCATCGAGACAATCTGCGGCACGCCCCGGCGTCCGGCGTTGGTCATGCGATCCGCACCCGCCGTGATCGCTGATCCGAAGAGGTGATTGCCGACCTCCTGCGGGGCAAAATCCATCACTGCGGCAAACGCGCCCTCGACTGCCAGCGCCTCGAACGCGCGGCCGCCCATCCCAGTCGCGTGGAAAACGGCAACGTCGAACCCGCGCTCCTCAAGAGCGGGCTTCAATCGTACCATGTAGCGCAGCACGGTCTTGCCGAAACTTGTCATTCCGATCATCGGCCGGGCACCGGTGGGCTTTTCTACTGCCTGCGCGGCCCCCAGTACGGCACCGGCGGCCTGGGACAGTGCAGCCTTGCAGATCGGGTTGAGACCGTAGAGGCCACCCGCCCAAAGGATCATCTGGATATCCGGCGCGAGCCTGCCGGGCGGGATCATGGGTGAGAAGCTGACGGTCGAGACAACGTACTTCGGGACACCGAGCGGCAGGGCATTGCACAGGTCGAGCGCAAGGTCGGTGCCCATCGAGCCACCGATCACAAGCACCCCGTCGAACCGCCGTTCGGAAAGAAGCCGGGCCGCAAGTGCAGACGCGCCCTTCGCCATGATCTGCATCGCGACATTCTCGTCGCCTGCCTCGATTGCGGCGGCGATCGACGAGCCACCCGCCTCGGCGACGGTTGCCTTCGAAAAATCCACCGGTTCCGGCGGGTCGCCAAGCACACTGACATCCATGCTGAGAACCGCGCCGCCGAGGGTTTCGATCCGCTCTTGCAGATAGCGAAGCTCGTCCGACTTGGTGTCGTAGGTTCCGACGATCAGGATGGTGGCGGTCATGTCTGATCCTTTCAGTCCGGGACGGGTGTGCGATTGCCGAGCCAGGCCCGGGCAAGCGTGGTGGCATTGGCGACAAAACGGTCATTTCGGGCGCCGGCGCCGGCCTCTCCCATGCGCTCGATGATCCAGCCGAGATAGGTGAACGAGCGGAGCATCAGGAACAGCGGCAGGTGCGTGCTGTCGATTGGCCGGACCTCGCGATAGCCCGACAGAAGAGCTGCAAGAAGCGCTGTGAAATCCGCTTCGCGCCGAACCGGGGTAAGAGCCGTGGCCAGGTCGAATATCCGAAAACCCCAGCCGCCGTCATCGAAGTCGATGAAGCTGGGGCCGTGGTCAGTCAGCAGGATGTTTTCGCGGACCAGATCGGCGTGAACAAGGCCGTGGTCGAGCTCCCCGGCCACCCCGGCAAGTTCTGAGCGTGCCGCGTCGCGGGCCGTCAGGATCAACCCGCGCGCCGCTGCGTCCAGGCCGGGGTTTTCCCAGAACCGGCCCCAAAGCGGGGTGTCGCCGACGAGACCGGAGACATCCCAGCGCGGACGTGTGAAGCCTTTGGGCGGGGTCCACCGGTCGCTGATATCGTGCAGCAATGCCATGCGGCGACCGACGTGGCGGAAGGTCGCCACGCGTTCTTCGGTTGTCTGGCTGCCGATCGCCTCGTTCAGTGGCCGGCCGGTCAGCCAGGGCACCAGCGTCATCTGAAACCCGTCCACCGCGACCGTATACCGCCCGTCCGGGGTTCGTTCGCCCGACAGGTCCACCGCGCCGTGGCGGCCCAGCCATTCGATCCACTGCATTTCGGAGCGCAACTCCGCTTCGCTCCGGTAGCCGGGGCGATGGAGGCGCAGGGCAAGGGACGGCCCGCCCGGTCTGTCGACCCGATAGACGCGGTTCTCGCGCGCGGCGACGAGTGTGATCTGCGCTGCCCCGAGGGCCCATTCCGTCCGGGCGATTGCGAGCGCGGCGTCGCTCATGGCCGAAGCGGGGTGGAGGCAAGAACCTCGTCCAGCACCGAAAGAAGCTGCGCCGCGTTCGCCATCGAGAATGGCAGTGGCGGCCGGATCTTCAGGACATTGTAGTGGATGCCGAGGAAATTGATCAGGATCCCGCGCCGCCGCATCTCGTTTGCGACCCGCTTGGTGAATGCCGTCGCCGGTTGCCTAGTTGCGCGGTCGAGCACCATCTCGGCTCCGAAGAACAGCCCCGCGCCGCGCACATCGCCGATACAGTCATGCCGCGTGGCCAGATCGCGCAGCCCCGCGTGCGCGAATGCGCCCACCGCCTCGGCGTTGGCCATCAACCCCTCTTCCTCGATCACGTCCAGCGTCGCCAGCGCCGCAGCGCAGGACACGGGGTTGCCGCCGAAGGTGTTGAAGTAGCGAAAGCCTTCTCGAAACGCCGCCATGATCTCGGGCGTGGTTGCCACGCCGCCGACGGGGTGGCCGTTCGCCATCGGTTTGCCCATGGTCACGATATCGGGCGTGAGGCCCGCGCGCTGGTGGCCCCACATGTGCGATCCGAGACGTCCGAAACCGGGCTGAACCTCGTCGGCGATGATAACCCCGCCGGCCTTGCGCACCGCGGCGGCGGCGGCGGCGAGCCACCCGGCCGGCAGGTCGGGGAACCCTTCATTGGCGAAATAGGGGCAAAGGATCATCGCGCTGGTCCCATAGCCCGCCGCCTCAAGGCTCGCGATGGCGCGGCCGACCTCGGCCGCGAAGGCCTGTGCATGGGCTTCGCCGGGCTCCCCGCCGAGGGGCCGGTAGCTGTCGGGGGCCGGCACGAAGCGGATGTTGGGCCAGGTTCCGCCCGGCGGCGGATTGGTGCGGGAAAGCTGCGCAACCGCCGTGGTGTTGCCGTGATAGGTGTGGTCGGTCGCGATGATCCCGGTCTTGCCGGTGATCGCCTGCGCCATCCTCAGCGCGATGTCGTTCGCCTCGGACCCGGTGCAGGTGAGAACCAGCTGCGACAACCCGCCTTTGAAGGTCGCCGTCAAGCGTTCGCCATAGTCCAGAATGGTTTCGTGCAGGTAGCGGGTATGGGTGTTCAGCGTTCCGGCCTGCCGGCAGATCGCCTCTACCACTTTCGGGTGGCAATGGCCGACATGGGGCACGTTGTTGTAGCAGTCGAGGTACTGGCGTCCCTCGTCGTCCCAGACAAGGACGCCCTTGCCCCGCACGATGTGGACCGGCTCTTCGTAGAAGGTCGGAACATTCGGGCCCAGGAGCGCCCGGCGCCGGTCGAGGAGGTTGGCGGCCGTCACAACTGGATCCACGCGGTCTTCAGGTCGGTGAACTTGTTGAGCGCGTGCAACGACTTGTCGTGCCCGTTGCCCGATTGCCCAACCCCCCCGAGCGGCACGGTCATGTCGGCGCCGCCATAGGTGTTGACATGAACGACCCCGGTGCGGATCCCGCGGATCATCCGGTGGGCGCGCGACAGGTTCGATGTCCAGACCCCGCCGGCGAGGCCGTAGGCGGTGCTGTTCGCGATCCGCATTGCGTCCGCCTCGTCCCGGAACGAGGTGACGGCAAGGACCGGCCCGAAGACCTCCTCCTGCGCCAGCGTCGCCTCCGGCGTGACCCGGGTGATGACCGTCGGCGCCATGTAGTATCCGCCGGTTTCCTCCAGGATACGGCCCCCACCGGTGACGACCTCGCCCCCCTCGGCGCGCGCTGTCTCGACATAGGCCAGATCCTGATCAAGCTGGACGGCAGAGTTCACCGCCCCCATCTCGGTTGTGATGTCCAAAGGATCGCCCACCCGCATCGCGGCGGCATGGCGCGCGACGGCGGCGGCAAAATCATCGTGGATGTCCTCTTCGACGAGCAGCCGGGAGCCCGCGACGCAAACCTGGCCGGAGTTGCGGAAGATCCCCATTGCCGCGACCCTGGCGGCACGATCGAGGTCAGGCGCGTCGGCGAAGACGATGTGGGGCGACTTGCCGCCAAGCTCGAGGTAGACCCGCTTGAGGTTCGAGCGCGCAGAATACTCCAGAAGCCGCCGCCCGACCGGGCCGGAGCCGGTAAATGTCAGGACATCGACATCCATCGACAACCCAAGCGCCTCGCCCACGACAGAGCCCTGTCCGGTGACGATATTGAGGACGCCGGGCGGCAGACCGGCCTCGTGCGCGAGGCCCGCAAGGCGGAGAAGCGAAAGCGATGCGGTTTCGGCCGGCTTCAATACGACGGAATTTCCGGCAGCAAGCGCGGGGCCAAGCTTCCAGGCCCCGATCATGAGCGGGAAGTTCCAGGGAACGATGGCGCCGACAACGCCCACCGGCTCACGGTGGACGAGGGCGAGCACATCGTCCGATGTCGGCGCGACCTCGCCGTAGACCTTGTCAATCGCCTCGGCGTAGTAGCGGATGGTCGCGGCGGCCGACAATGGTTCGGCCTTCAGCGCCATGGAGATCTCGGTGCCGTTATCGCGCACGCCGAGGACGGCGAGGGCCAGCGCTTCCGCCTCGATCAGGTCGGCCCAGCGGTGGAGCACCTTCTTGCGCGCGGCCGGCGGCTGGCCGGACCAGCGGCGATCCTCGTAGGCGGCGCGCGCGGCGGCGACCGCGGCCTTCATGTCATCGGCCGTGCCGCGTGCAATGGTGGTGAAGGCACGCCCGTCGATGGGCGAGATCACGTCAAGCGTCGCCCCGTCCGCTGCCGACCGTTCGACACCGTCGATGAACAACCCGCGAGGGGCAATGGGTGCGGCACGAAGCAGGTCGATCTGGCTCTGGTCCATTGTGGCCTCAGCGTTGTTGAGTGTCGTGCATGTCGTGATCCAGTTCGGGCAAACGGGCGCGATGCTCGCGGACGAGCGTGCGGACATGCAGACCGATGACGAACAGGATGGAAAGGAAGATCAGGAAGGCGATGGGCCGGTCGATCATGTCGAGGGGTGTCTTGACCCGCGCCATGGCCGACCGCAGCTTGACCTCCATGATCCCGCCGAGAACCATGCCGAGGATGATCGGAACGATCGGAAGGTTCAGCCGCTTGAGGACCAACCCGAGGACGCCAAAGGCTGCCGCGACCATGCAGTCGGTGATGGAATTTCGCAGCGAGTAGACACCCACGAACGACAGCACCAGCACGATCATGCCGAGGAACCGCGTCGGCACGCGGATGATGTAGGTCAGCGGCTTCGTCGCGACCATCAGGAAGACAATGACAATCAAGTTCAGAAGGATGAGAGAGAGGTAGAGTGCGTAGATGAAATCGAGATGTTGCTGGAAGAGCTGCGGTCCGGGAATGACGTTGTGAACGTAGAAGACCGACAGCATCATCGCGGTCAGCGCCTCGCCAGGGATGCCGAGCGCCAGAAGCGGGATCATGGCTGCGGCAGGCACCGCGTTGTTGGACGCTTCGGAGGCGATCAGCCCCTCGGGCGATCCTTTTCCGAAAAGCTCGGGGTTTTTCGAGGTTTTCTGGGCATATGTGTAAGACAGGAACTGGGCGGTGAATTCTCCTACGCCGGGGATCATGCCCATCAACACGCCGAACCCCGACGACACGGTAGCGACCCGCTTGTGGCGGAAAAGCTCCTTGAAGCCCATCGTGAGATCGCCGTCGAGCGACTGGGGATGCGGGCTGTCGTCCTTGTCGACCAGAAGCAGGAAGGCCTGGCTCAGCGCGAAGAGCCCGAGAACCACGACGATCAGGTTGATGCCGGAGCTGAGCCAGGTCGCGCCGAATGTGTAGCGCTGGGTGTAGGTTACGGGATCGAGCCCGACGGTTTGCAGGAATATGCCGAACATCGCCAGCATGCCCGCCGCCATGACCTGTCCGCGATGGGCGAGGATCACCAGAATGATCCCGAGAAGCGCGGCGAGGAAGATTTCGCGGCTGCCGAACATCGGCGCCACGATGGCGAGAACGGGGGAGAGAAAGATCAGGCACAGGATGCCGAACATTCCGCCCCAGAACGAAGCCGCATAGGCCAACGACACAGCCCGCCGAGCCTCTCCCCGCCGGGTCATCGGGTAACCGTCGTAGGTGGTCAGCGCGTTGACTGCGGTCCCCGGCGTGTTGATCAGCACCGCCGGCAGCGCGCCGCCATACATCGAAGAGCCATATATGCCGAGGAGCATCGTGAGCCCGACGATCGGTTGCAGCGAGAAGGTCGCCGGCAGCAGGATCGCGATGGCGACCGCCGGGCCAACGCCCGGTATAGCACCAATCACGACGCCGCCGACAGAGCCCACGAGCAATGCCAGGAGCACGTCCCAACGCATAAGCATTACTGCGCCTGCGAGAAGATCTTCCACCGGTGATCCCTTCAGAAATAGGTCAGCATGATCTGACGCAGCCCGTCTGGCAAAAGCTCGTAGACCGCACCTGACGGCAGCTTGACGTGCAGGAAGGATTTGAAGATGACGACCACGACAAGCGCGACGAGGCCCGCGCCGCTTAGCGCGAGCCCGCTGCGGTAGCCCGAACGCAGGACCAGCAACAGGGCCAGGAGAAGCGTTGACGGAAGATAGCCGAGCCACGGCACGGCGATCGCGTAGGCCAGAAACCAGAACGCGTATTCAATTGATTGCAACCAGATCGTGACCTCTCTCCAGCGGCCGGGAATGCGCTCTGACACCGCCGAACCGAAGAGGTGCAGCCCCGCGAAGAAGGCCATGCCGGACAGCGAGATGGCGGGCCAGAACCGGGGCTGCGCGAAGAGCTTGTTGCCGTCCACAACCTGGGTTTGACTGCCGATCCTCGACAGCAGCAAGAGTGCGGAGAGGAAAAAGATCCAGGCAAAGACGATATCGCCGGGGCGGCGGTAACGTCTGAAGAGGGCCTGCAAGGTCCAGATGTAAGTCACGCGCCGCGCTCCCTTCGGGATGACTTGTTGGGGTTGGGCGTGACGCCAAACTTGGGGCGTCACGCCCTGCGAATGCTGGATTTACTGTTCCAGGATCTTGGCGACCCGCTGGACCGACTCGATATCGGAGGCAATCTGCGCCTTTGCCGCCTCGGCGTCCTGCCAGTAGATCAGCGCGCCGGTCTCAGCCGCAAGTTTTTGCGCCCGCTCGGACATGACGGTCTTTTGCGCCACGGCGACGATCTTGTCGCGGACATCCTGCGGGGTGTCCTTGCGGACGAAAAGACCGTTCCACAGCGCAAGATTCAGGTCCGGCGCCAATTCCGCGACGGTCGGGGTGTCCGGCGTCAGCAGGATCCGCTCGGCCCCGATGGACGCGAGCACCTTCACGTCGTCGAGGCAGGGCAGGATGAGTTGCAGCGTGGTGTTGATCACGTCGACGTCGCCCGAGGCGAGCGAATTGCAGTCGAGCGCGTCGAACGCGGCGTCGGAGGCGTAGGAAAAGCCCATCTCCTTCGCCAGCGCCATGGTGACGCGGGTCGGGATCAGCGGCGCGCCGAAGTGGCCGAGCGCGACGTCGTTCGACTTCGCATATTCGGCCAGACCCGCCATGTCGTCATAGGGCGCGTCACCCGCCGCCGCGATGACGAAGGGGTAGGTGAGGAAGTTGCCGAGAGGCTCGAACGGATCGGGGTTCAACTCGGGAATGCCGACATTCGGGCCAATGACCGGGACCGCGATGATGAAGGAGCCAACCGTGTAGCCGTCGGCGGGCGCATTGGCCACCTCCACGGCGCCGGGGAACGGGCCGCCGCCGCCGCCAGGCTTGTTTACCACCGCCGCCGGAACACCATATGCGGCCTGGAAATCCTCGGCGATCATCCGCGTGAGAACATCTTCAAGGTCGCCCGGCGGCCAGGGCACCACGAATTCGACAGGCTTTTCCGGGTATTCTGCCCGGCTCACGCCCGGCAGGCACAGGGTGGCCATCGCGGCTGCCCCCATCAGGATTCCAAGTCTGCGCATTGTTTCCTCCCACATGATCGGTTCATTATGTGAACCATCGTTGCAAAAATAAGCTTGTGTTGTTAAGTATGATCTGTCAATCTTTTTTTCGAGGAATGCAGGAGAACCAGCTCTCGATGTCTGTCGTCGTCAAAGCATTCGAACTTTTGGGCTTCTTTTCCGTCGATCGCCCGGAATTGGGTCTTTCAGAGCTTCGCCGGCTGGCCGGACGCGACAAGGCGACGACCTACCGGCACCTTGAAGCGCTCGAATCGGTCGGCCTTCTGGAGCAGAATCCCGTAACGAAGCAGTACCGGATCGGCCCTGTGGTCCTCGGCCTCGCACAGATTCGCGAAGCTACGACGCCACGCCGCGCGGGCGCGCTCACTGCTTTGGCGCGGCTGGCGGAGCGGACGGGAGAGACGGCGCATGTCTCGCTCCTGTCCGGGGCGGCGCTCCACACGCTCGCGGTGCAGGAATCGTCTCGCCACGCCACCCGGGTGATCATCAATGAAAGCAATCTTCCCCTGCACGCAACTTCGCAGGGTCTCGCCATCCTGGCGTTCGGGGGGGCCGACCTGATGCAGGCCGCGCGGCGCCGACTGATCCGGTTCACCGAGGCGACACCGACGACCGATGAGGCGCTGGATGCGGCGGTGTCTGTCGCGCGGCAGACCGGTTTCGGCGTATCGCGCAACGGCTTTGAGGACGGCGTGTACGGGATTGGCGCGCCTGTCTTCGATCACACGGGCGCGGTCGCGGGTGCGGTCGCGGTCGCGAGCGTGTCGAGTCGGATGACCGAAGACCTCGGACAGGAAGTCCGCGCCGGCCTCGTCGAGGCGGCGCGTGCAATCTCCTCCAATTGGGGCGGGCAGATCCCTGCCGCACTCGAAACACTCTGGGCCCGAACGCTGGCCCCCTATTCAGATCAGGAGCGCTCGGCATGAAGGATTCAAACTTCCTGAAGGAAAACAACGCGCGGCACTTTTGGCATCCGATGACGTCGCCGGCCTTCAGCCGGGCGAATCCGCCAAAGATCATCACCGGCAGCCACGGAGTCTACATCCGTGACATCGACGGGCACGAAGCTGTCGATGCGGTCGGTGGCCTGTGGAACGTGAACCTCGGGTATTCCTGCGCACCGGTGAAAGCAGCCATCGCGGCGCAACTCGATACCCTGCCCTACTACTCGACCTTTCGGGGCACCACGAACGATGCGGTGATCGAACTCTCCTACGAGCTCGCGCGGTTCTTCGAACCGGACGGGCTGAGCCGCGCGTTCTTCACATCGGGCGGGTCGGACAGCGTCGAGACGGCGCTGAAACTCGCCCGGCAGTACCACAAGCTGCGTGGCGAGCCGGGGCGGATCAAGTTCCTGAGCCTGAAGAAAGGCTATCACGGCACCCATTTCGCCGCCGCGAGCGTGAACGGCAACGCGAATTTCCGCGCCGCGTACGAGCCACTGATGCCTGGGTGCTACCACATTCCAGCGCCTTACACCTATCGCAACCCGTTCAACGAAAGCGACCCGGCGCGACTGGCACAGCTTTGCGCCGCGGCGCTGGAGGACGAGATTGCGTTCCAGGGCGCGTCCACCATCGCGGCTTTCATCATGGAGCCGATCCTGGGCGCGGGCGGTGTGATCCCGCCGCACCCGACCTTCCTCCCGATGGTGCGCGACATCTGCGACCGCCACGGCATCCTTCTGATTACCGACGAGGTGATCACCGCATACGGCCGCACGGGCGCATGGTCGGGCGCGCGGCTTTGGGGGGTGAAGCCTGACATGATGTGCACCGCCAAGGCCATCACCAACGGCTTTTTCCCGTTTGGCGCGGTGATGATCGGCGCGAAAGTGGTCGAGGCCTTCGAGAAGGATGAGACCGGCACCATCGGTCACGGCTACACCTATTCCGGTCATCCGGTCGGGGCCGCGGCCGCGCTCGCCTGCCTTGCGGAAACCGAGCGGTTGAACGTGGTGGACAACGCGGCGGCGCGCGGCACGCAGCTTTACGAGGGGTGCAAGGCACTGATGGCCAGGCACGACCTGATCGGCGATGTTCGCGGTGGCCACGGGCTGATGACCGCAATCGAACTCGTCAGCGACCGCGCAACCAAGCGGCCGGCTGGCGGCGACGTCACGACCATCGTGCAGGAAGCGGCGTATCAGGCCGGGGCGATGGTTCGGGTCTCGGGCCCGCACGTGATCCTGTCGCCGTCCCTGATCCTGAGCAAGGCGGAGGCGGCCATCATCCTGTCCGCGCTCGAGGCCGGCCTGACAGCAGCGGAAGCGGCGGCATGAGCACGGATTACGTCGCACTCCTCGGCACCAAGGGCGGTCCTGCCATTCGCCCCGGCTCGACCATGCCGACCTCCTCGCTTCTGTCCCTTGCGGGGCGGCGGATTGTGGTGGACTGCGGGCTGGGTGTCACACGGGGGCTGATCGATCAGGGAATGCAGTTGCGGGATCTCGACCTGATCTTCGTCACCCATCTGCATTCCGACCATTATCTCGACCTCGGGCCGCTGTTGCATACCGCCTGGACGGCGGGGCTGAAGTCGTCCGTCGAAGTCTGGGGGCCTGCCGGGCTGGAGGCCTACTGGGCGGGATTCCTGGCCTCGATGCGGGCGGATATTGATGTCAGGATCGAAGACGAAGGACGGCCCGACCTGCGCACGCTGGTGAGTATTCATGTGATCGAGGAAGGGGTGGTTCTCGAACGCGAAGGGCTTCGCGTCGACGCGGTCCGCGTGGTCCATCCACCGCTGGTCGATTGCTTTGCGCTCGCTTTTTCAGGGGCTGGCAAGCGCGTCGTCTTTTCCGGCGATACCGCATTCATGCCGGCTTTGGCCGATTTCGCGCTCGGTGCCGATCTGCTGATTCACGAAGCGATGCTGGGCGCGGCGCTTCCGGCGCTGCTGGCGCGCATCGGCAATGGCAGCGAAAAGCTCATGGAGCATTGGCTCCGCTCTCACACGATGGCCGACGAGGCCGCCCGGTTGGCGGAGATGGCCGGAGTGAAGCGGCTTGCACTGCACCACCTGATCCCCTCGGACGATCCCGCCTACACCGAACAACACTGGCTGGACGCGGTGCGTCCGCATTGGTCCGGCGACTTCATCCTCGGGCGCGACGGATTGCGGATAAACCTTGGCTAAGGGTCAGAGATCGATGTGCTGAAGATCGTCGAGCAGCCTCAACAAGTCATCGAGGCGTTCTTTGCCGAACTGATCTTCAAGCCGCGCCAGGATCGCATTGCTCTGATCGGCATGGTTCTCGATGACCGCGCGCCCAGCCGCGGTGACCGACACGATGCTGCGCCGCCGATCTTCGAGGTCGCTCTCGCGGCTGACCAGGCCATCGGCTTCCATCGTCTGCAAGATCCTCGTCAGCGAGGGCAAAAGCAGGCACGCCTCGGCGGCGATGGCCTTCTGTTCAAGCGGCCCGGATTCGACGAGAACGCGCAAGACGCGCCACTTCTGCTCATTGACGGGGCTGGCTGCCAGCATCTCCCGGATGGGCGCCATGACCGTCTCGCGAGCCCGAAGCAGGGCAATCGGAAGCGACTTGCGGGTGCTTCGCACGGGGCTGGAAATGTCATTGGTCATGGACGCATTTACCCCGGCCACATATTGAACCGCAAGTATCGGTGGAGAAGGGGATACCCATCCCGATACCGAAGGCAGCCGTACGCGACCACATGTTCGGGTCCGACAGCATTCGGGCAACGGGATGTCCGATTGCAGATCGCATTCCTTCGACATCTCTGTGCTTGACAAGATCATTAAAACTTAACATGTTAATTAAATGGTCGGGAGGAACGCCATGCCACATCTGAAGATCGAATATTCGTCAGGCCTTGAGGCGCGCACCGACATAGCTGTTTTGTGTGACGCGCTGCATGGTGCGGTGGTCGAGGCGGGCATCTTCCCAATCGCCGGCATTCGTGTGCGGGCTTATCGCGCCGATCACAGCATCGTGGCCGACGGCCTGGCCGAGAACGATTTTGCCGCTCTGACGCTCAGCGTCGGAGCAGGGCGCTCGACCGAGGCTCTCAAGGCGGCGGGGGAGGCGATCTTCAAGGCGGCGCGGGTCGCTCTCGCCGGGCCGCTCGCCACGCCGCATTTCGCCCTTTCGCTGGAGATCCGGGTGGTCGACCCGGAATTGAGCTGGAAGGATACCCCGATCCATGCCCGCCTCAAGGGCGCAGCCGAGGACAGAAGATGAGCGTTCTGAACGACAACATTGCGCGCGCGCAGGGTTACATGGCGCGTTTTGCTGCCGAGGGTGTACTCAACCACATTGGCGGCGAAACTGTTCCGGCGCTTTCCGGGCAGTGTTTCGAAACAATCTCGCCCGTCGATCTGAAGCCGTTGGCGAAGGTGGCCAAAAGCGGTGCGGCCGACATTGACCGTGCAGTTGCGGTGGCGACCGAGGCGTTCAAGACCTGGGGCAAGATGCCGGGCGCGGAGCGACGCAAGGTCTTGTTGAAGGTGGCAGATGCCATCGAGGCGCGCGCCGAGGAGATTGCCTTCACCGAGTGCATGGACACCGGGCAGGCGCTGCGCTTCATGTCGAAGGCCGCGCTGCGCGGGGCGGAGAATTTTCGCTTTTTTGCGGCCAAGGCGCCGCAGGCGGAAGACGGGCTGAGCCTGCGCAATGCCGATCAGGTGAACATCACCTCGCGTCGCCCGATTGGCCCGGTCGGGGTGATCACGCCGTGGAACACGCCGTTCATGCTCTCCACATGGAAGATCGCGCCCGCGCTCGCAGCGGGCTGCACGGTGGTGCACAAACCGGCCGAATTCTCGCCGATGACGGCCAAGCTCCTAGTGGAAATCGCCGAGGAGGCGGGGCTGCCGAAAGGCGTGCTGAACCTCGTCAACGGCTTTGGAGAAGATGCGGGCAGGGCGCTGACCGAACATCCCGGGATCAAGGCAATTGCTTTCGTGGGCGAAAGCCGCACCGGCTCGATGATCATGGCGCAGGGGGCGAAAACCCTCAAGCGCGTGCATTTTGAACTCGGCGGCAAGAACCCGGTGATCGTGTTCGACGATGCCGACCTCGATCGTGCGGTCGATGCGGCGACCTTCATGATCTATTCGCTCAACGGGGAGCGTTGCACATCGTCGTCTCGCCTGCTCGTGCAGGACACGATCTACGCCGACTTCACCGCCCGCGTGGCCGAGGTGGCCAACCGCATCAAGGTCGGCCATCCGCTCGACCCCGAAACGGTGGTTGGCCCGCTGATCCACCCCGAGCACGAAGCCAAGGTGCTGAGCTATTTTGCCAAGGCCCGCGAAGAGGGCGCCACAATCGCGGCAGGGGGCGAGAAGGTGGGCGCCGCAGGCTGCTTCGTCCGCCCGACGCTTTTCACCCGGGCGAGCAACGACATGGCTGTGGCGCAGGAAGAAATCTTTGGCCCGGTGCTGACCACGATTCCGTTCAAGGACGAAGCCGAGGCGCTCGAGATCGCCAACGGTGTGCAATACGGCCTTGCCGCCTATCTATGGACCAACGATCTCGGCCGCGCCATGCGCATGACCGATGCGCTCGAAGCGGGCATGATGTGGGTGAATTCGGAGAATGTCCGCCACCTGCCGACGCCCTTTGGCGGCGTCAAGGCCTCTGGCATCGGGCGCGACGGCGGCGAATGGTCGTTCGATTTCTACATGGAAACCGTCAACGTCTGCCTGCCGCGCCGCCTGCATCAGGTTCCGAAACTCGGCGGCTAAGCCCGCAGCCCGGGCGGTCAAGGAGAGCCGCCCCCACGTCCCAGGGAGACACCCATGCCCGTTCCGGCCCCGAACCTCTATCCGCCCTTCAACATCATCCGCCTCAGCCATGCCGTTTTCGGCGTGACGGACATGGCCGCGAGCCGTGCCTTCTACGTCGACACGCTCGGCCTTCAGGTGACCGACGAGGACGAGAACCATATCTTCCTGCGCGCCATGGAAGAGCGCGGGCACCATTCGCTTGTCCTGGTAAAATCGCCCGGGAGCAACGTCCGCTCGCTTGCCTTCAAGCTCTACGACGAGGCGGAGCTTGACAAGGCCGCAGTCTGGTTCGCGGCGCAGGGTCATGCGACCTCGTGGGTGGAGCGCCCCTATCAGGGCCGCACCCTGCGCACGCATGACTGCTTCGGTATGCCGATCGAGCTCTATTTCAGGATGGACCGTCTGGCGCCGGTTCACCAGAAATACGCACTCTACAAAGGTGTGAAGCCGCTCAGGATCGACCATTTCAACTGCTTCGCCTCGGACGTGGACAAGGCGGTGGCCTTCTACAATTCCATCGGCTTTCGGGTGACCGAATATACAGAGGACGAGGAAAGCGGAAAGCTCTGGGCTGCCTGGACACACCGCAAGGGCGGCGTTCATGACATAGCCTTCACAAATGGCACCGGCCCGAGGTTGCACCACACCGCGTTCTGGGTGCCGACGCCCCTCAACATCATCGACTTGTGCGACCTCATGGCGACCACCGGCTACCTGACCAATATCGAGCGCGGCCCCGGGCGGCACGGTATATCCAACGCCTTCTTCCTTTACATTCTCGACCCCGACGGGCACCGGATCGAGATCTACTGCTCGGACTATCAGACCGTGGACCCGGACCTTGAGCCGATCAAATGGGATCTGAAGGACCCGCAGCGCCAGACGCTTTGGGGCGCCCCCGCGCCGCGCAGCTGGTTCGAGAACGGATCGGTCTTCCAGGGCATCACGCCGGTCGAGGCCGCACTGAAAGCCACGCCGATCGTCGCGCCCTGAGGCGGCACCGAGGAAGGAATTCCATGAAACCCGTTCCCGCCCGTATCGCCGCTTTCCACGCCGATGGCGCCGACCGCTACGGCGTCGTGACCGAGGCTGGCATCATCGACATGACGCCCGGATATGGCGCCCGCTTCAAAGGGCTGAAAGAGGTGATCGAAGCCGGCGCGCTTGAAGAGGTGATCGCCGCCGCCGGGGCGCGCGCCCCAAGTTTCGCCGAAGACGCGGTGGAGTATCTGATCCCGATCGCCAGCCCCGAAAAGCTGATCTGCATCGGCGTCAACTTTCCCGACCGCAATGCCGAATACAAGGACGGGCAGGTGGCACCGCCCTATCCCTCGATGTTCGTCCGCTTTCCGCGCAGCTTCACCGGGCACGGGCGAAACCTGATCCGCCCGCCGGAAAGCCCGCAGCTCGACTACGAGGGCGAGGTGGCGATCGTGATCGGGAAGGCGGGGCGGCGGATCGCGCGTGAGGCGGCATACGACCACATCGCGGCGTTGACCCTGTGCAACGAGGGAACGATCCGCGACTGGGTGCGCCATGCCAAGTTCAACGTGACACAAGGCAAGAATTGGGATGCGAGCGGCGCCATCGGGCCGTGGCTGGTGCCGTTCCGCTCGGCCGATCAGCTCGACGACATCGAACTCGTCACGCGCGTGAACGGCGAGGTGCGCCAGCAAGACCGCACCAGCCGGATGATCTTCGACTTCCGCTACATCGTGACCTACGTCTCTACCTTCTGCACGCTGGTGCCGGGCGATGTGATCGTCTGCGGCACGCCCACCGGCGCCGGGGCGCGGTTCGACCCGCCGGTCTGGCTGAAGCCCGGCGACGTGATCGAGGTCGAGGCCGAGGGGATCGGCTGTCTGCGCAACGGCGTGGAGGACGAGAAATGCTGAGCGCCCCAGAGATTGACCAGGCCGCTGTCGATCTGCTGGAAGCCGAAGCGTCTCGCCGTCAGATCGGGCTTTTGAGCCTGCGTCATCCCGCAATCACGCTCGACGACGCCTATGCAATCCAGTCAGCGCAAATGGCGCGCAAGCTGGCCGCAGGGCGGCGCATCATCGGCTGGAAGATCGGCCTGACCTCCAAGGTGATGCAAGAGGCGCTTGGCATCGACACGCCCGACAGTGGCGTGATCTACGACGACATGGACTTTGCCGATGGCGGCCTGGTGCCCGCCGGCCGGTTCATTCAGCCGCGTATCGAGACCGAGATTGCATTCGTGATGAAGGCGCCGATCGCCGGCGAGATGAGTCGGGACGAGGTACTGGCCGCGACCGATTACGTGGCGCCCGCCATCGAAATTCTCGATACGCGCATTCTGCGCATCGACCCCGAAACCCGCCAAAGCCGCAGGATCTTCGACACCGTGGCCGATAATGCGGCCAATGGCGGCATCGTGCTGGGGCGCGCGCGCCACGATCCGAACGACGTCGATCTGCGCTGGGTCGGGGCCATCGTTGCGAAGAATGGTGAGGTGGTGGCCACCGGCCTTGGGGCGGCGGTGCTCAATGATCCGGCAATGGGCATCGTCTGGCTGGCGCGGCGCATGGGCCAGTATGGCCAGCGCATCGAGGCGGGGCAGGTGGTGCTGGCAGGCTCGTTCATCGGCCCGGTCGAATGCCCGCCCGGCACACGCATTGCCGCCGACTATGGCCCGTTCGGCCACGTCTCCATTGATTTCGAGTGAGAGTACGCGATGCCTGCGCCTCTCAACCCTTTCAAAGCCCGGCTGAAGTCAGGCGATGGACAAATCGGACTGTGGCTCGCGTTGGGCGATGCGTCGGTCGCCGAACTGGCTGCGCAATGCGGTTACGACTGGCTGGTGATTGATGGAGAGCACGGCCCGAACGGACTGCGCGACGTGCTCGGGCAGTTGCGTGCGATCGGGGGCCGAACCCATGCAGTGGTGCGGGTGCGCGACGACAGCCGCGCAGAGATCAAGCAGATGCTCGATATCGGCGCGCAGACGATCCTCGTGCCGATGATCGAAAGCGCCGCGCAGGCCGGCGAGGCGGTGCGCTCCATGCTCTATCCGCCGCAGGGCGTGCGCGGGGTGGGGGCGGCGTTGGCACGCGCGTCGGGCTATGGCGCGGTTGGCGATTATCTGGCCAGCGCCAATGACGAGGTTTGCCTGCTCTTGCAGGTGGAAAGCCGCGCCGGACTTGACGCGCTCGACGATATTCTGGCCGTGGATGGGGTGGACGGCGTGTTCATCGGTCCGGCCGATCTGGCCGCCGACATGGGCCATCGCGGCAATCCCGGCGCGCCCGAAGTTGAGGCCGCCGTGACCGATGCGCTCCGCCGCATCAGGGCCGCGGGCCGGGCGGCAGGCATTCTCACCTCGGACCGGGCGCTCGCCAAAAGCTATGCCGCCACAGGGGTGGAGTTCCTCGCCATCGGTTCGGATGTCGGGGTGCTGAATGCGGGCCTGCGGGCCTTGCGAAGAGAGTTCTGAACGACCGGGAAGCGCGCAGTTCCCAAAGGGAGGACATGATGGGAAAGATCGTTCTGGCCGCCAAGGCCACCCATGTGCCGACGATGCTGATGTCGGAGCAAGACGGGCCGCTGAAAGGGTGCCGCCAGCCCGCAATCGACGGTCATCGCGAAATCGGTCGCCGTGCCCGCGAGGCCGGGGCGGATACTTTTGTGGTCCTCGATACGCACTGGCTGGTGAACGCGGCCTATCACGTCAACGCCAACCATCGCTTCAAGGGTATCTTCACGAGCCATGAGTTTCCGCAATTCATCCGCGACATGCCGTATGAATACGAGGGCAACGCCGCGCTTGGCGACCTGATCGCCGAGAAAGCGCGCGAGCAGGGCGTCTATACGCTCAGCCATCAGCTCGACAGCCTCGATCTGGAGTACGGCACTCTGGTGCCGATGCGCTACATGAACGCCGATGCCGGCCTGAAGGTGGTGTCGGTGGCGTCGATGTGCACCGTGCACAGCCTTGAAAGCTCGCGCAAACTTGGCGCGGCCATTGCCGAGGCGATCGGGAAATCCGATTCCAACGTCGCGCTCATCGCTTCGGGCTCGCTCAGCCACAAGATCTGGCCGAACGACGATTACGCCGCGAACAATGGCACCTTCACGATCTCCTCGCCTTTCAACGAAGTCGTGGATCGTCGCGTGCTGGAGATGTGGCAGGGCGGCGAGATCGAAACCTTCCTGAAAATGCTGCCCGACTACGCCAGATACTGTGACGGCGAGGGCGACATGCACGACACGGTGATGCTTTTCGGTGCGCTCGGCTGGGACCGATACGAGGGTCGGGGCGAGGTAGTCACCGACTACTTCCCCTCCTCGGGCACCGGCCAGACCAACGTGATCTTCCCGGTCGAATGAGTGACGACGCGGCTCCTGCATTGGTGCGTCTCGCCGCCAATGCAGGCCTCAACAAGGGGAATGGGGCCTCCGGACGGAATGCGCGCCTTGCGACCAGATCGGCCGGCGTCGTCGGTCGCGACCGGCAAGGGGGTCTTGGGGTGGCGCGCCGTCAAAGGGCCTTGCCCAATTCCTTTGCATGAAGCCAGTCGGCGTGCTTTGGCGCCCGCTTGGTGCGCGTCCATTCTGCCAGCATATCCCATTTTACGCTGTCCATGCGCTTGAGCATCGCTTCTTCCTCCGGATCGGGGCAGGCGAGTTCGATGCGGTGGCCGCTCGGATCGAAGAAGTAGATCGAGTGGAAGATCGAGTGATCCGTGACGCCAAGCACCTCGACACCATTGTTTTCCAGGTGCGCCTTGAACTCCAGAAGCGTGTCGCGGTCCTTCACCTTGAAGGCGATATGCTGGACCCAGATCGGGGTGTTCGGATCGCGGCCCATCTCGGGCTTGGTCGGCAGTTCGAAGAAGGCCAGGACGTTGCCGTTACCCGCATCGAGGAAGAGATGCATGTAAGGGTCCGGCTCATGCGTGGACGGCACGCGGTCCTCGGCGATGGCAAGGATGAAATCCATTTTCAGCATCTTGCCGTACCATTCCACGGTTTCTCTCGCGTCCTTGCAGCGATAGGCGACGTGGTGAATCTTCTCGATCTTCATCTTGTCCTCCATTGCGGGGCTGGAAGGGTCAGGTTTCAAGGGCCAGGACCAGAGCTTCGCCCAGCACTTGCCGGTCGCCGATATGGTTGCTGAGGATCAGCACCAGCCGGGCGTTCAGCGCATCGCTTTCGGCCTTCGACTTGCCCTCATGCGCGGCAAGAAGCCGTGCATAGAAGTCGTCGGGATTGGCGATGTTGGGTTCGGTGTTCAGCGTGCCCATGTGCTCTCCTCCTCAGACGCGGCCGGTGGCGATATTGACGGCGCGGCGCACGGCGTCCGCGTCGAACGCATCCCACCGGGCCGCGATATGCTGGTCGGGGCGCATCAGGTAGACCGCTGAACGGGCCTCGCCCAGATAACGTTCCGCAAGTTCGGGGTTGCCCTTCGCGCTGAGTGCGAGCCGGGTCACCTCTATCCCGTCGGCGTCGATGGTACCGGGCGCATCGGCGTCAATGGTCATGAGCTGGAACTTGCCGCCAAGCTTTTCCAGAAGCCATCCCCCGTCAATCGGGGCATCGACCATCGGCGCGCCGACGCGGGCGCGTGCGGGTCCGCCGGCAAGCGCATCGGGGCCGTTCAGGCTCAGCCCGTCGTAGACGCAAGGCACCGAGAGCCGCCCTGAATTGACCAAGGGACGTGCGAACTTCGTCTTTCCCGCAAGCGCCAGCACCGCATCCCGGAAGATCTTGCTGATTTCCGATTTCGGGGTGATGAAGTCCGTCGACCGGGTCGAGTTCAGGATGTTCTCGTCCGCGCCGAAGACGCGTTCCTCGGAATAGGTGTCGAGCAGCCGCTCCGGCGCCTTGCCCCGGATGACCAGTCCCAGCTTCCAGCCGAGGTTGTCGACGTCCTGCATGCCAGAATTGGCCCCGCGCGCGCCGAAGGGCGATACCTGGTGCGCCGCATCCCCGGCAAAAAACACCCTGCCGTGGCGGAAGCTGTCCATCCGCTTGCATTGGAACGTGTAGATCGAGGACCAGACCATTTCGTAGTCGGCCTTGCCCAGGAACGCGTCGATCCGCCGCCGGATATTCTCTTCCTTCATCTCTTCCTTGCGATTGACGTCCCAGCCGATCTGGAAGTCGATGCGCCAGACATCGTCCGGCTGCTTGTGCAGAAGCGTGGAGGCGCCCTGGCCGTGGCTGGGCTCGAACCAGAACCAGCGTTCGGCCGGGAACTTCAGATCGCCCTTCATCCTGATGTCGGCGATCAGGAAGCTGTCCTGAAAGATCTTGCCGGTGAAATCGTAGCCCAGCATGTTTCTGAGCGGCGAGCTTGCCCCGTCACAGGCGACAAGCCAGTCGGCCGCGATCCTGTAGGGGCCATCGGGGGTCATTACGTCGAGCACGACGTGATCGTCCAGCACCGCCACAGCATCGACCCGGTTCTTGCCGCGAATCTCGATCGGGGCGCCTTCGGCCTGCATCGCGCGCAGGCGGTCCATCATGAATTTCTCGAAATAGGGTTGCTGAAGGTTAATGAAGGCCGGGTACTTGTGGCCCTGTTCGGGGAGCAGGTTGAATTCAAAGACCTTGTCGTCCTTGTGAAACACCTTGCCGACGTTCCACACCACGCCCTTTTGCAACATCGGCTCGCCGCAGCCGTAGCGGTCGGCGACCTCGAGGCAGCGCTTGGCAAAGCAGATCGCGCGGCTGCCCATGCCGATGCCCTCGTGGTCATCGAGAACCAGCACCGGGATTCCCTGCTGACCCAGGTCGAGGGCGGTGGCGACGCCGATCGGCCCACCGCCAACGATCACGACCGGATGGCGCACCGCGCCGGGTTTGTCCTGATCGTCGGACTTTTCATAGGGGTAGACCTTGTAGGCCAGCGTATAGCGGTCCTGGATCAACTTGTTTTCCTCCTCCCTGGCAGCGCGGTCAGCCCTGCAGCTGTTCCCACATGTCGAGATCGCGCTGCGCGGTCCAGATGCGCGGCGTGTCGATGCCGCGCGCCTCGTCGTAGGCGCGCGCGACGTTGAACGGCAGGCAATGTTCGTAGATTGCATAGTCCTTGAACTTGGGGTCGCACGCCTCGCGCACCGCGTCCCAGGCGTCCTTGAGCGAACCGCCTTTGGCGGCGACCTGCTGGACGGGGCGATATGTGCTGTCGACGAAATCCCGTGTCGCCGACAGCCCGGCATCCACCATCTCGCGCCCGACAAGGGCGTCGCCGCGACCCGGCGCGATGAACTGCGGATCGTAGGCCTTGACCGCGTCGAGCGCGCGGCCCCAATCCGCGAAATGACCATCTCCGCAGTAGCAGGCCGAGTGATACTCGACGATGTCACCGGTGAACATGGTCTGCGCGTCGGGCACCCAGATGATGCTGTCGCCGGCGGTATGGGCGCGGCCGATCTGCTTGATCTCCACCTTCCGCTTGCCGAGGTAGACCGTCATGCTGTCGCTGAACGTGGTGGTGGGCCAGGTCAGGCCGGGGATCGACTCGTGCCCCTGGAAAAGCCGCGGGAAGCGCTGGAATTCGCTGTCCCAGTCCTCTTGCCCGCGCTCGACGACCATGGCGCGCGCCTTGTCGGACATGATGATCTGGTCGGCATTGAAGGCCGAAGCGCCCAGCACGCGCACCGCATGATAATGCGTCAGCACGACATGGGTGATCGGCTTGTCGGTGACCTCGCGAACCTTCTCGATCACCTTGTTGGCCAGACGCGGCGTCGCCTGCGCCTCGACGATCATTACGCTGTCGTCACCGATGATGACGCCGGAGTTCGGGTCGCCCTCTGCGGTGAACGCCCAGAGGCCTTCGCCGATTTCGGTGAAAGAGACTTTCTTCTCGGCCGTATCACCTTGCGACGCGAACGCTTTCGTCATGGTCTTTCCTTTCGTTTCCACACCAGACCGGAGCCCGACGCCGCCATGTCTCGGTCGCAGACGTCCGTGACACGGTGTTTGTGATTTGGTGGTTCAGTTCCGGCAGAAGGCCATCCCTCGCGAATTGTGCATTGGCCGCACAGTCGTTGCGATTGAAACAACTTTTTATCGTTGCGATCGCAACTAAAGTCAATATCATTGCGATCGAAATAAATTCTGGTGCCTCACATGACGTCCACCGCGTTCCATCTGTCCACCTTCATGCCGTATCGACTGGCGGTGTTGTCCGAACGTGTCAGCCGGCGCCTCTCGGTGGAGTATGAAAAGACCTTTGGGCTGTCGGTGGCAGAATGGCGTGTTCTAGTGCACCTTTCGCGTTGCGGCGCGGTCTCGGTGCGGGAGATCCACAATTGCGTGAATCTCGAAAAACCACGGGTCAGCCGGGCCGTGTCACGGTTGCGAGATGCCGGATTCGTTCAGAAAATGCCCGGCGAGGATGACGGCCGGCTGGTGGCGATTTCGCTGACGGACAAGGGGGCCAGCACACTGGCGGCGATCCTTCCCGCCGCGCGGGCGATAGACGCAAGACTGCGCGCCGTCGTCAGCGCCGCTGAACTGAAGGCGTTCTGCAATGTGCTGGAACGGATGCATGCGGTTCTCGACGATGATCCGGATGCGAAGCCCAGATCACGCATGGACCTCGAAGGCCTCGACATCTGAATCCGCCACGCCGTCAATCATCTGCCCGACGTCTCAGGCATGGACCTGCCCGTGAAGAGTGCAAAGCTCGTACTGCGGCAACGGGAACCGGCCGACGCGGAAAATCGGCTTACAGGGCCCATTCCACCGGCAGCGCGCCGACGACCGCCAGCGCGATCTGCTTGAACCAGCTTGTCCCCGGTTCGCGCTGCCAGGTCGTGACCTTGCCGCTGGTTTCGGTTTCCTGCCAGACCAGGTTGCCGTCGGCGCTCAGTTCCGGGCGATAGCTGACCTTCGCCAATGGCCCGTCGAACCCTGCGCTGATCGCGCGCGCCATCGACGGGCTGTCGATCAGGAATCCCATCTCGCAATTCAGCCGCGCCGACCGGGGATCGAAATTGAACGATCCGATGAACACCCGCTTGCCGTCCACCGCGAAGGTCTTGGCTTGCAGGCTCGCCCCCGAGAGGCCGAGAGGCTTCAGCTGCATCTCGGATTCCTGGGCGATTTCACCGCGCAGCTTGAACTCATAAAGCCTGACCCCGGCCTCAAGCATCTCGCGGCGATATTTGGAGTAGCCGGAATGGACCAGCAGCACATCGGTGGTGTTCATCGCATTGGTCAGGATGTTGACCTGCTTGCCGGCCCTGGCCAGAATGTTGAAATACGCCGCCCCGATCTTTCCGGGGATGAAATAGGCGCTGACAAGATCAAGCCGTGTCTCCACGTCGCCGAGAATTTCGCCGAGCCGCATGATCATCAACTGATCGTCGCGGGCGATGCCCTGACCCTTCGCCGGATCGTCGGCCACCAACTGCACCGTCGTCCACTCCAGCGCCAGCCCGCGCTGCAAATGGCGCGTGACGCTGCTTTGCACATTGTTCAGCACGGTCAGGCCCGTGTCGCTGGCGCGCACCACGGCCACGCGGGCGTCAAAGCCGGCGCGGTCGCCGGGGCCGGCGATGACGGTTTCGGCCTCGAATGTCGAGGCACTGTTCCAGTACTGGTCAAACACATCCGCCGCCTGCGGCACGATGGCCCCGACGGCCAGCGCGTCCATATCCTTGTAGAACGTCTCGCCAATCTCGAAATACTCATCCCCGATATTGCGCCCGCCTAAGATGGCGGCGGCCCCGTCGGCGATCAGCGATTTGTTGTGCATCCGCCGGTTCATGCGCATGAAATCATAGGTGTAGCCCAGCATCTTGGGGCGGCGCAGCGTCGCGGGGTTGAAGAGCCGGATCCGGAAGTTCGGATCGGCATTCAGCGCGGCGATGTAGGGGTCGAGCCCCGGCACACCGTTGTCGTCGAGCAGTATCCGCACCCGCACGCCGCGTTTGGCGGCGCGGTCGAGGGCGTCCAGCAGGAGGATACCCGATATATCGTCATGCCAGTTGTAGTATAGCACGTCGAGGCTGACTTCGGCCGCATCGATCAGTGCCATGCGGCTGGCCAACGCATCGGTGCCGTCGGCCAAAGGGGCAATGCCGGTGAGGCCGGGATGGGCGGCCTCTCCCTCGGTCATGAACTGTCCAAGCCGGGAGTCGGAATTGGCGGGCAGAGCCACTTCGGGCGCGCGTGCTGAAATGTCAGGCAGCGGAAACAGCAGCCGCGCCGCAATGACAAGGAGCCCCGCGACAACAACCAGTTCGAAAACAAACAACAGAACTCTACGCATCATCGACTGTTTCACCCGATCTCGCGGCGCCAGAGAACGGCGGTACCCAGAACTACCGCCAGCACCGAAGCGCCCAGAATAGCCGGCTTCACTGCCTGTAGCGTGGCGCCCTCAAAGGCTTCCGAGGCGATGAAGATCGACATCGTGAAGCCGATCCCGCACAGGAAGCTGGCGCCGAAAAGCTGTCGGGCGGAAATCTCGGACGAAAGCCGCGCGATGCCGAGCTTTTGCGCCACGTAGACCGTCAAGGGAATGCCGAGGGACTTGCCAAGCAAAAGCCCCAGCATGGTGCCGCTGATCTCGGGTCGCAGGAGCGAAAAGTCGGCCCCCCGGAACGAGATGCCGGTGTTGAAGAAGGCGAAAAGCGGCAGGATCAGGAAGCTGCTCCACGTTTCCAGCGCGTGCTGAAGGTGAAACCCGGGCTCGCCCAGCCGGTCGACGATCTGCTTCAGCTTTGAGATGGTGGCCGGGCCGGCTTCGGCCTCGGGGTTGGTGATCTGGTGCCGGTAGAGCGACCGTGCCTGCAGTGCTGCGGCCTGCAAGCTGGCCGGCCGGCGCGAGGGGATGGCGGCGGCGGTCAGAACGCCCGCCAGCGTGGCGTGCAGGCCGCTTTCATGCACGAAGAACCAGAGGATCGCACCAAGCACCATATAGGGTATCCGCAGATAGACCCGGCCCGCGTTCAGCGCCAGCATGGCCGCAAAGATCGCCCCAGCGGGCAGCAGCGCCCCGGTGTCGAGACCCGCGCCATAGAAGAGGGCGATGACCACGATTGCCCCAAGATCGTCCGCAATGGCCAAAGCAGAGACAAAGATGTTGAGCGATGTCAGAATACGGTCACCCATGAGCGTCAGGATGCCAAGGGTAAAGGCGATGTCGGTCGACATCGGCACCCCCAGCCATGTGCAGTTGGAAGACCGCGATTCATCGCGTAGAAGATCAGGGCTGGGAAAAGCATGCCGCCAAGCGCCCCCAGAAGCGGCACGGCGGCCTTGTCGATGCTGGACAGCTCGCCATTGACCAGCTCACGCTTGATCTCGATGCCGACGATCAGGAAAAAGAGCGCCATCAGGCCGTCGTTGACCCATTTCCCGACCGTCAGATCAAAGGTGAATGCGCCGAACCGAAACCCGACGAGTGTTTCGCTCCAATGCGCATAGGTCGCCGCGCCGCCGAAATTGACAAAGGCCAGCGCCGCGAAGGTGGCGAGAATCAGGACCAGCCCGGCCGGGGCCGCCCAGCGGAAGAAATCCGCGCTGGCCATTCCCACACGTACGCCGAACGGGCGTTCCATGGCTTCGAGGATGGCGGTATCGTCCCAGACGCCGTCGTACCGGCGCCCGTCGATGAACATCATCGGCACATGGGGAACCCTGCTCGAGCCCTGCGCGGACTTCTGATCCGCCTCCAGCTTGGCGGCGGTTTCCGGCGACCGCAGGTCGGCAGCAAACTGCACGCGGTCGAGGCCGATACTCCCGGCCAGAGCCGTCACCGCGTCTTCGGTGTAGGCATCCGCGTCGAGCGTGTATAGCGCGCGGTGCATAGCGGCAAACCGGCCTTGTCGGTGGGCTGCAATCGCGGCACTGGCCGCGATGCGGGCGCCCTCGGAAGGGTGGTCACGCTGACGTCGAATGCCCCGAAGGGCGAACTGGCGGTGCCGCAGCAGGCGGTGCAGCGCGATGTGCAGGGGGCGTTCGTCCTGGTCGTCGGCGACGGCAATGTCGCTGAACAGCGGCGCGTGACAGTGACACGCAGCGCCGAGGGCTATTCCGTGATCGGCGAGGGCCTTGCCGAGGGCGAACGGGTGATCACCGAAGGGCTGAACAAGGTTCGCCCCGGCGCCGTGGTCGACGCAGCCCCGCCGAAGGAAGGCTAGACCGTGCTGGCCGATACGTTCATCCGTCGTCCGCGCCTTGCCGGCGTGATTTCCATCGTGACCTTCCTTGCGGGGCTGATCGCGCTGACCTGCTTGCCGGTGGAACAGTTCCCCGACATTGTGCCGCCGCAGGTTTCGGTGGTGGCGAGCTACCCCGGTGCTGGCGCCGAGGTGGTGGAGCAGGCCGTCGCCCAGGTCATCAAAGACCAGGTGGTTGGCGTCGACGACATGATCTACATGACCTCGACCTCTGGTGCCGACGGGACCTATATCCTCAACATCCGCTTCGAGGTCGGCACAGACCCCGACATCGCCACGGTCAACGTCCAGAACCGGGTTGCGCTGGCCGAACCGCTTCTGCCTCAAGAGGTGCGCCAGACCGGCGTCCGCGTCGCCAAGAAATCAAGTTCCCTGCTGATGGGTGTTGCCCTTTTTGCCGAGGACGACCGAGTCACCGGGGGCGACCTGGCCAATTATGCGCAGCTCAACCCCCTCGACACGCTGAAGCGCGCCGAGGGGGTCGGCGACGCCTCGATGTTCGGCGCAAACCAGTTTGCGATGCGAATCGACCTCGACGTGGACCGGCTGGCTTCGCTGAACCTGACGCCCAGTGTCGTCATGGCGGCGCTGCGCGGCCAGAACGTTCAGGCGGCGATCGGGCGTGTCGGCGGGCAGCCGGTGACGGAAGACCCCGGGGCTGCAGCTCAACATCTCGACGCAGGGCCGTCTAGAACGGCCCGAGGATTTCGCCAACATCATCGTGCGCCCGTCCGCCGACGGAAGCGCCGTGCGCGTGGGCGACGTTGCCGAGGTGACGCTTGGGGAACGCAGCACCGATGCGACCACCAGTTTCAACGGCAAGCCCGCAACACTGGTCGGCATCTACCTCGCGCCCGGCGGGAATGCGGTTGTTGCGGCCGACGGAGTCAAGGCGGCGATGGAACGTGCCGCGGAGCGTTTCCCCGACGGCATGTCATACGAGATCGTCTCGGACAGTTCGACCTTCGTGAAGGAAAGCATCAAGGAGGTAAAGAAGACGCTGTTCGATGCCTTCATCCTCGTCGTCATCGTGTTCTTCATTTTCCTCGACTCGCTTCGTGCCACCATCGTGCCGCTGATCGCGGTGCCAGTCGCGCTTGTCGGCACCTTCGCGGTGATGCTCGCAATGGGATTCACGCTTAATACCGTGTCGCTGCTGGCGCTGGTTCTTGCCATCGGGATAGCTCTTCCAGCAGTTCGCGGTCGCTGTGTCGGTCTCGATGGTGATTTCCGCCATCAACGCCCTGTCGCTGTCGCCGGCGCTTTGCGCGATCGTGCTGAAGCCCCATCATGGTCCGAAGAAGCGTATCCTGGGCCGGATTTCGAACGGCATCGACTTTGCCCGTGACCGCTACGTGACCGTTGCGGGCGCGCTGGCGCGACGTGCCGTCCTCGGGCTTGTGCTGTTGCTCGGCGCCGGTGTGCTGACGTTCGGTCTGTTCCGCGCAGTGCCGTCGGGCTTCTTGCCCGCCGAGGACAAGGGCTCATTCATCGTCGAGACGCGCCTGCCGGAAGCGGCCTCGGTGAACCGGACCGAAGCCGCGCAGCGCGAGGTGGAGAAGCGTCTGCTGGACCTGCCGGGGGTCGAGAGCGTGACGTCGGTCACCGGCTTCTCGATCCTCGACGGAATCACCAAGTCGAACGCGGCGTTCGCGCTGGTCTCGATGCATGATTTCGAGGAGCGCACGACCGCGGAAACCTCGGTCTTCACGGCGATTGCCGGCGCGATACGCCAAGGAGCGGCGATCCGCGAGGCGCAGGTCATCGCATTCAATCTGCCTCCGATCATGGGGCTTGGTAGCGGGTCGGGCTTCGAGTTGCAGTTGCAGGACAGGCAAGGGAGGTCTGCCGAAGAACCGGCCGCGACCGCGCGCGGACTTGCCTTCGCGGCGAACGGCGACCCGCGGCTGTCGGTCGTCTACACGACCTTCTCTGCCGACAGTCCGCAGCTTTTCCTCGATATCGACCGCGAGCGTCTCTACGCCCTCGGCATCCCGGTTTCGGATGTCTTCGCCGCCCTGCAGCAGACGCTCGGCTCGGCCTATGTCAACGATTTCAACCTGTTCGGCCGGTCGTGGCAGGTGCGGATGACGGCGGCGCCGGGCGATCGCGATTCCATCGACGACATCGGGCGCATCAATGTCCGCTCGGCCACGGGAGAAATGGTGCCCGTCGGCGCCTTCGCCTCGGCCGATTACACGGTCGGGCCATTGTCCCTGCAACGCTACAACAACCTTCGCGCGGTCAAGGTCAGCGGATCGCCCGGGCCTGGCATGTCCTCGGGCTCCGCGATCGAGGCGATGGAGGAGGTGACGGAGGCCAGCTTGCCGCCCGGTTTCGATTATGAATGGACCGGCACCGCGTTGCAGGAAAAGCAGGCGGCGGGTCAGACGACGGTCAGTCTGGCGCTGGCGGTGCTCTTCGCCTATCTCTTCCTCGTTGCGCTTTATGAAAGCTGGACGATCCTGGTGCCGGTGATGCTGTCGGTGGTGTTCGGTGTGTCCGGTGCGATGCTCGCGCTGCTGCTGACCGGGCTGCCTTTCAACATCTACGCCCAGATCGGTCTCGTGGTGTGGCTGCTCAGCCGCTAACGGCGCCGCACTGCTGTCTGAACGGAAGATCCTGCGAGAGATGGTTATCGGAGCGGCCCAAATAGGCCCCAACCAAAACGCCGACAGTCGGGCGACCATCGTCGTGCGGATGCTTGCGCTTCTGGAAGGGGCCGAGCGCGCGGGCTGCACGCTGACGGCCTTCCTCTCGCGCTGTTGTTTGGAGGGTCCGACCTACGTTGATGGCTGGTTCGAAACCGAGATGCCGAACGCGGCGACCCGGCTAGCAGCGGCACCGGCCGCCATCGAATGCCGGCCGAAGGATACGCTGCGCTACGCGCCCGAGCGCGATATCGTCGTGGGCGAGGCGGTCGCTCTGGCGGCGCGCGACGCTCTGGTCGATACTGCGCGCATGCATGTCGACTGGGAGGGTGATTTCCCCGTCGCCCGGCTGTTCGCTGACCGCTATGCCCGTCTGGAAGAGATCGGGCGCCACGCAATACCGCAACCAATGGACCAAAGATGACTGAGCTTATCCATCGCAACTCCTCTGGCGTTTTCGTAATCGCCGCGACGCCCTTTACCGAGGACGGCGCGCTTGACCTCGCCTCGACCGACCGGATGGTCGACTTCTACCTGGAGACCGGCGTCACCGGGATGACCATCCTCGGCATCATGGGCGAGGCGCCGAAACTCTCGGGCGAGGAATCGCGCAGTTTCGTGAAGCGGGTGCTGGCGCGCATCGACGGACGGGTGCCGGTGATCGTCGGCGTCTCGGGCGCCGGGCTCGACCCGATGAAGGCGCTGACGGCCGAGGTGATGGCGGCGGGCGCGGCGGGCGTGATGGTCGCGCCGATGCAGGGCATGGGACCCGAGGACCGGATCGAGGGCTATTTCGGCCAGGTTTGCAAGGCGCTTGGCCCCGATGTTCCCGTCTGCCTTCAGGATTACCCGCAAACCACTGGCGTGCGCATGTCGGTGGAAAGCATCCTGACGATCGCCCGCGACAACCCGCAGGTGGTAATGCTGAAACATGAGGATTGGCCGGGCCTGACCAAGCTGTCACGCGTGCGGGAGGAAACCGGCACGCCGGAACAGCCGCGCCTGTCGATCCTGACCGGAAACTCGGCGCTTTTCCTGCCGCAGGAAATGCAGCGCGGCGCGGACGGGGCGATGACGGGCTTTGCCTACCCGGAGATGATGGTGCAGGTGGTGGACCTGTCGCTGAAGGGCGACCACGACCGGGCGGAGGATATCTTCGACGCCTACCTGCCGCTGGTGCGCTACGAACAGCAGCTTGGCCTTGGCCTTGCCATCCGCAAGGAGACGCTGCGGCGGCGCGGCGTCATCGCCACCGCCAAGGTCCGCGCGCCGGGGCCGGTGATGACGAAGGCCGATCACGATGAACTGAGCCGTCTGGTCGCGCGGCTTGAGAAACGGCTGGGGGAGCTGGGCTGATGGATCTTGGACTGAAGGGCAAACGGGCGCTGGTCATGTCTTCCTCGCGCGGGCTGGGCCTTGGCATCGCGCGGGTGCTGGCAGAGGAGGGTGCCGATGTGCTTCTTTCCGGCCGGTCGGAGGACAAGCTGGTTGCGGCGGCCGGGGCGATCAACGCCAAGGGGCAGGGCAGGGCGCATTGGGTCGCCTGCGATCTTGCCAGTGACGATGCCGCCGACACGCTGGCGCGGGCGGTGGCCGAAAAGCTCGGGGCGGCGGACATCCTCGTGGCCAACACCGGCGGCCCGCCGCCGGGTAATATGGTCGATGCCGACCTGTCGAAACTGACCACTCAGTTCAACCAGATGGTCTTGCGGGTGATCGAGACCACCGACCGGCTGTTGCCCGCGATGCGCAAGGCGGGTTGGGGAAGGGTGCTTGCGATCGGCTCCTCGGGTGTGATCCAGCCCATTCCGACGCTTGCCGTGTCGAACACGATCCGCTCCGCGCTTGTCGGCTGGTCGAAATCGCTCTCGAACGACCTTGCCGCCGAGGGGATCACCGTCAACATGCTGATCCCCGGACGCATCCATACCGAGCGTGTGGACGAACTGGATGAAGCTGCGGCCAAGCGCGGCGGAGTCACGCTGGACGAGGCGCGCGCCGCCTCGGCCAAGACCATCCCGGCCGGCCGCTACGGCACCGTCGAGGAATTCGCCAAGACCGCCGCCTTCCTCGTCTCGGAACCCGCCAGCTACATCACCGGCAGCCTCGTCCGGTGCGACGGCGGCTCCATCAGATCGGTGTGACCATGGACCTCGTCATCAAGAACGGCACCGTCGCCACGGCCTATTGTCGGAGCCGTTGGCGACGACGTGCGCTATGTTTCCCCTGGCGATCACGTGATCGCGTGCCTCTCGGTGTTCTGCGGTTCCTGCGAATATTGCCTGGGCGGCCGTCCCGCTATCTGTTCGGCGCCAGATAGCTCCGATCGGGCCGCGAAGCTGGCGCCGAGGCTTCAGCAACAGGGTCATGCAATTGGCCAGTTCATGCGCATCGGCGGTTTCGCCGAGCAAATCCTTGTTCACCAAAACTCATTGGCGAAGATCTCACGCGACATCCCGCTCGACCGGGCCGCCCTGATCTGTTGCGGTGTCACGACCGGGTTGGGCGCGGTATTCAACACGGCAAGGGTTCATCCTGGTGCCGACGTTGCCGTCTTCGGCTGTGGCGCCATCGGTCTCAACGTTATCCAGGGGGCGCGGCTGGCCGGCGCGAACAGGATTTTTGCCGTCGATGTCAATCCGGGAAAACTCGAGATGGCAGCACGTTTCGGGGCCAGCGACGTCGTCAAGGGCGAAAAGGCCGATCCTGTCAGAGCGATCATGGAGGCCACGGCCGGGCGTGGTGTCGATTTCAGTTTCGAGGCAATTGGGATGGCGAAGACGGCCGAGCAATGCTTCATGTGCCTGTCGAAGGGTGGTACGGCCACACTGATAGGCTTGATGGCCGCCGATGAAAAGGTTGCGCTCAGTGGGCTTCATTTCCTTGCGGAGCGGAAGGTGCAGGGGTGCGACATGGGATCCAACAGGTTCCGTGTCGATATGCCCCGTTACGTCCAGTTCTATCTCGACGGGCGATTGAACCTCGACGACATGATCAGCCAAAGGATCGCGCTCGACGGT
The DNA here is from genome assembly GCA_002280515.1 of Rhodobacterales bacterium 32-67-9. GTDB lineage: Bacteria > Pseudomonadota > Alphaproteobacteria > Rhodobacterales > Rhodobacteraceae > Albidovulum. The sequence continues at coordinate 40,615 of NCEA01000017.1, forward strand.
ATCAACGAGGGGTTTCAAGCGATGAAAGCCGGCAAGACGGTTCGTTCCGTGGTAACCTTCGATATCTGACGCGCATGGAGAAATCCGGGGCGTTGACGATACCGCTCAGAGCGTTTGGGTGATGCCGCAGGAGTGAGCTGCGACTGGTCGATTGAAGTGACGTGCGGGCTGACGGGCTTCAGGGCCTGAAACTTGACGCCAAACCTAAACATGTCTCCGCGGGGCATGGCCGGGACCATCCAGAGCCCAAACCCGGCATCTGGTTGACCACAGGCGGGGCGGATCGAAACGGCCGAGAGGGTCTGGCCCTTGCCCGCGCTTCCGTCCTGTGCGACGCCTTGGTCGGACTGGGCCGTGCTGCTGCGTCACGGATCAGTTGCCGTCGTGTCCCGGAACGAACACCTGTGATGCCAAACTCCGCGCCTACATTGACGGTTTTCCGCAACCAGACATTCCGAATGCTCTGGATCGCGACGCTGGCGTCGAATTTTGGCGGCCTGGTGCAATCCGTCGGTGCCGCCTGGATGATGACGACGCTCTCGTCGTCGCAGAGCATGGTCGCGTTGGTTCAGGCCTCCGTCACCCTGCCGATCATGATCTTCTCGCTGGCGGCCGGGGTTTTCGCCGATAACTTCGACCGTCGTCGGATCATGCTCGCGGCGCAGACCTTCATGCTCGTCGTATCGCTCACGCTCGCGGTGCTGGCCTATGAGGGCCTTCTGAACGCCTGGCTTCTCCTTGCCTTCACGTTCCTCATCGGCTGCGGAACTGCACTCCACAACCCGTCCTGGCAGGCCTCCGTCGGTGACATCGTCAAACGCGACGACCTGCCGGCGGCGGTGTCGGTGAACAGCATGGGCTTCAACATGATGCGCAGCATCGGGCCTGCGGCAGGCGGCGCGATCGTCGCGCTTGCCGGCGCCGCGGCGGCCTTCGCGGTGAACGCCCTGAGTTACGTCGCGATCATCGCCGCGCTCTTCAACTGGCATCCGTCACTGGCGCCCCGCCACCTGCCGCGCGAACCCTTCGGGGGCGCATTCGCGGCAGGCCTGCGGTACGTGGCAATGTCGCCTAACCTGATCCGGGTCATCGTTCGCGGGTTCCTTTTTGGCCTGTCCGCCGTCGCGATCCAGGCGCTTCTGCCGATCGTCGTGCGCGACCACTTGCAGGGCAACGCCATGGTGTACGGCGTGCTCCTCGGAAGCTTCGGCTTCGGTGCGGTGGCGGGTGCCTTGGGCAATGCGCAATTGCGCGCGCGCTACCACAACGAACACATCACCCGGATCGGCTTTCTCGGCTTCGCAAGCAGTACCGCAGTCTTGGCGATGAGCGGGGTGTTCGCGGTCAGCGCGCTCGCGATGTTCGTCGCCGGTGTGTGCTGGGTCATCTCGCTCTCGCTCTTCAATGTGACAATGCAGCTTTCGACGCCACGCTGGGTCGTCGGGCGCGTCCTGGCACTCTATCAGACCGGTGTCTTCGGCGGCATGGCTGGTGGCAGCTGGATCTGGGGCACGTTTGCGGAAACCGTCGATGTCAGTTTCGCGCTCCTCGCCGCCGCCGTCATGCTCGTGGTCGGGGCCTGTGTCGGTCTCGTCGCGCCCTTGCCCGATTCCGAGGAGCTGAACCTCGATCCGATCAACCGGTTCCGGGAACCGCCGATCAGGCTCGACCTGACGCAGCGGAGCGGACCGATCATGATCCTTGTCGACTACGAGATTGCGCAGAAGGACGTGCCCGCGTTCCTGGCCCTGATGAGCCAAAGGCGGCGGATCCGGATCCGGGACGGCGCGCAGCAATGGGCGCTCCTGCGGGATCTTGAAAATCCGGATATGTGGACGGAGACCTATCATGTGCCGACCTGGGTGGAGTACGTGCGCCACCACGATCGTCTCACCCACGCCGACGGGGGCGTCGCTGACAGATTGGTCGCAATGCATAAGGGTGCAGGCCCTGTCCGTGTCCATCGCATGATCGAGCGGCAGACCGTGACGCCGCGCGATGATACGCCGCCGAGACCAGCGGCGCCCACCGACGAGCCGCCGCAAGATTGATCGTCCGATCTTCGGGGTAGGTATCGCTAGGTTCAATCTGGCGGTACCTCCCTGGCGCCCCTTGGGACGGATCAATGGCGGCCTCACCCGCCCGCCAGCGAGGTCCGTGCGGCCCCTCATTGTCGAGGACCAGCCGCACCGCCCGCTCGCGCACTTCGGGGGAAAACTTGTTCGTCGTCTTGCTCATGATGCTCCATCTTGCCGGCAGTGCCTCTAGTTTCACTCCGAACTCCCGCGTATTTCCAACATATCTGATGGGCACCACGCCATACCTTCTCGAAAGAAGCTCGGCCCGGTGCAAGCCCCCTAGCCCTTCATAACCGACATGATCTCGGCGAGCGGCTTCTTGATCTTGGCCACAGTGGGCACCATCGCGTCGTCGGCCGGATAGCCGACCGGAATGATCATCACCGCCTTTTCATGCTCCGGCCTGCCGCACAGCTCTGGCAAAAACTTCATCGGGTTCGGGGTGTGTTCGAGGCACACGAGCCCCGCATGATGGATCGCCGCAATCAATAGCCCGGTCGCGATACCCACGCTTTCGGGTACGTAGTAATTTTTGTAGCGCGCACCCTCGCGCGTTAACCCCCAGCGTTGGGCGAAAACGACGATGAGCCATGGCGCCACCTCGAGATGCGGTTTTGAGACACCCGTGCCGATCGGCTCCAGCGCGCGCAACCATTCGTCGCCCGCACCGCCGGCGTAAAAGGCGCGCTCCTCCTCCTCGGCGGCCTCTCGAATGCGCGCCTTTATGGCCGGGTCTGATATGGCGACAAAATGCCAGGGCTGGTGGTTGGCGCCAGAGGGCGCAGTGCCTGCGGCCTCGATGCAGGCGGTGAACAATGCCGAATTGCACAAGGTCGCAGGGCAAGTCCGCGAGATGCTCGTGCACGCGGTGGATGCGGCCTGA
>NCEA01000018.1 GCA_002280515.1 Rhodobacterales bacterium 32-67-9
AGTCGGGTGCATCCCTTCGCGGGCGCGGCCTATGCGACGTCGAAAGCGGCGCTGAAGGCGTTGACTCGCGAAATGGCGCATGATTTCGGCCCGCTCGGGGTCCGCGTCAACGCCATCGCGCCGGGCGAGGTCGAAACCGCGATCCTGTCGCCGGGCACCGAAAAGATCGTGGCGGGGTTGCCGCTCCGCCGCCTCGGCCGGCCTTCGGAGGTGGCCGACGTGATCTGGTTCCTCTGCTCGGACCAGTCGAGCTATGTCACCGGCACCGAGATCGAGGTGAACGCGGGTCAGCACGTCTGACGATTTCGGCCGCGAGGCGGCCGATCCGCCGGGGAGGCGCTGCCTCCCCGGACCCCTCCGAGGTATTTTCGAACAGAAGAAGGGAAGGGGCTATTCGAGGCCGGCGATGATGGCGCGGAGCGTCTCGACCCCGTCGCCCTTTTCGGACGAGGTGACGACGATCTCGGGATAGGCGGCGGGATGCTTTTGCAAGGCGGCGCGCACCTGCGCCAGGATTGCCCCGTGTTCGGAGGCCTTGATCTTGTCGGCCTTGGTCAGGACGACCTGGAAGGTCACGGCCGAGCGGTCGAGCAGGGTCAGGATCTCCTCGTCCACCGCCTTGATGCCGTGGCGCATGTCGATGAGCACGAAGGCTCGGCGCAGGGTGGAGCGGCCGGCGAGGTAGGCCTTGAGGAGCCGTTGCCATTTCGCGACGACCGCGACGGGGGCTTCGGCGAAGCCGTAGCCGGGCAGGTCGACGAGGTAGTGGCTGTCGCCGGCGGTGAAGTAGTTGATCTCCTGCGTGCGGCCGGGCGTGTTCGACGCGCGGGCGAGCGCCTTGCGGCCGGTGAGCGCGTTGATGAGCGAGGATTTGCCGACATTCGAGCGGCCGGCGAAACAGACTTCGAGCCGGTCGGCGGGCGGCAGGCCGTCCATCGCGACCACGCCCTTGAGAAAATCGACGGGGCCCGCGAACATCAGCCGGCCGGCTTCGCGGGCGGCCGTTTCCGGTTCGGGCGCGAGCGGAAAGGGGACGGTCACGGCAACAGCTCCGCCGCGTCGCCGGCCGCGACGGTTCCCCCTTCGATCACCCGGGCATAGACGCCGAAGTCCTGGTCGCCGTGCAGCGCCCGGAGCGCGGTCAGCGTATCGGCGTCGCGCGCGCCGGTCGCCGGGTTGGCCGTGGTGGCGAGGCAGCGCGCCTTCGGCTCGACGATGTCGAGAACGGCCGTCCCGAGGCGCATACGGCGCCCGATCCAGCCGCGTTCCTCGAACGGCTTGGCGCCTTCGATCCAGAAATTCGCCCGCCAGCGCAAGGGTGAGAGGTCGAGCCCCATATGCTCGCCAAGCGCGCGGTTCGAGGCGAGCGAGATGAGCGAGACCGACGGATAGTCGGTATCGGTCATGCCGCGGTCCGGCACGGAATAGATCCGGGCCGGCTGGGCGCGGTCCTGAGGGCTGATCGGGCGCACCCACTCGAGGAAGCGGGCGGCATCCTCGGGGTCGTCGGGGCGAAAGGCGATCTCCGGAAGTTCCGGGTGCCGCAACGTCAAAATCCCCGTCGCCTCGTCCAGATGCGCGTTGATCGCCATCAGCTTCGGCGCTTTCGAGCCGCGCGAGAAGTTCTGGCAGGCGGCCCACGCGCCTTCGGTGATCTTCGCCGCCTCGTGCGCCACCGCCCAGTGCCGGTCCCAGGGCAGGCCCTGTCCCGGCGTCAGCGTTACCGAGGCGAGCGCCTCCCGCCCGTGGGACTTCAGCGGGTGCCGCTGGATGGAGGCGACCGTCGGCGTCACTTCGCCGCCGTCTTGTCGCGCTTGAAGCCGCTCTTGATATTGCTGAAGAGGTCTGGCCGTTTCCCGTGCATCGACATGATCGTGTACTGCTGGAGGAAGGTGATCGTGTTGTTGGTGATCCAGTAGAGCACGAGGCCGGAGGCGAACGATCCCAGCATGAACATGAAGATCCACGGCATCCAGGCGAAGATCGCCTGCTGGGTCGGATCGGTCGGTGCGGGGTTCAGCTTCTGCTGGAACCACATCGAGATGCCGAGGAGGATCGGCAGCACGCCGAGCGAGAAGATGAAGAAGATCGAGCCCGGCTCAGGCGTGGCATAGGGCAGGAGGCCGAATAGGTTGAGGATCGAGGACGGATCGGGCGCCGACAGGTCGCGAATCCAGCCGAACCAGGGCGCGTGGTAGAGCTCGATCGTGACGTAGATCACCTTGTAGAGCGAGAAGAAGATCGGGATCTGGATCAGGATCGGCAGGCAGCCCGAGGCCGGGTTGACCTTGTTCTTCTTGTAAAGCTCCATCATGCCCTGCTGAAGCTTCTGCCGGTCCTCTCCCGCGCTTTCCTTCAGCTTCTCCATCTCAGGCTGCAACTCCTTCATCTTCGCCATCGAGACGTAGGATTTGCGCGCCAGCGGGAAGACGAGAAGTTTGATGATGAAGGTCAGCGCGATGATCGCGAAGCCCATGTTCCCGATCGCGCCACGCAGCCAGTGCAGGACGCGGAACATCGGCTTGGTCAGGATGAAGAACCAGCCCCAGTCGATCGACTCGACGAAGTTCTTCACCTGTGGGCGGTTCGGATCGACCTTCTTGCCGAACAGCCGGTCGATCCAGTCGGGATCGTTCTCGTAATACTTGATCGCGGCCCATTCCTTGGCGCCCGCGAAAAGCATCGTCGGCACCTCGACGCTGGCTCCGGCCGCGACCTCTTGCACGGGCAGGCGTGTCTCGGCCTGGTAGATGTCGCCGCTTTCGACGTATTTCACCACCGAGGTGAAGGGCGAGCCGGGCTGGGGGACCAGCGTCGTCATCCAGTAGGCGTCGGTAAAGCCGATCCAGCCGTCATGGGCGATGGACTTGGTTTCCGCCTGGCCCTCGCCCGGAAGGGCGTCGATCTTCGGGATGGCGGAATATTTCAGGTCGCCCAACTCGCCATCGGTTTCACGGATGAGGCCCTCGTGGCGGACATAGGCGCGGGTCGCCTCGGGGATGCCGTGGCGCACGACCATGCCGTAGGGGGCCAGTCGGACCGCCGCGCCGGTCTGGTTTTCCACCGATTGCAGAAGGGTGAACATGTAGTTCTCGTCGACCGAGATCGTGCGGTGGAAGATCAGGCCGTTGCCGTTGTCCCAGCGCAGCTTGACCGGCTTGCCGGGCGACAGGGTCGTGCCCTCCTCAAGCGTCCAGAGCGTGCGGGCGCCGGGCACCGCGTCGGGCGCGAGGCCACCGGCGGGTTGCCAGCCGTAAACGGTGTAATAGGGCAGGGCGGCATTCTCGACTGCGCCGCCGACCGGCGAGAGGAGCCGAACATCGGGGGAACCGGCGTCGAGCGAGACCTTGTAGTCCTTCAGGCTGAGGTCATCGAGGCGCCCGCCGAGAAGCGAGATGGAGCCGGTCAGCCGCGGGGTGTCGATCGAAACGCGCGGGGCTGCGGCAATCTCTGCCGCAGCGGCATCGACGGCGGGGGCCGCTGTTGCCGGGGCCTCGACGCTGCCGACCGCCGGGGCGGTCACATCGGCGCTCTGGGTGGTCGCGGTCGGCGCGTTGGGGTCCGTCGCCGGCTCGGGCGGCGGAAAGAGCGTGAACCAGATCAGGATCACGAGGAACGACAGCACCGTCGCCAGTATGAGATTCTTGTTCTGATCGTCCATGAGGGACTTACCACCCGTCCTGCCGAAGTCAGCGCAGGTTCAACAGAACGGGCAACGAAAGGTCAAGCGGTTTTCCGGGGAGCAGGGGGAGGCGCGCTTTCTGCTGGGGGCCTTTGCTACCCTGTCCCGCCTGGGTCGGCCGGGCGAGCGGTGCTGTGCGAATGCCGGCGCGCGACCGGGGTTGACCCGGTCCTTTCCGTGCCGGCGTGGCCCCGTCGCGGGTCAGCCGGCCCGTCGGGCAAGCCCCGGCGTGGCCTCAAGCTTGGCGCGGTGCTTTCTCTGCCAGTCCTCGGTCGCAGCAAGCGGCATCGGACGGGCGATGGCGAAGCCCTGCACATGGGTGCAGCCGAGTTGTGCGAGAAGCGCGTGTTCGCCGATCGTCTCGACCCCCTCCGCCAGGGTCTGGATCCCGAGACGCTCCGCCATCGACAGGATCGCCGCGACCATGCGCTGCTGCGACTGATCGGTGTCGACCCGAGTCACGTAGGACCGGTCGATCTTGATCCGTCCGACCGCGAAGCGGCGGATCGAGGTCAGCGAGGCGTGCCCAGTGCCGAAATCGTCGAGATCTATGCCGCAGCCGAGTTTCGCGAGCGCAGTGATGTTGTGGACGATGACGTCGTTGTCGGTCTCGGCGACGACGGATTCCAGGATTTCGACTGTCAGCCGGTCAGGGGTCAGATCGAACCGGTCGAGTTCCCATTTCAGCTTGGCGGCAAGGTTCGGATTACGCAGTTCGGGCCCCGAGAAATTGACCGAGATCGCCGGCACGCGCAGCGCGGCGCGGTCCCAGCCGCAAAGCGCCGCCAGCGACTGGCCGAGGATAATTTCGCCGAGACGTTCGCCGAGGCCGGCCGACAGGATCGCCGGCAGGAAATCGCCCGGTGTCAACACGCCACGCTGGGGATGCTGCCAGCGCGCCAGTGCCTCGAACCCGACAACATCACCGGTATCGGTGGAGAGCTGCGGCTGGAAATAGGCGACGATTTCACCGTTTTCGAGCGCGACTTCGACCTGGTCGCGCAATTCGTCGCGTTCGGTCGCGGCGCGGGCGATGTCGGCCGAGAAGGCGCGGATGCCGCCCGGCCCGTTGCGCCGCGCATCCTCGTAGGCGAGGCCCGCGGCCTCGTAGACGCTTGTCCCGTTGCGCTCGGGTGCGCGGCCGGTCAGGCAGAAGCCGACCGAAGCGGAGACATAGACTGTCATCGCGTCGATGCTGAAGGGCTCGCCCACCGCCGCTTTGAGCCGTCCCGCGATCTGGATGACCGCCTCCAGATCCATGCGCCGCGCCGGCGCCAGGGCGATGGCGAACCGCGGGCCGTCGATGCGACCCAGCACGTCGCGTTCGCGCACTACACCGGACAGTCGTTCGCCAAGCTTGGCAAGAGTCTTGTCATAGGCGTCGTGACCATAGGTCTCGATCAGCTTCTGCGGGTCGTCGAGTCCGATGACGAGGCAGGCGGAACTGCGCCCGGTATCCTCCTGCGTCTCGTACGCGCGGTCGAGCGCGGCGATCACGAGATTGCGGGGCGGCACCGGACCTTCGGTGTCGCGCGCGTCGAAGGCCGCCTCTGCCGTTGCGGTGCGGCGGTTCTGCGCGAGCAAGGCCAGCGGAACCCCTGCGACCGCGGTGATGATCGCGCCCTTCGGACCGAACCACAGCAGGGCGAGGGCCAGCGCCGGATAAAGTGCGAGGAATTCCGGCCTGAGCAGGCGCAGAGATTCGCGGTGCAGAACGGCAGCGATTTCTTGCCGGACCATGGCAGACCCCTTCGTGTGCGGGCCGCATCCCTGGCCCCGTCATCCGAACGCTAGGGGCTTCACATGACCGGGAGGTTAATCGTCATCCGCCGAGAGGCGTGGAATTTGACTAAAATCCGCGCCGCTTGCCGTCCCGGTGGCGAGCCCGGCGAAGTCGAAGAGCTTGGGGTCGAGGAGGTGCGACGGTCGGGCGTTCATCAGGGCGCGGAACATCACCTGCCGACGGCCGGGACTGCGCGCCTCCCAGCCATCGAGGATCTGCTTGACCTGCTGGCGCTGGAGCCCGTCCTGCGAGCCGCAGAGGTCGCAAGGAATGATCGGGTAGTTCATCGCGCGCGCGAATTTCTCGCAATCCGCCTCGGCCACGAAGGCAAGCGGGCGGTAGAGGAAAAGATCGCCGTCCTCGTTCACCAGCTTCGGCGGCATGGTGGCGAGGCGCCCGCCATGAAAGAGGTTCATGAAGAACGTCTCGAGGATATCGTCGCGGTGATGGCCGAGCACCACGGCCGAACAGCCCTCTTCCCGCGCGATGCGGTAGAGGTTGCCGCGCCGGAGCCGCGAGCAGAGCGAGCACATCGTGCCGCCGGGCGCGATCTTGTCGGTGACGATGGAATAGGTGTCGGCATATTCGATCCGGTGTTCGACGCCCATCTTCGTCAGGAACTCCGGCAGCACCGTTGCCGGGAAACCCGGCTGGCCCTGATCGAGGTTGCAGGCGAGAAGATCGACCGGGAGAAGCCCGCGCCACTTCAACTCGTGCAGCACGGCCAGCAGGGTATAGCTGTCCTTGCCACCCGAAAGACACACCAACCAGCGCGCGCCGCGTTCGATCATCCCATAGGCGTCGATCGCCTCGCGCACCTCGCGCACGAGCCGTTTGCGGAGTTTGCGGAACTCCGTTGTCGTCGGTGCGCCATGGAACAGCGGGTGTATATCATCAAGGTCGTCGAGCATGTTCACGCCATACAAGAGCGCCGCGCCGTCAGCAAGTTGCCCAATCAGAGCGGACGGTCCGCCAAGTGCCGGAGGCGGTTGAGGCTGGGTGCTACGTCACCGATGCAGCGGGCGACCCAGTCCGGATCGTAATAGCTGTCGAGGTAACGCCGGCCACTGTCGCACATCAGTGTCACGATGGAGCCTTGCCGGCCCGCCGCCATCATCTCCTGCGCGACGATGAGCGCACCCCAGAGGTTGGTGCCGGTTGATGCCCCCGCCTTGCGGCCGATGATCTCGTCCAGCCAGAGGATCGCCGCGACGCTGGCGGTATCGGGCACCTGGATCATCCGGTCAATGACATCGTGCTGGAACGACGCCTCGACCTTCGGCCGCCCGATCCCCTCGATCCGGCTCGAACAGGCGCGGCGGAGCGTCATGTCGCCGGTCCGGTAGCTGTCGTAGAAGACCGAGTTTTCCGGATCGACCACGATCAGTTCGGTCGGGTGGCTGCAATAACGGATGTAGCGGCCGAGCGTGGCAGAGGTGCCGCCAGTGCCGGCGCTCATCACGATGGCGGAGGGGACCGGGTGCGGTTCGCGTGACATCTGGCTGAAGATGCTGTCGGCGATGTTGTTGTTGCCGCGCCAGTCGGTCGCGCGTTCCGCATAGGTGAACTGGTCCATGAAATGGCCGCCGAGCTTTTCGGCGAGGGCCACGGCCGCATCGTGCATCTCGGGGGCGCTGTCGACGAAGTGGCACTGGCCGCCGTAGAACTCGATCAACTCGATCTTGCTGCGCGCGGTGGTCTTCGGCATCACCGCGATGAACGGGAGGCCGAGCATCCGGGCGAAATAGGCCTCCGAGACCGCGGTGCTGCCCGAGGACGCCTCGACCACCGGGCGGCCTTCCTTCAGCTTGCCGTTGCAGAGCGCGTAAAGAAAGAGCGACCGCGCGAGGCGATGCTTGAGGCTGCCGGTCGGATGGGTGCTTTCGTCCTTGAGGTAGATGTCGACGCACGTGATCCCCGGTACGTCGAGCCGGAAGAGATGGGTATCGGCCGAGCGTTGGAAATCCGCCTCGATTCTGGCGATCGCCTCGTTCATCCAGCTGCGCATCCGGTTCCTCCCGTCGTTCCACGGCCCTTGGTCGCCCAGGACGGTCGTCGCCGCAAGTCCCGTATCAGCGCTTGCGCTCGGGCACCGGATCGTAACCGTGGCCGCCGAGCGGATGACAGCGCGCAATGCGGCGCGCGGCCAGCCAGCCGCCCTTGACCGCGCCGTGCTTTTCAAGCGCCTCGAGCGCATAGGCCGAGCAGGTCGGCTGATAGCGGCAGCCATGCCCGACCCAGGGGCTGAGGACGAGCCGGTAGGCGCGGACGGGCAGGGCGACGATGTGGGCGAGGGGGGTCATGGCTTGTCCGCGTGGATGCGTTCGAGCGCCCGGACGAGATCGGCCTGAAGATCCGCGAAGTCGCGTGTCGCCGTCGCCCCGGGGCGCCCGACAAGGACATAATCCCAGCCGGGGCGCCCGTGAAGGGGAATGACCATCCGCGCGATCTCTCGCAGGCGCCTTTTGGCGCGATTTCGGGCCACCGCGTTGCCGAGTTTCTTCGAGCAGGTGTAGCCGACGCGGATTGCGTCGGGTTGCGGCTCGTCCTCCCGGCGGCGGCGCGCCTGAAGAAGGAAGCCCGCCGCTCCCTGCCGCCGCGCCTGTGCCGCCCGCAGGAAGTCGGCGCGCTTGGCGAGCGTCAGGAAAACGGAAACCGCCGGAGGCGGTTCCGTGCCCCGGCCATCCTGGCCTTGCACGGTCGCCTCCGGCGGTGTCATCTCAGGTGCCTGTGTCTTCGGCCTCAGGCCGAAAGAACCCTGCGGCCCTTCGCGCGGCGCGCGTTAAGCACCTTGCGGCCGCCCTTGGTCGCCATGCGGGCACGGAAGCCGTGCCGGCGGGCGCGAACAAGGTTCGACGGTTGGAACGTGCGCTTCATCGCTTCAACTCCGGGTTCGGGCAGCCCAAACCCTTGAGGATTCGAAGGCCGCTGTCATTCGAAGCCCGGCTATTAGACGGGCCTGTCGATCAAGTCAACTCATCGAAGTCGGGTTTTTTCGCCCATTCGCGGCCGCCCCGCCCCGCCACAACGGCGAATTTCCCGGCGCCTCGACGCTAGAACGCCCGAAGGTGGTTTAACTGACGCCGCCAAGTGCCTATTCTCTGCTGCAACCTGTGGCATGGCAACGGGCGGGGCGGCGGCGAAGCGCGCCATCGGGGATGGAATTTTGAAGCTCTTCAATTCACTGTCCGGTCGGTTCCTGCTTCTGACCATGCTCTTCGTCATGCTGGCCGAAGTGCTGATCTTCGTGCCCTCGGTCGCGCGCTTCCGCGAGGACTACATCCTGTCGCGTCTGGAACGCGCGCAAATCGCCTCGCTCGCTCTTCTGGCCACCGACGAGATGATCGACGAGACGCTGGAGAAGGAGCTTCTCGCCAACGCGGAGGTCTACAACGTCGTCCTGCGCCGCGACGAGGTGCGCCAGCTCGTCCTTTCCTCGCCGATCCCGGCGCCGATCTATCGCAGCTACGACCTGCGCGAGGCGCCGGCGTGGGAACTGATCATCGACGCGGTTGCCTGCCTCGTCGATCCAGAGGACCGGGTGATCCGGGTGATCGGCGACCCAGTGAAACAGGCAGGCCTCCTGATCGAGGCGACTATGGCCACGGCACCGCTTCGCGCCGCAATGATCGACTACGGGCTGCGGATTCTCGGCCTTTCGGCGGTGATCTCGGTGGTGACGGCGGTGCTGCTCTTCCTCGCCGTTCAGCGGCTTCTGGTGATGCCGATCCGCCGGGTCGTCAATCACATGAGCGCCTATGCCGAGGCGCCCGAGGATGCCCGGCGCGTCATCGATCCGCAGGCCCGCGTCGCGGAACTGCGCGATGCCGAGGAGGCGCTGCAAAGCATGCAGCGCCAGCTGACCGGCGCCCTGCGCCAGAAGGAGCGTCTGGCCCAGCTTGGCGAGGGCGTCGCCAAGGTCAGCCACGACCTGCGCAACATCCTCACCACCGCGCAGCTTCTCGCCGACCGGATGGAGCGGAGCGACGACCCGATGGTCAAGCGGGCGGCGCCGAAACTCGTCGGTTCGATCAGCCGCGCGGTCGGTTTGTGCGAATCCACGCTCGCCTTCGGCAAGGCCGAAGAGCCGCCGCCGGCTCTCACCCGCTTCATGTTGTCGGCCCTTGTCCGCGACGTGGTGGAGGGCGAGAAGCTGAGCGCCGGGTCGGCGGAACTGGAATTCGTCACCGACATTCCCGGATCGCTGTCGATCCGTGCCGATCAGGAGCAGTTGCACCGGGTGCTGACGAACCTCGTGCGCAATGCGCGTCAGGCGATCGAGGCGACGCACAAGCCGGGCACGATCGAGATCGGCGCCGGAGAGGAGGATCAGGGCTGGTGGCTCCGGGTCGGCGATACCGGCCCCGGCCTGCCGGAACGCGCGCGCGACCATCTGTTCCAGCCGTTCCAGGGCGGGTTCCGCAAGGGCGGGACCGGGCTCGGCCTTGCCATTGCCGCCGAACTGGTGCGGGGCCACGGCGGGCGGCTTGAACTCCTGAGGAGCGATTCCGACGGCACGGAATTCGTCATTCACCTGCCGCGCGAACTGATCGCGCCCGAGGCGGCGCACCCGGCCTGACATCCGCGCGGACACCGCAGGCCCGGCCGCCGGTTTTGCCCTTGCAATGCGCCACCGGGGTCGCTAAATGCCACCGCACGCACCCGTAGCTCAGCTGGATAGAGCACCAGACTACGAATCTGGGGGTCGGGCGTTCGAATCGCTCCGGGTGCGCCACCTTTCCCTAAAAGACGAACATAACCCGGATTCTCGCTGGCCCACTTGTGTTGCCGGGGGGGAAGGGGTTGGACATGGCCGTGTTCTCGGCGAATCCAATGCTGGCCCGTTGAAGGCAAGACACGTCGCCTCCCTCCCTCGACAACACGTGATCCTTCCGTTGCAGATGGCCCGTGAGCGTCCAGTGCCATTATGCGGGCAGGTGCCTTCAATCATACAAGAACGCGACCGTTTTGCTTTGGAGTGTCCGCCCGGTCCCGCAGTCTCCAAATGCCGTACGGCGGGGGCTGGGTCGGGCTCACGTGGTCCGGATAGGTCGAGTGATTTCTTTCCTTGATGCCGCCACGGGCTGTGGGCGTGCGTTTGCTGTCAGCGATTGTCAAAGGTGGGCGGATCAAACTGTTTGCATTCGTATGCAGGACTGATAGCTTGCTGGCAACCCGCCCAGATTCCGGGCGTGACTCATGGAGACCGCGCATGGCCGCCGACCGCCGACGCAGGAAACCCGGACGCCAAATCCTCCCCCCCCGTCAGGACCAAGCCCGAGGCGGTCTTGCAGGTCGAGCGTCGCGACTACACCGAGCTTGCCCCTGTCGGACGCAGTCGCGTCCAGCCGATGCAGGGGTTCGACGACATCTACACCGATATCGTCGACTACATCGTGCGCTGCACCCACCGCATCTGGGACGAACGGGACATCGGCCTGATCTACACCCACTACACCCATAATTGTGTTCTGTATGGAACGATGGGTACGCTCTATGACCGAGAGGACGTGGTGCGCGATACGATCCAGCGGCTGGTTACCCTTCCCGAACGGCGAGGCATGGCCACGCATGTCATCTGGAATGGCAACGATCAGGACGGGTTCTACACCTCGCATCTCGTCACCGGATCGGGGCGGCATACGCAGCACGGTCATTACGGCCCGCCCACCGGGCGCACCTTCGCGTCGCGCACGATCGCCGACTGCATGATCCATGCCAACAAGATCTACCGCGAATGGGTCGTGGCCGATCAGATGGCGATCCTGAAGCAACTGGGGCTGGACCCGCACGCCTTTGCCGAAAAGGTTGCGCGGACACTCCATAGCAAGGGCATGGTCTCGGTCGATATCGGCGAGAACCGCCGGATGATCGGGCAGTACCCGCCCGATTCTGAACCGGATCTGTCCATCGCCAACACCGATCTCGAACGGGAAACGCTCGAATGGCTGCACGCGGTGATGAATCGCCGTATGCTTGGGCGGATCAAGGATGTCTATGCGCCGACCTGCCAGTATCACGGACCGCTGATGACGGAACTCTATGGTGTCGCCTCGGTCATCCACCAGACCCTCGGCCTGATCGGATCGCTGCCCGACGCCGCCTTCATGCCGCAGCATATCTGTTCCACCCCCTGCGATGAGGGCGGAACCAAGGTTGCGGTGCGCTGGATCATGGAAGGGCACCACCTTGGCTACGGGCTGTTGCACGCGCTTGGGGAGCCTACCGGAAAACGGGTGCAGATCATGGGCATCAGCCATTTCCATTACAAGGATGGCAAGATTGTCGATGAATGGCGCGTCTATGACGAGCTGTCGCTGCTCATGCAGGTGAAGTTGGCGCAAATGGCCGACCGCTCCACCGCAGTACCTGCGATTCCTGGCGAAGGTGCCGACGACGGGGCGCAATCCTAGTCGGGTCGGCTTCCGGGAGTTGGACCAAAGGTTAGGTGCGTGGCCGTAGGTTCCGCCGGCCAAGCCCGCCTGTTCAGCCAGGCAAGGACACCGCTACCCGAGTTGGCCGCGCCGGAAGTGACTCTGCATTCGGGCAATCACGTCCACACCCATCTGGTTAAGCAGGTCCAGCACGTCGAGCGGCACCCAGTTTTCGCGGATCAGCCCTTCATGGTGCAGATAGAAGTCCATCACCCGCATTGTCACCGGCCGCCCCGTCGGACCAACTCCGAGGAATCCTCCCCCGCTGTGCATGGCGAACACGCTGGGCCAGCCGCCGGTGACAGAATAGCTCCCGTCGCCGATGCGGATGTAATGCCCGCCGCCGTGCCGGGCTTTCAACTCAGCGATCTCGTCCCACTGACCGCCCCCCTTTCGGTTCGGAAAGGCGGTCCGGAACGGCAATTGATGGTAGTCGACGAAACCTTGCAGACCGCGGGTGGTACCGATACCCGACGGGCCGTACCACATCATCTTGGGATGCCAGTGCTCTTTTTGCGGCATGGCGAGCAGACCCTCGCGCCCGGCCCTGTCTTCATCATTGTAGCGGCCCAAGGTGCCATGCATCGCAAGCGTCTGGGCAAGGCTTGCCGCACTGATGCCGGGATCCTGAGGGGTCAGCACGATGCCATCGGCGGTGATCGGAGCTGGCCACATACCCTCGGTCCCGAGACTGGGCGCAATCGGCCAGAAACCAGCCTGCCGGATCACGTCGAGAATGTCCCAAAGACAGTTCGACTGGACAATCCTGCCGTCCGCGACCTGATGAACCTCGCCGTATCGAATGTAGACCGGGCGTCCGGTCGCGGGAATCGTCAGCCAGTCACGCCGAAAGGTGCCGCAGTAGTGTCCGACTGCCGCAACATAATCGCGCCCCTGAAAGCTTCCGCCGACAAGAATCAGGTCTCGCCTCTCAAGGTCCGGGAATGACTGAGCAAGCGGCTGCCAGACACGCGCCGCGATAGCCTCCGCGCCGGACATCTCGTTAAGGGGATGAGACCCGCGCCATTCGGCGCCTGGCGCATAAAGTTCTGAAATAGAATGGGAAATATGATCCCCCGATGCTTCCGAGATCCGCGAGAGACCGGATCTGAGGAGTTTCTTGTTCAGGATATGCCGATCTTCCATTTGCGCCTCTCCAATCCGGAAACCCAGTTCGCATTCGTATGCATGTTTATGTTGCATTCGTATGCAAGCGTCGCTAGCATTCTTCCTGCCGACGCGGAATTCAAGCTTTTCCCGCCAAGGAGAACAAGAAAGTGGCGGACGGAAGTGTACCGCGTGCCGCCAGGACGATCTCAACAGGAGATGGACGATGAAGAACTTCCTGAAAGCCACGGTTGCCATCGGCGCTCTGCTTGGTGCGGCCGGTGGAGCCTACGCAGAATGTGGCATCGAAAAGGGGTCGGTGCGAATTCTTTCGAACGACTTCGAGGCGCTGCACGTTGTCGCCTCGGCGGCGGAAACCTGCGCCAGCGACACGGTGACGGTGACCAAGAACCAGACGTCCGAACACAAGAACATTCAGGTCCCGGCGCTGACGACCGACCCGGCCACCTACACCGTGGCAATGATCGCTACCAACTCGATCATGCCGCTTCTCAATGCCGATCTCATCCGGCCCCTCGACGATTACGTGGCCAAATGGGGTCAGGACGTCCAGGAAAACCAACTGATCCGGGTGGATGGGAAGGTCGTGGCCATCGCGTTCATGGCCAATGCGCAGCATCTTTTCTACCGGGACGACGTTCTGGAAGCGAACGGCATCGCCGTTCCGCAATCCTATGAGGAAGTCCTGGCCGCCGCGCAGAAGCTTCGCGATGCAGGCGTGATGCAAACGCCGCTCGCTTCGGCCTACAAGCCGGGCTGGGATCTGGCGGCAGAATTCGTGAACACATACCTCGGCACCGGCGGTGAGTTCTTCAAGGACGGAACCGCGGAAGCGGACATCAACAACGAAAACGGCGTCAAAGTGCTCGAGACTATGAAGGCGATGAGCGAATTCATGACGCCCGATTTTGTGACCTATGACACGAACGCCATCAAGCCGATCTGGGAAGCCGGCGATCTGGCCCTGTCGATCAGCTGGGGATCGCGCGCCGGGGCCTATATCGCCGCGGACAGCCCGGCGCCTGAGATCGCCAAGCACACGAAGTTCGCCGCCGCCCCCACGATCGACGGCAAGGGCATTCCCGGCGCCGCGCTCTGGTGGGACGGGTTCGTCATCGCCAAGAACATCTCGGACGAGGATGCCGAGGCTTCGTTCCGTGCGATGATGGTCGGTATCTCGCCCGACAACATCAAGGCCCATGAAGACGCCGCCGTCTGGCTGGTCAAAGGGTATGAGGCGACCGCCGCCGCGGTGGGCGTTGCCGATGACGTCGCCAAAGGTGCGCGGCCGTACCCGATGGTGCCATACATGGGTCTTCTGCATACCGCGATCGGTGACAACCTCGCAGAGTTCATGCAGGGCCAGGAAAGCGCCGAGCAGGCGCTGGCCGACGCCACCGCGGCCTATACGACCGCAGCCAAGGAAGCGGGTTTCATTCATTAATCCGCTTCGCCGGCAGGGTCGTTTCCGACCCTGCCGGCGTCACCCGCCTTCGGCAGAGCGACGATGCAAAACCGCTTCGCCGGCACGCGACAGAGGCTTCGATGCCCCACAGAACGTTCCTTGCCTTCATCTGGCCTTCGCTGCTTGCGATGATCCTGTTCATCGCGGTGCCCATCGTTTCGGTCGGCTACCAGTCGCTCTATGTTGAGCATCCGCAAGTGATGACCGAAGTCGAAAGTTGCGGGCCCTTCGGTTGCAAGGCCGAGTTGCGCGTTGATGCCGATGCGATGAGAACGCTGCGCGCCGAAAGCCCCGCCGGCCGCTACAACGGCTTTTCGACCTATGCCAATGCCAGCCACCTTGCTTTCCGGAACATCGGCGAAATCTGGCGGCAAAGCGATAGCTTAGGACAGTTCGCGTCGCTCGTGATGAACCTGCCGTTCTACAAGGCGCTGGTCTTCACGATCGCCTATACCTTCATTGTGACGCCGCTTGTCATCGTTCTGGGCTTTTTCATTGCAGTGGCGGTCAATGCAATTCCGTCCGCCTACAAGGGGCCGGTGATCTTCTTCTCGCTGTTGCCGATGATCGTGACGCCGCTGATCGGTGCGCTGGTGCTGTTCTGGATGATCGACGCACGCGGCGTGATCGGCGCGACGCTCCAGCAGATCGTGGGCGATCCGCAGCTCTCGCTCAAGGCCTCGCCGGCCCTGACCTGGGCGACGCTCTTCGTCTACGGTGTCTGGCACAACGCCCCTTTCAGCTTCGTCGTCTTCTATGCCGGGCTCCAGACGGTGCCGAGGGATACGCTCGAAAGTGCGATGGTTGACGGGGCGAGCCGCTGGGAGAGGATAAGGTATGTGACCATTCCCTACCTGATGCCGCTCGCGACCTTTATCGCGCTCATGCAGCTCATGGACAATTTCCGCGTGTTCGAGCCGATCATCGGCTTTTCCGCCGCCGCCAACGCCACCTCGCTCAGCTACCTGATCTATTCCGACCTGCGTTCGGGTGACTTTCCGCTCTACGGCTCTGCCGCGGCAAGCTCGATGCTGACGATCCTCGGTGTGGTAATCCTTCTGACGCCCGTCCTGATCCGGACCTGGCGCGATTTCAAACGCAAGGCCTGACCCATGACAGACCGCGTCCGTTCCAGACCGCTACCGCTCGCCGCCCTGTCCGTCGGCTTCGTTCTGATTTGGCTGTTCCTCGCCGCCTTTCCCTTCCTCTGGACGATGTGGGGATCGCTCAAAGTCGAGGCCGATTTCTTCTCGCGCACTGACTGGATGAACGCCATCACCGGGCCGAAGACG
The DNA here is from genome assembly GCA_002280515.1 of Rhodobacterales bacterium 32-67-9. Taxonomy (GTDB): domain Bacteria; phylum Pseudomonadota; class Alphaproteobacteria; order Rhodobacterales; family Rhodobacteraceae; genus Albidovulum. The sequence continues at coordinate 15,785 of NCEA01000018.1, forward strand.
ATCCAGCAAACCGGGGCGGCCTTTACCGGCGACGGTTATCGCGGCGCCTGGATCGAACAGGGCTTCTGGAAAGCCGTCGTCAACACCGGCATCGTCACCGCAGCGGTCGTGACCATCTCGCTCACGGTCGGGACGCTCGGCGGCTATGCGCTGGCGCGTTCGGGATACCGCTATACCTTCTGGCTTCTCATCGCTGCGCTGATCTTCCGGGCCATGCCGCATGTGACCCTGGTCTCGGGTTATCTCCTGCCGTTCTTCGAACTGAACATCTGGGGCTTTCTGCCGACCACCATCGTCGTCCTGGTCGCGATAAATCAGCCCTTTACGCTCTGGATGCTTCATTCGTTCTTCCTGACCATCCCGAAGGATCTGGACGAAAGCGCACTCGTCGATGGCTGCACGCGGTTTCAGGCGTTCAGGCTGGTGGTCATACCCGTGATGTGGCCGGGCGTCGTGACGACGGGGCTTTTCAGCTTCCTGCTGGCATACAACGACTTCGCGGTCACCTCGATGCTTCTCAGTCAAGAGAACCAGACCATGGTGCCGAAAATCGCAAGCTTCCTTGGCTCTACCCAGCAGGAAGGCAAGGTGATGTACGCGGTCGCGGCCGCAGTCTCCGCCATGGCCCCGCTGTTCGTACTCGTGATGGTTTTCCAACGTCAGATTGTCAGCGGGCTCACCGCCGGCGCTGTCAAAGGATAGGAGAAGGCGCATGGCCGAACTCAGGCTGAAAAACATTTCCAAGCGCTGGGGTGGCTATACCGGCGTCGACAATTTCGACCTGCACATCGCCGACCGGGAATTCATCGTCCTGCTTGGTCCATCGGGTTGTGGAAAGTCGACCACTATGCGGATGATTGCGGGGCTCGAGGATGTGACCGAGGGTGAAATCTGGCTGGGCGATCGCATGGTCAACAGGCTGGAGCCAAAGGACAGGGACATAGCGATGGTGTTCCAGTCCTACGGTCTCTACCCCAACCTTTCGGTCTACGAAAACATCCGCTTCCCGCTGAAGGTTCGCAAGGTGCCGAAGGACCAGCACCACGAACGGGTGATGACGGCGGCGGCGATGGTCGAATTGACGGATCTGCTGGACCGGCGCCCTGCCGCGCTGTCTGGTGGTCAACGACAGCGCGTCGCCCTTGGCCGCGCCATCGTGCGCAAGCCCACGGTGTTCCTGATGGATGAACCCCTGTCGAACCTCGATGCCAAGCTTCGCGTCTCGACCCGGGCACAGATCAAGAACCTTCAGCACAAGCTGAAGACGACGACGATCTACGTCACCCATGACCAGATCGAGGCGATGACCCTTGCCGACCGTGTCGTCGTGATGAACGCCGGCCGCATCCAGCAGGTCGGCACTCCGACCGACATCTACGACAACCCGGCCAATACCTTTGTCGCCAGTTTCATCGGCAGTCCGGCCATGAACCTCGTCGAGGGCACCCTTTCTGGCGGCGTCTTCGAGGCACCGAACATTCGTGTCGAAGGCCTGACATCGGCCCGATCGGGCCGGGTCATCCTTGGCTTCAGGGCCGAGGATGTGACGCTTGCCCGGGCCGGCGGGGAATTGTCCGCGCCGGTCTATTCGCTCGAACTTCTGGGCGAGGCTTCCATGGTCAGCTACCGCATTGGCGACGCGCTTGTCTCCATCAAGACACCGAAAGAATACAGGGCCGAGATCGGTGACGTTGTCGGCGCGACCATCCCGGCGCGCATTTGCCACCTGTTCGACGCCGCCACCGGCAACCGCATTGTCGAGGGCACGGCATGACCCCCGCTGAACAGGCCGACGCGACGCGGCAGGTCATCTTGCGGATGGAAGCGGCGCTCGCGGCCAACTCCAACGACATGGCGGTGCATTTCCACGAGGATTTCCGCTGGATGGGCAACTACGGCTGCGGCACCAAGTCTGACCTCGCCGGGTTCCGCGCCAACTGGCAATTGCCGCTGCGCGCCGCGTTCACCGACCGTGATTACAAGACCGAGCGCTTCATCTGCGAGGGCGATTGGGCCTCGTGTTTCGGGCATATCGAGGCCACTCATTCCGGTCCCTTCATGGGTATAGCGCCGACCGGCAAACGGGTGAAGATCCCCTACATGGATTTCTGGAAGATCGAGGACGGCCGCATCCGCGACAACTGGGTCTCGGTCGATTTCGCCTTCGTCCTCGCCCAGCTCGGACGTGACGTGTTCAACGGCGAAGGGTGGGAGGCATATGACCGCAGCGAACGTGTCCCGCCCCGGCCAGAAGGAGGACAGCCATGACGATCCAGCACCTGAAATCCGGCAAGCCCGAAGCCGAGCGCGCGGAAGACGACGCGAAAGTGCGCGGCATCGTCGAGGCAACGCTGAGCGACATCGAGAAGCGGGGCGATGCCGCGGTCCGGGAGTTGTCGGCGAAGTTCGACAATTATGCACCGCAAAGCTTCCGCCTGTCTTCTTCCGAGATCGAGGCAGCAATACAAAAGGTCTCGGCCCGGGACATGGAGGACATCCGCTTCGCCCAGACGCAGATCCGCACCTTCGCCGAGGCGCAGCGCGCCTCGATGACGGATATCGAGGTCGAAACGCTGCCCGGCGTGATCCTTGGACACCGCAACGTCCCGGTTCAGTCCGTCGGCTGCTACGTTCCGGGCGGCAAGTTCCCGATGGTCGCCTCAGCGCATATGTCGGTCTTGACCGCTGCGGTCGCGGGCGTGTCGCGCATCGTCGCTTCTGCGCCTCCGGTCCAGGGGGCGCCGCATCCCGCCATCGTTGCCGCCATGCATATGGGCGGCGCGCATGAGATCTACGTGCTTGGCGGAATGCAGGCGGTGGGCGCCATGGCGCTTGGCACCGAGACAATCGAACCGGTCCACATGCTGGTCGGTCCCGGCAATGCCTTTGTCGCCGAAGCCAAGCGCCAGCTTTTCGGGCGTGTAGGCATCGACCTGTTCGCAGGCCCCACCGAAACCATGCTCATCGCCGACGACACCGTGGATGCCGAGCTTTGCGCGACCGACCTGCTGGGGCAGGCCGAACACGGCTACAACTCGCCCGCCTGCCTCATCACCAACAGCCGCAAACTCGCTGAGGCGACGCTGGCCGAGATCGACCGCCTGCTTCAAATCCTGCCGACGCGGGAAACCGCGTCGGCCTCCTGGCGCGACTACGGCGATGTTTACCTGTGCGACACCTATGACGAAATGCTCGCGCTTGCGAACGATCTTGCTTACGAGCATGTGCAGGTCATGACCGACCGCGACGAATGGTTCCTCGACCACATGCAAAGCTATGGTGCGCTGTTTCTCGGCCCGCGAACAAATGTGGCAAACGGTGACAAGGTGATCGGCACCAACCACACGCTGCCGACGAAACGGGCGGGCCGTTATACCGGGGGACTTTGGGTGGGAAAGTTCCTCAAGACTCACAGCTACCAGAAAATCCTGACGGACGAGGCGGCGGCGCTGGTCGGGGCCTACGGATCCCGGCTTTGCCTGCTGGAAGGCTTTGTTGGCCATGCCGAGCAATGCAACATCCGTGTCCGCCGCTACGGCGGCATCAACGTTCCCTACGGCGGCGCCGCGCCTTACCGGGAGGCGGCGGAATAGCGCCATGTCCCTGCCGCGCCTCCCCTCCTTCCGACTTGACGGCCGCCGCGCGCTGGTCGCCGGCGCTTCGTCGGGCATCGGCGCGGCCTGTGCCGCCGCCCTGGCGGAACAGGGCGCCCATGTCGTCTGTGCCGCACGCGGGGAAGAGCGGCTGGCGGCCACTGTGGCGGAAATAGTGGCGCGCAGGCAGAGCGCTTCGGCGCTGCCGCTCGACATTGGTGACATCCAAGCGATGGATGCAGCTCTTGCCGTCGAAGCGCCTTTCGACATTGTCGTGAATTCTGCCGGCCTTGCCCGCCATTCGGCTGCCGTGGATACGCGGCCTGAGGATTTCGACGCCGTCATGGCGATCAACTTGCGGGCCGCCTATTTCCTGTCGACTGCCGCCGCCCGCGCCATGATCGCCCGCGGCAAGGGTGGCTCGATCATCCACATCTCCAGCCAGATGGGGCATGTCGGCGGTGTCGACCGCGCGGTCTACTGCGCGTCCAAACACGCGATCGAAGGCATGGTGAAGTCGATGGCGCTGGAATGGGGCCGCGCCGGCATCCGCATAAACACGGTCTGCCCGACCTTCATTCGAACGCCGCTGACCGAAGGAACCTTCGCCAATCCCGAACGGGTCCGCTGGATCGAGGAGAAGATCAAGCTGGGACGCGTTGGAACGGTCGAGGATATCATGGGGGCGGTGGTCTATCTCGCCTCCGACGCCTCTGCCCTGGTTACCGGAAGCGCGCTCATGGTGGATGGAGGCTGGACAGCGGACTGATGGCGATCGAGAAAGTGACATCCCAGGACGTGGCGCGGTTGGCGGGCGTCAGCCAGTCGGCGGTCAGCCGGGTCTTTACCCCCGGCGCGTCCGTTTCGCCGGCGATGGCCGAAAAGGTGCGCAAGGCGGCGAGCGAGCTTGGTTATCGCCCGAACGTTCTAGCCCGTTCGCTCATCACCGGACGGTCACGGATCATTGGCCTCGTCGTCGCCTATCTGGAAAACCAGTTCTATCCCGTCGCACTCGAACGTCTGTCACGCGCGCTGCAGGTAGAAGGCTACCATATCCTCGTGTTCATGGCCGAGAACTCCGTGGAGGGCGTCGCCGAGGTCATGCAGGAGTTGATCGACTATCAGGTCGACGGCATCATCACCGCCTCGGTCGGAATGACCACCGACCTGACGCTGCGGTGCGCGGCGGCGGGCATCCCGGTCGTCATGTTCAACCGTGGCCAGGACGGCCTGGTCCATTCCTCGGTCACTTCTGCGAACGTCGCGGGCGGCGCGCGTGCGGCTGAATTCCTCGCTGCGGGGGGGCACCGCCGCATCGCTCACATCGCCGGCTGGGACGGCTCCTCGACCGGGCGGGACCGGCGTCAGGGGTTTCTCGACGGGTTGGTCGCCTCGGGACGCAAGCCAATTGCGGTCATCGACGGGATGTACAGTCGCGATGCCGCGGCGGATGCCGCGCGCCAGATGATGGCATTGGCAGAACCGCCCGACGCGATCTTTGTCGGCAACGACCACATGGCCTTCGCCGTGATGGACGTGCTGCGTTACGAGCTTCATCTTTCGATCCCGGGGGATGTCTCGATCGTGGGATACGACGACGTGCCGCTTGCCGCCTGGGCGGCCTATGACCTGACGACGGTGCGCCAGCCGGTCAAGCGCATGGTTCAGGCGACCGTCTCGACCATAGTCGCCAAGATCGAGGATCCGACCCGCCCGCCGCAGAAGATCGAGATCGACGGGCCGCTGATCTTGCGAAAATCCGCCCGCATTCCTGAAGGATGGCTACGATGAAAGGGTTTGACCCGCGGTTTCGGGATTTTCCCGACTACATCCTCGGTATCACGAGGGAGATTTGGGAAGATCGCGGCATCGCCACGCTGCACCATTACTACGCCCCGGACATCGTCGTGCGATCACCCGGTTCGGTCGTGGTCGGCAATCAGGGTGTGATCGCCGCGACCATGGCAACGCTGGCCGAGTTCCCCGACCGCAAGCTTTTCGGCGAGGACGTGATTTGGTCCGGCACGCCCGAGGACGGAATGCTGAGTTCCCATCGCATCCTGTCTACGGCCACCCATCTCGGCGATGGGATCTATGGTCGCGCAAGCGGGCGCAAGCTCTGCTACCGGATCATCGCCGACTGCCACGCCATCGACAACCAGATCAACGACGAATGGCTGATCCGCGACCAGGGCGCGATCGTGCGCCAGATGGGGATCGACGCACGCGATTTTGCCCGTGACCTGATCGCCCGCGAAGGCGGAGCAGAGGCATGCATCCGTCCGCTCACGCCCGCCACGGACCGACCGGGCCCCTACACCGGAACCGGCAATGACAACGAATGGGGGCAGCGCTACGCCGACCTCCTGACGCGTATCATGTCGGCCGACATGGCGGCTATTCCGGCGGAGTATGACCGCGCCTGTCAGTTGGAGCATCCGGGCGGCGTGACCGGTCATGGCCGCGATGCCGCCGATCGCTTCTGGATGTCGCTGCGCGCGGCCTTCCCCGATGCCGCGTTCACGGTTCATCACCGGATCGGACGCGATGATCCGAAGATGCCGCCACGTGCGGCCCTGCGCTGGAGCCTCAGCGGGCGGAATACAGGCTGGGGCGCCTTTGGTCGCCCGACCGGCGCCGAGATTTACCTGCTGGGCCTGTCACATGCCGAATTCGGACCGTGGGGCCTGCGCCGCGAATATGTTCTGTTCGACGAAACCGCGATCTGGAAACAGATCCTGCTTCAGACCGGTGAAGTCTGAGATGGCCCTCCGTCGCCCGTCCCGGTGCCTGCCCCGCGGCCTGCGCGAGGCGGATGCAATGCGCCGCTTCCATGTCTATCGGCAAGGCCTCCGATCCCGCCGTCTCAACCTCCATCCGCCGGGAACGCGGCGGTCATCCGGATTGATCACACTGAACGTCCTTTTTCATGGAACACCAAAATGACCCCGCAAGAGATGGAAACCCGCATCGTCCGCTACGGCGAGCTTCAGCCCTGCAAGACAGCCTTCATCGACGCCCACACGCCCGGCTCGAACCAGAAGGAAAACTTCACGATTATCGGCGGGGGCGTATCAGAAAGCCCCGACCAGCACGTCCATATCTCGATCCCGCATGGCTTCAACATCGGTGCGGCGGGCCAGCCGCCGAAGTGCCGCAACTCGCTCCACAGCCATCGCACTGCCGAGGTGTTCTTCGTCCTTTCCGGGCGCTGGCGCTTCTTCTGGGGCCGCTGGGGCACTGCCGGCGAGGTGGTGCTGGAAGAGGGTGACATCTTTAATATTCCGACCGGGATCTTCCGGGGCTTCGAGAATATCGGTACCGACTACGGGATGATCATGGCGATCCTCGGCGGCGACGATGCCGGCGGCGGTGTGATCTGGGCGCCGCAGGTGATCGAAGACGCCAGGGACCACGGACTTGTCCTGTCCGAAAAGGGCAAGCTCTATGATACCAAGAAGGGACAGAACCTGCCCGCCGGCGTGAAGCCCATGCCGCTTCTGACGGATGAGCAGCTGAAAACCTTCCCCGAACCCGCCACCGCGGAGGTGATCCCGAACCATATCGCGCGCTATTGGGATCTCGTCGCTCTGGCCGACCGCAAGCCTGCGAAGGTGATCGGTCTGAACGGCAAACTGCGCGACAAGCCGGGGTTCGAGGTCGATTTCATCACCCGCGCCTCTTCCTCCGACGCCAGGCACAAAAATGACAGGCCCTCCGTTCTCATGCCGGTCAAGGGCCACTGGCGGGTGGAATGGGACGGCGGCGCGAGTGTCCTTGCCCCCGGCGACACGATGAGCGTTCCCGAAAACCTCGCACATTCCGCCCGGCCCTCGATGACGGGCGAAGCGGCTCTGTATCACATCGTCGCGACGGACGATCCCGCAGGCCCGACCTGGCGCGGATGATGTGAAGTAAATCGCCTCTCCCGTTCCATGGCGACGGGGGGCGCAAAGGTTGTGATGCCGAAGGAGGCCGCTGATGAGCCGGATATTGACAACCCATGTGGGCAGCCTGCCGCGTTCGCAGCAGGTGGTGGACTTCATCTTCGCCCGCGAGCGGAACGAGGCGTACGACCCTTCTGCCTTCGACGCCTGCATGACCCGCGCCGTGTCCGAGACGGTTCGCAGGCAGGTCGAGGCAGGCGTCGATATCATTTCGGACGGTGAGACCTCCAAGATCAGTTACGCAACTTACGTCAAGGACCGCTACACCGGCTTCGACGGCGACAGCCCTCGCAACGCGCCGGCCGACCTGAAGCTGTTTCCCCGGTTTCTCGAACGCCTTGCGAATGACGGCGGAACGCCGAAATATGCCCGACCGATGTGCGTGGACGCGGTGCGCTCAAAAGGGCAGGGGGAACTGGAGAAGGATATCGCGAACCTCAAGGTCGCGATGGCCGCGCACGGCGCGAAGCGCGGTTTCATGAACGCAGCTTCGCCCGGGGTGATCTCGCTCTTCCTTCAGAACGCGTTCTACAAGACCCGGGAAACCTATCTGGCGGCCCTGGCCGACGCGATGAAGGCGGAATACGAAACGATCGTCGCGGCCGGCCTCGACTTGCAGCTGGATTGCCCCGATCTCGCGCTGTCGCGCCACATGCTCTTCACCGACCTGTCCGACGAAGAGTTCGTCAAGGTTGCCAACTTGCACGTCGAGGTGCTCAATCATGCGCTGCGCGACGTGCCGGCAGAGAAGGTCCGTATCCACATCTGTTGGGGCAACTACGAAGGCCCGCACGTCTGCGACATCCCGATGGGCCGCATGTTCACCACGCTGATGTCCGCCAAGCCGCGCTATCTGTTGTTTGAAACGTCGAACCCGCGACATGGTCATGAGTGGACCGTGTTCAGCGACCGCCGTGCGGAAATTCCCGAGGATAAGATCCTCGTTCCCGGCGCGGTCGATACGACGACGAATTTCGTAGAGCATCCCGAACTTGTCCGGCAAAGACTTGAAAGATTCAGCGATATCGTCGGGAAGGACCGCGTCATCGCCGGCAGCGATTGCGGCTTCGGCACCTTCGCGGGTTTCGGTGCGGTCGATCCCGACATCGCCTATGCCAAGCTGAGGACGCTGGCCGAAGGGGCGGCGCTGGTGAAGTGACGCCACTGGTTCTCTTGCCCGGAATGATGTGCGACGCGAGGCTCTTTAGCCCCCAGATCGCCGCGCTCGGGACGTCCCGTGCGATACAGATCGCGCCGGTCACGAACCACGCATCGACTGGTGCCCTCGCTGCCGAGATCCTCAGCCATGCTCCCCCGAGCTTCGCCCTTGCCGGACTGTCGATGGGCGGCATCGTCGCGATGGAGATTATGGCGCAGGCGCCCGAACGCGTGACGCGACTCGCACTTCTCGACACCAACCCTCGCGCCGAACTGCCCGAGGTGCGCGCCGGCCGCGACCCGCAGATGGAGCGTGTCCGCAGGGGTGGACTGCATGAGGTGATGCGGGACGAGATGAAGCCGAACTACCTGATCGAGGGTCCGGGCAAGGCGTCGGTGATGGCGCTTTGCATGGCGATGGCGATGGACCTCGGCCCCGAAGTCTTTCTGCGCCAGTCGCTCGCATTGCGCGACCGGCCCGACCGTCAGAAGGTGTTGCAAGGCGTCAAAGTGCCGACGCTGGTGCTTTGCGGGCGCGAAGACAGGCTTTGCCCGGTTGAACGGCACGAACTGATGCACCGGCTGATCCCGCACTCGCATCTGGAGATTGTCGAGGATGCGGCGCACATTCCGACGTTGGAGCAACCGGAACGGACGACGGCGGCGCTGGCCCGCTGGCTGGAGGAATGATGGACGAGAAACTGTTGAAGCTACTGCAATCGGTCGACACGCCGACGGTCTGCAACGCCATCGAGGTTGCCGAGGGGCGGCGGGGCTTCGACCGCTTCACGCGCGGGACAATGATTGCGACCGATCCCGACGCGGGCGCCGTTGTGGGCTTTGCCCGGACCGCGAAGATTGCGGCACGGGAACCGTCCACCGAGGCGCCCGGCACGATCCGCGAGCGGCGGATGGCGTATTACCGCTACATGGCTGAAGCCCCGCGCCCTGCCATCGCAGTGATCGAGGATGTCGATTTCCCTCACGCGATTGGCGCCTATTGGGGCGAGATAAATACCACGGTTCACAAGGGCTTTGGCCTTGCTGGCGCCCTGACCAATGGCGTTGTCCGCGACCTTGGCGACCTGCCCGAGGGCTTTCCGGTCGTTGCAGGCTCTGTCGGGCCGAGCCACGGCTTCGTCCACATCCGGGAGATAGACACCCCGGTCTCGATCTTTGGCCTGACCGTCGCGCCCGGCGAACTGGTCCATGCCGACCGGCACGGAGCCGTTGTCATTCCGGAAAACCTGATTCCGCTGATCGGGGCCGCGATCAGCAAACTGCTCCTGACGGAACGTCTGATCCTGGAGCCGGCGCGCGCAGACGGCTTCGACTTCGCCCGGTTCGAGGCGGCCTGGGCGGCCTTCGAACAGGCACGCACCTGACATGACCAGCCCCGACGAGAGGGAGTTCGACACGGCGTTGAAGAAGGCGGGCCTGAAGCCCGACGCCCACGACAAGGCGGCGGCGCTCAAGGTCTTCCGGTATCTTCAGGATGCCAAGGCGGGGCTGGCGCGGGAAGAGCGGAATACCGATGAGCGCAACTGATCTGAGTATATCGGACGCCGGTCGCGCCTTGAGGGAGGGGCGGCTGACGGCGCGGGCATTGCTGGAGGCCCATCTCACCCGCATTGACCGGCTGGAACCTCAGGTGCGCGCCTTCGTTCATCTCGACCGGAACGTCTCTCTGGCCGCGGCGGATATCGCGGATTCCGAAACCGCCGGGGGGCGGTACAGGGGGCCGCTTCATGGCATTCCCTTTGCGGTCAAGGATCTGATCGACGTTGCCCTGATGCCGACGCGTTGCGGCAGTCGGGCGCAACAGGCGAATGTACCCCGAACGAGCGCCGCGATTGTCGACCTTCTGGTCGCGGCGGGCGCGGTTCCTCTGGGCAAGGTTGCGACCTATGAATACGCGCTGACCGGGCCCAGCTTCGATGGCGCGAACCCGCCTGCGAGGAACCCATGGAATGTGGCGCATGTGACGGGCGGGTCATCCTCGGGGTCTGCCGCTGCGGTGGCGGCGGGCCTCGTCCGGTTCGCGATCGGCACCGACACCGGCGGATCGGTACGGAGTCCCGCTGCCTATTGCGGGGTTGTCGGACTGAAGCCAACGAGGGGCCAGTTGCCGCTGGACGGCGTCTTCCCTCTCTCGCCCAGCCTGGATCATGTGGGCATCATCTGCGCCAGCGTCGCAGACGCGGCAATCGTGCAGTCGATCCTTGCGCCTGCCTCAAACGCCAACACGGCGCTGGATGCGGGAGCACGCGATTTATCCGTCGGTTACGCGCGGGGCTGGTTCGCCGAGGATCCGGCGGTCTCGCCCGCCGTCGTTGAACTGATGGACGACGCCGTGGCAGTGCTTTCGATGCTGGGCGCACGGATATCAATGGTCGCCCTGCCGGATTACAGTCTGGCCGAGGCTGCGGGTGCGGTCCTTATTCATGCCGAGGCGCTGGAGGTTCATCGCGAGGTACTGGGCCCGCATTGGGCCGACTACGGCCGGCAGGCCCGTCAGAGCCTTTCGGCCGGCATCGCTCTATCACCGACGGATGTGGCAAGGGCACGGTCCCATGCGCTGCGGTTTGCGGATGAAGTCGACGCCCTCCTCTCGGCGCATGATGTGATCGTGATGCCAACAACGCTGACCACCGCTCCACCCCTCTCTGTGTCGGAGAATGAGGAATCCGTCTGGACGCCGATGCGCACGTTGCCGTTCAACTTGACGGGCCATCCTGCGATGTCGGTGCCGATGGGCTTCGCCGGAGGACTGCCTTTGGGTCTGCAAATCATCGGGCGCAAGGGGTGCGAAGTGATGGTTTGCCGCGTCGGTGCGGCATTCGAAGCCGCGACCGATCACGCGGCGCAGCGGCCCTATCTGCCCGACTGAAGCCGATCGAGCCGCAATTGCGCGGCGCGGCGATGGCCTTCCAATCCTTCGCTCGCGCTCTGCCGTGTCGCAGGTGGCGCGACCGTGAAGACACCTTCCGGCTCCAACCACTGATGGGTTGCGACCTTGACGTAGGCCCCAACCCAAAGCCCGCCGGTATACCGGCCCGCCGCCATCGTCGGCAACGTGTGATTGGTGCCCGAACATTTGTCGGAATAGACCACGCTTGCCAGTTCCCCGATGAAGAGGGAACCGTAGTTGCGCAGCTTTTTGGCGAGGCCATGCGCATCCTCTGTGTGAACCTGCAGATGCTCTGCAGCAATAAGGTCGGAATAGGCGATCATCGCGGCCTCGTCCGCACAGACGGCAACCTCGCCGTAGTCGCGCCAGGCCGCGCCGGCGGTTTGCGCGGTGGACAGGCTGGCAAGCTGGCGGTCCACTTCGGCGCTGACGGACCGCGCAAGCTCGGCATCGGTCGTGATCAGTCCGACGCGGGTGCGGACGTCGTGTTCCGCCTGCGCGAGAAGGTCGGTCGCAATCATTTCCGCGTCGCCGGTGTGGTCGGCGAGGATGTAGATCTCCGACGGCCCGGCCAACTGGTCGATCCCGACCGGGCCGAAAACCTGGCGCTTGGCCTCATTCACGAAGGCATTGCCGGGCCCCACGATCTTGTCCACCGCTGGGACCGTTTCCGTGCCAAAGGCCATAGCTCCGATGGCCTGCGCGCCGCCTATCCGAAAGATGCGGTCCGCTCCGGACAGGTGGCAGCCCGCGATCATCGCAGGGTGTGCGTTCGGAGGCAGGCAGGCAATGACCTCGTCCACGCCCGCCACCTTGGCCGGAACGATCGTCATGATCGGGGCCGAAAGCAGCGGGTATCGCCCGCCTGGAACATAGCATCCGACCCGGCGGATAGGGATCACCCGGTGGCCCATGTGAACGCCTGGGCGCGGGGTGAAATCCGGCAGGGCGCCGATGGTCGCAAGCTGCGCCTCGGCAAAGGCGCGAACATTCGAGATGGCGAATTCCGTATCTTTCCGGGTCTGCGGATCAAGTCCGGCCACGGCGGCCTCGCGGTCGGCGGTCGATACCTCGAACACATCGAGGCGCGAGTTGTCGAACCGTTCGGAGAAATCCCGCACCGCTGCATCGCCACGCGCCCGGATGTCGGCCAGAATGGCCCGGACCGCAGCCTCGACCGGCGCATTGTCGCCTACCGCGCTGCGCGCCGGTTCCTTGATCCGCGTCACACCTTTCGGAAGGTCCGAACCGCTCATGTCATCCGCCTTTCTTTGTTGCCGCGCGCCGCGGGCTTCGAAAGGCTAACGACAGGCGCTTTCTCCGGTCAATTCCCGTCTGTGGCGGTGGAAAGTATTTGCACCGGATCAGTAACTTGGCGGGGTGATCGCGCTCACGATCTCCGCTTCGGTATCACCGACATTCCTGAATTCATGAGGCATTCTGCTGTCGAAGTAATAGCCGTCGCCGGCGCCCAACACCGCGCGCTGCTCCCCGACCGTCACCTCGATCCGGCCTGAGACTATATAGCCGGCCTCTTCGGCCGCGTGGGTCAGGCCGCCGGTCGTTCCGGCGCCTTGCCGGTAGGTTTCTTTCAACAGTTGCATTTGCCGAGACGGATAATTCAAGCCTATGATCTTGTAAGATATTCCATCGTCCCGTCCGATTTCCGGCAGATCACCTGCCCGGTAGAACGGTATGGCGCTGTGAACCGGTTCTTCGGAAAGGAAGCTCGACAAGGTGGTGCCGAGAGCATCCAGTATGGCGCCCAGCGTATCCAGCGTCGGACTGATCTTTTCGCGTTCGATGAGGGAGATCGTCGAGTGCGAGACCCCAGAGCGGAGCGCCAGCAGGCGTATGGTGAGCTGTCGACGCTTTCGCAAACTCTGCAGGCGCTGACCGATCCTCGACATTCCGTTGCCCCTCCGACTCAGATACGTTCTGGTGAGAATAATGGACGCGCTCTGCCGTTTCACCTGATGTGATGGGGCGGCTGCACCAACAGGACCAGGGCCGGCTGTGGCTGTGGTTTCGCCTCCCGCAATTTGACCTTTGGGCCCGTCGCCGCTGTGCCGGGTGCGGCTTGCCGCAGCCGGTATCGTCGGCCCGCAAAGGCTTCATCGCGGCGTTCAGGAGCCGTGTTTGGGCCACGAGCTTGCACCAGAGAATGGCCCTGACGCTTTCAGGTGCGGCCAAGCAGTCGCGCCCTTCCCGCGCCTCGGCAGAGCTGTCGGCGGAGGCGAAATGTTTCGATTCCGTCGGTCAGCGTGATTGGTATCCCCCCACTCCATGACCTAGCTTGGCCGCAGATTCGCGACCGGCCCTGCTCGAGGGGCCGTCACCGGGGGAAGTTGACGTTGAATAAGGGCGCCACGTCCGCGCAGTCGTCCGTTCCCGCGCCCGTTTCGGGCGCGGGCCTCGTAGCCTGTCCGGTCTGCGATGTCCTTCACCGCGAGGCAGAGATTGCCGAAGGCGCGCGGGCGCGCTGCCGGCGCTGCGGCACGCTGCTTTACGCCCCGCGCAGAAGCGCGATGACGCAGATCGTGATGCTGGCGGCGACAGCGGCGATCCTGATGGTGGCGGCGATCTTCTTTCCCTTCCTAGAATTGCAGGCAAGCGGTCTGAGCCGCCAAAGCTCGGTCTTCGACGCGGTGCTGGCGTTCTCGCACGGGATGATGATGCCGCTCTCGGTCGCGGTGGGCGCGCTGATCGTCGTGCTGCCCTTTGCGCGGCTCTGCGCCATTGCCTACGCGCTGGCACCGATGGTCTTCGGCGCGCCACCCGCCGCGCATGCGGCGGCCGCGATGCGCTGGGCCGAGGCGGTCCGGCCCTGGGCGATGGCCGAGATCTTCATCGTCGGCGTTGCGGTGGCGCTGGTCAAGGTGGCGGGGCTTGCGAAAGTCACGCCGGGGCCGGCATTCTGGGCGTTCGCGGCGCTCGTCCTCGTTATCGTCCTCAAGGACAATCTCATGTGCAAGTTCACGGTATGGAAAACGCTCGAAGAACGCAGGGCTTCCTGACGGCGCGGCGTGCCGGTCTTGTCGCCTGTACGCGCTGCGGTGCCGTGCATGCGCAAGGCGTCGCGAGGTGCCGGCGCTGCGGCAGCGCACTCTCCAGCCGCGACACCGGCAGCCTTCAGCGAGTCTGGGCCTGGCTTTTTGCCGGACTCATCGCCTATGTGCCGGCCAATCTCTATCCGATGCACTACAATTCGCGGACACGGGCGGCAGCGCCTTTACGAGATCGTCGAATTCATCGGTCGCTGGTCGATGATCGACGTCTTCGTCGTGGCGATCCTCTCGGCGCTGGTGCAATTGAATTTCGTCGTGACTGTGAACCCCGGGATCGCCGCCGTCAGCTTCGCGCTTTCGGTTGCATTCACAATGCTCTCGGCGCAGAACTTCGACCCCAGATTGATCTGGGACGCATATGAGGCTGACGACACGTGACCGAACCGACCCCTTCCGAACTGGACGTGTCCGCCGCGAAACGTTCGCCCTGGCGCAATCTGTCGTTTGTTTGGGCGGTACCGATCCTGGCGCTTGTCATCTCGCTCGCCCTGGCTTGGCAGAGCTATTCGCAGCGCGGCGTGCTGATCGAGATCACCTTCCAGAATGCCTCCGGCGTCACACCGGGAGAGACGTCGTTGCGCTACCGGGACGTTGTGATCGGGACCGTGGAGGATGTGACCTTCACCGAGGACCTTTCGCGCGTTCTGGTCCGGGCGCGGGTCAACAAGGATGTCGCCCCCTTTCTCGATGCCGAAACCGAATTCTGGGTGGTGCGTCCGAAGGTCAGTGCGCGCGGCATCACCGGGCTTTCGACCGTGCTTTCCGGCGTCTACATTGAAGGCGCCTGGGATCAGGAGGTGGGCGAGCCACGATGGCAGTTCGAGGGGCGCGAGGATCCGCCGCTGGTCCAGCCCGGCCGTGCCGGCAAGCGGATCACGCTGGTCACGACCGACGGGCGCCTGATTTCCGAAGGCGCGCCGGTGTTCTTCCACGGCATCGAAGTTGGGCGTCTGGAACGGCCACGTCTGACCGTTTCGTCGGATTCTATCGTCGTCGATGCTTTCATTGAGGCGCCGCATGACCGGCGGCTGAACGCCGCGACGCGGTTCTGGGACACTTCGGGTTTTTCGGTCTCTCTGGGAAGCGCCGGCCTGACGCTCGACTTCGACAGTCTTGCCTCGGTGGTCGCAGGTGGGGTCGAGTTCGATTCGATCTACGAAGGCGGCGAGGTGGTGAGCGCGGGTCACGTCTTCAACATCTATCCCGACGAAGCGGAAGCGCGCAAAAGCCTCTTCTCGCGGTCGCTCGCCGATGCGGTTCCCATTGCGGTCGAATTCGGGGAGTCGGTTAGCGGTCTCGAACCGGGGGCGGCGGTACAGTACGGCGGCCTTGCGGTGGGCGAGGTTACCGCGATCGCGGCGCAGGTGCACGATACCGATTTCGGCCCGGAGATCCGTCTTATGGCCAACCTTGCCATCGACCCGGCTCGGCTCGGTCTGGCACGCGGCGCCGGTCGCGACGAGGTTCTTGATTTCTTCGATGCCGCGGTGAAACAGGGCCTTCGCGCCCGCCTTGCCACGGCCAATCTCTTCAGCTCGACGCTGGTCGTCGAACTGGTCGATGTGCCGGATGCCGCCCCGGGCACATTCGACCGCACCGCCGATCCGCTGCCGATACTGCCATCGGAGAAATCCGAGCTTCCGGACTTCACCGCGACCGCGGAAGGCATGCTGGAGCGGATCAATCAGTTGCCGATCGAACAACTCATCAATCAGGCGATCAGCCTGATGGCGAGCGTCGAGACGCTGGCGAATTCGGAGAGCACGCAAGCCGCGCCGGATGCGGTGGTCGCGCTTCTGGAAGACACCCGCGCGCTCGTCAACGACGAGGCGACGCGGGCGCTTCCGGGCGATATCCGCGCCGCCGTCTCGGAACTGCGCGCGGTCGTGACCGAGTTGAAGGAGGGCGGAACCCTGAAGACCCTCGCCTCTGCGCTGGAGCGGGCGGATGCGATCGCCGCCAATCTCGAAACCGCGTCGGCGGAATTCCCGGCGCTCGTCGACGACCTGCGCGCGGTGGCGCAGAAGGCGAATTCGCTTGAGGCCGAAGACCTGATGGCGGCGGCGACCCGCGTTCTCGACAGCGCCGACAAGGTGATCGGCACCGAGGCGGCGCGCGACCTGCCGCCGGCGCTGAACGCGGCGCTTGACCAGGTCCGGGCCACGCTGGCCGAACTGCGCGACGGCGGTGCGGTCGAAAACGCGAACGCGACGATGGCCTCGGCCCGCGACGCGGCCGACGCGGTCGCGCAGGCGGCCGAAGGGCTGCCGGAACTCTCGGCGCGGCTGGAGCGGCTGGTGGGGCAGGCCGAGGGGCTGATCGCGGCCTATGGCGACAGTTCCGCCTTCAACGACGAGACGGTCTCGGCGCTGCGCGAAGTGCGCGCCGCAGCCCGTTCGGTCAGCCAGCTCGCGCGGGCGATCGAACGCAATCCCAATTCGCTTCTGACAGGACGGTGACATGATTCTGCGTGCTGGTACGCTTGTTTTCTCACTCCTTCTCGCCGCATGTGGCGCGGACAATTCCGCGCGCTATCTGGTGGACGCTCCGGCGGCCGAGAAGGCCCGCAATGTGCGTGTCCGCAGCATCGAGGTCCGCGACGTGGTGCTTCCCGCCTATGCCGCCGCGATCGAGATCGCGCAGCAGGACGAGACCGGTGCCTTGCGCAACGTGCCCGATACGCTCTGGGCGGACGAGCCGGTTCGCGGCATGACCGCCGCCCTGGCGCGCAGCCTTGACCTTGGGTCCTCGGCGACGGTGGCGGCAGAGCCCTGGCCGCTCGACGCGCCCGCCGACGTTCAGCTTACCGTCCGGGTCGAGCGCATGATCGCCGGCGCCGACGGCAATTTCGCGTTCTCGGGGCAATATGCGATTTCCGCCCCCAATGGCGCTGTGCGTGAGCGGCTGGAGCGTTTCGACATCCGCATCCCGCTGGCCGCGCCCGACGCTCCCGCCATCGCCAAGGCGACCGGGCAGGGGATCGCGGCGCTTGCGGATGCGATCATAGCGACGCTCGCGCGCTAGGCTGTCCAGCGGCGGGATCAGAACGACGGCGGGGTGCAGGCCGAGACGATGATGCAAGGCTCTGCGCCGGTGTTGCGGAACCGGTGCGGGATGCGGCTGTCGAAGAGATAGGCATCGCCGGGGCCGAGGTCGGCAACCTGATCGCCCACGGTGATCTCGATCCTGCCCGAGATGACGATGCCGGCCTCCTCGCTGTCGTGGGAGTATTTTTCGATCCCGGTGTCGGCGCCGGCCTCGTAGCGTTCGTGCAGCATCTGGATCGCGTGGTTGGCGGCGGTGCCGACCTGGCGGAGCGATATGCCGTCCGATGCGACGAAGTTGCGGAATATCTTCTGCGGGTTCAGCTCATGCAGTTCCGCCGCGCGGAAGAAGATCTGCTCCCGGTCCTCGAACTCGGGCGCGAAGAATTCCGACAGGCTGAGCGGGATCGAGTCGAGAATACGTTTCAGAGAGGCGACCGAGGGCGAGGAGTGATTCTGCTCGATCTGAGAAATCAGGCCGTTTGTGACGCCGGATTTTCGCGCAAGCTCCCTTTGCGACAGGCGGCGCGACATACGCAGCGCCTTCAGCCGCGCGCCGATGTCGATCTTGGGTTGTGTTGCGTTTTCGGGCACTTGCGCCTCTCCTGGCGGCCTTCGGGGCGGATCGCCACCCCGCGGGACTCTACTCCCGAACCGGTTTGGTAAACAGCGTTGATTATAATTTTAAACGATACTACGGTAACGCCAATGTTACAGATTTGCATGCCGAAATCGACTGACGCGGAAAATGCAGTCAAGATCGATTTGGCGCAGGCTCTCAAGAGCAGATGCGAATTCCGGGCTACGGCCCGGACCGAGGGGTGCGGCTGAGGCCGTGTCAGAAAGGACGTGCGTTCAGAAGGCCCGAGCGGCCGAACAAGGCGACCAGTCGGGGCGGCAAGATCCCGGGCGTCATCGAGTGGCACAGGTTTTGTGACAGGGAGACTGACGATGACTTACATTAAAACCCTTTCCTTTGTCGGCGCGATGGCGCTGGCGACAACAGCGGCGGCCGAAGAACGGTTCATCACCATCGGCACTGGGGGCCAGACCGGCGTCTACTTCGTCGTCGGCCAGTCGATCTGCCGGCTGGTCAACCGCGATACCGCCACCACCGGGCTGAAATGCACCGCCCCCTCGACCGGCGGCTCCATCGCCAACATCAATGCCATCGCGGCCGGCGACATGGACATGGGCGTCGCCCAGTCGGACTGGCAATTCCACGCCTACAACGGCACCTCGGAGTTCGAGGGCAAGAAGGTCGACAAGCTGCGCGCTGTCTTCTCGGTGCATGGCGAGCCTTTCACCGTTGTCGCCCGCAAGGATGCGAACATCGCGAGCTTCGATGACCTGAAGGGCAAGCGCGTCAACGTCGGGAACCCCGGGTCCGGTCAGCGCGCGACGATGGAAGTCGTCCTCGCAGCGATGGGCTGGAGCGACGCGGACTTCGCGCTCGCGTCCGAGCTGAAGCCGGCCGAGCAGGCCGCGGCGCTTGGAGACAACAAGGTCGATGCGATCATCTACACCGTCGGTCACCCGAACGGCTCGATCCAGGAAGCCACATCGACGGTCGAGGCGAACCTCGTGCCGGTGACCGGCGAAGCGATCGACAAGCTCGTCGCCGACAATGCCTATTATGCCAAGGCGATGATCCCCGGCGGCATGTATGCCGGCACCGACGGCGATGTAGAGACCTTCGGCGTGAAGGCAACTTTCGTCACCTCGGCCGATGTGCCGGACGACGTGGTCTACGCGGTCGTCAAGGCGGTCTTCGACAATTTTGATCGCTTCAAGGGCCTGCACCCGGCCTTCGCGAACCTCAAGGAAGCGGACATGATCGCGGACGGCCTGTCCGCGCCGCTGCACCCGGGTGCCGAGAAGTACTACAAGGAACGCGGCTGGATGTAAGCCGCTTCGCCGTCCCGCGTCTGGCGCGGGGCGGTCCAATTCCGGCGCGGAAGGCAGGCCCGCCCGCCGCCGGACCCTTTCCATCTCTGTTCGGATCAGTGGCGCGCGACCGCGTCCAGGGGGGACATCATGGCAGACAAGGACAAAGAGGCCGCAGGTGCAACGGAGGCGTCCGGCAAGGGCGGCCTCAGCCAGGCCGAACTGGACGAGCTTGTCGCATCCACCGACACGGGCGCGCGGGGCACCGCCGGCAATGTCGGACTGTTCCTCACCATCGTCGCGCTCGCCTGGTCGCTCTTCCAGGTCTGGATCGCCTCGCCCATTCCCTTCATGCTCGGCTTCGGCGTCTTCAACGACACCGAGGCACGGTCGATCCACCTTGCCTTCGCGATCTTTCTGGCCTTTGCGGCCTTTCCGGCCGTGCCCACGAAGCTGCAGATTGGCCTTGGCGTCGCCGTGCCGGTGGTCCTTGGGGCGCTGTTCTTCATCTCTGCCAAGGACGGCACCTCGACCTGGTGGATTCCGCTGATTTCGCTCGCCGTGGTGGCGGCGGTCCTGCTCGGCTCGCCCAAGGACCGGATTCCGGCCTGGGACTGGGCGCTCGCCGTGGTCGGCGCGCTGACCGCGCTCTACCTCTATGTCTATTACAAAGACATCTCGTCGCGTGTCGGCGCACCGATCCTGCAGGACTTCGTCGTTTCGGTCGCGGGTCTCATCATCCTGCTCGAAGCGACGCGCCGGGCGCTCGGCCCGGCGCTGATGATCGTGGCCTCGGTCTTCCTCGTCTACACGGTGCTCGGGCCGTACATGCCGTCGATCATCGCCCACAAGGGCAACAACCTGTCGGAAATCGTGAACCATCAGTGGATTACGACCGAAGGTGTGTTCGGCATCGCGCTTGGCGTCTCGACCTCTTTCGTGTTCCTCTTCGTGCTCTTCGGCTCGCTTCTGGACAAGGCGGGGGCGGGGAACTACTTCATCCAGGTGGCCTTTTCGCTGATGGGGCACATGCGCGGCGGGCCGGCCAAGGCGGCGGTGGTCTCGTCCGCGATGACCGGCCTCATCTCCGGCTCTTCCATCGCGAACGTGGTCACGACGGGCACCTTCACCATTCCGCTGATGAAAAAGGTGGGCTTCTCTTCCGAGAAAGCCGGCGCGGTCGAGGTGGCCTCATCCGTCAACGGTCAGATCATGCCGCCGGTGATGGGCGCGGCCGCGTTCCTCATGGTCGAATATGTGGGCATCCCCTATTTCGACGTGGTCCGTCACGCCGTCCTCCCCGCCGTGATCTCCTACATCGCGCTGGTCTACATCGTGCATCTGGAGGCGATGAAGGCGGGGATGGAGGGTCTGCCGCGCGCCTATACGCCGAAGCCCATCATCCAGCGCCTGATCGGTATCACCTTCACCATCGCCGCGATCTGCGCGATCTCGCTTGCGGTCTACTACGGCATGGGCTGGATCCGTCCGGCTTTCCCGGCGACGGCGGGCTACATCATCTTCGCCTTCCTCTCGGCGGTCTATGTCGGCCTTCTCTGGGTTGCGTCACGCGAAGAGCCGCTGCATCTCGACGATCCGAACGCGCCGGTGACGTCGCTGCCGCTGCCGGGGCCGACGATCCGCGCCGGCCTGCACTACATCCTGCCGGTCGTGGTACTGGTCTGGGCTCTGATGGTCGACCGCCTCTCGCCCGGCCTCTCGGCGTTCTGGGCGACGGCCTACATGGTCTTCATCCTGCTGACCCAGCGTCCGCTGATGGCACTGTTGCGCGGGACGGGCGAGATGGGGGCCGCGGTTCGCGAAGGGGTCACCGACCTCATCGACGGGCTCGTGACCGGTGCGCGCAACATGATCGGCATCGGCATCGCCACGGCGACGGCGGGCATCATCGTCGGCGCGGTCAGCCAGACCGGCGTCGGCTCGGCGCTCGCCGATGTGGTCGAGGTGCTGTCGGGTGGCAATATCCTTGCCATCCTCGTCCTCACGGCGGTCCTGTCGTTGATCCTCGGCATGGGGCTGCCGACCACGGCGAACTACATCGTCGTCTCGGCGCTTCTGGCGCCGGTGATCGTTACGCTCGGCCAGCAGAACGGGCTGATCGTGCCGCTGATCGCGGTCCACCTCTTCGTCTTCTACTTCGGCATCATGGCAGACGTGACGCCGCCGGTCGGCCTTGCCAGCTTTGCCGCCGCCGCCGTGTCGGGGGGCGATCCGATCAAGACCGGGGTCGTGGCGTTCTTCTATTCGCTCAGGACCGCCGCCTTGCCGTTCCTCTTCATCTTCAACACCGAGCTTCTGCTGATCGACGTGACCTGGGCGCAGGGAATCTTCGTCTTCATCATCGCGACCATCGCCATGCTGCTCTTCGCGGCCGCGACCCAAGGCTGGTTCCTCGCCAGGAATCGCATCTACGAGTCCGCGGCGCTTCTTCTCGTCGCCTTCACGCTCTTCCGGCCGGGCTTCTGGATGGACATGGTGTTCCCGCCCTTCACCGAAGCCGCCCCGGCCAATATCGCGGCGGCGGCGGGCAATACGCCAGAGGGCGAAGATCTGCGCCTGCGCGTTTCCGGCGTCAACGACCTGGGCGATCCGATCGAGTTCGTTGCGCTGGTGCCGATGGGCGCGGCCGCCGCGGGCGAGGAGCGGCTGGCCGAGGCGGGGCTTGCCTTCCGGCAGGACGGCGACAAGATGATCATCGACGACGTGGCCTACGACTCCGCCGCGCAGAAGGCCGGGCTCGACTGGGATCAGGAGGTGCTGCGCGTCCTGCAACCGGTTTCGGTGCCGTCGAAATACTGGATGTTCATCCCGGCGCTGCTGCTTCTGGCGCTGGTCGTGATGATGCAACGCGGCCGGGCGCCCGGCGCGCGCCGTGCCGAAGACTGAGGAGGCCGAGATGTACAAGACCATCCTCCTGACCGTCGACGTCAACGAGCCGGCATCCTGGAAGGACGCCCTGCCGCGCGCGGTCGAGCTTGCCAGGGGCTGGGGCGCCAAGCTTCACGTCCTCAACGTCGTGCCGGATTACGGCCTGCCGATGGTCGAGGGGTTCTTCCCCGCCGACTTCCGCGAAAAGGCCATCCGCCACGGTGGCGAGGCGCTGGAACAGCTCGTGGCGGCGGAAATCCCTGCCGATCTGAAGGCCGAATCCCATGTTCGTTACGGAACGATCCACGACGAGATCCTGCATGCGATCGTCGCGCTCGAAGTCGATCTGGTCGTGATGGCAAGTCACGCCCCCGACAAGATGCGCGAGTTCCTAATCGGTTCGCAGGCAGACCGGGTCGTGCGGCGGTCCCCTGTTTCAGTCCTCGTTGTGCGATGTTAGGCATCGGGAGGCGGCCCGGAGAAGGGCTGTAAAGAAATCGAATCAGGACTGCAAATGACCCCTTTCGCGATCGCCGGCGTGCAGATGTACGTCAACGCGCTGCAACCGAATACCGACGGCATGCTGCATCGGCTCGACATCCTGATGGCGCGCTTTCCCTGGACGCAGATGGTGCTCTTTTCGGAACTGGCGGCCTTCGGGCCGCTGCCGAAGTTCGCGCTGCCGTTCCACAACGACAGCCTCTCGCGGCTGCAAGCGGCGGCGCGCAAGCACAATATCTGGCTGATCCCGGGCTCGATGTTCGAAAAGACCGAGGACGGCCGCATCTACAACACCGCCACGGTCATCAATCCCGAAGGCGAGATCGTCGCGAGCTATCGCAAGATGTTCCCGTTCCGGCCCTACGAGACCGAGGTCGAGGCCGGCACCGAGTTCTGCGTGTTCGACGTGCCCGAAGTCGGGCGTTTCGGCCTGTCGATCTGCTACGACATCTGGTTCCCCGAGACCACGCGCCAGCTGACGGCGCAGGGGGTCGAGGTTCTGCTGCATCCGGTGCTGACCGGTACAACCGATCGCGACGCGGAACTGGCGATCGCACGGGCCACGGCGGCGCAGTTCCAGTGCTACGTGATCGACGTGAACGGCCTTGGCGCCGGCGGTAACGGCCGATCCTGCGTCATCGACCCCTCGGCCACGGTGCTGCATCAGTCAGCAGGGCAAGAAGACATGTTCCCGATCGAGGTCGACCTCGACCTTGTCCGGCGCCAGCGCGAGACCGGTCTGAAGGGCCTCGGCCAGGTGCTGAAGAGCTTCCGCGACCGCTCGGTCGACTTTTCGGTCTATGACCGCACGAGCGGGACCGACGCCTATCTGCAACGGCTGGGCCCGCTTGAAATGCCGCGTCAGGGGACGCGGTCGGGCATCAACCTTCGCGACACTTCGGCTACGGGCGCCCAGCACAAGACGATGGGGCCGCCGTTCCGCGACGACGACGGCACGCCGCCGCTGGCGGGCCGGATATCCACGGGCTGAGCTGACGGCTGGGACCGCCCGGTCGGGCGCTCGCGGCCTTTAGATCTGCCGGCCGTATCGAAAGGTAGGACTGATGCAGTCGATGAGCGATTACTATTCAGCCGTGCAGCTGCGTTCGGATCGCTGGAACGCGCTTCGTGAAAAGCTGGAGCTGCTGCATCGCGAACCCGAAGGCAGACGGGTCAAATCGGTCCATGCGGAGGCGGTGAAGCTTTTCGACTCGCTCGCGGTCATCGAACGCTACTGGGCGTTTCCGGGCATGGCCGCCTTCGATCACATGCGCCGCCAGTTCGAGAGCGGGCATATCGCCGAACTGGTCTTCGCCGTCCGCCGAGCAACGCGCGCCCTGACGACGGGTGCCTACAGGCGGCGGCTGATCCCGCTCGACCGCGACGGCTACGACGACGATCACGACGAGGAGGCGTTGCTGCCGCCCGAGGCGCGGGCGCTCACCAAGCCCTATTTCGAGGTGATGATCGTCGATGACGTGAACGATCATCAGGAGCGATGGCTCAAGGCCAACATGACCTTGATGCGGCGGCCGGAGGATGCCTTCATCTATGAACCCGTCGTGGTGCCAAGTCTCAAGGACGCGCTGATCGGGGTGCTGTTCAACCACAACGTCCAGGCTATCGTCGTGCGCCCCGGATTGCGGATGGACAGCGATGTCGACCTGGCGATCCTGACCCGCTATCTGAACCGGGCCGGTGGTGCGGAGATGATCGACGATATAGCACCGGAGAATTACGGTCCGGAACTTTGCCGGATGATCGGGCGGGTGCGCCCCGAGCTTGACGCCTATCTCGTCACGGACCGTTCGGTCGAGGATATCGCCGGGCTCGACCTCGGCATATGCCGGCGGGTCTTCTATAATCAGGAAGACTTCATGGAACTGCACCTGAACATCCTGCGGGGCGTTCAGGCACGCTACAAGACACCGTTCTTCACCGCGTTGAAGGAGTATTCCAAGCAGCCGACTGGCGTGTTCCACGCGATGCCGATCAGCCGCGGCAAGTCGATCTCCCGCAGCCACTGGATCCAGGACATGGGCGCCTTCTACGGGCCGAACATCTTTCTCGCCGAGACTTCGGCGACGAGCGGAGGCCTCGACAGTCTGTTGGAGCCGCACGGGCCGATCAAGGAGGCGCAGGAACTGGCGGCGCGGGCCTTCGGCGCCAAGCAGACCTTCTTTGCCACCAACGGCACGTCGACCTGCAACAAGATCGTGGTGCAGGCGCTGGTTCGGCCCGGCGATATCGTGCTGGTCGACCGCGACTGTCACAAGTCGCACCACTACGGCATGGTGCTGTGCGGGGCCCAGGTGCGCTACCTCGACAGCTATCCGCTCAACGAATACTCGATGTACGGCGCGGTGCCGCTGCGCGAGATCAAGCACCAGCTTCTGAAGCTGAAGGCGGCCGGAAAGCTCGACCAGGTCAGAATGCTTCTTCTGACCAACTGCACCTTCGACGGGATCGTCTACAACGTCGAGCGGGTGATGGAGGAGTGCCTCGCCATCAAGCCCGACCTGATCTTCCTATGGGACGAGGCCTGGTTTGCCTTCGCGCGGTTCGGCCCGACCTATCGCCACCGGACCGGGATGCACGCCGCCGGCGTGCTGCGCGAGCGGTTGAAGTCGGCCGACCATGCGAACGCCTACGAGACACAGGCCAAGGCGTTGAAGGATGCTGACGAGGCGACGCTTTTGGCGACGCGGCTCATCCCGCCGCCGAACGCTCGGGTCCGGGTCTACACGACCCAGTCGACGCACAAGACACTGACCTCGCTCCGGCAGGGGTCGATGATCCATGTCAACGACCAGGACTTCAAGGGCGAGGTGGAGGCCTCGTTCCATGAAGCCTATATGACCCATACGTCCACCAGCCCGAACTACCAGATCATCGCCTCGCTCGACGTCGGCCGGCGCCAGGTGGAGCTTGAGGGCTTCGAATTCGTCCAGCGTCAGGTCGAGGCGGCGATGGCGATGCGGCGGGCGATTTCCACCCATCCGCTCTTGCAGAAATACTTCAAGGTGCTGACGGCCGGCGACATGATCCCCGAGGGCTTCCGCGAAAGCGGGGTGGAGAGTTACTACCACCCCGAGCAGGGCTGGACCGATATCTGGGACTGCTGGGAGAAGGACGAATTCGTTCTCGACGCCACCCGCGTCACGCTTGCCGTCGGCGGTACAGGTTGGGACGGTGACACGTTCAAGACCGACGTGCTGATGGACAAGTATGGCATCCAGATCAACAAGACCTCGCGCAACACCGTCCTGTTCATGACCAATATCGGCACGACGCGTTCGTCCGTCGCCTATCTGATCGAGGTACTGGTCGAGATCGCGAAGGAGCTGGACGACCGTCTCGACGATGCCTCCAAGATGGAGCGTCTGGCCTTCGAGCGGCGGGTGAAAAACCTCATGCAGGACCTGCCGCCGCTGCCGGACTTCTCGCATTTCCACAGCGCCTTCTGTGCGGATGCAGAGACCGGCGAGGGCGATATCCGGACGCCGTTCTTCCTCGCCTACGACGAGAACAACTGCGACTACCTCGAGCTTGACGGCGGCATCGAGGCGGAGATGGACAAGGGGCGCGAGGTCGTCTCGGCCTCGTTCATCATCCCCTATCCGCCGGGCTTCCCGATCCTCGTGCCGGGGCAGGTGGTGAGCCGCGAAATCCTTGCCTTCATGCGTGCGCTCGATGTCAGCGAGATCCACGGCTATCGCGCGGACCTGGGCCTTCGCGTCTTCACGGCAGAGGCGCTTGCCCGTCAGACGAAGAAACTCGCCACAGCGGCGGAATAGGGGAGAGAAGAATGAGCAAGAAAGACCTGAGGAACATTTCCGAGATCCGCCGCTTCTTCCACCGGAACGAGGAGCCGATCTACTTCATCTCGGCGACTAACTTCAATCTTCTGGGCATCGACGAATGGTGCAAGAACTTCAAGTACATCTGCTACATCGACTGCTATGACGGCCGCCATCCGAACGTCTTCTGCCCGTCCGAGCAGCCGCATGCGGAATTCCAGTCGATCGAGGACATCAACAACTACCTCCTCCAGCACAAGGAGGTGATCGACCTCGTGAAACGGCGCGGCGGCAAGCCGAAATTCGTGTTCCTGATGTTCGACGAGGAAACCGAACGCCTGGCCAAGGACCTGGGGGCCGAGGTCTGGTTCCCGAAGGCGAAGCTGCGCACCAAGATGGATAACAAGATCGAAACCGTCCGCGTTGGCAACAAGGCCGGTGTGCCGTCGGTGCCGAACACGCTGGCCGAGGTGAAATCCTACGAGGACCTGACGAAGACCTGCGAGAAAGCCGGGCTTGGCCATGACCTCGTCCTGCAATCGGCCTTCGGCGACAGCGGCCACACCACGTTCTTCATCAAGTCCGAGGCCGATTTCCGCCGGCACGAACACGAGATCGTCGGCGAGGGCGAGATCAAGATCATGAAGCGGATCGACTGTCGCGGCTCGGCCATCGAAGGCTGCGCCACCAAGGAGGGCACCATCGTCGGCCCGCTGATGACCGAGCTTGTCGGCTTCAAGGATCTGACGCCCTATCGCGGCGGCTGGTGCGGCAACGAGATCTTCTCCACCGCCTTCTCGCCCAAGGTCCGCCAGAAGGCCCGCGACCTGACCTTCAAGTTCGGCGAGCAGCTTCGCAAGGAAGGCTATCGCGGCTATTTCGAGCTGGATTTCCTGATCGACAAGAAAACCGGGGACATCTGGCTGGGCGAATTGAACCCGCGCATCACCGGCGCTTCGTCGATGACCAATCACGCGGCCTTCGCCCATGCCGACGCGCCGCTGTTCCTGTTTCACCTTCTCGAATTCTCCAAGGCGAAGTTCCAGCTCGACGTGGACGAGCTGAACGCGCGCTGGGCCAATCCGGACATGATCGACGGCTGGAGCCAGATGGTGATCAAGCACACCGAGGACACCGTCGATATCCTGTCCCACGCGCCGCAATCCGGTATCTACAAGATGCTGGAGGACGGACGTGTCGCCTTCGACCGGTTCGACTATCACCGCCGCGCGGTCGAATCGGAGAACGAGGCGTTTTTCCTGCGTATCCTGAAGCCGGGCGATTACCGATACGAGGGTGCCGACCTTGGCATCCTCGTCACGCGCGGTCGGTCGATGACCAACAACTTCCAGCTCAATGAGCGCGCGAAGCGCTGGATCCACGGCATCAAGTCCGCCTTTTCGGCCACGCCGCTGCCGATGGCCGAAGCCGGCCCGGCGCTGGCAGACCCGGCCTTCAAGATCATGTGATGGACCTCTGGTGGCGGGCCATAAGCGAGGCGGAACCCGGCCCGAAATGGGCCGGGCTCTTCGCCGAGCTTTGGCCCGCCTACAAGGCGTGGTGGTTGCGCGAAGGGGCGGATGCGCGGCCGACCTATCTCGAAAGCCTGCGCGCGCTCGAGGCGCACATGCCGGAGATCGTGCCGCTTTACGAACGGCTCTGCGATCTGGCGGGCGGTGGCGATCTGGCGGCTCGGTTTCTCAGCTTCTACCGCCCGCCGCCCTACCTGTCGGGGTGCAGCCAGGCGATCTGGCCGGGGCGGGCGCCGGTTCTGGTGCGCAACTACGATTACGACCCGCGCGCCTTCGAGCGCGTCGTCCTGCACAGTTCGTGGCAGGGGCGCACAGTCATCGGCACCTCGGACGGGCTCTGGGGGCTGGTCGACGGGATGAACGACGCGGGCCTCGCGGTGTCGCTGACCTTCGGCGGGCGCCGGGTCGTCGGTGATGGGTTCGGCGTGCCGCTGATCCTGCGCTACGTTCTTCAGACCTGCACCACGGCCGAAGCGGCGGGCGAGGCGCTGGCACGTATCCCGACTCATATGAGCTACAACGTCACCGTGGTGGACCGGAAGCGCCACTTCCTTACCGCCTTCATGGCACCGGACCGGCCGGCGGCCCTGACCCATGCCGCAGTCGCGACCAACCATCAGGAACGCGTCGAGTGGGACGCCCATGCCCGCATGACCGCCTCGGTGGAACGTGAACGCTTCCTGCTTCAGCGGCTGACCCTGCACGTGGAGCCGGAAGAGAAGTTCATCGCCGCCTTCCTGCGACCGCCGCTTTATTCCACGGCCTTCGATCGCGGGTTCGGCACGCTCTATACCGCCGTCTACCGGCCCCGGAAGGGCGAGATGGAGCTGCGCTGGCCGCGCGGTGCCTGGGGGTTCGACCTCAACAATTTCGTCGAAGGTGCGCGCTGCATTGCGACGCCAGAGCCGCAGAGCCGGGTGTCGTGACCGGCGGGGGCCGATATGCGGGCAGTGATCGTCGCCTTTGCGGCCAATTTGCCGACGATGCCCGGATTGGCGGTGGTCTTGGCCTTCCTGGTCCGGCGATCTGCGTTATGGTCCACACCGGGTATCCGCGAGGCCGGCGCGGCACAGGGGCCGCCAGCCTGTCCGATACGAAAGGAGCCGAACCATGTCTCATGTCTTTCCGCGCCACACCAAGTCGCAGCCCCCCGTCGCGGTGGGCGGCGATGGCTGCTACCTGATCGACGCCTCGGGCAAGCGTTACCTCGACGGGTCGGGCGGCGCGGCGGTGTCCTGTCTAGGCCATGGTGACGCCGAGGTGACGGCGGCTATCAAGGCACAGCTCGACAAGGTGGCCTTTGCCCATACCGGCTTTTTCACCTCCGAACCGGCCGAGGCCCTGGCCGATCTTCTGATCGCCCATGCGCCCGAGGGGATCGACCGGGTCTATTTCGTCTCCGGCGGGTCCGAGGCGACCGAGGCGGCAATCAAGCTCGCCCGGCAATACTGGGTCGAAAAAGGCGAGCCACAGCGCGGCCGCCTCATCGCCCGAAAGCAAAGCTATCACGGCAACACCATCGGTGCCCTGTCGGCGGGCGGCAACGAATGGCGCCGCGCGCAGTTCGCGCCGCTCTTGCTTGACGTGAGCCATATCGATCCATGTTACGAATACCGCCTGCGCGACGAGGGCGAGAGCCTCGAAGCCTATGGTCGCCGCGCCGCGGATGCTTTGGAAGAGGAATTGCTTCGGGTCGGTCCGGAGACGGTCATGGCCTTCATGGCCGAGCCGGTCGTCGGCGCCACCGCCGGGGCGCTGACCCCGGCACCGGGTTATTTCAGACGCATCCGCGAGATCTGCGACAAATACGGCATCTTGCTGATCCTTGACGAGGTGATGTGTGGCATGGGCCGGACCGGCACGCTTTTTGCCAGCGAGCAGGATGAGGTGCGTCCTGACATCATCTGCATCGCCAAGGGTCTCGGCGCCGGGTACCAGCCGATCGGGGCGATGCTGTGCTCAGCCGAGATCTACAGCGCTATCGCCGATGGCTCGGGCTTCTTTCAGCACGGCCACACCTATATCGGCCATCCGGTCGCGACGGCGGCCGGCCATGCGGTGGTCTCGGCGATCCTCAATCGCGGGCTGTTGTCACGGGTGCGGGAGCAGGGCGACAAGCTTGCCGCTGCGTTCGAGGCCCGTTTCGGTCAGCATCCGCATGTCGGCGACCTGCGCGGCCGGGGCCTTTTTCGTGGCATCGAACTGGTCGAGGATCGTGCCACCAAGGCACCCTTCGATCCGGCACGCGGGGTGGCCGCCAAGATCAAGAAGGCGGCGTTCGAGGAGGGGCTGATCTGCTACCCTATGTCCGGCACGATCGACGGGCGGTCGGGCGACCACATCCTCATCGCGCCGCCCTTCATCATCGAGGACGCGCAGATCGGGGAACTGACGGACAAGCTCGCGCGTGCCATCGGCGCGGCGATCTGAAGGGGTTTTGTGATGGAACGGTATCTGGCTTTCGCCCTTGTCGTCGCGCTGACGCTGCTGTCGGCGCTGGGGCTGATCTGGAGCGGCTGGTTCCTGCTGCCGCTCGGCGTCTTCGGTGCGCTCTCAGCGCTCGGGGTCCACGATGTCGGGCAACGCCGGCACTCGATCCTGCGGAACTACCCGGTCATCGGCCACATGCGCTTCCTCTTCGAAGGGATCAGGCCAGAGATTCGCCAGTACCTGATCGAAAGCGATCAGGACGAGGAGCCGTTTTCGCGCGACGACCGATCGCTCGTCTATCAGCGCGCCAAGGGGGTGGAGGACAAGCGCCCCTTTGGTACCCGCCAGCGGGTCTATGACGCGGGCTATGAATGGATCACCCATTCGATGGTGCCCCAGCACATCGCCGACCACGATTTCCGGGTGCGGATCGGCGGGCCCGACTGCCGGCAACCCTACGACGCCTCGCTCTACAACATCTCGGCGATGAGTTTTGGCGCGCTTTCCGGCAATGCAATCCTCGCGTTGAACCGTGGCGCGAAGAAGGGCAGGTTCGCGCATGACACGGGCGAGGGCGGCATCAGCCGCTATCACCGGCAAGGCGGCGGCGATCTCATCTACGAGGTCGGATCGGGGTATTTCGGCTGCCGCACACCGGACGGGCGGTTCGATCCGGAGCGGTTCCGCGAACAGGCCGCCGATCCGCAGGTGAAGATGATCGAGCTGAAGCTGAGCCAGGGAGCCAAGCCCGGTCACGGCGGGGTGCTGCCGTCGTCGAAGGTCTCTTCAGAGATCGCCGAGGCGCGCGGTGTGCCGATGGGCACCGACTGTGTCTCGCCCGCCGCGCATCCGGAGTTCTCGACCCCCGTCGGACTGATCGAATTCATCGGCAGGCTCCGCGATCTCTCCGGCGGCAAGCCGGTCGGTTTCAAGCTCTGTATCGGGCACCGGCGGGAATTCATGTGCGTGGTCAAGGCGATGCTGGAGACGGGGATCGTTCCCGACTTCATCGTCATCGACGGCAAGGAGGGCGGCACCGGTGCGGCACCGCTGGAGTTTGCCAACCATATGGGGATGCCGCTGGTCGAAGGGCTGACCTTCGCCCACAACACGCTGCGCGGTGCCGGCCTCAGGGATCGGCTGAAACTTGGCGCCTCGGGCAAGCTTGTCACCTCGTTCGACATCGCGCGGGTTCTGGCGCTTGGTGCCGATTGGGCGAATTCGGCGCGGGGCTTCATGTTCGCAATCGGGTGCATCCAGGCCCAGGCGTGCCACACCAACCGCTGCCCGGTCGGCGTGGCGACGCAGGATCTGCTGCGCCAGCGCGCGCTTGATCCGGTCGACAAGGCGGAACGGGTCTACCGCTTTCATGAAAACACACTGAAGGCGCTCGCCGAAATGACCGGTGCAGCCGGCCTGTCCCATCCCGGAGAGTTCCTGCCACATCACCTGATCATGCGCGAAACTGACCGCGACATGGTGACCGGCGATGAGATCTATCCCTATCTGCCCGATGGCTTCCTCTTGCGCGAAGAACCGGACGAGTTCGGATATCTCATGCGCTGGCGCCGGTCGCGGGCGGAAAGTTTCGCGCCCTTCGTCCCGCCGCCGGCGATGTCGAACGGAGAAGGCGCGCGCGGCAAGCGGGCGCGGCCTTTGGCGCCGGCGCAGGTCTGAACATGACCCTTTGCCAGAGACGGAGAACCGGATGACAGATCCCCTGCCGCTTCGCCCGCTCGACGATGCCGAATGGCCCGAGGCGCTGGCCGACATGCAGACCGGCTTCGCCGGCGGGCTGAACGTCTACCGGACAATGGCGCACCATCCCGCGCTATTGCGGGCATGGGCCGGGTTGCGCGATCATGTAGTGGTGCAGACGACGCTTGGCCGCGAATTGTCCGAGGTGGCGATATTGCGCACCGGGGTGCGGCTCGGTTCTTCCTATGAGTGGAACCAGCATGTCGCGCGGGCGCGCAAATGCGGGCTCACCGATGCGCGCATCGGGACGATCCGGGGGGCACCAGAGGCGATGGCACCGGTGGACGGGGTGATCGCGCGGGCGGTCGATGAGCTTTTCGACACCTCCCGCCTGACGCCCGAGACGGCGGCCGACCTCGCCGGGGCGGTCGGCAAGGAGGGGGTGCTGGACCTCATGGCGACGGTGGGATTCTATTCGACGCTCGGCTTCATCCTCAACACCTTCGCCACGCCGCTAGACGACGACATCGCCGCCGAACTGGCCGCACGGCCCCTCGACCCGGATTGATGCCCGGGCCCACTTGATCTGGGTCATGGCTTTCGTGCGCCAATCTGAGATGATTTGCGGAAGTCCGACGAATGGAGCTTGATTTCCCTCCATTACATTCATAAATGTGAATGCGTAGAAACCCGGAGGTTGTCATGTCTCTCGATCGCACTGTCCTCGCCTTTGCCGGCGCCATGGTTCTTCTGTCAGTGGTGCTCACGGTATGGGTGTCGCCCTATTTCGTCTGGTTCACCGTCTTCATCGGGCTGAACCTCCTGCAATCGGCCTTCACCGGCTTCTGCCCGGCCGCGTCGATCTTCCGCAAGTTCGGTGTGAAGCCCGGCTGCGCATTCTGAAAGGTCGCATGCCATGCGCGCGTTCCTGCTGATCACCAGCCTTCTGGCGTCCGGTCCGCTTCTGGCGGAGACGATCACCCTCGAACCGTCGCCGCTGACCGAGTGGAAATCGGTCTACGGCAGAGTCGAGACGCGCGAAACCGTGCCCGCACGGGCACGGATCGGCGGCATCGTCCAGTCGCTCTCGGTCAGCGAGGGCGACACGGTCACGGCGGGGCAGGAAATCGCGGTGATCCATGACGACAAGATCGCCTTCCAGATCGCCGCGCTCGACGCGCAGATCGCGGCGTTGAAAGCCCAGCTCGCCACCGCCGAGACCGAGCTTGAGCGCGGCCAGGCGCTGGTCGACCGGGGCGTGGCGACGGTGCAGCGCCTCGACCAGTTGCGCACCACGGTCGACGTGGTGCGCGGCCAGATCGCTTCGACCGAGGCGCAGCGCGACATTTCTGCCCAGCAGGCCTCGGAAGGCCGCGTCATCGCGCCGGGGGACGGGCTTGTCCTGACCGTGCCGGTGACGCTCGGTGCCGTGATCCTGCCGGGTGAGGCGGTCGCGACGATCGGTGGCGGCGGCTTTTTCCTGCGGCTCGCGGTACCCGAGCGGCACGCCACCGCGCTGACCGAGGGAGCAGAGATTCGCATCACCTCGGCCGGGACGGCGGAAGCCGGGCGCATCGCCAAGCTCTATCCCCAGATCACCAATGGTCGCGTCGTCGCGGATGTGGAGGTCGAGGGGCTCGACACCGCCTATGTCGATGCTCGTGTTCTGGTGGAGCTTCCTGTCGGCGAGCGCATGGCGCTCCTGGTCCCGAAAGCCGCCGTCACCACGCGGTCGGGCCTCGATTTCGTCGCGGTCGAAGCGGAGGGGGGCGAGGCCGAGCGCGCCGTTGTCCTCGGAGAGACGGTGATCCGGGACGGCACCGAACTGCTCGAAGTGCTAAGCGGCCTCAACGCCGGCGACCGGGTGGTCGCGCCGTGAGCAGCGAACCGCAGAAGCTTGGCATCGCCGGGGGGCTCACGCGGGCCTTCATCGTCTCGCCGCTGACGCCGCTTTTCCTGATGGCGGCCTTCGTCTTCGGCATCGTGGCGCTCCTCTCGCTTCCGCGCGAGGAAGAGCCGCAGATTTCCGTGCCGATGGTCGATATCCATGTCCAGGCCAACGGGTTGCGGGCCGAGGACGCGGTGAAACTGATCACCGAACCGCTGGAGACCATCGTCAAGGGCATCGACGGGGTCGAGCATGTCTATTCCCAGACCTCCGACGACCGTGTGATGGTGACGGCGCGCTTCCTCGTCGGTACTCCGTCCGACGCCGCGATCCTGCGCGTCCATGACAAGGTCCGCGCCAACAGTGACCGCATCCCGGTCGGCATTCCCGAACCGCAGATCGTCGGACGCGGCATCGACGACGTGGCGATCCTGTCGCTGACACTGGCGCCGAAACCGGAGGCGGCGGACCGTGTCACCGCGCACGACCTGACCCGCATCGCCCGCGAACTGAGGACCGAGATCGCCAAGATCCCCGACGTCGGCCTGACCTATATCGTCGGCGAGACGAGCGAGCGCTTGCGCATCGCGCCGGACCCTGAGCGGCTGGCCCTTTACGGCGTCACGCTTCAGCAGCTTGCCGGCAAGGTCACCGGAGCCAACACCGCCTTTCCGACCGGACAGGTCCGCGACGCGGGCGAGCAGATCATGCTCGTCGCCGGCGAGACGCTGCGTTCGCCGGAAGAGATCGCCAATCTTCTGCTGACGACGCGCGACGGGCGGCCGGTCTATGTCCGCGACGTTGCCGATGTCAGCTTTGCCGCCGATGGCGAGGAACACCTCGTCGCCACGGTGTCGAAGGCCGAAGACGGGATCCGGCGCATTCCCTCGGTGACCCTTGCCGTGGCCAAGCGTGCCGGGTCCAACGCCGTGACAGTGGCCGAAGAGATCCTGCACCGCGCCCACGCGCTCGAAGGGACGCTGATCCCCGAAGAGGTCGGGTTGGAAGTCACCCGCGACTACGGCGAAAGCGCCAACGAGAAGGCGAACGAGCTTCTCTATCACCTTGCGCTTGCGACCGTGTCGATCATCCTGCTGGTCTGGATCGCCATCGGCCGGCGAGAGGCCTTCGTCGTCGCCATCGTGATCCCGGTGACGATCCTTCTCACACTCTTTGCGTCGAACCTGATGGGCTACACGCTGAACCGCGTCTCGCTTTTCGCGCTGATCTTCTCCATCGGTATCCTCGTCGACGACGCCATCGTGGTGATCGAGAACATTGCGCGCCACTGGGGCATGGGCGACGGACGCGACAGGCGGACAGCGGCTATCGACGCGGTGGCCGAAGTCGGCAACCCGACCATTGTCGCGACCCTGACCGTGGTCGCGGCCCTTCTGCCGATGCTCTTCGTCTCGGGCCTGATGGGCCCTTACATGTCGCCGATCCCGGCGAACGCTTCGGCGGCGATGATCTTCTCCTTCTTCGTCGCGGTGATGGTCACGCCGTGGCTGATGCTCAAGGTCGCCGGCAAGGCGCCCGCACACGGCCATGCGGATGGCGGCCACGGCGGCGCGCTTGGCCGCGCCTATAGTGCCGTCGCCCGGCCGATCCTCGCCTCCAAGGCGCGAAGCTGGGCCTTCATCGCGGCAGTCCTCGTACTGACGCTCGGCTCGCTCGCGCTCTTTTACACCAAGCATGTGACGGTCAAGCTCTTGCCTTTCGACAACAAGTCGGAACTGTCGGTGACCATCGACCTGCCCGAAGGATCATCGGTCGAGGCGACGGATGCGGTGGCGCAGGCGGTCGCGAACGTCGTGCTCGACCTGCCCGAGGTCCGCTCGGTCCAGACCCATGCCGGCACCGCCGCGCCCTTCAACTTCAACGGCCTCGTGCGGCATTCCTATCTGCGCGCCTCGCCCGAGATGGGCGAAGTGGCGATCAACCTCCTGCCCAAGGGCGACCGCGACCGCACCAGCCACGAGATCGCGCTGGAGATCCGCGAGCGGATCATGGCGCTGCCGGTGCCGGAGGGAACCAGCCTCAAGACCGTCGAACCGCCGCCGGGGCCGCCGGTGCTCGCCACGCTTCTGGCCGAGATTTACGGGCCAGATGCGAACACCCGCCGCACCGTCGCCGCCAAGGTCGAGGAGGCGTTCCGCTCCGTCCCCTTCATTGTCGATGTCGACAATTCCTACGGTGAGCCGGCGCGGCGGCTGCGCACCACCGTCTCGACCGACGCGGCGGAGTTCTTCCAGGTCCAGGAGGGCGACGTCTTCGATACGATCGCCATCCTCAACGGCGGCACGACCATCGGTTATTCGCACCGGGGCGAAGGGCGTCCGCCGATCCCGATCCGCATCGAGCGGCCGAAGGGCGAACGCACGCTCGACGAACGCTTCCTGGCGACGCCGATTCCCGCCAACGTCCTGCCGGGTGCGCGCGGCGTGGTGGAGCTTGGCGACGTCGTCGAGGTCAGCGAGGAGCGCGCCTCCTTCCCGGTCTTCCGCCACAATGGCCGCGCCGCCGAGATGGTCACGGCGGAGCTTGCCGGCGATTTCGAGGCGCCACTTTACGGCATGCTCGCAGTTCAGGACGCGATCGACGCGCAGGACTGGACCGGGCTGCCGAAACCGACGATTTCGCTCCATGGCCAGCCGGATGACGAGACGCTGCCGACACTGCTCTGGGACGGTGAGTGGGAAGTGACCTGGGTCACGTTCCGCGACATGGGCGCGGCCTTCGGGATCGCGCTTCTGGGAATCTACATCCTCGTCGTGGCGCAGTTCGGCTCGTTCAAGGTGCCGCTGGTGATCCTGACGCCGATCCCGCTGACCTTCATCGGCATCCTCGGCGGCCACTGGGCCTTCGGCGCGCCGTTTTCCGCCACCTCGATGATCGGCTTCATCGCGCTTGCGGGCATCATCGTGCGGAACTCGATCCTGCTCGTCGATTTCATCCGCCATGCGAAACGGCCCGACCGGCCGCTGACCGAGGTGCT
Organism: Rhodobacterales bacterium 32-67-9; assembly: GCA_002280515.1. Lineage (GTDB taxonomy): Bacteria > Pseudomonadota > Alphaproteobacteria > Rhodobacterales > Rhodobacteraceae > Albidovulum. The sequence continues at coordinate 53,129 of NCEA01000018.1, forward strand.
GATCGAGGCGGGGGCGATCCGCTTCAAGCCGATCCTTCTGACGGCGCTCGCGGCAATGATCGGCGCGGCGGTGATTCTGACCGACCCGATCTTCCAGGGCCTCGCTATCTCGCTCCTCTTCGGACTCGCCTCGTCGACATTGCTGACGGTGCTGGTGATTCCGGCGGTCTACCGGGTGCTGCGGACCTGAGCGTTGTCGCCCACCGACGCGAATTCGCCGCAATCCACGGGCCGGTTTCCTTGGAGCAGGCCGCAATTGATTGCCGGGACGGATCAATACCCTGCGCCGATAGGGATTGCGGGCGGCGCGTATTTAAATCGCCGCTTCAACCGCCGCGAGAAATCCCCCGAAAATCCGCGACTGCGCCACGTTTCGGTCACCGTCCACAATCATTAATGATGTTGAGGGGCGTGAGACAAGACAGGACCGGAACATGAAAATCGCAGCGGCCATTATCAATCGTTTCTCCCGCAGCAAGACGGACGAGGTGGATGCGTTCGAGACGCGCCTGATGTCCATGGGCGCCGAGCGCACCCGCCGTAGCCGCGCTGTCCTGCCGACGCTTTTCGTCCGCGCCGGGCGCAGCATCGCCTGAGCGGTTTCAGATCGCCACGTCAACGCCGGGCAGGCGCAGTTCGCGCATCAGATCGCGCACTTCCTGCCGGGCCGCCACGTTGGAGATGTTGAGCCGCTCGACCCCGATGTCGCGCAGGTCAAGCAGCGTAAGCCCCCGCGGGAAAAGTTCGCGGAAGATTACCCGCTCGGAAAACCCCGGCGCCACTCGGAACCCGATGCGCTTCGACAATTGTTCGAGCGCGCCGCCCACCTTCCGCTTGTTGTGCATCTGCTGCGCGCCAAGACGGTTCCGCAGAACGATCCAGTCGATCGGCGGAAGCCCGGCCCGCGCACGCAGTTGCCGCGCGTTCCAGACCATCTCGGAATAGATCGACGGGCCGATGACCCGGCTGGTATCGGGATCGACCCGGGCGAGCAGGTCGAAATCGATGAAACTGTCGTTCAACGGCGTGATCAGCGTATCGGCCAGCGAATGCGCGACCTGGCTCAGGCGCGTATGCGAGCCGGGGCAGTCGATGATGATGAACTCGGCGTCCTTCTCGAGCCCGGCGACGGCGGCCGACAGACGCCGGTCATAGACATTCTCGCCGGCGCCAAGGCTCGCCTGGTCAATCTCGGGCAGGTCGCGGTAATCCGGCATCGGCAGATCGAGGCCTTCCTTGCGCGCGAAGGCCCGGCGGTTCTCGACATAGCGGCCGAAGCTGCGCTGACGAAGGTCGAGGTCGAGCGCGCCGACCTTGTGGCCCATGCGGACGAGGGCCGTCGCGACATGCATGCAGGTCGTCGATTTCCCGGACCCGCCCTTTTCGTTGCCGACAACGATGATATGCGCCACGTCTCTGTCCCCGTCCTAACCGTCTGCCACGGAATCAAAAGGCGCGCCGTTCCCAGCGCGCCCCTACTATATGTTGTGCGTTCCCGCTTGGGAAGCGCAACGGGCTCAGAATCCGAGGCCCGCGTACTTGTTCTTGAACTTCGACACGCGGCCGCCGGTGTCCATCAGCTTGGCCGAACCGCCGGTCCAGGCCGGGTGCACCGAGGGGTCGATGTCGAGCGACATCTGGTCGCCTTCCTTGCCCCAGGTCGAGCGGACCTTGAAGGTGGAGCCGTCGGTCATCTTGACCTCGATCATGTGGTAGTCGGGGTGAATGTCTTTTCTCATGGTCCCGCTCCTCAGGCTTCGGCTTTGGGCTTGTAGTTGGTGACTTCGGCGATCCGGGCGGATTTGCCGCGACGGTCGCGCAGGTAGTAGAGCTTGGCGCGACGGACACGGCCGCGGCGCACGACCTCGATCGAATCGATGTTGGTCGAGTAGAGCGGGAAGACGCGCTCGACGCCCTCGCCGAAGGAAATCTTGCGGACGGTGAACGAGGCGGCGATGGTGGCGCCACCCTTGCGGGCGATGCAGACGCCTTCATACATCTGGACGCGGCTGCGCGTGCCCTCGGTCACCTTGTAGCCGACACGAACCGTGTCGCCCGCCTTGAAGTCCGGTACGGACTTGCCGAGCGCAGCGATCTGCTCGGCCTCGAGTTCTGCGATCAGGTTCATCGCGGGATCCTTTCCTATGCTCGCGGTGGTTCCGCGATGGTGTTCGCGCCAGAGAGCTCCGCGTCTTCATCGGGTCCGCGCCGCACAGTGTCGGGGCGCCCGCCGGAGATCAGGTCATCGTTCCTTGTTCCTGTCGCAGCGTGCCGTCCCTGCCGAAGAAGACGAAGGACATGGGCAAACACACAACAGGCCCGGCCGACTCGATAGAGCCCCGGACGGGCGGGGTATAGGGGGAGGTCAGGCGCGCGTCAACAATCGCTTGTTGTTTTGGCTTCGTTTTGTGTAAGAGCTTCGGCGGACCGGCTCTCCGATCCCGCAGCGTATCGAGGCAAATGCTCTAGTGCCGCGAGGTAGGCTGCGCGTATTTCCGTTTGGCTGTAGTCACGGTCCCACAACTCCGTCATCAATGAAACCATAACGTGTTGAAGCTCGCGCTCGTGCGGTACAGGACGGACTGTCCGCAGTTTTGCGCACGCGTCTCCCACACCCCAAGCAATACTATGGCAGCGGACAACCCAGGCTGTGTATGGGTCAAGTTCCTCATCACTCATGATTTCTACCTCCTAAGGGAGAGAAGATGACAAGCCGGTCCGTCAGGCTAGCGACCGCTATTGTGCTTGGCATACGTATTCCACAGATCCGGCCGCCTCTCCCGCGTCAGCTTTTCCGCCTCGGCCCGCCGCCACTTCGCGATCTCGCCGTGGTGGCCCGACATCAGGACGGGCGGGATCTCCCGCCCCTCCCAGACCGCTGGCCTCGTATACTGCGGATGTTCCAGAAGGCCGTGGGAATGGCTCTCCTCTTCCGTGGAGGCGGCATTGCCAAGCACACCGGGCAGGAGCCGCACTGTGGCGTCGATCATCGCTTGCGCCGCGATCTCTCCGCCGGTCAGGACGAAGTCGCCGAGCGAGACCTCCTCGACAACGTAGTGGTCAAGAACGCGCTGGTCGACGCCCTCGAACCGGCCGCAGAGCAGGGTGATGCCGTCAGCCGCGGAGAGCCGTCGAGCGGTGGCCTGATCGAAGGGTTTCCCGCGCGGCGAAAGGTAGATCACCGGCCAGCGCGCACGGTCCTTCGGCGTACCAATGGCGGCCTCGTCGAGCGCCGCGGCGACCACATCGGCGCGGAGCACCATGCCCGCGCCACCACCGGCCGGGTTGTCGTCGACATTCCGGTGCTTGCCGATCCCGAAGGGGCGGAAGTCGATGGTCTCCAGCGCCCAGAGCCCTTCCTGCAGGGCCTTTCCGGTCAGCGAGAGCCCGAGCGTTCCCGGAAACGCATCGGGGAAGAGCGTCACGATCTTCGCGCACCACGCCCCCTTGATGCGCGGCGTCGCGGTCATCAGTTCGCGTGGCTTGATCGACGCGGAAATCGCCAGCCGCCCGTGCGACCTCGGTTTGTCCGGGTCGCTCATGCCTCGGTCTCCTCCGGCGGATCGACAATGATCCGTCCGGCGGTGAGATCGACGGTCGGCACGATGGCCCGGGTGAACGGCAGGAGCAGCGTCGTCTTCCGCCCCGGTGCGAAGACCTCGAGAATGTCGCCCGCGCCGTGGTTGAAGACGGCACGCACCGTTCCGATCTTCGCACCGCCGGTGTCGAGCACGTCGAGCCCGATCAGGTCGGCATGGTAGAATTCGTCGTCCGGCAGGTTCGGCAGTTTCGATCTGTCGGCGAAAAGCGAGGTGCCGCGCAAGGCATCCGCCGCTTCCTTGGTCGCGACACCGGAAAGCCGCGCGGCAAGCCCGCCGGGAATTGAGCGGGTGATCTTCAGGGTGAAACTGCGGCTGCCGTCTTCGCTCCACAAGGGCGCGTAGTCGGCAATCGCGTCCGGTTCTGCGCAGAAGCTTTTCAGCCGCACCTCGCCCTTGATGCCGAACGCGCCCGAAATGGCGCCGACGCAGATCCGGTCAGTTGCCATCGGTCGCCTCCGGGCAGTCGGCCGCCACTGTCGCGGCGGCCGGTCTTGCGGTGAAAAGCCGGTCGGTCTTCATCCCGAGCCAGAACGACCCCGCGCAGAGCGTGAGGGTGACGATCCGACGAATGAAGAAGCCGATCAGCATGACGGGTCAGCGCCTTACTCGGTCGCCGCTTCTTCGGTCGCGGCCACTTCGGGTGCAGCCTCTGCGGCCGGGGCTTCCTCGGCCGGTTTGGCGGCCTTCGCGGCCTTTTCCTCGGCGCGCTTCTTGGCCTTGTCGCCCGGCTCGGCCTTCTTCATGTTGGCGCGGGTGGCCTTTTCCTTCACGCCGGCGGCTTCGAGCATGCGCGCGATGCGGTCGGTCGGCTGCGCGCCCTGGGCGATCCAGTGCTGCACACGCTCCACGTTCATCTTGACGCGGTCCTCGCTGTCCTTCGGCAGGAGCGGGTTGTAGGTGCCAAGCTTCTCGATGAAGCGGCCGTCGCGCGGCATGCGGCTGTCGGCGGCAACGATCGAATAGAACGGCCGCTTCTTGGAGCCCCCACGGGCGAGGCGGATCTTCATAGCCATGTCAGTATCTCCTATCTTGGCTTTGCAACAGGCATGCGCCTGTTATTCCTTGGTTATTTTTGCAGTTTCTCATGGTGCCTGATGACTTCGCTGATCACGAAGTTCAGGAATTTCTTAGCGAAGACCGGGTCGAGATCGGCCTCGTCGGCGAGGGTTTCGAGCCGCGCGATCTGTGTCGCCTCGCGCGCCGGATCGGAGGGCGGCAGATCGTGTTCGGCCTTGAGCCGGCCCACCGCCTGGGTGTGCTTGAAGCGCTCGGCCAGCGTGAAGACGAGGATCGCGTCAAGGCGGTCGATCGACTCGCGGTGGCCCTTCAGCAGGGCGGCGGCGAGGCTCGTGGGATCACTCATTCGGACCTCCGGGAATGCGGGTGGCAGGCAGGGGAGTGCGCCGGCTCCACGCGGCGCGCGCCGGCGTCGAGGCCGGGGCGCTGCCCCGGACCCCGGGATATTTGGTCCAAGTGGAAACCATGGTCATTTGCGGTTCTCCGCTTCCATATGGCGGTAGACAAGAAGGGTGTTGCCGAGCGCGCGTTCGGCCGCGTGATCACGCCGGGCGCCAAGCCGTTCGGCCAGCCGGGCCGAGCGCAGGTTGTCCGGGCCGACATAGCTGACGAACCCGCCCGCCCCGTAAAGGGCCGTGGCATGGGGCAGGACGGCCGACGCGGCTTCATGGGCATAGCCCTGACCTTCCGCCGGTGCGCAGAGAACCCAGCCGAGTTCCGGTTCGGGATCGTTGAATTCCTGCCAGAGCGAGAGCCAGCCGAGGGGCGCGTCCTCTCCGTGACGGCAGATCGTCCACATCCCCGCGCCGCGCAGGAGCCATCCGGCGACCCCCTGACAGAAGTCGGCGAAGGCCGCCGCCGCGTCGAACGGGCCGCCCATGTGACGGGCGCGGTCAGAGCGGAAGACCGTCTCGTAGGCCGGGTAGTCGTCCAGCCGCGGCGCCCGCAGCACCAGCCTTTCGGTTCGGAATTCCGGCACCACCGCCGCGAAGGTCCGGGCCATGTGGGCTGCGTCGCCGCGGGGCGGATGAAGCGAGGCGCAGGTCATGGACGTGCCTCCGGCTTCGTGTGGCGGTAGACCAGGCAGGGATCGTGGTCGGGGCGCGGTGCCGCGTCGTCGCGCGTCGCGCCGAGCCGTTCCGCCAGCGCGATGGAGCGGGCATTTTCCGGGTCGATGTAACTGACGGCGGTGTCCCAGCCGAGGTCGCGGAACGCGTGGTCGCGAGCGGCCGAGGCGGCCTCAAACGCGTAGCCCCTGCCTTCGCCGGCGTCGCTCCAGACGCTCCAGCCGATCTCGCGCTCGGGCCAGCCGGCGGGGAACCAGGGGCCGGTCATGCCAAGCGCGGTGTGGTCGCCGGTGCGGGTGAAGACGAAATTGCCGAAGCCGCGCAACACCCAGTGGCCGATCACATGGCCGAAGGCGCGCCAGATCCGGCCTTCGTCGATCTCTCCGGGGCGGACGAACGCGGAGCGGGGAGTGGTCATGAAGGCAGAGAAGGCCGGCCAATCCTGCGGATCCGGGGCGCGCAGCGTCAGCCGTTCGGTCACGAGGACCGGGGTGTGAGCGAGGGCGGGGGTCATTGGAGGCCCCCGAGATCGTGCCGGATCACCACGTCGCCCGGGTCGACACCCGGCAGGTCAGGGTCGATCACGCCGCCGAGCCGGAGGCCGAGCGCGATGGAGCGGACGTTCGCCGGGTCGACGATATTGGTCAGATGCGTCCAGCCGAAGCTCTGCCGGGCCCAGAGCATGACGGCGCGGGCGGCCTCGGCCGCGAAGCCCTTGCCTTCGGCCTCGGGCACCACGAACCAGCCCAGTTCGGGGCCGGGGTAGCCTTCGGGCTGATAGATGCCGACCTCGCCGACATAGGCGCCGGTGGCGCGGTCATCGAGGCCGAAGGGGCCGTAGCCCCTGAGCGTCCAGAGCGCCACATCGGCGGCCCAGGTGCGGTAGGCCTCGGCGCGCTCCATCATGCCGCGCTCATGCACCGAGCGCGACGAGGCGAAGAACGCCGCCCAGTGCTCGAAGTCCGAAAGCCTCGGCATGCGGAGAGTCAGGCGCCCGGTTTGGAGGGTCGGTGCAATCATGCGCGCCCCTTCGGACCGGGGTGGCGCCACCGCAGGATATCCTTGCCACCGTTCGGTTCGTGCCTGGCCTCGATTGTGGCGTCGAGTTTTTCGGCGACGCGTGCAGAGGCCGTGTTGGCTGTGTCGATGAGGCTCATCAGGGGGGCGAGGCCCAATGTCGCATAGGCCCAGTCGCGCGCGTGTCGCGCCGCCTCGGTGGCGTAGCCCTTGCCCTCATGGGCCGGATAAATGACCCAGCTCAGCTCGGCTTCCGCCCGCCGGTCGGGATGGAAAATGCCGACCCGACCCACCGGCGCGTTGGTGGCAGTCTCGCTTACCCAGAACGTGCCATAGCCCCGGAGCAGCCACTGCCCCGCGTGGGCGCAGACGCTGTCCCAGCCGTCGTCTCGGCTGGCGGGCCCGCCGATGAACCGCGCCGCATCGGTCGTGACAAACGCCATGAAGGCCTTGGCATGAGCCAAGGTCGCAGGGCCAAGCGTCAGGCGCGCCGAAACGAGCGTGGGGGCGGCGGTCAGCGTCATTTCTTCTTGCCGAAGCCTCCAAGACCGGACAATCCGCCCGGCAGGTTGAGCCCGCCAAGGCCGCCGCCCATGCCGCCAAGACCGCCGGGCAATTTCGCGCCCATCGCCTTGGCCGCCTCTTCCATCGCCTTGGGGTCGTTCATGTCGGGCAGGGCGCCGCCCGGACCCTTGCCGCCGAACATGCCCTTCATGGCCTGTTTCAGCATGCCGCCCTTACCCATCTTGCCCATCTTCTTCATCATGTCCGCCATCTGGCGGTGCATCTTCAGAAGCTTGTTGAGTTCGGACACCTCGAGCCCGGCGCCGGTGGCGATGCGCTTCTTGCGGCTGGCCTGGAGGAGGTCGGGATTGGCGCGCTCCTTCTTCGTCATCGAGTTGATGAGTGCGATCTGGCGGCGGAGCACGCTGTCGTCGAACCCGGCCTCGTCCATCTGTTTCGACAGTTTGCCCATGCCCGGCATCATTCCCATGATACCCTGCATCCCGCCCATCTTCAGCATCTGGTCGAGCTGTCCCTTGAGGTCGTTCATGTTGAAGAGGCCCTTCTGGAACCGCTTCATCATCCGCTCGGCCTGCTCGGCCTCGAGCGTCTCCTGCGCCTTCTCGACGAGGGCAACGATGTCGCCCATGCCGAGGATGCGGCCGGCGATGCGCTCTGCCTCGAAGGTTTCGAGCGCGTCCATCTTCTCGCCGAGGCCGACGAAGCGGATCGGCTTGCCGGTGACGGCGCGCATGGAAAGAGCGGCACCGCCGCGCCCGTCGCCGTCCATCCGGGTCAGTACCACGCCGGTGATGCCGACCTTCGCGTCGAATTCCTGCGCCACCTCGACCGCGACCTGACCGGTCAGGCCGTCGACCACAAGGAGCGTCTCGCGCGGTTTGGCGATGGCGGCGACCTCGGCCACCTCGTCCATCAGCACCTGGTCGATCTGCAACCGGCCGGCGGTGTCGAGCATGAAGACGTCGTAGCCGCCGAGCGTCGCCTGCTGCTTGGCGCGTTTTGCGATCTGGACCGCGCTTTCGCCCTTGACGATGGGCAGGGTGTCGACGCCGATCTGGCTGCCGAGGATGGCGAGCTGCTCCATCGCCGCCGGGCGGTTTGTGTCGAGCGAGGCCATGAGGACGCGCTTCTTCTCGCGTTCCTTGAGACGCTTGGCGATCTTCGCGGTCGTCGTGGTCTTGCCGCCGCCCTGCAGGCCGACCATCAGGATCGGCGCGGGCGGGTTGTCGATCTTCAGGGCGCCGGGGTCTTCGGCGCCGCGCAGAACGTCGACGAGCGCGTCGTGGACGATCTTGACGACCTGCTGGCCCGGCGTGACCGATTTCGTGACCGCCTGGCCGGTGGCCTTGCCTTCGACCGCCTTGACGAAATCGCGCGCCACGGGCAGCGAGACGTCGGCCTCGAGAAGCGCCACGCGAACCTCGCGCAGCGCGGTCCGGACATCCTCCTCGGAGAGGGCGCCCTGTTTCGTCAGCCGGTCGAAGACGCCGCCAAGACGTTCTGACAGGTTCTCGAACATATGCGGCCCTCCTTGGCCGGTTGACTTCTTCGACCCCGAGATAGGTGCGGGACCGTCCAAACGCAAAACGCACCCGTGGGCGCAACGCGCTGACGGATGGCGATCCCCTGACCTTCGGGGACCGGAAGCACTTATGGCTACCGGATCGGGCGGGCTCTACGCGGTTGCGCGGCGCGAGTCAAGGCAAGGGGGGCCTCGCGGGGCAGGAGGGGGCGGATCAGCATGGCGCGCCGGGTCCGGCCCTTGCCAAACCGCCCCTGTCCGGCTATAGGGCGCCTCTCGAATACCCCGCGGGGCCGGCCAAGTGGCATGCCGAGTCGCGCGTTCACTCTCGACCAAGGAGATGAAAATGCCCAAGATGAAGACGAAATCGGCCGCGAAGAAGCGGTTCAAGATGACGGCCTCGGGCCGCGTCAAGGCTGGTGTCGCCGGAAAGCGCCACGGCATGATCAAACGCTCGACGGACTTCATCCGCAAGGCCACCGGCACGATGCTGCTGGCCGACGCGGACGCGAAGATCGTCAAGAAATACATGCCCTACGACCGCTGAGGAGCCAGACCCATGTCCCGCGTTAAATCCGGCGTCGTCACGCACGCCCGTCACCGCAAGGTCATCAAGAAGGCGAAAGGCTACTACGCCGCGCGTTCGACCAACTTCCGCACCGCCACGCAGGCAGTGGACAAGGCCAATCAATACGCCACCCGCGACCGCAAGACCCGCAAGCGCAATTTCCGCGCGCTCTGGATCCAGCGGATCAACGCCGCGGTGCGCGCCATCGACGCCGAGCTGACCTATTCGCGCTTCGTCAACGCGCTCGGCCTCGCCGGGATCGAGGTGGACCGCAAGGTTCTCGCCGATCTCGCCGTGCATGAGCCGGCGGCGTTTGGCGCCATCGTCGAAAAGGCGAAGGCCGCGCTCGCGTAACTCCTCTCCAAGAGGGACAGTTGGAACCCCGCGAGCGCCGGCAAGGCGCTTCGCGGGGTTTTTCTTTGGTGCCTTGCAATGGCGGGGCGCCGTGGGTAGCACGAGGTCCGAATGGGACCGGAGGGTCAGATGGACGGATTGGACGCGCTGAAGGGCAAGTATCTGGGCGGGATCGCCGGGGCGGGCGACGAGGCCGCGCTGGAGGAGATCCGGCTGGCGGCACTTGGCAAGAAGGGCGAGATCTCCTCGAAGATGCGCGAACTGGGCCAGATGGCGCCGGAAGAGCGGCAGGCGGCGGGCGCCGCGCTCAACGCGCTGAAGGATGAGATCGACGTAGCACTCCGCGCCCGGAAGGCGGGGCTGGCCGATGCTGCGCTCGACGAACGCCTGAAGGCCGAGTGGCTCGACGTGACGCTGCCGGGGCGGCCGCGCCGGCAGGGCACGATCCATCCGGTTTCGCAGGTCACCGAGGAAGTCACGGCGATCTTCGCCGACATGGGCTTTGCCGTCGCCGAAGGCCCGCAGATCGAAAGCGACTGGTACAATTTCGACGCGCTCAACATCCCGCCCGAGCATCCGGCCCGGCAGGAACACGACACCTTCTTCATGGCGCGCGAGGCGGGCGACACCCGGCCGCCGCACGTCCTGCGCACCCATACCTCCCCGGTTCAGATCCGGGCGATGCAGACCCATGGCGCGCCGATCCGCGTCATCGCACCTGGCCGCGTCTACCGGATGGACATGGACCAGACCCATGCGCCGATGTTCCACCAGATCGAGGGGCTGGCGATCGACCGCGACATCTCCATGGCCAACCTCAAGTGGGTGCTGGAGGAATTCTGCCGCGCCTTCTTCGAGGTCGATACCGTGGAACTCCGCTTCCGCGCCTCGCACTTCCCCTTCACCGAACCCTCGGCCGAGGTCGACATCCGCTATTCATCCGTCGGCGGCGCCCTGAAGATCGGCGAGGGCGAGAAGTGGATGGAAATCCTCGGCTCCGGCATGGTGCACCCGAAGGTGCTGGCGGCGGCGGGCGTGAACCCCGACGAATGGCAGGGTTTTGCTTTCGGCATGGGCATCGACCGGCTGGCGATGCTGAAATACGGGATTCCCGATTTGCGCGCGTTCTTCGAGAGCGATTTGCGGTGGCTGAGGCACTACGGGTTTGCGGCGCTGGACATGCCGACGGTGAGCGGGGGGTTGAGCAGGTAACGTGGCACTAAAGTTCTATCCTCGTGCCGGGCAGATCTTCGTCGGTGACTTCAGCGATCTCAAAGTACCGGAGATAACCAAGAAGCGTCCTGTCATCGTGATTTCGCCCAAACTGCCCTACCGTTCCGAACTCGCCACGATCGTTCCGATCAGTACGACGGCCCCGCGCCATACTCTACCCTTCGTCTACCAGTTGTCGCGCAACTACACGCCATGGGGCGAGTTGGACCTTGCTTGTTGGGCAAAGTGCGATCTGGTGATGAATATTTCGCTTGGACGGCTGTCAGCCTTCAAAGTTGACCGGAGGAGGTACGTCTACCCCACGCTCTCACCCGAGGACCTAGCCGGCGTTCGGCTCGCCGTTCTATCTGCGCTCGGCCTCGATGGTCATTGAAGTTTAATGTGCAAGAGTGCATATTGCGCTGGTAGCCCGGTCGTCGGGCGCTAAGACCTAGAGTACTAGGCAGGCTGCTCACTGGTCGATGACAAGGCCCGAGTAGTCTAAATACTGTCAAACGTCCCAAAGCCTCGCTTCGGCGAGGCTTTGTGTTTTGATGCGTCCGTTTCTGGACTTTGGCGAGCAATCCACATAGACGGCAATTAACTTGCGACTTGTGGGAAAAACCATGAAATTCACCCTCTCCTGGCTGAAAGACCATCTCGAGACCGAGGCGAGCCTCGACGAGATCCTCTATGCGCTGACCGACCTCGGCCTTGAGGTCGAGGAGGTCGAGGACCCGGCGGAGAAGCTCGGCGCGTTCCGCATCTGCCGCGTGATCGAAGCCAGGCAGCATCCCGATGCCGACCGGCTGAAGCTCTGCCGCGTCGCCACCTGGCCCGACGGCCCCGAGGGCCGGATGGAAGAGGTGCAGGTGGTCTGCGGCGCGCCGAACGCGCGCACCGGCCTTGTCGGCGTCTTCGCCCCGGTCGGCACCCATGTGCCGGGCACCGGCGTCGACCTGAAGCCGGGCGTGATCCGCGGCGTCGAAAGCAACGGGATGCTCTGTTCCGAGCGGGAGCTGGAACTGTCGGACAACCATGACGGCATCATCGACCTGCCCGAGGATGCCCCGGTCGGGGTGCGATTCATCGACTGGCGCGGCCTCAACGACCCGATGATCTACATCAAGGTGACGCCGAACCGCCCCGATGCGCTCGGCGTGCGCGGCCTTGCCCGCGACCTTGCCGCGCGGGGGCTCGGCCGGCTGAAGCCGCAAGCGATTGAGCCGGTCAAGGGAGCGTTCAAGAGCCCGATCGGCGTCAGGATCGACCCGGCGCTGAAGGAGAAGGGCTGCCCCTTGTTCGCCGGCCGGGTGATCCGGGGGGTGAAGAACGGGCCGTCGCCGCTCTGGCTCCAGCAGCGGCTGAAGGCCATTGGCCTCCGTCCGATCTCGGCGCTTGTCGACATCACCAACTTCTTCACCTTCGACCAGAACCGGCCCTTGCATGTCTTCGATGCCGACAAGGTGAAAGGCGATCTGCGCATCCTTCCGGCGAAAGGCGGCGAGACGCTTCTGGCGCTCGACGACCGGACCTATGCGTTCCAGCCGGGGATGATGGTCATCTCTGATGACGCAGGGCCCGAAAGCATCGCCGGGGTGATGGGCGGCGAGCCGTCGGGCTGCACCGAGGAGACGGTGAACGTCTTTCTCGAAAGCGCCTACTGGGATCCGATCACCGTGGCGACCACGGGGCGGGCGCTACGGATCAATTCCGACGCGCGCTACCGGTTCGAGCGGGGCGTGGACCCGGAGTTTACCCTGCCGGGGCTGGAAGCGGCGACGGCGATGGTGCTGGAGCTTTGCGGCGGCGAAGCCTCGGACGTGGTCATGGACGGGGCTGTGCCGGCGGTGGAGCGCGCCTACCGGCTCGACCCCGAGCGGGTGGTGTCGCTCGTCGGCATGAACATCCCCGAGGGCGAGCAGCGCGCCACGCTGGAGGCGCTTGGCTTCACGCTGAAGGGCGACATGGCCACGCCGCCGTCCTGGCGGCCGGATATCCAGGGCGAGGCGGATCTCATCGAGGAGGTGGCGCGGATCGCGTCGCTGACGAAGCTTGAAGGCAAGCCGATGCGGCGCGCGAAACCGGGCGTGCCGAAACCGATCCTGACGCCGATGCAGATGCGCGAGAAGGCGGCACGGCGGATGCTGGCGGCCCTGGGCTACAACGAATGCGTGACCTATTCGTTCATCGACGGCGCCTCGGCCACGCTCTTCGGCGGCGGGGCGGAGGGGACACGGATCGAGAACCCGATCTCCTCGGAGATGACGCATATGCGGCCGTCGCTGCTGCCGGGGCTCCTCAAGGCCGCGGCGCGCAATCAGGCGCGCGGGTTCATGGACCTCGCGTTCTTCGAGGTCGGCCCGGTCTTTTCGGGCGGCGAGCCGGGCGAGCAGGAGATCCTCGCGACCGGCCTTCTGGTCGGGAACTCGGCGGCGCGCGATCCCTACGGGTCGCGGCGGGCGGTCGACCTTTACGATGCGAAGGCCGATGCGGAAGCGGTGCTGGCCGCGCTTGGCGCGCCGTCGAAGCTGATGTTCCAGCGCAATGCCAAGGACTGGTGGCATCCGGGCCGGTCGGCGCGGCTGTCGCTGGGGCCGAAGCTGATCCTTGGCTCGTTCGGGGAACTGCACCCGAAGGTGCTGATGGCGACCGGCGTCAAGGGCCCCGCCGTCGCCTTCGCCATCCACATCGGCGCCATCCCCTTTGCCAAGGCGCGGACCACCACGCGACCGGCGCTGGACAGTTCCGACCTTCAGGCGGTGGAGCGCGATTTCGCATTCGTCGTCGATCACGCTGTCGAGGCGCTGACCCTCGTCAATGCCGCGCAAGGGGTCGACAAGGCGCTGATCGAGGGCGTCCGGGTGTTCGACGAATTCGCCGGCGCCAAGGCCGAGGCGCAGATGGGGGTGGGGAAGAAATCGCTCGCCATCACGGTCCGGTTGCAGCCGCGCGACAAGACCCTGACCGACGAGGAGATCGAGGCGGTTTCGGCGAAGGTCGTCGCGAAGGTGGCGGCGGCCACCGGCGGCGTCTTGCGGGGGTAGGGCGGCCGGACCGGGGGCTTCGCGCCCCCGGACCCCCGCGAGGTATTTTGGAACAGAAGAAAGGAAGGGCGGCGCGCGTCAGCCGCGCGACGGGATCGTCAGGCCGCGCTGCACGGCGGGTCGGGCGAGTAACCGGTCGAGCCAGCCCGGGACGTGTTTCAGCCTGGCCCAGCCGACCTCTTCGCCGGCGCCGTAATAGTCCTTGAGGGTCCGCAACCAGGGGCAGATCGCGATATCGGCGATGGAGTAGTCGTCAACGATCCAGTCGCGCCCCGCCATGCGCTCGTCGAGGACGCCGAGCAGCCGACGCGCCTCGTCGTAGTAGCGCTGGCGCGGCCTCGGGTCGTCGATCTCCTTCCCCGCTAAATGGTGGAAGAACACGACCTGGCCGAACATCGGGCCGATGCCGCCCATCTGGAACATGAGCCACTGGATCACCTCCCACCTTTTTGCACCGCCGGGGAGCAGCCGGCCGGATTTCTCGGCAATGTAGAGCAGGATCGCGCCGCTTTCGAAAAGTGCGAGCGGTGCGCCGCCCGGCCCGTCCGGGTCGAGAATCGCGGGGATCTTGCCATTGGGATTGAGGGAGCGAAATTCGATGCTGTGCTGGTCGTTCTTGCCGAAGTCGACGAAATGGGCGTCGTAGGCAAGACCGGTCTCTTCCAGTGCGATCGAGGCCTTGACGCCGTTCGGCGTGGTCAGGGACTAAAGCTGGATCGCCCCGGCGTGTCGCGGCGGCCATCGCATGGTGATCGGAAACATGGTCAAGTCGATCAAAAAATTCCCCCTTTGTGGTCTCTTCGCATCGGTTAGACGTAGCGCGTCATCGTAAGGAAAAAAGACAGTTCCGCGATGATAAATCGTGATACTGTCCGGCCGCGTAGGCGCGAGGACAGGAAACGCGCTTCAATCACAAGTATCGTGGGGACACTGAAATGATAAAAGAGTTCAAGGACTTCATCGCCAAGGGCAATGTCATGGACATGGCTGTTGGCATCATCATCGGCGCGGCATTCACGGCGATCGTGACCTCGCTGGTGAGCGATCTCATCAACCCGATCATCGGGTTCGTCACGGGTGGAGTAGACTTCTCCAATCTCTTCGTTAACCTCGGCGATGGCGAGTTCTCCTCGCTTGCCGCGGCGCAGGAGGCCGGCGCGCCGGTCTTCGCATATGGGTCGTTCTTCACGGCCGTGATCAACTTCCTTATCATCGCCTTCGTGGTGTTCCTGCTGGTCAAGATGGTCAACAAGGTGAAAGACTCCGCAATGAAGAAGGAAGAGGCGGCGCCCGCTCCGGCCGGACCGAGCGAGGTCGACCTTCTCATCGAAATTCGCGACGCGCTGAAGAAGTAAGCGTGGACCTAGCGACCCGGTAAGGCCCGCCCCGGTGGCGGGCCTTTTTCGTTATGGGGGGCAGGCCAGGGTCAGAAAGCGAGATGGCGATTCGCTACCCTGGACCCAAACGCAAACCGCCGCACCGGGTTCCGGTGCGGCGGCGGTTTTCGGTGCGGCGCGTCCGGCTCAGAGCTTGAGCGCGGCCTCGGCGGTGATCACCGGCAGGCCGAGCGCCTCGCCCACCGCGGCATAGGTCAGCTTGCCGGCATGGACGTTGAGGCCGTTGAGCAGATGCGGGTCATCGGCGCAGGCCTTCTTCCAGCCCTTGTTGGCGAGCGCCAGCATGAAGGGCATCGTTGCGTTGCCAAGCGCGATCGTCGAGGTGCGCGCGACGGCGCCGGGCATGTTGGCCACGCAGTAATGCATGATGCCGTCGACCTCGTAGATCGGGTCCTGGTGGGTGGTGGCCTTCGAGGTCTCGAAGCAGCCGCCCTGGTCGATGGCGACGTCGACGAGCGCCGCGCCGGGCTTCAACTCGCTCAACTGCGCCTTCGAGATCAGTTTCGGCGCGGCAGCGCCCGGGATCAGCACAGCGCCGATGATCATGTCGGCCTGACGCGCCAGTTCGATCGTGTTCGAGGCCGAAGCGTAGGAGTTCTTGAAGGTGCCGCCGAAGACATCGTCAAGATAGCGCAGCCGCGGGATCGAGCGGTCGAGCACGGTCACGTCCGCGCCCATACCGGCGGCGATCTTGGCGGCATGGGTGCCGACGACGCCGCCGCCGATCACTAGAACCTTCGCCGGCCCGACGCCGGGCACACCGCCAAGCAGCACGCCTCGTCCGCCATTCGCCTTCTGCAGGGTCCAGGCGCCGACTTGCGGCGCGAGACGGCCGGCAACCTCGGACATCGGCGCCAGAAGCGGCAGGCCGCCGGAGCGGTCGGTGACGGTCTCATAAGCGATGCAGGTGGCGCCGGAGGCGATGAGGTCCTTCGTCTGCTCCGGATCGGGAGCGAGGTGAAGGTAGGTGAAGAGGATCTGGCTTGCGCGCAGCATCTTGCGCTCGACCGCCTGGGGTTCCTTCACCTTCACGATCATGTCGGCGGCGGCGAAAACCTCTTTCGCTGTGGCGAGGACCTTCGCGCCGACCGCGGTATAGTCCGCGTCGGTGAAGCCCGCGCCCATCCCGGCGTTGGTTTCGATGACCACCTCGTGGCCGTTGTTCACCGCTTCCTGCGCGGCGGCCGGAGTCATGCCGACGCGGAATTCCTGCGGCTTGATCTCCTTGGGGCATCCGATCTTCATGGCTCTCTCCCGAAAGAATTGTGCGCGTGATCGTGCCGTAATTGTCATGAAATTGCTTTGAAATTTTGCCCGTATTTTGCTATGAAGCCCGTGATATATCCGGAGATAATGCGATTTTTTCGAAGAAAGTTGCGCATATATGGAACTCGACGCGACAGACAGGCGAATTCTCGGTGTCTTGCAGAAGCATGGCCGGGTGACGAACGCCGACCTTTCCGATCAGGTGAACCTCTCGCCCTCGGCTTGCCACCGGCGTGTGCAGCGGCTGGAGGAGGAAGGCTATATCGACGGGTTCGTGGCGCTCCTGAACGCCCGCAAGATGAAGCGGCCGACGACGGTCTTTGTCGAGATCACGCTTTCGGGGCAGGCCGACGAGGTGCTGGAGGCGTTCGAGAAGGCGGTGACCCTGGTGCCCGATATCCTCGAATGCCACCTTATGGCCGGGTCGGCGGATTACCTTCTGAAGGTGATCGCCGAGGATACCGAGGATTTCGCCCGCATCCACCGGCAATACCTCGCCCGGCTGCCCGGCGTGGCGCAGATGCATTCGTCCTTCGCGCTTCGGACCGTGCGGCAGACGACGGCGATCCCGGTCTGAGCCGGGATTTGGCGATTCGCCGCAAACCTGCTATCACCGGCGCCATCGCCCTGGAGGACGGTCGATGACGCGAATCCGTCATGCCGACACGGTTCTGGAAACTGTGCAGTCGAATTCCGCCGCGGCGACCTCGCGGCTGGCGGCGTCGTGGCGACGCTCGGCTGTCAAGCACGGACTCGATCCGACTCACAGCGCTGCGCCGGAACGGATGGATGCCGGGAGCTTGCGCCAGCGCCGTGAGGCGCTCGATCCGTTCCTTCTGGTGGCGATGCCGAGGATGGACCAGTTGTTCGGCCTCGTTGGCCAGTCGGGGTGCAGTGTCCTGCTGACCGATTCCGAAGGCGTCGTTCTCGACCAGCGCTGCTCGGATGCGGATGCCGGGACGTTCCAGAGCTGGGGCCTCTGGTCCGGTGCGGTCTGGAGCGAGGAGGCCGAGGGCACCAACGGCATCGGCACCTGCCTGGCGGAGAACCGGCAGGTGGTGATCCACCGCGACGAACATTTCCTGTCGCGCAACACCGGAATGAGCTGCATGGACGCGCCGATCTACGGGCCCGATGGCAGCATCGTCGCGGCGCTCGATGTGTCATCGGCCCGAGCCGACCAGACCGAAGCCTTCACCCGGCTGATCGCCGCGATGGTCGCCCAGACCGCGCGGGCGATCGAGGCCGACCATTTCCGCGCCTCGTTCCCCAAGGCGCGGATCGTCGTGCCGGCGGGGGAGCGGCCGGACGAGGCGATGCTTCTCGCCGTTGACGACGATGATCTGGTGATTGGCGCCACCCGTGCCGCGCGCCGGGTCTACGGACTTGGCGCCACGGGCGCGATCCGGCCCTGTCCGGCAAGCGATGTCCTCGGCCGGATGGACGGGCGGTCGGGGTTCGAACGAGCCGAACGGGCAGCGGTGATTCGGGCGCTGGCGCGGGCCGACGGCAATGTCTCGGCCGCTGCGCGCGGGCTCGGCGTCGGGCGCGCCACGCTCTATCGGCGGATGAAGCGGCTCGGGATCGGCGAAAACGACCTCTGACCTGTCTCAGGGCTGAGACAGGTCGCCCGGCCCGGCCCGTCCGGTGGGGCTGACCAGCTCTGTCAAAGCGTCATTCTTCCTTCTGCCCGGGTCGAGGAGCCCGGTTCAGAGGAGGAATTCATGAACGTGATGACGCAGAAAGCGGGCCTTGGCGGCTCGCCCTTCAAGACCCGCTACGACAACTTCATCGGCGGCACCTTCGTGCCCCCGGTCAATGGCCGCTATTTCGACAACGTGACCCCGATCACCGGGGCCAAGGTCTGCGAGATCGCGCGCTCGGATGCGGACGACATAAAACTGGCGCTGGACGCTGCCCATGCGGCGAAGGACGCCTGGGGCAAGACCAGCGCGGCGGAGCGGTCGAACATCCTTCTGAGGATCGCCGACCGGATCGAGGAAAACCTCGAGCTGATCGCCACGGCGGAAACCTGGGACAACGGCAAGCCGATCCGCGAGACGGTGAATGCCGATATCCCGCTGTCGGTGGACCATTTCCGCTATTTTGCCGGTGTCCTTCGGAGCCAGGAAGGCACCATGTCGGAAATCGACAATGATACGGTCGCCTATCACTTCCACGAACCCCTTGGCGTCGTCGGCCAGATCATTCCGTGGAACTTCTCGATCCTGATGGCGGCGTGGAAACTCGCACCGGCACTGGCTGCCGGCAACTGCATCGTGATGAAGCCCGCCGAGCAGACCCCGGCGGCAATCATGGTGATGGTCGAGTTGATCAGCGATCTGCTCCCGGCCGGTGTGCTCAACATCGTCAACGGCTTTGGCGCCGAGGCGGGCGATGCGCTGGTCCGCTCGGGCCGGATCGCCAAGATCGCCTTCACCGGGTCTACCGCCACCGGCCGCAAGGTGGCCGAAGGCGCGGTGGCGAGCTTGATCCCCTTCACGCTCGAACTCGGCGGAAAATCCCCGAACATCTTCTTTTCCGACGTGATGGCCGACGATGACGCCTTCCTGGACAAGGCGGTCGAAGGCTTTGTCCTGTTCGCCTTCAACCAGGGCGAGGTCTGCACCTGCCCAAGCCGGGCGCTGATCCAGGAAGACATCTACGAGGCGTTCATGGACCGCTGCATCGCCCGCGTGAAGGCGATCAAGCAGGGCGACCCGCGCGACCTGTCCACCATGGTCGGCGCGCAGGCCAGCCAGCAGCAGCACGACAAGATCATGTCCTTCTTCACCATCGGCCGCGAGGAAGGCGCCGAGGTGCTGGTTGGTGGCGACGCCGCGCGCTTCAACGGCGATCTTGCCGGCGGCTTCTACATCCAGCCGACGATCCTCAAAGGCCACAACAAGATTACAAGCAGTCCGGCATCGGGCGCGAGACCCACAAGATGATGCTCGACCACTACCAGCAGACCAAGAACATGCTGGTGAGCTACAACCCCAACAAGCTCGGCTTTTTCTGAGCCTGTCGCGGGGCCCCTGACCGGGGCCCCGCTACTTTTGGGTTGGTTGGCATTACTCGGCCGGCCCAGGTGATCGCGACCGACGCCGCGCGCCCCGGTCTTGCCGACACCGACGCGGCGCCGGGAGGGGAGCGGCGTTTCACCGCGGACGAACAGGGAGACTTGGCAGAGGGCCGAGCGAGGCGTTCTTACGGCCAGGAACTTCCCGGCCCGAAGCGGCGCGGCAGGTCAGGCTTGGGTTCTTCCGGCGAAATCGCGGAGGCCACAATGCTGCTGATCGCCTCGAACGCGGCGATGCGCACCGGTGGCAGCATCATGGCGGCCCAGATAACCGCATGTAGTGCGACAATCATGTTCAGATTGCTGCGGAACGGTTCCTTGCGGGTCTTGTGCCGCAGCCGGTGCTGCGCAAGCTTGGCGCCGAGGCTGCCGCCGATGAACGCGAGGCGCAAAAGCGTCGCCTCCGAGATACGCCGACCCGCGCTTTGCGCCTGCCGCTTGTCTAGGACGAACATCGCGAAGGTGAAGAGGTTAATCGCGGCGAGGTAGGCGAAAAGCTTCAGGACCGCTGCCACCGCCGCCCCCGTCAGACCCGAAGCCCGGTCTCTTCCAGCAGGCCAAGCCGCTTGGCCTCGTAGTAATAGCCCTTGGCGTACCACATCACCGCCCGGTCGCGGTTTCCGTTGGCGACGATCCAGGCGCCGCGCAGGTACTTGACCGCGTAGCGCAGGTTGGTGTCGGCATCGAGAAGGCCCTCGGGCGCGCCGCGATATCCCATCGTTGCGGCAGTCTGCGGCAGGATCTGCATCAGCCCGTAATAGGGCCCGTTCCGCGCCGCCGGGTTGTAACCGCTTTCGCGCTGCACGACGCGGTGGACCAGATCTTCGGGCACGTCGTAGGCGCGGGCGTGTTTCGCGATCAGGCGGTTGACCTCGGCCGGGCCCGCGGTGCGGGCACGCCCCAGTTCACGCCGGCCGCAGGCGGCGAGGCCGGCGACGAGGAGCGACAGGGCGGCGCGGCGGGACATGGATTGCATTGGTAGGCTCCTGGCTTTTTGCCGTCATAGCCTGGCATAGCCTGCGCGGAAAGCCCGTCGCCCGCGCCCGCCGCGCCTCAGGCGGGAACCAGCGATTCCGACGGTGCCTCTTTGGCGCCGGTCATGAACGCCACCGCGTCGGACATCGTGTAGTCCTTGGGGTTGATCACGCACAGGCGCTTGCCGAGCCGGTGGATGTGGATGCGGTCGGCCACCTCGAAGACATGCGGCATGTTGTGGCTGATGAGCACGATCGGCAATCCGCGCGCCTTCACGTCGAGGATCAGTTCCAGCACCCGCCGGCTTTCCTTGACGCCGAGCGCCGCCGTCGGTTCGTCCATGATCACCACCTTGGAGCCGAAAGCGGCGGCACGGGCGACGGCCACGCCCTGGCGTTGGCCGCCCGACAGCGTCTCCACCGCCTGGCCGATGTTCTGGATCGTCATCAGGCCAAGCTCGGTCAGCTTCGCACGCGCCCGCCGCTCCATCTCGGCGCGGTCGAGCTTGCGAAAGAGGCTGCCCATGATCCCCGGTTTGCGGATTTCGCGGCCGAGGAACATGTTGTCGGCGATGGAGAGGGCAGGGGAGAGGGCGAGGTTCTGGTAGACCGTCTCGATCCCCGCCTCGCGGGCGTCGAGCGGCGAGGAGAAACTAACCTCGCGCCCGTCGAGTGTGACGGTGCCCTCGTCCGGCTGCACCGCGCCCGAGATCGCCTTGATCAGCGTCGACTTGCCGGCGCCGTTGTCGCCAATCACGGCGAGGATCTCGCCGGGGTAGAGGTCGAAGTCGCAATGGTCGAGCGCGGTGACCTTGCCGTAGCGTTTCACGAGGCTCTTGGCCTTGAGGATCGGTTCCATCACGCAGCCACCTTTCTGATCCACTGGTCCACCGCGACGGCACCAATGATGAGCGCGCCGATGAGGAGATAGGTCCATTGCGGGTCGGTGCCGAGCATCTTCAGCCCGAGCGAGAAAACCCCGACGATGAGCGCCCCGAACATCATGCCGAGGATCGAGCCGCGCCCGCCGAAGAGCGAGATGCCGCCGATCACCACCGCGGTGATGCTTTCGATATTCGCGAACTGGCCCGCGGTGGGCGAGACAGAGCCGAGCCGTCCGATCAGCACCCAGCCGGCGAGCGCGCAGATCAGGCCCGAGAGGGTATAGACCGTGACGAGGATGCGCTTGACCTGAACGCCCGAGAGTTCCGCCGCCTCAGGATCGTCGCCGACGGCATAGACGTGGCGCCCCCAGGCGGTGTGGCGCAGCACATAGGCGAGCCCGAGCACGAGGGCGATCATCGCGACCACGCCGTAGGTGAAGACCGCGCCGCCGATCCGGAAGCTTTCGCCGAAGAGTTGCAGGATCGGCGCCTCGTTCGTGATGTCCTGGCTGCGGATCGTCTCGTTGGCGGAATAGAGGAAGTTGGTGGCCAGAACGATCTGCCACATGCCGAGCGTGACGATGAAGGGCGGCAGCTTCATCCGCGCCACCAGCGTGCCGTTGATGAAGCCCATGAGCGCGCCGCAGCCAAAGCCGCAGAGCACCGCGAAGGCCGGCGGCAGGCCGTAGCGGAAGGTGAACTGGCCCATGACCACCGAGGAAAGCACCATGATCGCCCCGACCGAAAGGTCGATGCCGGCGGTCAGGATCACGAGGCTCTGTGCCGCGCCGACGATACCGGTGATCGCCACCTGCTGCAGGATCAGCGTCAGGGTAAAGGGGGCGAAGAACTTGCCGCCGAGCGCCACTGCGAAGATCGCGATCGCCGCGAGAAGCACGATGAGCGGCACCATCGACGGGGTCTGATGCAGCATATGCTGGAACCGCTGCACGCCCGACCGGTGTGTGGTGAATTCAGCCACGGCTTCGGGGCTGTTTCTTATGACCGCTTCATAGGATTGCGCGGCGCTGCCGGTTTCGCTTGCCATTCTGATCCCCCTCGGATGCGACCGGGGGCGGCGTTGCCACCGCCCCCGACTTCATTCTGTCCCCAGTACAGGTGTCAATCAATGCCCGGGCTCAGCCCCAGCAAAGTTCGGTGCCCTTGGCGGTGTCGATCGACTCCACGCCTTCGGCCGGCTTGTCCGTCACCAGCGAGACGCCGGTGTCGAAGAAGTCCTTGCCCGGCGTCGGCGCCGGCTTGGTTCCGTCCTTGGCCCAGGCGGCGATCGCCTCGATCCCGAGCGACGCCATGAGAAGCGGGTATTGCTGCGACGTCGCGCCGATCACCCCGTCCTTGACGTTGGCCACGCCGGGGCAGCCGCCGTCGACCGAAACGATCAGCACGTCCTTCTCGCGCCCGATCGCCTTCAGCGCCTCATAGGCACCAGCGGCGGCGGGTTCGTTGATCGTGTAGACGACGTTGATCATCGGGTCCTTGGCAAGAAGGCTCTCCATCGCCTTGCGGCCGCCTTCCTCGTTGCCCTGGGTCAGGTCGTTGCCGACGATGCGCGGGTCTTCCTCGTCACCCCACTTGCCGGGGTCCTTCACGTCGATGCCGAAGCCGGTGAGGAAGCCCTGGTCACGCAGGACGTCGACGGTCGGCTGGCTGACGTCGAGGTCGAGCATGGCGATCTTGGCGTCCGCCGTCGCATCGCCGAGCGCCGCCGCGGCCCATTTGCCGATCAGCTCGCCGGCAAGGAAGTTGTCGGTGGCGAAGGTCGCATCGGCCGCGTCGATCGGGTCGAGCGGGGTATCGAGCGCGATCACCAGAAGGCCCGCCTCGCGTGCCTTCTGCACCGCCGGCACGATGCCCTTGGTGTCGGACGCGGTCAGCAGGATGCCCTTCGCGCCGTCGGCGATGCAGGTTTCGATTGCCGCGACCTGGCTTTCGCTGTCGCCGTCGACCTTGCCGGCATAGGACTTGAGCTCGATCCCGAGTTCGTTGGCCTTTGCGGTGGCGCCTTCCTTCATCTTGACGAAGAAGGGGTTGGTGTCGGTCTTGGTGATCAGGCACGCGCTTTCGGCGGATGCCGCGGAGCCGATGCCAATGGCCAAAGCCGCGATCGCGGCGCTGGAAGCCAGTCTTTTCATGTCGTCCTCCCTGACGTCGATCCGGGGGCGCGGGTCGCTGCCCCGATCATTTGGCGGGCAGACGCCATCCGGCCTGCCCTCGACCCCGATAAAGCCCGAGTCGGTGGGCTCTGTCAATAAATAAATAAACTTGATTTATTAATTTGAACACGCCTACACTTGACGTCATGAAGACAGGCGATATGGCAGAAAACATGGATGCCGTTTCAATCCGCGACCCGATGCAGGGGGCGAATCAATCCGGGATTCGCGATCACAACGAACGGCTCGTGCTGTCGTTGATCCAGCGGCATGGCGGCCTGCCGAGCGCCGATATCGCGCGCCGATCGAACCTCTCGGCCCAGACCGTGTCGATCATCATCCGGGCGCTGGAAAAGGACGGGTTGCTGGTTCGGGGCGAGCCGATTCGCGGCCGGGTCGGCAAGCCGTCGATCCCGATGGCGCTCAGCCCCGACGGGATCCTGTCACTTGGCCTCAACATCGGCCGCAAGAGCGCCGATCTGGTCCTGATCGACGTGACCGGCACCACGCGCGCCTATGTCAAACGGACCTACGCCTATCCGACACCCGCCGCCATCCGCGCCTTCCTGCGGGACGGGTTCGCGTCCCTCACCGGCGGCCTGACGGCACGTCAGAAAAGCAGCCTCGCCGGAATCGGCGTCGCCGCGCCGTTCGAGCTCTGGAACTGGCTCGACGTGGTCAACGCGCCGAAGGACGAGATGAGCCAGTGGCGTGATTTCGACATCGCCGCGGCGGTCGGCGATGAAACCGGCCTGCCGGTGAACGTGCAGAACGACGCGATTGCCGCCTGCACCGCCGAACATGTCTTCGGCCGGGGGCGCGAATTCGCAGACTATGCCTATTTCTTCATCGGCTCGTTCATCGGTGGCGGCGTGGTCCTGAACGACACCGTCTATACCGGCCGGACCGGGAATGCCGGGGCTTTCGGCTCGATCCCGGTCGCATCTGCACAAGGCACGCGGCAACTGATCCGGCATGCCTCGCTTTACCTTCTGGAACACCGGCTGGCGGCGGCCGGGCTCGATCCCGCCGCGATCTGGAAGCCCGACCTCGACTGGTCGGAGTTCGGCGCGCCTCTGGCAGATTGGATCGACCATACCGCGCGTCACCTCGCCATCGGCATCGTCGCCGTCGCCTCGGTCATCGACTTCGAGCGCATCCTGGTCGATGCGAACTGCCCGCCGGACGTGCGGAACGCGATCGTCGAGAGGACCCGACTGGCGATCCGCGACATAGACACGCAGGGGATCGAGGAGCCGGTGGTGATCGAAGCCTCGGTCGGCCGAAATGCCCGCGCCATCGGCGCGGCCGCCCTGCCGATCATCGACCGCTATCTGCTCAGTCAGCCGCGCTTCGGCTGACGCCTTGCCTAGCCACGGCCAACGAAAAACCCCCGCGGCGGAGCCTCGGGGGTTGATCGTCTTCGCGGGATGGCTCCCGCCAGCTGTTCCAGCCGCTTCTCAGAGAGCGCCTTCGCGCTGGGCCTTCTTGCGTGCCAGTTTGCGGGCACGGCGGACGGCCTCGGCCTTCTCGCGCGCTTTCTTGACGGAGGGTTTCTCGAAATGCTGCTTGAGCTTCATTTCACGGAAAACCCCTTCGCGCTGAAGTTTCTTCTTCAGGGCACGAAGCGCCTGTTCGACGTTGTTGTCGCGAACGCTGACCTGCATGTGGTTGTCACCACCTTCCTAAGTTAGAGTTGCATATCCTTGCAGGAAGCGCCCCTATAGCAAAGGCTCCGGCTTTTGTCTACGGGGGGCCGAAAGGGGGCCGAGGCCATGGATATCCGACACGATCTAGCGGGGGCGAAGGAACGGCTGCTCGATGCCGCGCTTCCGCATGTCGCCTTCGACGGCTGGTCGGACACCACTTTCCGCGCGGCGGCGGACGACGCCGGCCTCGCCTTCGAGATTGCCCGCGCGATCTGTCCGCGCGGCGCGCTCGACCTCGCCGTGGCCTATCACCGGCGCGGTGACGCGGAGATGGAGGAGGGGCTGCGCTCCGGCGACCTTTCCGCCCTGCGGCTCCGCGACAGGATCGCGCGCGCGATCCGCCTCAGGCTCGACGCGGCCGACCGCGAGGTGGTGCGGCGGGGCGCCGCGCTCTTCGCGCTGCCGCAGAACGCCGCGAGCGGCGCCGGGCTGGTCTGGGGCACGGCGGACGCGATCTGGCGCGCCCTCGGTGACACGTCCGACGACATCAATTGGTATTCAAAGCGCGCCACCCTCTCTGCCGTCTATTCGGCCACCGCGCTCTTCTGGCTCGGTGACGAGAGTGACGGGCATGCGGCGACATGGGAATTCCTCGACCGGCGGATCGAAGACGTGATGCGGTTCGAGAAACTGAAGGCGCAGGTCAGGGACAACCTGGTCCTGAGCAAGGTTCTGGCCGGGCCGCTCCGGGCGCTCGGTCGGGTCCGGGCGCCGGCCGGCGCCCCCTGGGATCTGCCCGGACGAATGAAGGACGAGGAGAAGGCATGACGCTGCCGAAGACGATGCGCGCGGTCGAAATCACCCAGCCGGGCGGGCCGGAGGTCTTGCAGATGACCGAGGTTGCGGTTCCTGAGCCGGGGCCGGGCCAGATCCTGATCGAGGTGGCTTATGCCGGGGTCAACCGCCCCGACGCGTTGCAACGCGCCGGCGCCTATGCGCCGCCGCCCTCGGCCTCGCCCCTGCCGGGGCTGGAGGCGGCTGGCCGGGTCTCGGCGATCGGGCCGGATGTCGCCGACTGGGCGGTAGGCGACCTTGTCACAGCACTTTTGCCGGGCGGCGGTTATGCCGACTATGTCGTGACGCCGGCCGCGCACGCCCTGCCGATCCCGAAGGGCCTTGACCTGTGCGCGGCCGCCTGCCTGCCGGAAACCTGCTTCACTGTCTGGTCCAATGTCGTCATGCGGGGCGGCTTGCGCGCGGGCGAGCGGTTCCTTGTCCACGGCGGTTCCTCCGGTATCGGCACGACGGCGATCCAGATCGCCAATGCCCTTGGCGCGCGGGTCTTCGCCACCGCCGGATCGGTGGAGAAATGTACCGCCTGCGTGACGCTCGGCGCCGAACGCGCGATCAACTACCGCGAGGAGGATTTCGTCGAGGTGCTGATGGCGGAAGGCGGTGCCGACGTGATCCTCGACATGGTCGGCGGCGACTATATCGCGCGCAACCTCAGGGCCCTGGCCGAGGACGGACGGCTGGTGCAGATCGCCTTCCTGCAAGGCCCCAAGGCCGAGGTGAACTTCGCGCCGATGATGATGCGTCGCCAGACCATCACCGGATCGACGCTGCGCCCGCAGAGCAACCTTGCCAAGGCGCGCATCGCGGCCGAACTTCTCGCCCAGGTCTGGCCGATGATCGAGGCCGAGCGGCTCGCGCCGGTGATCGATTCGGAATTCCCGCTGGAAGAGGCGGCCGAGGCGCACCGGCGAATCGAAAGCTCCGGCCATATCGGCAAGATCGTGCTGAAACTGCGCTGACCGGCCAATTTCGGGACAGGGCGGGTTCAAACCCGCCCTCTGCGACGATTCCGTCCGTGCATCCGGTTCAAAACCGCTTTATGCTGCGCTGCGGCAATCGGGCGGAGGATCGGAGAGATCATGTCGGGCAAGGTCATCGCCGTCGTGCAGCAGAAGGGCGGCTCGGGCAAAACGACGCTCGCGGTCAACCTCGCCGTCAACTGCCTGAAGCGGGGGATGACCGTCGCGCTTCTCGACACTGATCCGCAAGGTTCACTCGGCCGCTGGTTCATGACCCGGCGCGAGAGGCTCGGCGTGGCGGGGGTGGAATTCTCCACATCCTCCGCCTGGGGCGTGTCCTACGAGTGCGAGAAGCTGAAGAAGACCGCCGATATCGTGATCGTCGATACGCCGCCGAAGGTCGATGCCGATCTGCGCCCCGCTTTGCGCGAGGCGGATCTGGTGCTGGTGCCGGTGGCCTCGTCCCATGTCGACCTCTGGGCCACGGAGGGGGTGCTCGACCTCGCCGCACGGGAACGCAAGCGCGCCTGGATGGTCCTGAACCGGGCGCGGGCGGGGACGCGGCTTGGCGAGGATGTGGCGCGCGCGGCGGCGGAACTCAGCGCCGGGCTGACCGAGGCGCGGCTTGCCAACCGGGTCGTCTATGCCGAAACGCTGGGGCAGGGGCTCGGTGCGGCCGAGGCCGGGCGCGGGGCGGCGGTCGCGGAGGTGGCGGCGCTGACCGACGAGGTGCTGCGGCTTCTTGCCGAGTGACTTGCACGCTCGCGCCGGGTACCCATATCGGACGGGACAATCCGAACAGGAGAGACCCGAGAGATGAAATGTCCCGTCGACAACACCACGCTCGTCATGGCCGACAGGAACGGTGTCGAGATCGATTACTGCCCGAGCTGCCGCGGGGTCTGGCTCGACCGTGGCGAGCTCGACAAGATCATCGACCGGAGCACCGCCGAAACCCAGCGTCCCGTGGCGCTGAACGAGCCGGCGCGCGCCCCGCGCGAGGAGCGCCGCAGTCGCGACGACGATGACGACGACGACCGCCGCTATCCGCGCAAGAAGCGTCGCGAAAGCTTCCTGTCGGAGCTTTTCGACTTCTGATCGCGGTTTACAGCCGCCGTGCCGGGCGCGATAGTCGAGGTGAACGCGCCCTCGAACGGAGTCAGCCCATGCCGAAGATTTCCAGCGACTTCAACGGCCAGACCGTGATCACCACTTTCGAGATGACGCCGGGCACGGCGCACGACCTGATGGACGCGCTTCGCGATGCCTACGAACAGTTCATCCGTAACCAGCCCGGCTTCATCGCGGCGGGTCTCCATATGAACGATGCCCAGACCCGGATCGCGAACTATTCGCAATGGCGTGACCGGAAGGACTTCCAGGCGATGCTGCGGACCCCCGAGATGCGCGAACGGAACCGGCGCATCGCCGAACTCTGCTCGCGGTTCGAGCCGGTGATGTACGAGATCGCGGAGGTCTTCTGACGCGGTTGTTAGGGGATCAGTCTGGCGGCCGTGGCGGATCGCAGCGGTAGGGAGTGCCGTCGGGTAGGCGGCACAAGGTCTCGAAATAACCTTCCGGCAGCGGATCGTAGCTTCGCAGCCGCTTGGTGACGTCGAGCCGGTCGAGATAGGCGGCGCAGGCCGACGCGCGGTAGGTCTCGATCCGCCACGGTGAGACGAACCAGCGATCGAAGGCGGCCGCGACGGCGATTTCCGGTGAGGACCCGTCCGCCACCGCGCGCGCGAAGCTCGCCGCGACATCGGCATATTCCGGCATGGCTTGCACCGCTTCCCATGCGTCCGGCCGCCCGGCTTTGGCCAGTTGCCAGGCGTAGTACGTTGCGATCGCTTGGGCGTCGGCCTCGACCATGAAGGTGAGCCGTGCCATCTCGTCCATGTCGTAGTCGGTCGAGGGGCAGAAGCCGCGTTGGTACTGGTCGAGATGGCGCAGCTCATGGATCAGGATCAGGAGCTTCGCCCCGGTGCCGAGACTGGCGCGGAGCGCGATCAGGTTGCTGTCCACCTCGTAGCTGCCGCGCGCAACAGTCGGGCGATCCTCGACGCAGATCGCGGTGCCGCGGGATCGCAGCTTGCCAAGAAGCGGGTCCTCGCCCGGTGCCAGCGCCTCGATGTCGGCGACGAGGCTGCGGAGTTCGCGCTGGGCGTCGGTCGTGGCGCTTTGGTAGGGCGGCAGCAGGCAGAGTTCAGCCGCGCCGGGATGCCAGCCGGTCGGCGCCTCGGCCAGGGCCGGCAGCGCGGCGACGCAAAGGACGGTCAGTCGGACGAAGAACCCCATTGCGCCACACTCTGGCCGGGCGGCGGGGCGGAATCAAGCGCCGGCTGGTGCGGAGGGGGCAGCCGTCACCGATGGGCCGGGCCGACGTATCGCCGGGCAAGACGTTTCGCGCCTCGGTCGGCGGCGAAAGCCGTTCCGGCGGTCGCGGACTTATGGGCGCGCGGTTGCCGAAGATGATGAGCGGGCCGGAGTTCCCGGCCACCCGAAAGCCGCGCCGTCCGATCCCGGCCACGAGCCGGCCATGCCGGTGAAGCACTCGATGCCGCGCGCCCTGCGGCGAATGACGGCGCACTCTTGGCCTGCCTTCGAGGCGAAAAGGTCTGTAGGGTGCGTGATTTCACGCACCGGTTGGCGTGGATGAATGGTGCGTGCGAGCACGCACCCTACGGCTTGCTCGGCCATGGTGAGCCGCGGTTGGGCCGTCAGGTCCGATCAATCGCTCCAGTGGAGCGATTGAAGCGGCGAACGCCCGATCAGCAAGGATCGGGCCGGGAGGAGGGCTATAGGATGCGTGATATCACGTACCGACTAGTGCGGGGATGGTGCGTGCGAGCACGCACCCTACGGCTTGCTGCGGATGAAGGACGGATTGCCGAAGCTCAAGGACTTCCCCGCCGAACTTGGCGGATCTGGCGAGGTCGTTCCGGAGTAGGGGCGGGGCCGTCTTTTGGCCGTCGTTTGACCGTCGGTTCGGCGTAGGTTTCGCGTAGTTTTTCCGTCCCTTCGCCCCGCGCCGCCGCAGGGCGGCGGTAAGGGGCTGCCTGTCCGCCAGGCACCTGCGTTCGGACGCGCGCTCCCATCCCCACGAGGGGGGAGGAAGGGAGGTATACATTTAAAGCTGCAGTTTCAATTTGCCAGCGGCGATCAGGGCTGCGACGTGTGCGGATGCCTCCGGGTTGGTGCTACTACCGCCGAATTTCTTGTGCGGGTCGTATTGGCCAGGCGGAGCTATTGTCGAAACGGTGGATGCAACGCGCACGAACCTACGCTCCGTACTGTCTCCAGTTTTCTCATCGAGTTGATAATGACCAAGGAATCTGAATAGCCGATTGCCCAAGACGTCCTCAATTTTGCCAAAGACGTAGCGCTCTTTTGCATCCGGCTTTTTTGTATCGGAAACAACTGGATTTCCGTTACATCGCTTTTCAGTGATTATCGTCTCATCTTCGGAAAGTTCGTTAACCCAGGTGCCGCCCTCGAAGAATCTTGGAAACCAAACAACGAAGCCCGGGCGTTCGGGAATTCTCCATGTTCCATGCTGCAAGATTTCCTTGTTGAATCCAAAGCAGCGGAGCGCGGATACCTTACTCCGGAAAATCGCGTGTTCGTCAGAAGATATCGAGCCTTTCTTATAATACTGCTCCGGATGATCCAAATTGTCAGCCGTCCAAGCAACGAAGGAATTTACGCGGATCTGTTGCTCTTTCAAATCTTTCAGTCGTTCAACCAGACGGTCGACACTTTTGTTCACGGTCGCAAGTGTGTGTTCTTTGTGCGACGATTTGTCATAAGTCGCTATCCTTACAATCTGATGTTTCGTCTTGGCCAAGATAATATCAGAGCGATGAGAGTCACGTTCTTCCTGACGCGCGTGCCCTCCCACCTCATCGATCTCCAAATGCAGTTCGAACTGCGGAAAATAAACGTCAGTGAGGAACCTTGCCCCACCCGCGGCCACATGTTGTTGACAAATGAACTCGATCTCCGGGTCGTCCAGACGATGCACTAGGCGATTTACTACATAGTGTTCCCAAGTTTTTCCGACCAGCTTTGCCAAGCTCTTTCTAATGTAGCTGTCTCGATCCAACTGCGATCTCCCTAGAGAAATCCCTCGATACTGGGCGCCCGAATATAATCACCTGTTCTAAACTATGTCACCCCCTCCGCCTCTTCCCACCCCTTTGCCCCGGCCGTCCCGCCGTTGACCGCCCGCGCGCGGCGCCGGCCTTCTCCACCGCTTCCTCGACCGCCGATTGCCGCGCCAGCGGATCGTCGGACAGGACCAGATCGACCGCCTCCAGCCGCTTGACTTCGTCCCTGAGCCGGGCGGCCTCTTCGAATTCGAGGTTCTCGGCGGCCTTGCGCATCGCGGTCCTGAGGGCGTCCAGATGCGCCTCCAGATTGGCGCCGTGCATCGGGCGGTCGACCTTCGCGGTCACCCGGTTCATGTCGACGTCGCCCTTGTAGAGCCCGGCGAGGATATCCTCGACGTTCTTCCTGACCGTCGCGGGCGTGATGCCGTGTTCGATGTTATAGGCCACCTGTTTCTCGCGCCGCCGGCTGGTCTCGGCCAGCGCGCGCTCCATCGAGCCGGTGATCCGGTCGGCATACATGATGACGCGGCCTTCCGCGTTCCGCGCGGCGCGGCCGATGGTCTGGATCAGCGAGGTTTCCGAGCGGAGGAACCCCTCCTTGTCGGCGTCGAGGATCGCCACGAGGCCACATTCGGGAATGTCGAGCCCCTCGCGCAGAAGGTTGATGCCGACGAGCACGTCGAAAGCGCCAAGGCGCAGGTCGCGCAGGATCTCGATCCGTTCGATCGTGTCGATGTCGGAATGCATGTAGCGCACGCGGATGCCCTGTTCGTGCATGTATTCCGTCAGATCCTCGGCCATGCGCTTGGTCAGCGTCGTCACCAGCGTGCGGAAGCCCTTTGCGGCCACTTTTCGCACCTCGTCCAGAAGATCGTCGACCTGCATCTCGACCGGCCTGATCTCGATCTCGGGGTCGATGAGGCCGGTGGGGCGGATCACCTGTTCGGTGAAGACGCCGCCGGCCTGCTCCAGCTCCCACGCGGCGGGCGTGGCGGAAACGAAGACCGACTGCGGCCGCATCGCGTCCCATTCCTCGAACTTCAGGGGGCGGTTGTCCATGCAGGAGGGCAGGCGGAAGCCGTGTTCGGCCAGCGTGAACTTGCGTCGGAAGTCGCCCTTGTACATGCCGCCGATCTGGGGAACCGAGACGTGGGATTCATCGGCGAAGACGATGGCGTGGTCGGGGATGAATTCGAAGAGCGTGGGGGGCGGTTCGCCGGGCGCGCGCCCGGTGAGGTAACGCGAATAGTTCTCGATCCCGGCGCAACTGCCGGTGGCCTCCAGCATCTCCAGATCGAAGTTGCAGCGCTGTTCTAGCCGCTGGGCCTCAAGCAGCTTGCCCTCCTCCTGCAACTGTTTCAACCGCAGGGCCAGTTCCTTGCGGATACCCTGTATCGCCTGCTGGAGCGTCGGGCGCGGGGTGACGTAGTGCGAATTCGCGTAGATGCGGATCTTCTCGAACGTGTCGGTCTTCTGGCCGGTCAGCGGGTCGAATTCGATGATGCCTTCCAGTTCCTCGCCGAAGAAGCTGAATTTCCACGCCCGGTCCTCGAGGTGGGCGGGCCAGACGTCGACAGTATCGCCCTTGACCCGGAAGGCGCCGCGCTGGAAGGCAGCGTCGGCGCGGCGGTATTGCTGGGCGACAAGCTCCGACAGGAACTTGCGCTGGTCGTAGAGCTTGCCGACCTCCATGTCCTGGGTCATCGCCGAATAGGTCTCGACCGAGCCGATGCCGTAGATGCAGGAGACGGAGGCGACGATGATCACGTCGTCACGTTCCAGAAGCGACCGGGTCGCCGAGTGGCGCATCCGGTCGATCTGTTCGTTGATCTGGGATTCCTTCTCGATATAGGTGTCGGTGCGGGCGACATAGGCCTCGGGCTGGTAATAGTCGTAGTAGCTGACGAAGTATTCGACGGAATTCTCGGGGAAGAAGCCCTTGAACTCGCCGTAAAGCTGGGCGGCGAGCGTCTTGTTCGGCGCCAGGATGATCGCCGGGCGCTGGGTTTCCTCGATCACCTTGGCCATGGTGAAGGTCTTGCCGGTCCCTGTCGCGCCGAGGAGCACCTGGTCGCGTTCGCCGGACAGAACCCCGGCGGAAAGCTCGGCGATGGCGGTGGGCTGGTCGCCCGCGGCGTCGAAATCGGTCTTCATCACGAAACGCCGGCCACCTTCGAGCTTGGGGCGGGTCAGCACCTCGGGGCGCGGGCTGGGGGCGTTGGTATTGTTGTGCGGCATGACGATTCCTTCCGGTCCCCGAGATTTGATCTGTTTTTGTTCCGGTTCAAGGCCAATAGCGGCAGAGTATTGTCCATCATTGCGAAACGATGGGGGCGCATCTAGCGATCTGTCATTGTTGCGGAAAAGTTGACGGGAAATTGTCGAATTAAATTCAACTTTAGGTTGCGGTGCGCGAAATCCGGTCCTAGATTTAATGGGCAAGCAGCGCTGACTGCCGGTCCCGGCACCCACCCAGCCACCACCCACCCACGCTCCCCAGAGCATGAGACCGGCAGTCAGCCCTGCTTGCGCCCGCGCCCTGCATCAATCGCAGCATCCGGTGCCCGATTGCACCGGTGGGCAGGGAGTATCGCCCCAGGAGCAGAAGACGCAGCAATCGCCCTTGCGCGGCCGCAGAGTCGTTCCGCAGGCCGGACAGGTGTAGAACCATTGACAGGCGTCGACCGGCATCGTCTCCGAAGTGCGCTGGCCGCAGTGCGGGCAGGTGATGGTGGAGATGAGGATCGGTTCGGCCATGGTCACATCCAGCTGATGAGATAGTCGTTCAGCCCGGCTTCGTTGAGGGCGATGGCCCAGGCAAGACCGGTAATGATCGTACTCGCGCCAAGTCGGCGCGCGAGACGGCGGAGACTGCCCCGTCGCCACGCCAACGCCCAGGCAGCGGCGATGAAGAGCGTTGTCGCGCCAAGGATATAAAAGCTCGCCGCCGAGATCTGGCCGAAGATGGCGATCCAGCTGCCGCCGACGCCCGCGAGCATAAGTAACATGGGCAGGACACAGCACGCCGAGGCGCCGAGCGATGTAAAGCTTCCCAGAAATCCGAAACCTGCAAGCCGGTTCATCCTTTGCCTCCCTGTTGTCCGGTCTTTGCCGGTGGATCGGCATCCTGTATGACTCCTGTAGCGACTACAGGATCAAGAGGAGACGGTATCAAATGACCGCGATTGGCGAGGCGTCGCGGCAGAGCGGCGTCGGGATCGAGACGATCCGGTATTACGAACGGGCGGGCGTCCTGCCCCGCCCAGCGCGCATGCCGAACGGCCGGCGCGACTATTCCGAGGTCGAGATCGGCTGGCTCCGGTTTCTCAAGACCTGTCGCACCCTCGGCTTTCCGCTCGCCGACGCGCGGCGGCTGCTCGCCCTTGCCCGGGCCGAGGCGCCGGACTGCGCGGCGGCGGCAACCCTCTGCAAGACCCACCGGGAGGAGATCCGCCAGCGGATTGCCGAGCTTCAGGCGCTCGATGCGGCCCTCGCGGCGCTTGCGGCAGACTGCGAGGCGGGCAATCCCCGCTGCCCGATGATCGACCGGATGAGCGACGTCTGATGCCGCGCCGCGCAAGCTGGCCTCTTGCGAAGGACGGCGGGTTCCCCGATAAGGGAGCCGGATCGAGACGGAGTTTGCCCATGCGTGCGCGCATCTACCAACCCTCCCGCAATGCGATGCAGTCGGGAACGGCCAAGACAAGGGTCTGGATTCTCGAATACGCCCCGGCCGAGGCGCGCGAAGTCGATCCGCTGATGGGCTGGACCGGGTCCGGCGACACGCAGGCACAGGTGCGCCTGCGCTTCGACAGCCGCGACGCTGCGGAGGAATACGCCCGCGCGCACGGGATCGAGGTTTCCGTTGCCGAACCGCACAAGCGCAAGGCCAACGTCCGCCCGCGCGGCTACGGCGAGAACTTCGCCACCGACCGCCGCAGCCCCTGGACCCACTGAGCGCCGGTTCCGCCGGCAGCAATTCGGTGAGGTTCGTTCCGGGGCGCGACGTGGCGCCCCTTACCTTTTAAAAGAATAGGTTTGCGATGTTCCTTCGCCTGTCCGCCGTCGCCGTGCTGTGCCTGACCTCCTCGCCCGCCGGGGCGGTTCCTGCGACACCGGAGGGCGCGGCGCGGGTCGAGGCGGCGTTGCGCACCTATTTCGGCCCGCTCGACGGGGTCGTGGAGGTGGTGCCGGAGGGTGAGACCTATGCGCTGACGCTCGACGCCACGCCGGTGATCGCGCTCGGCAAGGAGGCGGGCATCACAGGGGCGGTCTCGCCCTTCCACCTGACACTGACCGATCTGGGCGACGGAAAATGGAGCGTCGCCGAGGAGGAGCCGTTTGCACTGACGCTCGATGTGTCGGGGGTGCTGTCGCTGGACGCCAGCGCCGGGGCGACGCGCTTTACCGGCATCTTCGACGAGGCGCTTCTGGCGTTCACCTCGTCGGAGGCGGGCTATGAGGACTTTCGGGTGAAGGAGCGCTTCACCGAGCCGGGCAGGCCAGAGACCGTGGTCGATTACCGGATCGACCGGTTCGACGTCACGACATCGGCGGCCGCGGCGCCGGGGGGCGGGGTGGACGGCACGATGCGCTATGCGGCAACGGGGCTGTCGGAAATCATCTCGGTCGCGGCGGGCGAGGGGCTGTCTGAGCCGATGCAGTTCGAGGTGTCGGCAGCGCAATACGATGTCGAGACAACAACGAATGGCCTGCGGACGGAAGGTATTCTCGGGCTCATAGCCTGGCTTGTCGCGCATCCGTCGGAAGAGGCGGTGCGCGCGGATTTCGACGGGCTCAAGGACGCGATCAGGGCGGCGCTACCGTTCTGGAACAGCCTCACTGGAACAGGTGAGATTCAGGACATTGACGTCACCACGCCGTTCGGCGCGGGCGGCGCCGAGAGCATGAGCATCGCTGTCGATTTCAACGGAGTTGTCGCGGACGGGCGGCTGCGCGAGACGGTCGCGATAAAGGGGCTGGATCTGCCTGAGGCGCTGATGCCCGACTGGGTGCCGGCGCTGCTGCCCGACGAGGTGACCTTCGACGTCGCAGCCTCCGGCTTCGACCTCGCGACGCCGGCGCAGATCCTGCTCGATGAGATCGCGCTCGATACCGAGCCGGCGCCAGACATGCCGGCGCGGCTTGTCGGTGCGCTCCTGCCGGCGGGCAAGGTCAACATCGCGCTCGGCCCGCAGGGGGCGGCTTCGCCGATCTACACGCTCGATATCGAAGGCGCGCTCGATGCGGGGCCGGGGCAGATGCCGGTCGGCAGCGTCACCATCGGCGCCACCGGAATCGAGGCGGTGCTGGAGGCGCTGGCTGCGGCGCCGGAGGACGTTCGCGCCGGTGCGGTGCCGGGGCTGATGATGATGCGCGGGATCGCCAAGCCCGCCGGGGTCGGCCGCTTCGTCTGGGTGGTCGAGATGACGCCCGACGGCAAGGTACTGGTCAACGGGCTCGACATGTCGGCACTGATGGCGGGGCAGCAATGATCCTCATTGGCAAGGAAAGCCCTCTCGGGGCCGATCTGGCGCTGCTCCATGAGCGTCACACGGCCGACATGCATTCCGAGACCCCGCCCGAAAGCATCCATATGCTGCCGGCGGGCGCGCTTGCCGCACAGGGAATCGACTTCTTCGTGATGCGCGAAGCGGGCCGTCCGATCGGCATGGGCGCGCTGAAGCGGATCGACACGGGCCATGCCGAGATCAAGTCGATGCATGTGCTGATCGAGGAGCGGGGACGCGGCCTCGCGCGGCGGATGCTCGACCATCTGATCGCCGAGGCACGGGCAGCCGGCTACGGGCGCATCAGCCTCGAAACCGGCGTGCAGCCCGGCTTCGCCGCGGCCCGGGGGCTTTACGCGCGGGCGGGCTTCGCCGAATGCGGGCCCTTCGAAGGCTACCGCCCCGATCCGAATTCGGTCTTCATGACGCTTGGTCTTGCCTGAGGGGCGGGCCAGAAGCTAAAGGGGGCGCAGCGGTCCCGTAGCTCAACTGGATAGAGCACCTGACTTCTAATCAGGATGTTGGGGGTTCGAGTCCTCCCGGGATCGCCAGTAGTTTCACGACAGTGCGGCGGGTGCGCGGGCCAGGAGCGCCTCGACCTCGGCCAGTGTCGGCATCGACGGGGCGGTGCCGGGGCGCGTGACCGAGATTGCGGCGGTGGCGCAGCCGAACCGGACCGCCGCGATCGGGTCGGCGCCGCGGGCGAGGGCGGCCGCGAAGCCGCCGTTGAAGGCGTCGCCGGCGCCCGTGGTTTCCACGACCGGGCCGGCACTGAAGACCGGAACATGGACCGTTTGCTGCCCATCGTGATAAAGCGCGCCGTTTTCGCCGAGGGTGATGATCGCCGCGCCGACGCCTTGCGACAAGAGTTTCCCGGCCGCCGCTTTCGCTTCCGCTATGGAGGTCACTGGAAGGCCGGTGATCCCCTCGGCCTCGGACTCGTTCGGAGTGACGTAGTCGCAAAGCGCCAGCATCTCCGGGGCGATGGCGGCGGCCGGCGCGGGGTTGAGGATCGTCTTCGCGCCACCGGCTCGGGCGATCTCGAGCGCGCGGTGGGCTGCCGCCATCGGCTGTTCGAGCTGGGTCACGAAGACGGCGGCATTTCCGATCAATTCGGCCCGCGCCTCGACATCCGAGACCGAGATCCGGCCCGCCGCGCCGGGTGAGATGATGATCGCGTTGTTGCCGGTCGCATCCTCGATGAAGATATAGGCCGCACCGGTATAGCTTTCGGCATCCTCGGTCACCTCGGGCGTGACGCCCGCCCTGGCCCAGGTCGCCCGCGCCATGTCGGCGAAGGGATCGCACCCGAGGCGGGTGATGAAATGCACATCGCCGCCCGCCATCGCGGCGGCGACCGACTGGTTGGAGCCCTTGCCGCCGGGGCCGAGGGCGAAACTGCGCCCGAGGATGGTCTCGCCCATCTTCGGCTGGCGCTCAGCGCGGTAGGCGGTGTCGGCGACGAAGACGCCGAGGATGACAATCGTTTGGGACATGGGAACTCCTCAGGCGTCCGGCGGGATCACGCCCTTGCGGAAGATGAAGCAGCCGTAGAACCGCCGTTCCCCGGTCTGGATCACCGCATAGCTTTCGCGGGCGCGGTCGTAGAAGTCGAAACGCTCGATGCCGACCATCGGACGCGGCTTGCCTTCGGCGCGGTCGATCTCGGCCCCGGGGGCACTTCGGCGGGGCTGCCGACGATTTCCATCCGTCCGGCGAAGTCGTCGACGAAGGTGTCGAGCGGCAGGATCGAGAGGATTGCGTTCACCGCCTCGGCGGCGGTCAGGTTCTCCATCCTGAGAAGCTCGCCGTAGACGGTGTGGCGCGCCACGGAATCAGAGGGGAAGTTGGTGTCGGCGATCACCAGCGCGTCGCCATGCCCCATCGAGCGCAGTACATAGAGCACGTCGGCGTTGAGCCGGTTGTCGATCCCTTTCAGCATCCTCATCCTCCCTTGGTCAGAACCTAGACGCGCCGGGCCGGGCGGGCAATCGCGGCGTTTACCCCAGCATCTCGGCGACGATTTCGCCGATGGCGCGGCCGAGCGCGGCATGCGCCCCCGCATCGAAATGCACCCCGTCGACGGGCGACACCGCGATATGGGCGCCGGCGTCGAGAAAACGCGCGCCGTGGGCGGCAGCCACCCGTTCGGCAAGCGGCGCGAGGGCGGCGGACTTCGCAGCGCCGCCGCGGAACATGCCGGCAAGGCAGCCGGTTTCAAGGACCGGCGGCGGGCAGACCAGAAGGATGTCGGGGGCGCCGCGATCCTGCCCAACCTCGGCCGCGCGGATGGTCCGGATCAGCCGGTCGAGCGAGGCCGCCACGTCCTCCGCCGTCACCGAGAACCTCGCCTTCATGTCGTTGGTGCCGAGCATCAGGATCACGAGGTCGAGCGGGCGGTGGCTTTCGAGGATCGCCGGCAGGATCGTCAGCCCGTTGCGGTGGGCGCCCTCGATCGGGTCGTCGTGGAGGGTAGTGCGGCCGGGATGGCCTTCCTCGATCATAAACGTGTCGGAAGGCAGCAGGCGCCGCGTATGGCCGGTCCAGCGGATGTCCGGACTGAAGCGGGCCTTGTCCCCGGCATTGGCCATCGGCGCGGTGCCATGGGTGTTGCTGTCGCCGTAGGCGAGGACGGTGCGCATCGCGTCAGTCGATCCTGACACCGCTCTCGCGGTCGAAAAGATGAAGGTGTTGCGGCTCGGCGGTCAGGTGCAGCGGCTGGCCAGGCTTGAACGGATGGCGTTCGCGGAAGACCGAAACGATTTCCCGCCCCTCGGAACGGATCACGACATGGGTCTCGGATCCGGTCGGCTCGACGACCGAGACGGTGCCGGCAAGGCCGGCCTCGGCCAGCCGGAGATGTTCGGGGCGGATGCCGACCGTGACGTGCCGCCCCTCGGCCAACGGCGCGTCCGATGACAACGCAAGCTCAGCGCCGCCGAGGCTGACCACCGGTGCGCCGTCCTTGCGGCCGGCGGTGCCATCGAGAAGGTTCATTGCCGGCGAACCGATGAAGCCCGCGACGAAGACATTCGCCGGCCGGTCGTAAAGATCGAGCGGCGAGCCGACCTGCTCGATATGGCCGCCCTGCATCACCACGATCCGGTCGGCCATCGTCATCGCCTCGATCTGGTCGTGGGTGACATAGACGGTCGTCGTCCGCAGCCGCTGGTGAAGCTCGCGGATCTCGGCCCGCATCTGGACGCGGAGCTTGGCGTCGAGGTTCGACAAGGGCTCGTCGAAAAGAAAGACCTGCGGGTCGCGTACGATGGCGCGGCCCATCGCGACGCGCTGGCGCTGGCCGCCGGAAAGTGCGCGGGGGTAGCGGTCGAGATAGGGGGTGAGGCCGAGGATTTCCGCGGCGCGGGCGACGCGGCCGGCGATCTCGGCCCTGTCCATGCCGCGCATGCGGAGCGAGAACGCCATGTTCGCGGCGACCGTCTTGTGCGGGTAAAGCGCGTAGTTCTGAAACACCATCGCGATGTCGCGGTCAGCCGGCGGCAGGTTGTTCACCAGCCGCTCGCCGATATGGATCGTGCCGGAACTGATGCTTTCAAGCCCGGCGATCATCCGGAGCAGCGTCGATTTCCCGCAACCGGACGGCCCGACGAGCACGACGAATTCGCCATCCTCCATATCGACGTCGAGGCCGTGGATCACCTCCACCGCGCCGTAGGATTTGCGAAGCTCCCGTACCCTGACCTCAGCCATTCCGCCCCGTCTCTCCGGCCCCGTTTCCCCACGATTAACCGAGCCGGCAGGGCCTGTCCATGCTCTGATCATGCTAACATGTTAGTCCCTTGACAGGTTCCCCCTTCGCTGAGATGGTTTGCCCCGGGCCTTCGCTTTCGGAGGGGGGAGTTTCCGGAAGACTGACCGCCATGACGGCAAGGAACTTCGGCCTTGTTCCGTCCGCGCCGCATCCCGCGAGAGGAGGGCGGCGTCCATTTCAGGGAGGACACCGCGTGAAAGTCGACATCTACAACCACATGATCCGGAACGGCCTGAGCCGTCGAGGCGTGCTGAAAGGCGCCGCCAGTGTCGGCGCTCTCGCGGCCCTCGGCGGCGTGGCGACCGGGCTATCGGCCGGCCGTGCGCTGGCGCAGGATAATCTCAGGGCCGAGATCCTGAAGGTCCCCGGCGTCGGGCAGGGCTCTCCCACCGACGCCGACTGGCAGAAGGTCGGGGAAATGTGCCTCGGGCCGACCAGGGCGGCGGTCGCGGAAGGCGAATTCGCGGGGGTCGAGCTGACCTTCATGGGACTCAACAACCAGAACCTGCACAACTTCCTCTTCCGCGGCTTCCTGAAGCCGTGGGAGGCTTATACCGGCGCGAAGATCAACTGGATCGACCTCGCCCAGGCCGACTACAACGCGCGGCTGCAGCAGTCGATTGCCACCGGCACCGTCGATTTCGACATCATCGAGATGGGCGCGCCGTTCGAGGGCGATGTCCTCGGCAAGGGGCTTGCCTCGGAGATGCCGGACTGGGTGAAGGCCCAGATCGACATGGACGACTATGTCGGCTACCTCAAGGCGCCGGTCGGCACCTGGGACGGCAAGACTTACCGCATCTCGATCGACGGCGACTGCCACACCTTCTGCTACCGCAAGGACTACTATGAGAACGCGGAATTCGCCGAGGCCTGGGCGGCCGCCGGCAACACCACCGAATGGGCGCCGCCAAAGACCTGGGCCGAGGTGCAGGCGCAGTCGAAATTCCTCGCCGGCAAGACCGACCCGCTGACGGGGCTGGAGGCGCACGGCTTCCTCGATCCGCTCAAAGGCTGGGGCGGCTTTGGCTTCTACTTCCTCGAGGACCGGGCGACGGCCTATGCCAAGCACCCGAACGACCCGGCCTGGCTTTTCGATCCCGACACGATGAAGCCGAGGGTGAACAACCCCGCCTTCGTGCAGGCGATCCAGGACGTGATGGACCTGATCGCTACGCCGGGTGCCTATCCGGCCGATCAGATCAACGCCGATCCGGGCACCACCGCCTTCTCGCAATTCCTAGCCGGCAGCGGCAGCATGATTGCCTGGTGGGGCGACGTGGGATCGTCCGCGCGCACCTCCGACACCTCGGTCGTCGGCGATGTCGTCGGCTTCTCGACGCTGCCGGGGTCCGACAAGGTCTGGAACTCCGCCACCGGGGCGTGGGAAGAAACCCCGAACGAGGCGCCGAACATGGCCTATATCGGCTGGGGCGTCTATGTCATGGCCCGCGTCGACGGCGACGAGAAGCGTCACAAGGCGGCGTGGTCGGCGGCGGCGCATCTTGGCGGCAAGGACATCGCGCTCTGGATGTCGGCCTATCCGTCGGGCTTCCAGCCCTACCGCAACTCTCAGTTCCAATATGACGAATGGGAAGCGGCGGGCTACGACCGGGCCTTCATCGAGGATTACCTCGGCTCGAACGCGGACAGCTACAACCACCCGAACGCGGCGATCGAACCGCGTATCCCCGGAATCTTCCAGTACTATTCGGTGGCCGAGGACGAGTTGGCGAAGGGCTTTGCCGGACAGTATGCCGGGGCGCAGGAAACTGCGGATGCCATCGCCGCCGCGTGGGAGAAGATCACCGACCAGATCGGCCGCGACAGTCAGATCGCCCTCTACAAGGCAAGCCTCGGGATGTGATGGCGATCGGTGAAAAGGGCGTGCGGCCCCGGCCGCGCGTCCGAACCCGACAGGGTCAGATGTCGCGCTCGCCGGTGCGGAGGGTGCGGCAGGACCAGCGCGATATGGTCCATTTCGGATGCCCGGCGACCCATTCGGCCAGCGCCGGCTGGGCGCCCACCAGGCAGGTCATCGGCGAGATGTCCTGAAAAAGCAGGCTCCGTTCCTCGCAGGTCGCGGGAGCGGCGCCCAGGCAGACGACAAAGAGGAGTTCGATCATGTCAACCTCACTTCCTGCCCCTCCCAAGCTACAGGATAGTGCGGCGGCATGGTTAATTTTTGGCGCTCGCGGTGCACTTTCGGGCATCAATGGGACCGCGCGCCAAAT
Source organism: Rhodobacterales bacterium 32-67-9 (assembly GCA_002280515.1). Taxonomy (GTDB): domain Bacteria; phylum Pseudomonadota; class Alphaproteobacteria; order Rhodobacterales; family Rhodobacteraceae; genus Albidovulum. The sequence continues at coordinate 95,928 of NCEA01000018.1, forward strand.
TCTGCGGGCGCGAAAAACCCGAGGCGCTGCCCACTTGGCAGGGGCTAACATCCGGGCATGACAACGCAAGGCGATCTTCTTCACGTCGTCACGGCCGATAATATCTCGGCAACCCGGCGGCGGGTTGGACACGGGCTGATCTGGGGATCGGCGGGCATCATGGCGCTGGTCGCGGTTCTCCAGATCCTCCAGTCGGCCGGCGCCCGCGATTTCGGCTTCGAGACCTGGCGCCCGACGCTCTATGCCTATGCACTCTGGTCGGTCTGCCTCTGCGCCGGGCAGGTGATCACGCGGGGCGAGCAGGGCAAGCGGGTGCTCTTCGTCTTGCCGGCAGCCCTCTTCGTGCTGTCGATGGTGGTCTTTCCGCTGATCTTCGGCCTCGGCATCGCGTTTTCGAACTGGAACCTCTCCTCGCCCGATGGCCGGCAGTTCAACGGGCTCGGCAATCTGCGGCAGATGTGGGCCGACCCGTTCTACTGGAACGCATTGAAGAACATGGTCTGGTACGTGCTCGCCATCCTGCCGGAATACGCGGTGGCGTTCGGCCTCGCGCTCTTGCTCAACGCCGAGATCCGCGGCCGGAAGTTCTTCCGCGTCGCGTTCCTGCTGCCCCTGATGCTGTCGCCGGTCGCGGTCAGCTGGATGATCGGCAAATCGATGATGGAGGTCCGCTTCGGCCCTCTCGCCCGTCTCGCCCGGGAACTCGGCTGGCAAAGCCCGTCCTTCTTCGGCTCGCCCGAAATCGCGCGGGCGACGATGATGCTGATGGATGCCTGGACCTTCATTCCCTTCATGATGATCATGATTCTCGCCGGCCTGCAGGCGATCCCGAAGGAATTGCAGGAGGCCGCCCGGGTCGACGGCGGAAGCGGCTGGCGCTCGTTCTGGGAAGTGACGTTTCCGCTGATGCTGCCGGTCTCGATCACGGCGATCCTGATCCGGGTGATCTTCAAGCTGAAGCTCGCCGACATCGTGATCAACGTGACCTCCGGCGGGCCGGGCGGCGCCACCGACACCGTAACCAGCTTCATCTTCCGCGAATACCGCGACCGCTCGAACGTCGGCTACGGGACGCTGCTGGCCATGGTCTACCTCGTCATCATCGTCATCGCGATGACGATCCTGATGAAACTCGCCGACCGCTGGATGCGGCCGAGGTATTGAAGATGAGCACACAGATCTTCCATGACGGAGAGGCGGACCGGACGTTCCGGGCGAAGTGGTGGAGCGGCCGGCTTCTGATCTACGCCGTCCTGATCCTCTGGGCGGCGATTTGCCTTTTCCCGATCTACTGGACCGCCACGACCTCGTTCAAGATGGCGCCCGACGTGATGAAGGGTAACATGGTGCCTTTCCTCGACTACACGCCGAAATGGCTCGGCTGGAAGTCGCTCGGGCTGTCGCCCGACACGATCTGGACCGAGTCGACCGTGCGGGAGGAATTCCTGCGCCGGTTCTGGAACTCGACCGTGACCGCGCTCGCCTCCTCGGCGCTGGCGGTCGCCCTGGGAAGCTGCGCGGCCTACGGATTGTCGCGGTTCTCCTACCGCTTCGGTTTCATGAAGAACTCCGACATCTCGTTCTTCTTCCTCAGCCAGCTGATCCTTCCACCGGTCGTGCTCGCCCTGCCGTTCCTCGTCCTCTACAAAGCGCTCGGCCTGCTCGACACGACGATCGGGCTGATCCTGCTCTACACGCTCACGGTCCTGCCCATCGTCATCTGGATCATGCGCGACCAGTTCGCTGGCATCCCGACCGAGCTGGAAGAGGCGGCCCTGGTCGATGGGCTGTCGATCTGGGGCGCCTTCCTGACCATCGTCATGCCGGTCGCCCTGCCAGGCATGGTCGCGGCCTTCATCCTCAGCCTCGTCCTCACCTGGAACGAGTATTTCTTCGCCGCCCTCCTGACCTCGACCAACGCCAAGACCCTGCCGGTCATGGTGGCGAGCCAGACCGGAAGCCAGGGCATCAGCTGGTGGTCGATGGCGGCCCTCTCCTTCGCGGCGATCCTGCCGCTGATCGTCATTGGCATCGTGCTGGAGCGCTACATCATCAAGGGAATGGCGGCCGGCGCGGTGAAATAACGGGCCGGCCGACCGGCCCCGATGTCGGATGCCTCCGGCGGAGGTATTTCGGGCAAGGTGAATGCAAAACCGTTCTCCCCTTCCACTTGGGTGAAATATCCCGGGGGGCGGGGGGCAGCGCCCCCCGGCGGGTCGCTGCGCCCCGCGCGGCGAAGTCATTCCATATTGGTGTGCCGTGCGCGCATCTCTTCCGCGCTTTGACCGAGCCTGTCCCGGAGCTGCAGCACCATGGTCTCGAGCAAGAGGAACATTGCCCCTTCGTAGAGCGATCCCATCGGCAGGACCGAACCGGCGCGATCCAGATCCCGTGCCATGGTCTGCGCCGGGATCACCAGAACCTGGTCGGCGGACCGAGCCGCGGCGGCCCCCGGCTCGGCGGTCAGGAACAGAACGCGGGCTCCAGCGCGCCGCGCCACCGACATGAGAGCGGAGACCGTCGACAATTCTCCCGGTCCGGCGGATGTGACGAAGAGGTCGCCAGGCCCAAGCGGCGGCGCGGTCATTTCGCCCTGCACCGCGACCCGGAGGCCGAGGTGATGGAGCCGCATCGCGAAGGCCCGCAGCATCAGCCCCTCGCGCCCGCAGCCGTGGAGCATGATCCGCCCCGCCTCCGCGATCAGGGTTTCACCCGGCCGAGGTCGTCGAGCGCGATCCGGGCGAGGCGCTTCATCGCGTTTCTCCAAGCGCATGGGCAATGTCGCGCGTCTGGGCGTAGAGGCGCTGGAACTGGGTGTGGGCGGCGACATATGCTTCCGCATCCGTCGCCGCGACCTCGTGTGTGGGCGGGTTCCATCGGCTGATATCGGACCTTTCGACCCGGCCCGTCGCGACAGCGGCAAGGAAGGCGTCGCCGTAGCTCGCGCCGAGGGTGATCCCGCTCAGGATCTGGCCGATCCGCCCGATGTCCGAGGTCGCCTGCAGCCAGACCGCGTTCTTCGTACCGCCGCCGACGGCGAGAATGCGAGCGGGCGGTTGGCCGATCTCGCGGAAGGTGTCGATGACATGGGCGGTGCCATGGGCGATGCCTTCGAGGGTCGCGCGGTAGAGATCACCACGCTCATGCGTGAGGTCGAGGCCGAAGATCGCCCCCTTTGCCTTCGGATCGTGGATCGGCGTGCGCTCGCCGGAGAAATACGGCAGGACCAGAAGCCCCTTGGCAGCCTTCGGGCTCGCCGCGGCCTCTGCCGCGAGCGTGGCGAAGGCGGTTTCCGCAGGCAGGTCGCGGGCGAACTGGTCGCGGAACCAGTGGGTCAGCGTGCCGGAGGTCGCGAGCCCGGCCATCGAGGCGTGTTCGCCCGGAAAGAGCCAGGGCGCGTACCAGAGGCGGGCGTCGGCGACGCGGGCTTCGGTTCGCTGGATGATGAAGATGGTGGAGCCGTACATCATCATCATGTCGCCGGGATCGCGAAGCCCGACGCTGATCGCCTCGGCCGCCGCGTCGATCGTGCCGCAGGTGACGGGTGTACCGACGGCAAGCCCGGTCTCGGCCGCCGCCGCCGCCGTCACATGGCCGGCGATCCCGGTCGACCACATCAGGCGCGGCAGGTGATCCGGCCCGATGATACCGGGGGCCATGTCGAAGGCCCAGTCGAGCCGGCCGACGTCGTAGAAGGGCGAAAAGCTTGCCGCCGTGTAATGGTCGATCACATAGGCGCCGGTCAGCCGGAAGGTCACGTAGCTTGTCGAGGTCAGGATCTTCGCGGTCTTGGCGAAGAGGTCCGGGCGATTCCGCGCAAGCCAGAGGATCTTCGGCCCGACCGACTGCGAGGTCAGCGCATTGCCGCAGCGCGCGAGGATCGTCGCGGCGCCGATGCTGGCGGTCAGCTCGTCGATCTCCCGTGCCGCGCGGGTGTCGACGCCGTAGAGGACGCCGTTCATCAGCGGCCGGCCGTCGTCGTCGACGGGCAGCATGCAGGGGCCGATGGCGCTTGTGGCGACGGCGGCGATCCGGTCCGCCGCGATGCCGGACGTGCGGAGAAGCTCCTTCGTGATGTAGACGAAATCGCCCCACCAATCCTCCTCGGCCCGGTGTTCGGCCCAGCCGGCCTGCGGCACCAGTAGTTTGTGCGGCCGGGCGGCCGACGTGACGATCCGGCCGTCGCCATCAACCAGCACGCCTTTCGATTCGAAGGTGCCGATATCGACCCCGAGCGTGTAGCTCATGGCGCGGGCCCGTCGCGGCCGAGCGCAAAACCGGGGCCGATCCGGGCGAGCGCGGCGTCAAGCAGGTCAGCCAGCGCCGCAAGGTCGGCAAGGTCACAAACCTCGAGGCTAGAATGCGAGGCGCGCATCGGGAAACCGACGTCGATGGCGACGCAGCCCTCGCCGACAAGCTGGACATAGGAGAGGTCGGTCAGCACACCGACCTGGGCCGAGCGTTGCAGCGGGATGGCTTTCGCCGCCGCCGCATCCTCGAAAAGCCGGACGGCGGAGGGGTGCGGGATGACGCCGTTCAGCGTGCCACGACCGTGGAAGGAATAAAGGCTTATGCCGGGGCCGCCGCCCAGCAGCATCTCGCCCCGGTCTGCCATGTCGGGTGTATCGGTGGCGAGCATGAGGTCGATCTGGATTGCGATGTCGGGTGCGAGCGTCTGCGCCGCTACGAGGGCGCCGCGCAGGTTGAACTCTTCCTGAACCGACCAGACCGCGTGGACCGTCGGCCCGCCACCCCGTCGCGCGAGTCGTCGGGCGAGGTCGAGCAGCACCGCGCAGCCGGCACGGTCGTCGATGCTGGTCCCGGCGATGCGATTGCCGGCGAGCGGCAGGACATTCGGCCGGTAGGTGACGGGCGTGCCGATGCGGATCCCGGCCGCCTCGACCGCCGCCTTGGAGCCGTGCCCGGTGTCGATCACGATGTCCGCCGTCGCGACGACATGCATCTTCTCGTCGGGCCGGGTCGCGTGGTGCGCCTTGTTGAGGATGACGCCCGGCACATCGCGGCTCTCACCAACGCAGAGGAGGACTGCCTGCGAGGCCAGCGCCCGGTCAGGCACACCGCCAAGGCGTTCGACCCGGATCAGGCCGTCGGCCTCGATCTTGCGGACGATGAAGCCCAACTGGTCCATATGGGTGAAGACCATGACTGACGGTGCCTTCGGGTCGCCCGCGAAAGTCGCGATCAGGTTGCCCATGCGGTCCGAACGGCTCTCGATCCCGTCGGCGGCGAGGGCCGCCGCGAGATGGCGGCGTACCCGGTCCTCGTGCCCCGACAGGCCGGGGATCAGCATGAGGTCGGTCAGATTCTGACGGAGCGTTTCCATCACCGGCCCCGACGTACCGCGCGGGCGCGCGCCATGAAATCCGCCGCCCGGTCGGGATCGACCGGCTTCCAGGTGTCGCCGTCCTGCTTAAGCGCCGAACCGACGATGCAGCCGTCGGCAACGCGCAGCACCTCGGCCACGGTCGCGTGTTTCACCCCAGTGTTTGCCAGGACCGGCGTGTCGGGCAGCACGGCCTTCACCGCTTCGAGGTCTTCCATCCGCGCGGCTTCGCCGGTGATCTGGCCAGAGACGAGAACCGCGTCAGGGATCGAGGAAAATACGGCGGAGCGCGCCCGGTCTGGCAGGGGCCTGCGGTCGAGGCTGTCGGCGAACTCGGCCGATATGTTGTAGAGCATCGCCACGTCGCTCGCGCCGAGCCGGTCGCGGTAGCGCATGGCCCGGCCCGCGTCAGGCGCCCAGTGGCCCATGTCGCTTGCGTAGGTGCCGGTGAAGATCTCGCGCACGAACCGGGCGCCGGTCGCGGCCGCCAGGGCCAGCGTCGCCATCGGGTCCCAGAGGACATTGACGCCGAAGGGCACGGTGATCTCGGGCCGGAGCCGCCCGATCACATAGGCCATCGTCGCGGTCGAGGCGGTGTCGACATCAAATTCGTAAGGGCGGTCGTTTTCATTGCCGAACATGACCGCGTCGAAGCCCGCGTTCTGCAAAGCGTGAAGGTCGGCGCGGCAGCCGTCTATGAGACCGTCGATCCCGGCTTCGGCATCATGGAGCGGGCTGCCCGGAAGTGCTCCGAAATGCACCATGGCGATCACCGGCTTGCCGTCGCCGAAAACGGCCCTGAATTTCCTCATCTGTCGTTCCCTTTATGGCATTTCGTTGCCGAGACTAGCGTGGAAAGGATTGGCCCCCAAGTGATTCATGCTAGCATGTTAGTGGAATCCCGGAGGTATGGATGACCCTTGCGACACGGCACTGGGACAGGCTCGGCAACGGCGGGCTCGACTTCACCGAACTGGGCTTCGGCGGCGCGCCGCTTGGCAATCTCTACCGGGCGATTTCGGAGGCGGAGGCCGAGGCGATCCTCGACGCGGCCTGGGCGGCGGGCGTGCGCTATTTCGACACCGCGCCGCTTTACGGCTTCGGCCTGTCGGAGACGCGGCTGAACCGTTTCCTGCGCGGCAAGAGGCGCGACGACTACGTGCTCTCGACCAAGGTCGGGCGGTTGCTTCGGGCGGTGCCGGAAGCGCAGCGCGACGGCATCGGCAAGTGGTTCGACGTGCCGAACCGGGCCGAGGTCTACGATTACGGCTATGACGCGGTCTACCGCTCCCTGGAGGTCTCGCTGGAGCGGCTGGGTCTGGACCGGGTCGACATCCTCTATGCCCATGACCTTGACGTCTTCAACCACGGCTCGCAGGCGGCGCTCGACGCGCGGCTTGCGGACTTCATGGCGGGCGGTTACCGGGCGCTGGTGGAGATGCGCGATCAGGGGGTGATCCGCGCCTTTGGGGCGGGGATCAACGAATGGCAACCCTGCCAGTGGATGGCCGAGCGCGGCGATTTCGACCTTTTCCTTCTTGCCGGGCGCTATACGCTTCTGGAGCAGGAGGCGCTGGAAAGCTTCCTGCCGCTCTGCGCGGTGCGGGGGATCGGCATCGTCATCGGCGGGCCCTACAACTCCGGCATTCTCGCCACCGGCGCGCGGCCCGGCGCCTTCTACAACTACGATCCTGCCCCGCCCGAGATACTGGACAGGGTGGCGCGGATCGAGGCGGTCTGCGCCCGTCACGGGGTGCGGATGGTCGATGCGGCGTTCCAGTTCCCGCTCTGTCATCCCTCGGTGGTCTCGGTCATTCCGGGCGGCCAGCGCGTCGCGGAGGTGAGGGCCAATCTCGAAGCCGCGACGGCCAGAGTTCCGGCGGCACTCTGGGCCGATCTCAAGGCCGAGGGGCTGATGCGCAGCGACGCGCCGGTAGGGTGACGGCGATGGAGAGGATCGACGCGCATCAACACTACTGGAACCCCGCGAGGGGCGATTACGACTGGATGCCGAAGGACGATCCGGTGCTCGCGCGGGTCTACGGTCCGGCCGACCTTGCGCCGGAGCTTGCGGCGCAGGGCATCGGGCGGACCGTTCTCGTGCAGGCGGCGGCGACGGTGGCCGAGACGGACTACCTGCTCGGCATCGCCGATGCGACACCTTCGGTGGCCGGGGTCGTCGGATGGGTGGATTTCGAGCGACCCGAAGACCGGGCTGTTCTGGAACGGCTGGCGGGGCATCCGAAGTTCCTCGGGGTGCGGCCGATGATCCAGGACATTCCCGACGTCGACTGGTTGCTGCGCGAGGATGTCCAATGGGGTTTCCAGGCGATCACGGATCTCGGGCTCAGCTTCGATGCATTGGGGTTTTCCAGACATCTTGGGAATTTTCTGGAAATCCTGAAGCGATATCCGGAGATACGGGTGGTTCTCGATCATTGCATGAAACCCGCGATCCGCAGCCACTCGCCCGAAGTCTACGGCCCCTGGGCCGAGGGCATGACGCGGCTGGCGGAAGAGACCGGGGCCTGCGTGAAGCTCTCAGGACTGGTGACCGAGGCGCGGGAGGGTTGGACGGTGGAAAACCTGCGTCCCTACGCAGACCATGTCCTCGCCGCCTTCGGGCCGGAGCGGGTCATGTGGGGATCGGACTGGCCGGTTTGCCGGCTGCGTTGTGAGTATTCGGACTGGCTGCGGGCGGCGGAGGCGCTGACTGCGGGGTTGAGCAATCCGGACCGGGCGCGGGTCTTCGGCGGGACGGCGGCGGAATTCTACCGGCTTGGGCCAAATTCGGCTGGCTGAAGGGGTGTAAACTCACCTTGGGCCTCAGGGTCCGGAGATGAGTCTCAGGACCGTGTCTCCGCCCGCCGTTGCGGCCTTTGCCACGAGGCGTACGGGGGCCAGGGCCTGATTGCCGCCGTTTCCGACAAAGGCGTAGCGGGCCGATTCGCCGAGACCTGGAAGCGTGATCGCCACGTCCAGCATCCGTGCAAATGCGCGGAGTTCGTACGGCTAGTATTCGACGGAGATGTCGCGGGCGGGATCGTAGTCGGCCATCTCGGCGTATGCGGCAATGGTGGCATTCCTCATCCGCTGGCAATCAGCCTGGAAGGCATAGTCGAACCCGTCCTGCCCCATCCAGAGCGCCATCCGCCGCCCAAGCCGCCCGTGCATCGAGCCCGCGTTTCGTCTCGCCGGTGGCGGAGCGGCGGATGCGTGGTCGGGATAGTTTAGGTCGGGGGCGTCTGCATCCGTTGGTCCATCCGCAGGTTCGCGTCAGTCGGGGTCGAAGAGGTCGGGTCGTTCGCGTTCGAGGGGCACGAGGAATTTCATGAGCTGACGGAGGTGCCACCGCATTTCCTCCCGCGCGCGGTCGGGGTCGCGCGCCTCGAGCGCGTCGAGGATCGCCTGATGTTCCTTGAGTGTCGCGGCGACGCGGCCGGGCACCGGCAACACCTGCTGGCGGGCGCGGTTGACGTGAAGCCAGGCGGATTCCGCGACCTGGCCAAGCTTGCGATAGCCGGTGAACGACAGCAGCATTGCGTGCATCTCGGCATCTAGCTTGTAGAAGCCGGCGAAGTCGGCATCCTCCACCAGCGCTTCCTGCACACGGATGTTGCGGCGGAGCTGGACGAGCTGGTCTTCGGTCATCGCCGGCGCGATCATCTCGATAGCGGCCAGTTCGATCGCCTCGCGCAGGAACGCGCCTTCGCGGATCTCTGCCATCGAGAAGCGGGCGACGAAGGTGCCGGCCTGCGGCACCACGTCGACCAGGCCTTCAGTGGCGAGCCGCGCGATCGCTTCGGAAACCGGCGAGCGGGAGACGCCGAGCTCCGCGCAGATATCACCCTTGCGCAGCAGTTCGCCGGGGCGGTAGGCCAGTTGCAGGATTGCCTCGCGCAGCGACTGATAGGTGCGCGCCGCCAGCGAACCCGAGAAGAGGTCGAGCTTGCGAAGCCGGGGGGCGGAGGGAGTTCTCTCTTGCGGTTCCACGTCGGGCCTATGTAACATGTTAGCATGTTAGTGTGGACCGGATGGCTGTCAAGCACTCCGGCCGCCTCGCTCCGCGGAGATGCTATATGACTGAGCCTGCCGCAAGGACCATCCGCCTGCATCCGGGCGACAATGTCGTCATCGCGCTTTCCGACCTTGCTGCGGGTGCCGAGGCGCCGGGGGTCCCGGTGCCGCTGACCCAGCCGGTGCCCCGCGGGCACAAGATCGCCGTCCGGGCGCTTTCGAAAGGTGAAAACATCCTGCGCTATGGCCAGATCATCGGCGCGGCGACCGAGGACATTCCGGCGGGCGCGCATGTCCACAGCCACAACCTCGGTATGAGCGGGCACAGCGAGGACTACGCCCATGCGTCGGCCAATACGCCGCTGCCGCCGGTGGAGGACGGGCGGACCTTCCTCGGTTATCGCCGCGCCGACGGTCGTGTGGGCACGCGCAACTACCTCGGCATTCTCACCTCTGTGAACTGTTCGGGCAGCGTCGCGCGTTTCATCGCCGAGGCGGCGGAGAAGGCGCCCTGGCTCGCCGATCTCGCCCATGTCGACGGCGTCGTGCCCATCGTCCACGGCACTGGCTGCGGAATGTCCGGGGTGAACGAGGGCTACCGGACCCTGTTTCGCACGCTGCAGGGCTATGCCCGCAATCCGAATTTCGGCGGCATCCTGCTGGTCGGTCTCGGCTGCGAGGTGATGCAGATCGCCGATCTGGTCGGGCAAGGGCGGCTCCGCGCGGGCGGCAACTTCCGCTACATGACGATCCAGCAGACCGGCGGCACACGCGCGACGATCGAGGCGGGACTTGCCAGGCTGCGCGAGATGGGGGCGGAGGCGAATGCCGCCCGGCGCGAGCCGGCACCGCTGAGCGAGTTGACCATCGGCCTGCAATGCGGCGGCTCTGACGGCTATTCCGGCATCACCGCGAACCCGGCGCTCGGCGCGGCCTCGGACCTGCTGGTGCGCCACGGCGGCACCACGATCCTTTCGGAGACGCCGGAAATCTACGGGGCCGAGCATCTTCTGACCCGCCGCGCGGTCAGCCGGGAGGTCGGCGAAAAGCTCATCGAGCGGATTCGCTGGTGGGAAGACTACACCGCCCGCAACGAGGGCGAGATGGACAACAACCCCTCGCCCGGCAACAAGCGGGGCGGGCTGACGACGATCCTTGAAAAGTCGCTTGGTGCCGTGGCGAAGGGCGGCACCGCGCCGCTTGCCGGGGTCTACAAGTTCGCCGAGCCGATCGACACCAAGGGTTTCGTCTACATGGACAGCCCCGGTTACGATCCCTGTTCGGTCACCGGCCAGATCGCCTCCGGCGCCAACCTCATCGCCTTCACGACGGGGCGCGGATCGGTCTCAGGCTACAAGCCGGTGCCCTGCTACAAGCTCGCCACCAATTCCGAGATGCACGCGCGGATGGAAGAGGACATGGACATCAACTGCGGCGACATCGTCAGCGCAGGCATGAGCGTCGAAGAAAAGGGGCGACAGATCTTCGAGGACCTGATCCGCGTCGCCTCGGGCGAACGGACAAAGAGCGAGGCGCTGGGCTTTGGCGGCGCGGAATTCGTGCCGTGGCAGATTGGCGCGGTGATGTGAGGAGATGGTGATGCGATTGACGGGAAAGCGGGCTTTCGTGACAGCCGCGGGGGCGGGGATCGGACGCGCGACGGCGCAGGCCTTCGCGGTCGAAGGTGCCGAGGTGATCGCCACGGATCTCGACATGGGCGCGCTTGAAGGGCTGGCGGGCGCGGGGATCCGTACCCGCTGGCTCGACGCGACCGATGCGGCGGCGGTGGAGGCGGCGGCACGCGAGGCGGGTGCGGTCGATATCCTTTTCAACTGCGTCGGCTTCGTCCATCACGGCACCATCCTCGATTGCGACGAGGAAGCGTTCGACCTCTCGATGAACATAAACGTCCGGTCCATGTACCTGATGACCCGCGCCTTCCTGCCGGCGATGATCGCGGCGGGCGGCGGCTCCATCGTCTCGGTCGCCTCGGTCGTGTCGTCGGTCATCGCGGCGCCGAACCGCTTCGTCTACGGGGCGACCAAGGCGGCGGTGATCGGGATGACCAAGTCGGTTGCCGCAGATTTCATCGGCCAAGGCATCCGTGCCAACGCGATCTGCCCGGCGACAGTGGAAAGCCCTTCGCTCGAGGCGCGGATGCGGGCGCTCGGCGACTACGAGACCGCGCGCGCCGCCTTCATCGCGCGCCAGCCGATGGGCCGGCTCGGCCGGCCGGAGGAGATCGCTGCGCTCGCCGTCTACCTCGCCAGCGACGAGAGCGGGTTCGTCACCGGTCAGGCGATCAACATCGACGGCGGTTGGGCCAACGTCTAATCAGAACCCGATGAGCCGGGCGCCCGCGACGGTCACCGCGCTCGCCACGCCGAGGACGCTGCCGAGCGCGGTGGTAAAGCCGAGCGACAAGTGGATGATCGAGATCGCCGGCATCGTGTTGCCGAACGGCACCGGCAGTGTGACCATGAGGCCGAGGAAAAGCACGATCGCGACCTAACAGGTCGCTGAAACAATCCCTGAGCCGGAACGCTGTTTCTTCATCAGGGCTGGGTCTGGGGATTGCGATGTCTGTCAGCGCTTTCGACATGCGCGCCTG